>NZ_JAAMNK010000001.1:0-593957 GCF_011066025.1 Bacillus sp. EKM202B | reverse complement strand
TCGAGCTCCGATAGAATATCGAATCTCGATGGCTGCTTAGTCTTTTTAATACTGTCTACTTGACAGGGATAAGACCAGGAATCGGCTTTTTTTAATAAGTGATATTTCCTTAGCGTTGTAAATCCGCATTTTCCTGACGCTACCCCTCATTAGACTAACGAGGAGGATGGTTGAAGAAGCCAAAAAAATTTGAGTACAAAAAGAAAAAACACTAAAAAGAATATACTAAACCGCATAAAAAGAAGATATGAAAACTTAATCTCATATCTTCTTTTCTCTCTACGCATTTACAGGTTCTTCTACATAAGAGAGGGCATTTTCAAAATCGGATATTAAATCGTTAACATTTTCAAGACCGACTGATAAGCGAAGTAATGAATTAGAGATACCTCTTTCATCACGAGCTTTTTGCGACAGTGCGGCGTGGGACATTTTAGCTGGGTAGGAAAGAATCGATTCGACAGCTCCTAAACTCACTGCAAAAACAGGTAATTTTACTTTTGATAAAAATTGGCGGAGTGCATCTTCTGACTGCAAAGTAAACGATAAGACCGCTCCAGCTGACGTTGCTTGAGATTGTTGAATATTAAATCCAAGATGTGTTTGTAATCCCGGATAATAGACATTTTGTACTTTAGCATGCTCTTGCAAATAGTGTGCAATTTTATTGGCATTTGCAGCTGAGTGCTCAAGACGTACATGTAATGTTTTTAGACCGCGAAGTACGAGAGAACAATCTTGAGGTCCTAAAATAGCGCCAAATGCATTTTGTAAAAATCCAAGCTTTTGAGCGAGTTCGGCATCTGTTACGACCGCTAATCCGGCAGTAACATCACTGTGACCAGCAATAAATTTTGTAGCACTATGAAGAACGACATCGGCGCCAAGATCAAGTGGCTTCTGGAATAATGGTGTCAAAAAAGTATTATCAACAAATGTAAGAGCACCAATAGATTTTGCGAGTTTAGAAACCTCGCGAATATCTGTTACTTTTAAAAGTGGGTTAGATGGTGTTTCTACATAAAAGAGTTTCGTATTCGATTTAATATTTTGCTTTATTTCTTCTAAATTGGTCATATCAACAAATGTATGTGAAACACCGTAACGGGAGAGTACTTCAGTTATAATTCGATAAGTGCCTCCGTATACGTCTTCTGAAATGAGAACGTGATCGCCTTGTGAAAGAAGGAGAAAAGCAGTAGAAATCGCTGCAATGCCTGAGGCAAAGGCGAATCCTTTTGTTCCGCCTTCTAATAAAGCAATGATATCTTCCAGAGCTTCACGAGTTGGATTTCCAGATCTGCTATAGTCGTATTTGCCAAAAGTATCTACATCAAACTGGTGAAATGTTGATGTGTTATAAATGGGAACGTTAACAGCTCCTGTTTGTGCATCGTGTTTATATTGGTTGTGTAGTAAGAGTGTATCTATAGAATAACTCATATTCTCACACCTTCTTTTACAAGTTTAATGGCTTGATTTAAGTCTTGAATTAAATCATTGCTGTTTTCAATGCCGACGGAGAATCGAAGAAGACGATTACATACACCGTTCGCCGTTCTGATTTCTTCTGGAATATCAGCATGTGTTTGCGTTGCTGGATAAGTCATTAAACTTTCTACACCACCAAGACTTTCGGCAAATGTGATTAAGGATAAAGATTGTAAGAATGGATTAATCCAAGCTTCATCTTTAAGTCGGAATGAAATCATACCGCCTCTCCCTGGATAAAAGACATCTGTCACACCATCCTCATCATTTAAATAAGCAACAACTGCTTTCGCATTTTCTTCATGTTGTTTCATGCGAAGCGCTAAAGTTTTCATACCACGAATTAATAGCCATGAGTCAAATGGGCTTAAGACAGCACCGGAGGCATTATGATAATGAGCGATTTCCTCACAAAGTTCCTTTCCTTTTGCAACGACAAGTCCGCTTAATACATCATTATGCCCACCTAAATATTTCGTTGCACTATGAAGTACGATGTCAGCACCTTCTGTTAATGGCTGCTGTATATAAGGCGTGTAGAATGTATTGTCTACGATAAGAAGTAGTCTGTGTCTTTTCGCTACAGTTGCGACAGCGGCAATATCAGTAACTTGCATTAATGGATTAGTCGGAGTTTCTATGAAAATAGCCTTCGTTTCAGTTGTGATAGCTTGCTCAATTTGTTTAATAGATTGTGTATTTACGTATCTACATCGAACATTCCACTTTTTTTCGTGTTCGGAAAATAAGCGATACGTTCCCCCGTATAAATCTTCGGATACAATAAGTTCATCTCCAGAACGGAATAATGAAAGGACGAGGAGAACAGCTGCCATACCTGAACTACAGGCATAACCTTGTTGGCCATATTCTAAGTCTGCGATTGCCTGTTCTAAAAGACCACGAGTTGGATTTCCAGTTCGTGAATAGTCAAAGCCGGTAGATTTACCAAGTCCTTCGTGACGATAAGCGGTTGAGAAATAAACGGGTGGATTAACAGTTCCTGTTGTAGTTTCGCTACGATTTCCGATTTGTGCTAGTTTTGTTTCGATAGTTGACATGTAAAAATTCCTCCTTTTTAAATTGAACCAGTAGTTGAATATAAAATAAAAAAAGCCTTCTAAGAAGAAGGCTTTCGGATTGAATAGAGTCTTCTTCTCATCTGTCAAATCTTTCACAATTTGCTGGAATTAGCACCTTATTAACAAATGTTAATGGTTGCTGAGGCGTCATAGGGCCAGTCCCTCTACCTCTCTAGATAAGAATGTTCGTATGAAATTTTTATTATGTTTTTAACTTTACAACAAAAGTTAATTGAATTGCAACTTTATTTTAAATAATTTTTATTTTTCCGCAAGTGTCATTGACTTTTATATTTGTGCATGCTAAATTTATAAAAAATTAACAAACATTGTTAAAAGGGGAACGCATTTCCTTTTAGCTACATAAATAAAATAATAAAGACAACTCTTATTGAGAGCGGTGGAGGGAAAGGCCCTGTGAAACCCGGCAACCTTCAAACGAAATGTTTGAAACGGTGCTAATACCTGCAAAACGAATGTTTTGCATAATAAGAGGCGGAACAATTATGTCCCCCTCTTCAAAGTGAAGAGGGGGTTTTTATATTGATAGAAATGAGGGAGATTCGTGAAATTACTAGATTTATTATCAAAAGGAATTGTAATAGGTGATGGTGCGGTTGGAACGTTATTACATTCACATGGTTTGCAAAGTAGTTTTGAAGAATTGAATGTATCTGATCCAGACCTAATTATATCGATTCATAAACAATATGTAGCTGCTGGTGCAGATGTGATTCAAACAAATACGTATGGAGCAAATGAGGCGAAATTACGTATGTATGGCTTAGAAAATCAAGTTGTTCAGATTAATAAAGCGGCAGTGAAGCTTGCGAAAGCATCTGTTACAAACAGAAATGCAATTTTAGGAACAATCGGTGGTATGAAACATATCGGAGCTGTCACAACGACTGATATGGAGCGAGAATTTATGCTACTTGAACAGGCAGGTGCTTTACTAGAAGAACAGGTTGATGGATTACTATTAGAAACTTTTTACGATGAATTTGAATTACTTCATGCCGTTAAAGTATTGCGTAAGCAAACGAATATTCCGATTGTTGCTCAAGTAGCGTTACATGAAGCAGGTACGACTCAAAATGGAAATGATGTCAATGAAATATTAAAGCAGCTTATAGATTACGGTGCAAATGTTGTTGGATTGAACTGTCAACTAGGGCCACTTCATATGACGGAAGCTTTCAAAATGATATCGATTCCGCAGAATGGCTATTTATCAGCATACCCAAATGCAGGTCTCCCAAATTATGTGGAGGGGCGTTACGTATATGAGGGAAGCCCAGCTTATTTCGAAGCGATGACACCAAAATTTATTGAGCAAGGTATTCGGTTATTGGGTGGTTGTTGTGGTACGACTCCAGAACATATTCAAAGTATGAAGCGCGCTGTTGCGAATGTTACACCTGTAATAGAAAAAGACACAATTCAAAGACCGAAAGTAGTTCATACACACGAGAAGCGTTCGAAGGCAAAGGTTACTCTTGCGGAAAAGGCAAAAAAACAAACGACAGTTGTAGTGGAATTAGATCCGCCGAAAACGTTAGATACACAGCGGTTTTTTGAAGGAGCAAGAGCGTTAAAAAGAGCGGGAGCAGACGCTATTACTCTAGCAGATAATTCATTAGCATCGCCTCGTGTTTCGAATATGGCAATGGGCGCACTATTAACGAAGCACGATATTCCAGTATTGACACATTTAACGTGTAGAGACCATAACGTCATTGGACTACAATCTCATTTACTAGGTTTATCAGCGTTAGGTATGGAGGAAGTATTAGCTTTAACTGGTGATCCAGCGCGCGTTGGTGATTTTCCGGGAGCAACTTCTGTATATGATCTGTCCTCTATAGAGTTAATTAAAATGATTAAAGAAATGAACGATGGACGTTCCATTTTAGGGAAATCCATTGGACCGGCAACAAGGTTTTCAGTCGGAGGTGCTTTTAATCCTCACGTAAGGCATTTAAAAGCAGCGGTAAAGCGAATGGAACGAAAAATAGATGCTGGGGCTGAATATTTCTTAACACAGCCGATATATGATGTTGCTTTAATAGAAGAAGTATATGAAGCAACAAAACATTTGGAACAACCTATTTTTATTGGAATTATGCCATTAGTAAGTAAGCGGAATGCAGACTTTCTCCATTTTGAGGTGCCGGGTATTACTCTTCCTGAAGAAATAAGAGAGAGAATGGATGGACACGAAACGAAAAAGGCAGCTATCGAGGAAGGGATTCGTATTTCACAAGAGTTGATCGATGCAGCGATGAAATATTTTAACGGTATCTATTTAATTACACCATTTCTAAAATATGAAATTACAGAACATCTTGTTAAATATGTGAGAGAAAAGCAAGAAGTGAAAGAAGGTATTAATGGATGAAGTGTATAGAAGAAAAATTACAAAATAACATTTTAATATTAGACGGTGCAATGGGGACAATGATACAACAAGAGGACTTAACTGCGGAAGATTTCGGAGGAGAAGAGTACGAGGGCTGTAATGAATATTTAGTAGAAACAAGGCCGGATGTTATTTTAAAGATTCATAAAGCTTATATTGAAGCTGGAGCTGACATTATTGAAACAAATACATTTGGGGCGACAAATATCGTATTAAGTGATTATGAGCTGTCTCATTTAGATGAAGAACTAAATGAAAAGGCAGCACGATTAGCGAAACAAGCTGTTAAAGAAAGTGGGAATGAAGTATATGTTGCAGGTGCGATGGGACCGACAACGAAAGCAATTAGTGTTACAGGAGGAGTTACATTTGAAGAACTAATAGAAGCTTATACTAGGCAGGCGAGGGGATTATTAAATGGCGAAGTTGATGTGTTACTCGTTGAGACGAGTCAAGATATGCGTAATGTGAAAGCTGCTTATATTGGAATTCAAGCTGCTTTTGAAGAACTAAATAAAATTGTTCCTATTATGATCTCTGGGACGATTGAGCCGATGGGGACGACTCTGGCTGGGCAAACAATTGAGGCTTTTTACTTATCCGTAGAACATATGAAGCCATTATCTGTTGGATTAAACTGCGCGACTGGTCCGGAGTTTATGAGAGACCATATTCGTTCTTTATCTGATTTATCGGAGTGTTACATTTCTTGTTATCCAAATGCAGGTCTTCCTGATGAAGATGGACATTATCATGAATCTCCATCTTCTCTCGCTGAAAAAGTGAAGCGATTTGCTGAAGAAGGATGGATTAATATTATTGGTGGTTGTTGCGGCACAACACCAGAACATATAAGAGCAATGAAAGAAGCGCTAGCATCTCTTACACCGCGTGAGCAAAATGAACGAGCCGGACATGGAATTAGTGGATTAGAGGCGCTGCAATATGATGAGTCTATGAGACCGTTATTTGTGGGTGAAAGAACGAATGTTATAGGGTCACGTAAATTTAAACGATTAGTGGCAGAAGGTAAATTTGAAGAGGCTGCTGAAGTGGCAAGAGCACAAGTGAAGAAAAATGCTCATATTATTGATATTTGTATGGCAGACCCTGACCGTGATGAAATAGAAGATATGGAAAAATTCTTATCAGAAGTTACAAAAGTGTTAAAAGTACCGATTATGATTGATTCAACAGATGAAAATGTAATGGCGAGAGCACTTACTTATATTCAAGGGAAAGCTGTTATTAACTCTATTAACTTAGAAGATGGAGAAGAGCGTTTTGAAAAGGTAACGCCACTGCTTCGCAAGTATGGTGCCGCAATTGTAGTTGGGACAATTGACGAAGATGGTATGGCAGTAAGTGCTGAAAGAAAACTAGAAATTGCGAAAAGAAGTTATGAATTATTGACGACGAAATATGGTATACGCCCGTCAGATATTATTTTTGATGCACTTGTATTTCCAGTAGGGACAGGTGATGAAGAATACATCGGTTCAGCGGCAGCGACGATAGAAGGAATTCGACTTATTAAAGAAGCGTTACCAGAATGTTTAACGATTTTAGGTGTGAGTAATATATCATTTGGTTTACCACCAGCTGGACGTGAAGTGTTAAATTCTGTCTTTTTATATCATGCAACGAAAGCAGGATTAGATTATGCGATTGTTAATACTGAGAAATTAGAGCGCTATGCGTCAATTCCAGAGGAAGAAAAACGTCTTGCAGATGCATTATTATTTGAAACGACGAAAGAGACGTTAGAAGAATTTACGAATTTTTATCGTGTTGCTAAAAAGAAAGAGGTTGTTGTTCAAGAAACATTAACGCTTGATGAGCGACTAGCCAACTATATTGTAGAAGGTACAAAGCAAGGATTACATGAAGATTTAAGTCTCGCGCTGACAGAGGGAAGAAAACCTTTGGATATTATTAATGGTCCACTTATGACAGGAATGGATGAGGTGGGACGATTATTTAATAATAATGAACTTATAGTTGCTGAAGTATTGCAAAGTGCTGAAAGTATGAAAGCTGCTGTAAGTTATTTGGAGCCGCATATGGAATCTAGCGATAGTGCGAAAAAAGGAAAAGTATTATTAGCGACCGTTAAAGGGGACGTACATGATATTGGGAAAAATCTTGTTGAAATTATTTTATCAAATAACGGATATGAGATTATTAATTTAGGAATTAATGTTCGTTCGGATCGAATCGTTCAAGAAGTGCAAGAAAAAAAACCTGATATTATAGGTCTTTCTGGCTTGCTAGTAAAATCAGCACAACAAATGGTAACAACTGCTGAGGATTTAAAAGCGGCGAATATTGATATTCCAATTGTTGTTGGTGGTGCAGCGTTAACGAGAAAGTTTACAGATAATCGTATTTCTCCATCGTATAAAGGGCTCGTATGTTATGCGAGCGATGCGATGACAGGTCTTGATATTATTAATAAGCTTCAAAAAGAAGAAGAGCGTGAGAAGATGAAACAGGATAAAAAAGAACGTCATCTTCATATCGTAAAAAAAGAAGAGAAGAAAGTGGAAATTCCAGCAGTAATTGAGCCATTACCAAAATCAGAGGTTATGGTGCCTGATTCAACAAAACGAATTGTATTACGAGATGTTCCTGTCTCACATCTTGCCCCATTTTTAAATAGACAAATGTTACTTGGACATCACCTTGGATTAAAAGGAAATGTGAAGAAGCTTTTGAAAGAGGGGGATAAAAGAGCGCACGAATTAAATGATTTAATAGACGAATTATTGGTGGAAGGACAATCTTGGTTAAAACCGAAAGCAGTGTATCAATTTTTCCCAGCGCAAAGCGATGGACAAAACATCGTAATATATGATCCAGAAGATCATACGCGCGTAATAGAGCGTTTCACATTTCCTAGACAAGGAAAAGCACCATACCGTACTTTAGGTGATTATTTGCGCCCTATTGGAGATGAGATGGACTATGTCGCTTTCTTATCTGTTACTGTTGGGGAAGGAGTTCGGGATATTGCTGAGGAGTGGAAGGCGAAGGGAGATTATTTACGCAGTCATGCAATTCAATCGTTAGCGCTTGAATTAGCAGAGGGGCTTGCTGAAAAAACACATATGCTCATTCGTGACCGCTGGGGCATTCCAGATTCACCTGAACTGACGATGGAAGAGCGTTTCCGTACGAAATATAGAGGAATACGTGTGTCATTTGGTTATCCAGCATGCCCAGAACTTGCGGATCAAGAAAAATTGTTCCGTCTAATTCATCCAGAGGAAATAGGTATTTCATTAACGGAAGGATTCATGATGGAACCAGAAGCATCAGTAACGGCTATGGTATTTTCTCACCCTGAGGCAAGGTATTTTAGTGTACTATAGTGTAGAAGGGGGAGACGTATGAAGAAAATAGTCTTTACAGGTGGCGGTTCGGCAGGGCATGTAACACCTAATTTAGCCATCATTCCATATTTACAAGAACAGCATTGGGATATCTCTTATATTGGTTCTCATCAAGGGATTGAGAAAGCGATTATAGAAAAAGAGGGCATTCCGTACTATAGTATTGCGAGTGGAAAGCTACGTCGTTATTTTGATTTGAAAAATATAAAAGATCCTTTTCTTGTAATGAAGGGGGTTATGGATGCGTATGTAAGGATTCGAAAACTAAAACCGGATGTAATTTTTTCAAAAGGTGGTTTCGTATCTGTACCAGTCGTAATTGGAGGATGGTTAAATAGAGTGCCAGTTTTATTGCATGAATCCGATATGACACCAGGACTAGCAAACAAAATTGCGCTCCGTTTTGCTTCGAAAATATTTGTTACATTTGAGGAAGCAGCGAAACATTTACCGAAAGAAAAAGTAATATATACGGGAGCTCCTGTACGTGAAGAAGTGCTAAAGGGAAATCGTGAAAAAGGTTTAGCGTTTTTAAGTTTTTCACGTAAAAAGCCGGTTATTACAATTATGGGTGGAAGTTTGGGTGCGAAGAAAATCAATGAAACAGTTCGAGAAGCGTTACCAAAACTTCTTAAAAAGTATCAAATTGTTCATCTTTGCGGAAAAGGTAATCTTGATGAAAGCTTACAAAATAAAGAAGGATATAAACAATTTGAATATATCCATGAGGAGTTACCAGACATATTAGCGGCAACAGATTTTGTTATTTCACGTGCGGGATCCAATGCAATCTTTGAGTTTTTAACATTAGAAAAGCCAATGGTTTTAATTCCCTTATCAAAATTTGCTAGTCGTGGAGATCAAATTTTAAATGCAGAATCCTTCGAAAAACAAGGTTATGCCTCAGTATTGTACGAAGAAGATGTTACTATGAATTCTCTTATAAAGCATGTCGAAGAGTTAGATCAAAATAATGAGGTGTATAAAAGGGCATTAAAGAAATACAATGGAGAAGAAGCGATTAAAACTATTATTAAACATATTTCAGAGGCATGATTATACAATCATGTCTTTTTTAATAGGATGAAAGATTCCAAGAATTGATATTTTTATGTTACAATAACAAATGGTTAGTAGGGAAATTCCAATTGATTAAGCGTGAAAATACGAATGGATTAGGAGTGACTGTGTTGGAGCTAAGTCTCTATGAAAATACTGCACTTATTATATGCTTTGTGTTGTACGTTGGTAGTGTGATTGTTTATATTTCAAGGAAATTTTCGCAAGAACGAGAGCTTGAAAAATCAGAAATAACAGCAGAACTAGAAATGTTAGCTGATGAAAGTTATAAAAAACAAAAAACAAAAGAAGACCATGAAGCAACCCATCATTTAAACGCAAATAAGTTCTAAAGATGGGGATTTTTTTTGGATGTCGTTCTTTATTATATCTATAGCAAGTAACGCTAAAAGGAGTTTCCCCATACAGATTTAAAGGATGAACATAAATGAAATTTTATATAGCATCGGGATTTCAAAATAAACACATTGTTCGTTTTGTATCAGGCCAGTTAAAAGAAGCAGGATGGCACCATACATATGATTGGACAAAAAACGAAAGAGCAGTTAACCAAGAAAAATTAAGAGAAATTGGTGAGGCGGAAAAGAATGCTATAAAGGAAGCCGATGTCTTTTTATTTATATTAGATGGTGGAAATGGAAGTCATACAGAGTTTGGAATGGCCATTGCACTAGAGAAAAAAATATATATGTATCATGAAGGAAATTCGCTGCAAACAACATTTTACCATTTGCCAGAAGTACATATTTTTGAAGGGGATGCAAAAGAGTTTGTAGCTCACGTTATGAATAATGTGGATGTTTAAAAGGTTATAAAGATAATCTTTTGGGTACAGTGATGATAAGGAAAGTATATAAAGGAGCTATATAATATGAAATTAGAAAATGGTTGGGAAACAAGTTTTTTAGAAGTGGTACAAAAGAGTGAATTTAAGAGAGATGCGCTTCTTAGTCAATTGCTTTTTGCAGATAGTGAAGAAGTAGAAGAGCTTACTGATGATTACGGATATGAAGATATTATTGAACGCGAACATGATGATGAATTAGCAGAAATTTTAGGCGAAGAACTATTCAGTGAGATGGAGCGATACGTATTCTTATCTTCACAACCAGAAGAGAAACTGATTTCATTCGTAAATGGATTAGGTTTTCATGTGTTAGATTGGATCGTGCTTCTTGAAACAGAATTTGGTGTTGATAGTGCAAACTTTACATCAGATGCTGTGAAGATGTTAGAAAAGCGTTTCAGACAGTTTCCATACATAGAGGATAAGACGATTTTTGATATGACGTTTGGAGAAGCGATGGATGTATTAGAATCCATTACAGGATTACAACTGAAGGAAAAGATGAACGTATAATGAAAAAAGAACGTGAGGATATCACGTTCTTTTTTTACATAATAATAATTTTATCATCTAGTTTTGTCTGCCCAGTAAGAAGTGCGTTTAAATATTCCACTTTTCTTATACAAGCTTGTATATGTCTTTCAACCTCTTGTAACTCTGCTTGATGATGTGTTTCAATTGGATGAATTTGTACGTTAAATTTTTCAAATTGACTACTATATGTTATTTCTGCATAGCCGCTCATAATATCCGTTTCGTTATGAAATAAAAATTGTTTCGTTTTGTCACAGAATGATACATCCTGAAAGCCATATACTTTTAATGCGTCAATTACTTTTTTTATTATTTTTGTATTCATTTTTTAACCCTCTTTACGAAGTTCTACTTTTATATTATAACATAAAAAATTACATAGAAAGCGCTTCCAAGTGTATTTTATTATAAACTTTACGTTTCAATCATAAAAATGAAACAAAGAAAAAATAATTGTAAAGAAGGAAGGACTCTTTTATTGTTTCGTCATATATATAGAGAAATAGTGCAATGAAAGGAAATTTTCCGAGGTGGAGATTGTATTTCCAATTTGAGCGCAGTAAAAGAGGTGAGAATCTTGAACTTTGATATTGTAGGGCAAAAAGCATATATAAAAGATGGACCGCATCGGAACCGAATTGGAATTGTAAAGAAAAACGAAGAACAATTAAAACCACACTTCGCTATTATAATTGGAGAACAAAGTATTGATGTCGAGCTAAAGGATATCGTGTTAGTTGGAGTGGACGTAGGACAATTTCATAAATGGTGCGAGCAGAATGGTTATTTGTGAAAAGGACGGGCTGTGAGATAATGAAATATATTTGAGAAAAGAGAATATGTTATTGTATTCTCTTTTTCTATGTGTAAGGAGACGGAAATGAAGTATAAAGAACGAGATTTTACATTGGAATTGAAAGAGAAAATTCAATGTATGGAAAAGGAGATAGAGCGAATATCACTTAAACTTTTTAGAGAGTATGCCCATTTATATATTGAGAAAAGTATGGAATTAGACATTGGATTCGAAAGAGAAAAAGAAGATCCCTTTGAAACGGGGTATTATTCATCAGTTTCTATGGCGATAGTAGATGAAGAAGGTGAGATGATTGACTTTTATATCATTCCAATTTGGAAATGCGAAAATATCTTTTTAGGAATGCTAACTCAATCAAGAATTTGGGGGAGTAAGAAAGTAGGAGAACTTGTTGATTATTCTTATTATGAGATTGAGGAGGAGTTAAAAGAGCAACTAGAAGAATGCTTGGAGTGATACTTTTCAAGATGGGATGTAAAAAAAGACGCTAACAGTTTTATGTTAGCGTCTTTTTCTTATTATGAAGCAATTTCACCAGTTTTTGTATCATCTTGATTGTACGTATCTTGATCTAATTCACCAAGCCATTTACTAGAAATAAGACCTGCTGTCATAGAACCACTTACGTTAAGAGCTGTACGGCCCATATCGATTAATGGTTCAACCGAGATAACAAGAGCGACAATGCCAATTGGTAAGTTCATTGTAGATAGTACGATTAACGCTGCGAATGTTGCACCGCCACCAACACCGGCAACACCGAATGAGCTAATAGCAACGACAGCGATTAAAGTTAAAATAAATTGTGGTTGTAACGGATCAATTCCTACAGTTGGAGCGACCATCATTGCAAGCATTGCTGGATAAATACCTGCGCAACCGTTTTGACCGATAGATACTCCGAATGAAGCTGCGAAGTTTGCAATCCCTTCGGAAATACCAAGCTTTTCTTTTTGCGCTTCAATATTTAATGGCATTGCGCCAGCACTAGAGCGAGATGTGAATGCAAATGTTAATACAGGGAATACCTTTTTCAAATATTGAATTGGATTTAAACCAGATAGAGCAATTAATAATAAGTGAATAACGAACATTACGATAAGTGCTACGTAAGACGCTAACACGAAGTTACCAAGTTTTAAAATAGCATTTATATCGCTACCAGCAACTGTTTTTGCCATAAGAGCTAATACGCCGTATGGAGTAAGGCGTAAAATTAATGTTACCATACGCATTACGATTGCATATACAGCATCAAGCATCTTCTTAAATAACTCTGCTTGTTCTGGATATTTTCGTTTTACACCTATAAAGGCAATGCCGATAAAGGCTGCAAATATTACGACAGAAATTGTTGATGTTGGACGAGCACCTGTTAAATCAAGAAATGGATTTGTAGGTAATAGCTCTAATAATTTGTCTGGAATTGTTGTCTTTTCAATAGAAGTAAATCTTTCTTCAACTAGTTTCAGACGAGCAGATTCTGCATCACCTTGTTGTAGGCCTGTTGCTGATACATCAAATCCTGCACTTGCAGCGATTCCGACAGCTGCAGCAATTCCTGTAGTAAGAATTAAAATTCCGATAATAAGGCCACTGATTTTACCAAGATTTTTCGTTAATTGTAATTTTGTAAAGGCTGAAATAATAGATACTAAAATAAGTGGCATAACGATCATTTGAAGCAATTTCACATAACCGTTACCGATTAAGCCAAACCAAGTATTTGATTCAATAATTACTTTAGAAGTAGGCTCATAAATAAATTGTAATATAAGACCAAATAAAATTCCGACTCCTAAAGCAGTAAATACACGTTTATTAAAAGATACATGCTTACGTTGCATATAATATAATACGCCGACTAAAATGAGCATGACTGCAACGTTAATTCCGACAAGCAGTGTATTCATGTTGATTCCCCCTAATTCCAATCTGTTATATAGAATATAAGGTAATAAAACCTATAAGTCAACTAGGAAATTCCGCGATTAAAAAAAAGATGGCAAATTGCCATCTTTTAATGTCCAGCCCCAGGGACAAGTAAAAACGTCGTGTAGTATGTAAATCCTATGAAGAAAACAGTTAAGTAGGCCCCAAATACGTATATATACATACGCTCTGTTAATTTTAAATAACTTAAAAGTACGAAGAAACCTGTTTGTCCTAAAAATAGTAGTGCAGCCTGTTGCATATCCCCTACGTAAAACATAACCGAGAAAATTCCAGTCCAAAAGCCGAGAACGCGAAACATGCGCTCCATGCCATCTCCCTCCTTTTCTAGAAAAAGTAAACCTCTCCTCATTATAGTTTATTTTTCTTACTATTGTAAATATTCGTTCATATAAAAAGAAGCCAATTATAATTGGCTTCTTTTTATATGAGAAATTAAATTGTTAATTTATAATTACAAGATTTACATCCATCTAGTAGACTATCATTTCGTGTTAATTCCATGTTAGGGAATAGGATTTCAAAAATCCCTTTCATCATATCCCCATGCATATTACAAATTTCAGTTGGGTGATGAACAGCAACTTCTTTAAATGGACAATTGTGTACATCATAGAAAATTTTTGTTCCATCTGCACTTAATTCAAATGCAGGTGATAAACCAGCTGTTGAGAAAGCTTCTTTTGCAATTTGAACTTTTTGTTCTACTGTTAAGTCTTCTTCACTCACATTTAAGCGGTGCATATGTTGTTGCATTAATTCTGCTCCGAATTGTTTTCCTGTTTCGTATAGCGCTTTTTCACCAGCAGCTCCAAGGCTAAGAAGAGAATTGAACGCTATTTTTGCTAATAATTGATAATCACGGAATGGAAATTGCAATTGGATAACATCATCAGATAATACATATAATCTGCTTGGTCTTCCACCCTTTCCAGTTTTCTTTGTTTCAGATTTAAGCATATGAACATCTTCTAATTTAGATAAATGTAAGCGTGCTACGTTTGGATGAATGTCAAACTCATCTGCAATTTCTTGTACAGTTACGTAACTATGTTTTTGAGAAATATATTTATAAATGTAATAACGAGTTGGGTCAGATAATACACCTGTAATTTTTAAAGCTTGTTCCATTAGGATCTCCACCTTTATCACTTTATCCAAGATAATAACATTATAATACAGATAAACTTCCATATAGGTAATTTCAGACAATAATTCGGAAATTGTTCATAATTTCACAAACATAATTTTCCTTTTTATTCAGGTGAAAATACAAAAGTCCCAATTTTTATTGTGCATTTTTTTATGCTATATACATAGTGAGGAGGGAAAATGATGAATGGAATTGAAATTTTTGCGAATACAATTTTGAAAGAAGCGTGTAGGGTACAAGCATCGGACTTACATATTGTGCCCCGGCAGAAGGATGTAGCGGTTCAGCTACGTATAGGAAAAGATTTAATTACGAAACAATGTATTGAAAAGGAGTTTGGAGAAAAACTTGTTTCGCACTTTAAATTTTTGGCATCCATGGATATAGGAGAGAGGCGGAAGCCACAAAATGGTTCATTGTATTTACAAATTGATGGACAAGAAGTGTATTTACGTCTTTCAACACTTCCGACTGTATATCGAGAAAGTCTCGTGATTCGCCTTCATTTACAAGCATCTGTGCAGCCGTTATCTCATCTTTCGTTATTTCCAAGTACGGCGGAAAAACTCCTCTCTTTTTTACGTTATTCACATGGTCTACTCGTATTTACTGGACCGACTGGTTCTGGGAAGACAACGACAATGTATGCATTATTAGAGGTAATTAGAAAAAGGAAAACACGTCGAATTGTAACACTTGAAGACCCAGTTGAAAAAAGAAAAGACGATTTATTACAAATTCAAATAAATGAAAAAGCAGGTATCACATATGAGGCTGGACTAAAGGCTATTTTACGCCATGATCCAGATATTATATTAGTTGGTGAAATCCGAGATGAAGAAACAGCAAAAATAGCTGTAAGAGCAAGTTTAACTGGACATTTAGTAATGACGACCCTGCATACGAATGATGCGAAAGGAGCGATACTCAGATTTATGGATTATGGCATAACGAGGCAAGAAATTGAACAAGCTTTATTGGCTGTAGCTGCACAGCGACTTGTTGAATTAAAGTGTCCATTTTGCAGAGGAAAGTGCTCAATTTTATGTAAATCAATGCGGCAAGTAAGACAAGCAAGCGTTTACGAGTTGTTAGATGGATATGATTTGCAACAAGCGATTAAAGAAGCGAACGGAGAATGTGTTACGTACAAACATGAAACATTAGAATCTTCGATACGAAAAGGGTATGCTTTAGGATTTTTAGAAGAAGATGTTTATGTTTAAGAAAACATGGAGTTTAAGTGAGCAATTAGTATTGTTGAAACGATTAGGAGAACTATTAGAAAAAGGATACTCCCTTTTGCAGGCACTAGAATTTTTACGATTTCAATTACCCATAGAAAAGAAAGTACAATTACAGCATATGATTGAGGGATTAAAAGAGGGGAGAAGTCTACACGATTCATTTCATCAATTAATGTTTCATCAGGAGATGTTAAGTTATTTATTTTATGCTGAGAAACATGGTGATATTTCTTTTGCATTGCAACAAGGGAGCGCACTTCTTTATAAGAAGGATAAGTATAGGAAAGATATGATGAAAATAATGCAGTATCCTATGCTATTAGCATTCTTTTTAATGATTATGCTTGCTGTTTTCAATCTCATCTTATTACCGCAGGTTGAAATGGTGTATAGTTCATTTGGTTCTACAGTGCCGCTATTTACAGAACAAATTTTAAGTGCAATTAAACGAATACCTTACATTATTATTAGCGGTATTCTTATCTTTATTATTGGATGTAGCGTATATTTGTTTTATTTTCGGAAACTCCCACATATTGAACAGGTAAAAATCATGCTTCGTATTCCTCTCATAAAAGTATTTCTTATTTTAAAGCATTCGCATTATTTCTCCACTCAATTGAGTGGTTTATTGTACGGCGGACTATCGGTGCTCGAAGCACTCACAATAATGATGGAGCAAAAATATAATCGATTTTTTCAGTATGAAGCGGCCCGAATTGAACGGCAATTAATTGCAGGAGAATCGTTACAATCTATCATTGCTAAAAGTGGTTATTACGAAAAAGAACTTTCTTATATTATTAGGCATGGACAAGCAAACGGTAATTTGGCAGTTGAATTAGAGGACTATAGCGATCTTGTTATAGAAAAGATGGAACAAAAAATGAAACGTATGTTAGTTATCATTCAACCGATTTTATTTACATGCATTGGAGGAATAGTTGTTCTTATGTATTTAGCGATGATTATGCCGATGTTTCAAATGATGAATTCCATTTAGGAGGCATTTACATGCAGAATGAGGAAGGATTTACTCTGTTAGAGATGTTATTAGTTATGGTTGTTATAACTGTATTATTACTATTAATTATTCCGAATGTAGTGAAGCAGCGCTCATCAGTTCAAGGAAAAGGATGCGCAGCCTATGTGAAATCTATAGAAGCGCAAATACAGGTATATCAATTACAGCATAATAAAATTCCTTCGTTAAAAGAGCTAAGTGACGAAAAATATATTACAACTCATAAGTGTCCGAATGGTGAATCTATTCATATTTCAGATGATGGCACAGTATCAATCGGGACATTGTGAAACAAAAAGGATTTACTCTTTTAGAAATGTTGCTCGTTTTATTTGTAATTTCTGTCTTAAGTATGATTACGTATTTTAATGTTCATTCATTATATGAAAAACAAAAAGTCGAACAATTTTTGAGCCAATTTTCAAATGATATTTTGTATATGCAACAATTAGCGATAAATCGTCAGAAATACTATACGCTACGGTGGTATAAAGAGAAAAACACGTATTACATTGAGGAGTCGGGTACGAATCATTTTATTGTGTCGAGAGACTATGGTAACGATATACAAATTGATTTGCATACATTTCCAAATCCGATGACATATAATCCGAGCGGAAATATTAATAGAGGTGGTACAATTTTACTTTCGTATCGAAGTTATAAATATGAGATTGTATTTCAGCTCGGAAGAGGGAGATTTACGTATCGTGAAATATCAAAAAGGATCCATAATGGCTGAAATGCTTGTATCGTTAAGCATACTAATGATGGCGGTATCGGTACTACTGCCGCAAACAGTATTGGTCATGCAAGAAAGAAAAAATATACAACTCCGCTATAAGGCATTCGTATTATTAAAAAAAGAAGCAGCTTTATATATGTATGAGAATGAGGAAATGCGAGTAAAAGAAAAAATTATAAACGAACTTGTATATTACACATATTGGGGAGGAAGTGAAGTGTGTACTATGTGGAAAGATGTGAAGGGAAGAATGATGGAACAATGTTTTTATGTGGGAGGAAAAATAAATTAGAAGTTGGATTTACATTAATAGAAATGATCGTATGTTTGTTTCTAGTATCACTGTTCTTTTTACTTTTACCGAGTCTTCATTTTATCGGAATGGAGAATAAACACTCAAAAGGATTAAATGAGTGGGAGTGGGATGTGTTTTTAGGCCAAGTACAACTGGAGTTTCGTGAGGTATCGTTTGGGGAACATATAATGGCCCTTGAAAATAAAGGTAGTATTTTACGCTTCCGTTTGCGTAATGGGGATGAAGTGATATATGAAAAAGTGAATAATCATCTTATAAGAAAAGTGAATATGCGTGGAAGGGAAGTTATATTACAAAAGGTTGGCAATGTTTCGTACAAACTAACACCTCATGTGTTCTTTATAAATATGAAAGATACTAGTGGGAAAATACATGAAGGTGTAGTTGTAAGATATAGCGAAATGGAAATAAAGGAATGAAAAAACAAGATGGATTTACAATGCCAGCAACAATCATTTTTTTAATTTTATTAACCTCTTTTTTTGTATACGAAACGAATATGTTGCTTTCTGATAAAAAATTTTATACTGAAATAGAGCAAAAATTTTTAGTGGAAGAGTTGATTAATCGAGCTATTGCAGATATAAAAGTAGACTTACAGAAAACAGAAAGAGATGGTACCTTTTTCTTTCCATATACAAAGGGAAAAGTGAGTGGAAAGTACGAATTTGAAAATGATATGATTCTCGTTTCTTTGCAGTGCGAGACAAAACAAAGAATTTTCTATACGGTGAGCTTTCGGTATAGAAAAAATGATGAGAAAATATTTGATTGGATAGAAGGATGACAGGTAAAGTATGCTGAGTAAAACCATGAATTTCCATTGTGAAGAGCTTCAATTTCTTTTGGGAAATGGATAAATATAACGATCAAAAGTTTAAATTTTCTCAAAAAAGAGAAAGGTAGAAAGAATATGATATATTCATGCTATCCAATCATTTTTTTTAGGGAGAATAGGGAAATGACAAATAACAATCAAATAGGTGAAAATAAAGAACAAACTATTTTTGATCATAAAGGAAATACGATTATGACAGAAGATAGGGAAATACAAATTATTTCGAAATTCGAAGAACCTCTTATCGTCGTATTAGGAAATGTAATAAGTGACGAAGAATGCAACGAATTAATTGAAATGTCTAAAAATAAAATAAAACGTTCTACAATTGGTTCAGCACGTGATGTAAATGATATCCGAACAAGTAGCGGCGCATTTTTGGAAGAGAATGAACTTACTTCGAAGATTGAAAAACGTATTTCATCTATCATGAATGTTCCGGTGACGCATGGAGAAGGATTGCACATTTTAAATTATGAAGTGGATCAACAATATAAAGCGCACTATGATTATTTTGCGGAACATAGTAGATCAGCTGCTAATAATCGTATTAGCACGCTTGTAATGTACTTAAATGATGTAGAAGAAGGCGGAGAAACGTTCTTCCCGAAATTAAATCTTTCTGTACACCCTAGAAAGGGAATGGCAGTATACTTTGAGTATTTTTATCAAGATCAATCACTAAATGAGCTTACGTTACACGGAGGGGCGCCTGTAACGAAAGGCGAGAAATGGATTGCAACGCAGTGGGTGAGAAGAGGTACTTATAGGTAAAAGCGAGTATGTTACGTTTTGTTCTTCTTAGTATAAGAAGAACAAAACGTTTTTTTATTAAACAAAGTAGCATCTTTCGTTATAATAACAATTAATACATGACGATTGAGAGGACAGAAAATGAAATCTATATACATAACCGGCTATATGGGAGCTGGGAAAACAACAATTGGAAAAGCGTTAAGTAAAGAACTTCAAATGGATGTTGTAGATACAGATCAAAAAATCGAAGAGAAGCAAGAGAAGGCAATTCGAAATATTTTTGCAGAAGAAGGCGAAATAACTTTTCGAGAATATGAAAGTGAGATGTTACGTTCACTACCAGTTCATAATGCAATCATTACAACTGGTGGAGGGATTATTGAGCGAGTGGAAAATCGAAAGTGGATGAAAGAGAACGGGACTGTCGTGTATTTATATTGTGATCCGCATGTAATTGCAGAAAGGCTTCGTGAAGATACGACACGTCCACTATTTCAGAAGAAAGATATAGAGGCATTTGTAACGAAATTCGAATCGCGCCGAGCGTATTATGAAGAGGCACATATTCATATCGACACGACAAATAAGTCAGTAAAGCAAATTATGAATGAATTAAAGGAAAAGATTAATGAATAAAAAAGTGGACATACTAATCAAGTAGAGGTGATGATAATATGTCTACTAATGATTATGTTCGCTTTGTGACGCAGCAGTTTGTGTCATATATGGATGCACCAAAAGAAGATCGTAAACAAAAGAAAGAACAACGCCGCTCTGAAAAAGAGCCATTTTTAAATAAATGGTTTGGTGTTATGCCGCTTAGTGCAGCTTTATTTTATCGAAACGTAAAAAATAAAAGGAAAAAATCAAGTTAACTTTTAGTCATATGCCTAGCAAAATGAAAATCCCCTAGTAGCGTTATATACTAGGGGATTTTCATTTACTGTACAGACTCTTTTTCCTCAGTAACCGCATGTATTTTATTGTTCACCCATACGAACCCTATTCCGATGCAAATTGAAATGCCCCAGCCGACAGCAGTCATAATCGCTCTCATTTCACCGTAGCCATCTACACCGAAAACGGAGATGAAATAAATTTTTAAAAAGCTTTTTAATATAAATTGAAGCCCGAAAAATAGCGTTAAATATTGTAGTGCTGGATATATACGACTATCACGATACAGTTCACGACTTTTATCACGGTCATGCCCTTGTAGTGCTGCAATATCTGCTGCGAAATATAACATAAGTGGTTTTTTTATAAAAATTGTACATATGACGATAATACCGAGTACGATGTGATAATACGCATCGTTCCACAACATTCGTTCAGCTGATCCAGATAATAAATCTACCGTCGTATTAGAAATGAGTGTAATTAAAATAAAGAATCCTGTCACGTTAAACTGCTTTTCTTTTTTAAAGGTATACAGTGTATAAATAATCCCCGGAACAGAGGAAATTAACATCGCGTAATAAGGATCAATATAAGGTTTTGCAAATTTCCAAATGAGGAATGGGATTACGAGATAAAAGACAAGATCTAATATAGCTTTTTTATTTTGATTCATACAAATCCTCCTTAAGTCATACATATATTTTATAATATAATTTCTGAAAATTGTATAAGGTTTGATTGGAAAAGAAAAAATATATCAATTTTTGAGGGATTAGTAGATTGAAAAAATTGCCCCTAGCGTAGTAAGTTTTTTTAGTATATAATAAAGGAAACGCTTTCATTTTTGGTTTGTTCACAAAATGGACGGAAAATCACATATGTACTATCGATATGTTGCTTTATAATGAAACTAATTAAATATACGTGCATACAATATTGTGAAATAAATAACATAAATAAAATATATAAATGTAAACGTTATCAAAGAGAGAGGTGGAAACAATGAGTAAATTTTTCTTCAATCATAATCCAGCAACAGTAGAGGATGGAAGGCTTGTTAAGTATGCTGAAATTATTTATGGAGAAGGTGGCCGTTCTGTATTAGAAAATTTAATGGTGAAGGCATCTATCAGATTGCGCGATCGTTATCCGAATAAATCTGACGAACAGATCTCGAACCTCGTAAATAAAGGCATCCATGATATGTTTCAAAAATATGTGAGTGAGTAAGAGTAGCCAATGGCTGCTCTTATTTTTTTGTATAAGGATTGTAACTCTAGCTGAAAATAAACATGTGTTTTGAAAAATGTAAAAAGGAGTGGGAAAGATGAGCAATGGAATTGGACGTTCGAAAGAAAACCTTCCAACTGATGCAAATCATGTGAGCGCAAAGGATCGTGCACAGCAGAAACGTATGGCACAGAAAAAACAGCAAGAGCGTAGTGACGATAGCGAGTAGGATAGAAAATAAATAAAAAAAGCTCCTTCTAAAAACGGAAGGAGCTTTTTTAAGATAGAAAATGATTAGCGGTAACATAAAAGAGGCCACCGTTAATAATTTGCACTGTAATACGTGGTTCATATTGTTCTTGCAAGGCTTGTTTTTCAATTTCATAGCTTTCAGGAAGTTCATCACTATCTTCATAAAAACGATTTAAAAGATCTAAATCGTGATTCCAACGTACCCTCGCTTCTTTCGCCCACGCATGATCATCTTCTGCAATTATATTTTTTAAAGCGTCCTCTATACGTTGTAAGCCGCTTTGAGGCTTAATGATAGGAGAGAGCGTAAAACAAAAGTCAGGTATTTTCGGTGTAAGTTTAATGTTAGTTAATGTTTCATGAAAATTTGCCATCATTGTTCCAGAGATGAGATGAATACCAATGGAATGAAGGATGTCTTTTTTTCGATCACATTGATAAGACACTTTTATATTTACACCGAGCCAAGGATGGAGCGGTGTATGCGTTGCCCCGTTATGCTTTATTTCCTCATATAAACGTATGTAAGAGCCTAATTCTTTCGTTGTCTGGAAAATTTGATGTAGTCGTGGTGAACCGTAGTGAATAAGTTCGCCATCGTTTTCTTCATTTTCTGGATTTGTAATAAGAGTAAGGCGCATCGGATTCGGTACGCCTCCTGTTTTTTCAAGATAGTGCCAATAGAAAGGGCGGTTCATTAATAATTTATCCATCTCAATTGTTAACTGCACATCTAATAGGTGAGGGGAACGTCCTAAAATTTCGCAGTTATTCGCCTCAAAGAAATTGTTTAAGTAATTATGGATTTCATGTTGCTGCATAGCCTTGCACCTCAGCTTCATTTCGCTTCGCAAAGTCGATAATAGATGTTAAGTTTTCCATCTTAATTCGAATTTCTCCTTCGCTTTTTGATTGCGCAAAAATTTCTTGAATATGCGCATCGATGTTTTTCATATTAATTCTTGTTAAAATTTCATCGAGTTCACCGATAACACGCTCAAATAAATTTATTTTTTCATATAACAGTTTCAAAATGTGTTCTTCAACAGTATGCTTTGTAGCTAAGTTATAAATATGAACATCATTTTTTTGACCAAGACGGTGAATACGTCCAATTCTTTGTTCAAGACGCATTGGGTTCCATGGCAAATCATAATTGATCATATGGCTACAAAACTGTAAGTTAATTCCTTCTCCGCCAGCTTCCGTTGCAATTAATACTTGCGCGTGTTTTTGGAAAAGTTCCTTCATCCAATCTTTTTTCCCGCGTTTAAATCCACCGCGGAACGGAACGGAAGAAATGCCGTGCTGCTGTAAAAACCATTGTAAGTACATTTGTGACGCTCGATATTCCGTGAAGATGACGACTTTATCGTCAATTTCTTTTATAAGCTCAAGAGCTTTATTTGCTTTTGAGTTGAATGGAATATGATTAATATTGTCCATTAGCACATCAATATATGGATCTTTTATATATTGTTCATTTTCTTTCTGACGTTTTTCTACATGCTTTTTTAATGAATAGTACACAGCTTCACGGCTACTACATGCCTCGCGCTTTAATGTTAAGGATGAGAAAGCAGATGTGAAGGCATCTCGTCCTCCCCAGTGTTCAATTGCATTATATAAAGCTTGCTCTTCTTTATTAAACTCTACAAAAATTGTACGTACATGCCTCTTCGGCCAATCAATTCCGGTATTATGACGTCTATTTCGGACCATTACTTTGTTAATGAGAGCTTTTAAGTCTTCATCTGATTCGGCTGAACGATTTTTTGAAGCGTAGTATTCTTCAAAGTTGGATTGATTGCCCAAATGTCCTGGTTTTAATAAAGAAACAAGGTTGAAAATTTCATCAATCTTGTTTTGAACAGGAGTAGCTGTTAGTAATAAACAAAACTTCTTTTTTAATCGCTGTGCAAATTCATAGTTTTTTGTTTTATTATTTTTTAGTTTATGTGCTTCATCGATAATAATAAGATCATATTCTAAGTTCAAAACGATATCGCGATGTGGTGAACGTTTTGCAGTATCAATTGATGATACGATCACGTCAGCTTGCTCCCACGAGTAGCTTTTCTTTTGAGCTACAGCTGGAATGAAAAACTTTGTATTTAGTTCGTATGCCCATTGTGACACGAGAGAGGCTGGGACGAGTATGAGTACTTTTTTCACAAGCCCACGCACCATATATTCTTTTAAAATAAGTCCAGCTTCAATTGTTTTTCCAAGCCCTACTTCGTCGGCTAGTATCGCTTTACCGTTCATTTGTTCAATAACATTTTGAGCGACTTCTAATTGATGAGGAAGCGGTGTGAAATGGGATAAGTGCTTCGGTGCTTGTAGTCCATCGAAAGTAGGAACAAGTAACGATTTTTCTGTTTCATAAGCTAAATGGTATAAATCCCAGTTTGTCCAAGGACCATCTTCTTCAATTCTATTTAAAAAATTGTTTTGCCACGTCCGATCTACGGAAATATCAACATTCATTACGACTCTCCCACCTTTTATAAGTTAAAGTAATTATTTTTTACATGTATAATGATTCGCCTTGAAAGAAGGCTTTGTTATCGTTATTAAAGGCTATATGATAGACAATAATAAGCATTAAATCTCAAAAGTTGTATTTAGTAAGATTAAGAATGAAAAATTCTAAATTATTTTTTATGCTAGAATATTGATGAAATATAGCGAATGATGTTAGGATAATGGTGTGAAATGTGTGGAATCTTTCGTATTTTATCCAAGAAAGTACTTTTTTATTTACGCTTTCATAAAAAAATATAGTGAGATTCCGTATATCCTATCTTTTCAGAATGAAAATGTTTAGATATGGGAAGCAACTTTTATTGATTTGTCAGAGCATAAGGGGGAAAGAGCATGATTACATTACAACGTACACCGTTATTTGATGTATACGCGAAGTATGGTGGGAAAACAATCGACTTTGGTGGCTGGGAATTACCAGTTCAATTTTCAAGCATTAAAGAAGAACACGAAGCTGTACGTACAGCGGCAGGTTTGTTCGATGTGTCTCATATGGGAGAAGTTGAGGTAAAAGGTGTAGATAGTTTAGCATTTTTACAACGTGTTGTTACAAATGACGTATCTACCTTAAAGGTAGGAGGCGCACAATATACAGCTATGTGCTACGAAAATGGTGGTACAGTAGATGATTTATTAATCTACAAACGTGGTGAAGAAGACTATTTATTAGTAATCAATGCATCAAATATCGAGAAAGATTACGAATGGTTAGCAAGTCATGTAATTGGCGATGCGAAAGTAGTCAATGTTTCTAGTGAAGTTGCGCAGCTTGCAATTCAAGGACCAAAAGCAGAAGGCATTTTACAAAAAGTTGTGTCAGAAGATTTGAAAGAAATTAAGTTCTTTAAATTTAAAAACGATATTCTTGTAGATGGAATTCCTGCACTTGTATCTCGTACAGGTTACACAGGTGAAGACGGATTCGAAATTTACTGTAAGAGTGAAGATGCTGCAAAACTTTGGGAGAAACTTCTTGAAGTTGGAGCAGAAGAGGGCTTAAAAGCATGTGGTTTAGGTGCTCGTGATACACTTCGCTTTGAAGCAACACTTCCGTTATACGGACAAGAATTATCAAAAGATATTACACCGATTGAAGCAGGAATTGGCTTTGCGGTAAAACCAAACAAAGAAGCAGATTTCTTTGGAAAAGAAACGTTAAAAGAGCAAAAAGAAAACGGTGCATCTCGTAAATTAGTCGGCATCGAAGTGATCGAACGCGGTATTCCTCGTACGCATTACCCTGTATTTGTAGGAGAAGAAAAAATCGGGGAAGTAACGAGTGGTACACAATCTCCAACGTTAAAGAAAAGCATTGGTTTAGCACTAATTGATGTAAAATACGCAGCAGTTGATACAGAAGTAGAAATTGAAATTCGTAATAAACGCGTCAAAGCAGTAGTTGTTCCAACACCATTTTATAAACGTTCAAAGTAACGGGGAGAGGGGTAGATTTCATGTTGCATCGTTATCTTCCAATGACAGAAGAAGACAAAAAAGAAATGTTACAAACGATCGGCGTTCAAACGATCGACGAATTATTCTCTGATATTCCAGAGAGTGTTCGTTTTAAAGGGGATTTAAAAATTAAAGAAGCAAAATCAGAGCCAGAGCTTTTAAAAGAGCTATCTCAAATGGCTGGTAAAAATGCTAATTTAAAAGAATATGCTTCTTTCTTAGGAGCAGGCGTATACGATCATTATGCTCCAGTAATTGTTGATCATGTTATTTCTCGTTCAGAGTTTTATACTGCTTACACGCCATACCAACCAGAAATTTCACAAGGGGAATTACAAGCAATCTTTGAATTCCAAACAATGATTTGTGAATTAACAGGAATGGATGTAGCAAACTCTTCTATGTATGACGGAGGTACAGCTTTAGCTGAAGCGGCAATGTTAGCGGCTGGCCATACTCGTAAAAAGAAAATTCTTGTATCTAGTGCAGTGCACCCAGAATCAAGAGCAGTACTTGAAACTTATGCAAAAGGTCAACATCTAGAAGTTGTTGAAATTAATCATAAAGATGGTGTAACAGATTTAGACGTATTACAAAGCGAAGTAGACGATACAGTTGCTTGTGTAATCGTTCAATATCCAAACTTCTTCGGACAAGTTGAAAAGTTAGCTGATATTGAAAAAATCGTTCATCAACAAAAATCATTATTTATCGTTTCTTCAAATCCGTTATCATTAGGCGCATTAACACCACCAGGGAAATTCGGTGCTGACATTGTAATCGGTGATGCACAACCATTCGGTATTCCAACACAGTTTGGTGGACCACACTGTGGTTACTTTGCAACAACGAAAGCATTTATGCGTAAAATTCCAGGACGTCTTGTCGGACAAACGGTAGATTCAGATGGTAAACGTGGATTTGTATTAACGCTACAAGCACGTGAACAGCATATTCGTCGTGACAAAGCGACATCTAACATTTGTTCAAACCAAGCGTTAAATGCATTAGCAGCTTCTGTTGCAATGACGGCACTTGGAAAACAAGGTGTGAAAGAAATGGCACGTCAAAATATTTCTAAAGCACAATATGCAAAACGTCAATTCGAAGCGAAAGGCTTCACAGCTACATTTGCTGGACCATTCTTCAATGAATTCGTTGTAGATTGCAAACGTCCAGTGAAAGAAGTAAACGACGCATTACTACAAAAGAATATTATCGGTGGTTATGATCTAGGCCGTGATTATAAAGAATTAGAAAATCATATGCTGTTAGCAGTAACTGAGCTTCGTACAAAAGAGGAAATTGACACACTTGTAAACGAAATGGGGGCTATCCAATGAAGAACCAAGACCAAGCACTTATTTTTGAAGTGACTAAAGAAGGACGCGTAGGATATAGCTTACCCAAATTAGATGTAGAAGAAGTGAAACTAGAAGATGTATTTGAGAGCGATTATATTCGAGTAGAAGATGCAGAGCTACCAGAAGTATCTGAACTTGACATTATGCGCCACTATACAGCACTTTCAAACCGTAACCACGGCGTGGATTCTGGATTCTATCCACTTGGATCTTGTACGATGAAATATAATCCGAAAATTAATGAGAATGTAGCTCGTTTTGCAGGATTTGCAAATATTCATCCACTTCAAGATGAAAAGACAGTACAAGGTGCAATGGAATTAATGTACGACTTACAAGAGCATTTAATTGAAATTACAGGTATGGATACTGTTACATTACAACCAGCAGCAGGTGCACACGGAGAATGGACAGGTTTAATGTTAATTCGTGCCTACCATGAAGCAAATGGTGACTTTAACCGTACGAAAGTAATTGTTCCTGACTCTGCTCACGGAACGAATCCAGCATCTGCAACTGTAGCTGGTTTTGAAACAATTACAGTAAAATCGAATGAACATGGTCTTGTTGACTTAGAAGATTTAAAACGTGTTGTAAACGAAGAAACAGCAGCACTTATGTTAACAAATCCCAATACATTAGGTCTATTCGAAGAAAATATTTTAGAAATGGCTGAAATCGTCCATAATGCAGGCGGTAAATTATACTATGATGGTGCAAACTTAAATGCGGTATTAAGCCAAGCGCGCCCAGGAGATATGGGATTTGACGTTGTGCATTTAAACCTTCATAAAACATTTACAGGTCCGCATGGCGGTGGTGGTCCAGGTTCTGGTCCAGTAGGTGTGAAAGCGGATTTAATTCCGTACTTACCAAAACCAATTTTAGAGAAAACGGAAAATGGCTACCACTTCAATTACGATCGTCCAGAAGCAATTGGGCGTGTGAAACCATTCTATGGTAACTTCGGTATTAACGTTCGTGCATACACATACATTCGTTCTATGGGTCCAGATGGACTACGTGCAGTAACTGAGTATGCTGTATTAAATGCGAATTATATGATGAGAAGATTAGCGCCGTTCTATGATCTTCCGTTCGATAGACATTGTAAGCATGAATTTGTATTATCAGGTCGTCGTCAAAAGAAACTTGGTGTACGTACATTAGATATTGCAAAACGTCTGCTTGATTTCGGTTACCACCCACCAACAATTTACTTCCCATTAAATGTGGAAGAATGTATTATGATTGAACCGACAGAAACAGAATCAAAAGAAACGTTAGATGGTTTCATTGATAAGATGATTCAAATCGCTAAAGAAGTAGAAGAAAATCCAGAAGTTGTACAAGAAGCACCGCACACTACAGTTATTAAACGTTTAGACGAAACGATGGCTGCTCGTAAACCTGTTTTACGTTATGAAAAGCTTGCTCCTGTACAAGTTTGATTAGAATAAAAAAGAACTCGCTACATGCGGGTTCTTTTTTTGTTTGGAGAATTTGTCCCGCTATTTGTGGACAGTAAAACTCCCAACTCAAAACTTAGCTGGTGCAAAGAAGCCAGGTGGGAGATAAACTGTCCGTAAATGCCCGATTGGTGAAGGCTAATAATCAGTGGGGATGAACAAAAATCCCTACTGATTAAAGTTTCACTTTATGCAGAAATAGTGAAGAAAATGTTAAAACTTTATATTTTTTGTTTCATAATTGTGTAAAGATGTAGTTTTATAGGTAGTTTTGTTGAAAAAGTCGGTTTGATAAAAGTATTTATTTTTGTTAGAATTTTATTGAAATTAAGAAGATGTGATGAGGCAAAAATTACTCATTTTTATGTATATGTGAAAAAACGAGCAAGGCGGGGGTGAAAGTGTGGGATATCGATGTTATAGAATGGTATACCATTTAGAAAATGGAGAAACAATTAAAGATGTAAAAGAATTTTGCTATCGAGACCAAGGAAAAGTGTTAGAAAGAGTAGCACATCGTGTAATGGATAATAGAGAAGTGACGGCGATTGATAAACAAGGAACAATCATTTCAATAGCATGTGAGGACATTGTAAAGGTAGAACTTGATTACATAAAAGAAAGTTAACCTTGAGTCATATCGAATTATTCGATAAAATATACTGTTGAATGGTGCAGAGAGTAGAGAGGAGTTTATCATGGGTAGTACAAGACACTTTTATATGTTTATTTTAGCGTTTGTTCTTGTTGTGGCGTTAACGATTTATTTAATTGTTGATAGCAGCTGGTACAATACAGTTCATCCGGCATTCCTTCTGTTTATGTATGTAGGAATTGCGGTTGTTAGTTTCGGAATGAGAGACGAAATGTTAGATCGCTTTGAAAAGTGATACATATACGAAAGACCAACAGGAAAATGTTGGTCTTTTTTTCTTGCCAAAAATAGGATGGTGTGTATATACTGTATATATAAGATATATACAGTATATACACACTGGAGGAAAACATGAATATTATTATTTCGAATTCTTCCCAAGACCCTATTTATGTACAAATAAGGAAACAATTAAGCCAGCTTATTTTAAATGGTGGTTTAAAGGGGGGAGACCAACTGCCGTCTATTCGTAGCTTAGCGAAGGAATTACAAATTAGTGTAATTACAACGAAGCGTGCGTACGAGGAACTTGAAAAAGAAGGATATATAGAAACTGTTGCTGGGAAGGGGACTTATGTTTCACGTAAAAACAATGAACTATTAAAAGAACAGCGCTTACGTTTATTGGAAAGTAAGGCTGAAGAAATTGTGAGAGAAAGTAAAGTGTTGCAGCTTTCACTTGAAGATTTACAGCAGATGATTGCGTGTTTATATGAGGGGGAATAAGGAATGTTAGAGCTAAAAAACGTTTGTAAAAGATATCAAGATTTTGCAGTGAAAAATATAAGTTTTACGCTGCCACGTGGATATATTATGGGATTTGTCGGACCGAATGGTGCTGGGAAAAGTACGACGATCAAAATGATTATGAATTTAATTAGAAAAGAGAGCGGCGATATACAAATTTTTGGCAAGGACAATAAGAAAGCAGAAAAGGAAATAAAACAAAATATCGGCTTTGTATATGATGAAAATCATTACTACGAAGATTTAACGTGTGAACAAATGAAGCGTATTATTGCACCGCTATATAAAAAGTGGGACGAATGTCAGTATCAATCGTATATGGAGAGATTACAAGTTCCAAAGTATAAAAAAATTAAAGAGTTATCTAAAGGGATGAAAATGAAATTTGCGATTGCCATCGCGCTTTCGCATCATGCAGAGTTTATTATTATGGATGAACCAACAGCAGGATTGGACCCAGTTGTTCGAAGTGAATTGCTTGATATATTGCAAGAAATTGTAATGGAAGATGAAGTATCTGTATTATTCTCAACGCACATTACAACAGACTTAGAGCGCATCGCAGATTATATTACTTTTATCAACGATGGGGAAATTATATTTACTGGTGAGAAAGATGAATTAATGGAGAGCTACGTAATCGTAAAGGGAAGTAATGATTTATTGGATCGAGAAGGAAAAGAGCTATTTGTTGGATTACGAAAAAATAAATTTGGTTTTGAAGGTTTAGCGAAGGATAAACAAGTAATTATCGATTGGTTTGGAAATGAGGTTGTACTAGAAAAGCCTACATTAGATGATATTATCGTTTACACTGCGAAAGGGAGAGGTGCCTATGCGTCAGCTCATCTATAAAGATTTGTTCTTTTTTCGGGTAACTTGGTTAGTGAATCTTATTATGCCCCTTATGTTCTTTTTACTTGAGCCCGGGAGTGAATTGTTATTTCCGATGAGTTGTCTATTTATAACCCTTTCCTCCGTTATGACGCTAATCTATATGGATGAAAGGAATAAAAGTGACATTGTAATAAATAGTTTACCGTTAAGTCGAAAGGATATCATAATTGCTAGATATATTTCCTGTGCAATATTTATTGTAGGTGGCATGCTCTCTACGATGTTAGTTGTTTTTCTTATAAGAGGCATTGTGGTCATCGGTGATATCGGTGCATATCATCCTAATCTATACATTGAAATTCCGTGGTATGAAGTAATAAATGGAGCTGTTTACGCCGTATTTTTGGTTGTCACGTTTTTCCCTAGTTATTATGGTACAAAGTCGAAGGTAGTAAGAAGTATAGTATCAGCAGCCTCAATAGGAGTCGGAGGGATACTTTGGATATTTATTAGTGATGAGATCAATGGAATAGCACCTTCATTCATTGAGTGGATTATGAATCCTATGCATATTGGTGTATTTATAGTTGGATTCATTACATTAGTTAGTATTTATATCGCTTCTATGTTTCTAACAATTAAAATTTATGGAGCCCGTGATTTATAGAGAGGAGAATTCATATGCAACAGTTAATTTTGAAGGAGTTTTTCTTACAGAAGAAGATGATTCCTTTCTATTTTTTAATACCCGTTTTATCGATTTTTAGGAATTCTGTAGAACCGATGGGGATTGCAATAGGATTATTTATGACATGTAGTATGATTATATATATTTCTTTTTATTATGAAGAAAAAAGTAAAACAGAAAAAGTATTAGTGAGTTTGCCTATAACGAGAAAAGAGATAGTTATAGCTAAATATATTTCAACTACATTATTTATTATAGTCGGTTTGAGTACAACTTTTATAGTCGTAATATTAGGAAATATTTTGTTGGACAGAGATATAGTCATTCCTGGATATGCAATGTTTTCAGCAATAGTAGCAACTTTGATTTATTGTGTGATAATGATACCTACTAATTACATCGGAGGAAATAAAGCTACTACTGTCTTGTATGTAATTATGATTTTTCCTTTAATAGGTATGATTGGCCTTATGTGTAATGTTTTTGGTGATAAAACAATTATGTTAAAAGTACTTCACTCTGAGGATGCTACAGTAGCGATGAGTGTTCTTGGTATCGGAGTGTTAGTAAGTATAGTCATATCAATGTTACTCTCAATGAAAATGTTTCAAGAGGCAGAGTTATAGAAGTGGCATTTTCATGTTAGGAGGTGTAATACATGATTAAGCAATTAATTTTAAAAGATTTCATCATTCAATGGAAATTTTTAATTTGGTACATACTGTATCCTATTTTCTTTTATATGGCCTTAACAGATACGGAAAATCTGTTCATAATTATGTCAGTAATTATTACAATTGGGGCAACAGTAAAAACATTTGAAGCAGATAGTAAAAATGAGAGTGAAGTGATAGTAAATAGTTTACCAATATTGAGAAAACAAATTGTGTATGCGAAATATATAGTAGCAATTATTATTCTTTTTATAAGTGTAATAGTCGGTTGTTTCACGATGGGAATGAAGAATGGGGTTAACCTATTTGAATTTATTGAAACGACAATGGTTGCTAGTATTAGCTTTATTTTAATATATTTAAGCTTGGCTTTACCGATATCATTTTGGCTAGCATATAAAAAAGCTATTTTTATTACGCTTTTCATGCTAATAGCACCGACAGCCATTTGTACTATGTTCTTTGAAATCAACCTGGAACAAATCCAACTATATAACAGTTTATTATTCGTTAGTTCAATATGCATGTTCATAGTATCTGCCTTCGTTTCAATGAAATTGTATGAGAAGAGAGAATTTTAAAAGGTGCCTCATAAAAGGCACCTTCTTCAATATCGACAATATGAAAGTAAGAGTTTATAAACAGAGAGGCTATTCGGTACAACATCTTTTGGAGTATGTAATATAAAGCTGAAAACGATAATGAGAATGAGAAAGAGGAAAAATAAAAATAGGATCTGTTTATGTATAGAATTTTGCATAGGATCCACTCCTTTTTTAGGTAGTATGTCCAAAAGGAAGGAGTGTATGAAAAATTTTAGGAGGGAGAATGATGAACAAAAGGAAATGGTTATATAGAATAGGAATACTTTTAGTTTCAATTGGTTGCATATTAGCAAACTTTTATTCGGATATACCAATGCTATTTCCTAGTTTGCATAAAGGAATTGGTATGAGTGTTGTCGTAGTTGGTCTGCTTTGTCTTATCACATCAAACTTCTATAGAAAGTCTGAATCTATATAAAAAAGGACAGTTACTCTTTTTCAGAGTAACTGTCCTTTTTAAATAACTTATTATATAGCTTGGCGATACTCCATATAATTACGATTGCAATGGAGGCGATAATGGACCAAACGATAGATAAAATTTCAAGTGTCATGTTCGGAAGGAATGCAAGAATGGATAATACTTTATGAAACAACCATTCTATTATATGAAAACTTACTTGCAGTAGAATGGCGATCACGAGTGTGATCCATGCTAACATTTGTTTTCCTTTTTCTCTCCACATGACATTCACCTCACGTTAGCTTAATAGTTTTAAGCCAACAGCGCCGCATAGAATGCAGCTTAAGAAGGCAAGACGACGCCAATCCGCTGATTCTCGGAAAATAAGAATGCCTAGAAGTGCACTTCCGGCAGTTCCGATTCCAGTCCAAATCGCGTAAGCAGTTCCCATCGGTAATGTGTCCATCGCAAGGGATAAGAAGAAGAAGCTTACGCCGAAGTTAGCGATTAAAATAACTTTTGGTGCCCAGCCTTTCTTTTCAGTGGCTACTTTCATAAAGAGTACACCAATAATTTCACAAATACCAGCTAGAATTAAAAATACCCAAGCCATTTTATGCGGCCTCCTTCGTTTCTTTTTCTTCTGTTACTCGTTTTAAACCAATTACTCCGAAGAAGATTAAACCGATTAATAAAATTTTTACGATAGAGAACGGTTCTCCGAAGATGAAAATTTCTGTAAGAACGATTCCGCCCGCTCCGATTCCTGTGAAGACTGCGTATACAGTGCCGACAGGTAAATCTTTATAAGCTCTAAATAATAAGACGAAACTAATTGTAATTAATAGCGCAACACCAGCCCACTCAAGTGGTGCCTCCGCTTTTTTTAGTCCAATCACCCAAAAGATTTCAATAATACCAGCGATGATTACATAAATCCATGCCATATGTCATTTCTCCTTCCTACCAGTCGTTAGGTAAAGGGCTTAAAAACGACGCATTGCAAAGGAGCAATCCGTCAGTTTGAAAGTCCGCGCCAAAATACTTTCCAAGAAGCGTCTAAACGTGTCTCAAAACGATTTAAACCTGCGTATAGTAGTTCAACCATAAGACCGTCGAGTAAGCATAGAAAAGCCTCTAAGGCGTCTTTTACTTCAATGTTATGCAGCTCATCTTGTTCGCTTGCTCTTTTAAATACCGGGAATAAAAGTTTTCCGACGTTTTCAATGTGTACATTTGCTTTATTAATAATTTGTTCGCGAAATGCATCAGGCGGAAAATAAGAAGTTCGTAACCAAAACATTGATTCTTCACTTTCACCAAATCGTTTTGCGTAGCCTTTTAATAATTTTAATAGCAATTCTTCAGTGGACGAATTGGAAAAGCTTTCGATATCGCCTGTGAAGCTCTGCAAATCTTTTTGAAGAGCAGATTCTAAGCATATGAAATATAGCTCTTCTTTTCCTTTAAAGTGTGCGTAAATCGATGGTTTTTTAATCCCAACTTCTTGGGCAATATTTGCCAATGAAGTTCCTTCATAGCCGTAGCGTGCGAAATGAGAAAGTGCTACAGCTTTAATGCGATTTGCTGTCATTTTCATCCCCTACCTACCGTTCGTTAGGTTTATTATATGAGATAAAAAACACAAAGTCAATAGGTGAAAAGCTGAAAAAGAGTGCTATAGTTAACGCTCCTTTTCAGACTGTTTTTCGCTCAATTAAATGAAATGGAAGTTCTTCTGAGTTCCCGGTTATTTGTTCGTCCTGCATCTGTTTATGGAATAAGGTAAAAGCACGTGATCCCATCGTAAGACCAGGGTGTTCAATAGTCGAAATTTCTAACGCCTTTGAAATTTCATGGTTATCGAATCCTAAAATAGCGAGATCTTCAGGGACGCGAACACCGTGTTTCTTTGCCTCTGTTAATAAACCGGCAGCTACTTGGTCATTCGCTGTGAAAATAGCAGTTGGACGATTTTTCATATGTAAAATACGGTGGAGTATTTGTGCTCCGTCCTGCATTGTATAGCATTGATGAAAAATCCATTCAGGATGTAACGTTTGACCTTCGTTATGAAGTGTATCAGCAAACGCTTTTTCACGTTCCATAGAATTTACACTCGTTTTTCTTGCTAAACAAATTCCAATTTTTTCATGGCCTTTACTTAGTAAATATGCAGTACCGAGCCGGAATCCTTCATAATGATCTACGTAGACAGATGAAATGAGGGGGTGGTTCATTTTTTCACATGAAATAATAGGGGCGAATTTTGCGAAAGGTTCGATTTGTTCCCATGAACTCGTTCGAGAACAAATAATCATCCCGTCAAATTGTTTCATTTTCATCATTTCAAGAACACGAATTTCTTCAATACTATCGTAATTTGTTTGGCATAAATTAATGTGATATCCAGCTGCTAACGCTTCGTTTCCGATTCCTTCAATAATGGTACTGAAGTAAGGGACATTAATGAAAGGGAGCATAACCCCGATTGTATATGTTTTCCCCTTTATTAAATGAATAGCATTTATATTTTTTGCGTAGTTTAATTCTTCAACCGCCTCTAGAACTCGTTTCCGTTTGTCTTCTTTTACGTAAGGGTGATTATTTAAGACACGGGAAACGGTTGATATAGATACACCAGCAGTTTTAGCGATTTGTTTTATATTGGCCATATGCATCACCTCTTTACTTATTATAAAGGGAAAATAAGTAGAATGAAAAAATCTTGACCTGAAAAGCTTTTCACAATCTATGTTATAAATAGGACTTCTGTTATTCGCGTAACCATTTCGTTTGGGCGTAAGAATAGCGAAGTCTTTCTGTTTGTTTGAAAGCAGTTTTGTCAAAATGTGTGAGAATAACGAGGAAAGTTTTCAAAGGTGGAGTGTGGCATTCAAGCGAATATGAACAACATATAAACGCTTTGTTCGTTAAGAGGGCGGTATGAAAGGGCGGAAACAAATTGAAAAAAGGAATCATTTGTTTCGTGTTTTCTAGTGTATTACTTAGCTCATGTTCATTTCAGCAAACGATGCAAGAAGAAAAAACATTTGTGGGAACAACAGGTGGGGCTACAGATCGCGTTACGGATCCGATTCCGTTAAAAGAACTTCCAAAATATTTTCCGGCGAAATTTAAAGTTCCTACCTTTTTACCGTATGACATTACGAGTGATGTGTTGGGTGAAGTAAGAACGATTGAAAAGAAGAATGCTGTCTTAACGATTAAATATAAACAACAGGAGCAAGGTAGACATGAGTATATTGAGCTAACTGTTGCAAATTTCCCTTACAGTTTTCCGGATTTTGTAGAAGAAAAGCGATTTCAAGAACAAATGAAATTGAATAATGGAGCGTCTGCTTATTTTAAAAATAAAGATGACTTCGAGAGAGGAGAGGAATTTGCTACGCTTCTATGGAAAGAAAAGGGGATTGAATATCAGTTATTATATCGTAATGTAGAAGAGAACGATGCAGATGTAATAAAAAAGAATCTATATTACATTGCAAACAATATGAAATAAAAAACTAACTGCAGCATGCAGCTAGTTTTTGTATGTTATTTCTTTTTAATTTTACCTGTCCAAGATTTAAATCCACCTTGTAATTGGTAGAAATCTTTGTAACCTTGTTTTTTTAAGTATTGAGCTGCACGGCCTGTACGGAATCCGCTTTGGCAGTATAAGTAAACAGGTTGATCTTGGCGAAGTTCTTTATGACGAAGGCGAATTTGTGATAACGGAATGTTACGTGCACCTAAAATGTGCCCTGCGTTATATTCGTCTGCTTCGCGAATATCGATAAGCTGTGCTTTACGGTAGCCAGCGCGAAATTCTTCTTCTGTAAGAGTTTTAATTAATTTTTTCTGATAGAAATACATCCATACAGTGTAACCGATGAACGCTACGATTACGGCTAATAAAATAATCCAAGTTGTTGACACGGTTCTATCGCTCCCTTTTTTCTTATCCTACTTTCAATATTATAATGCCCATATGTATTTATGCAACAGATTCATTTGTATATAAGGAGAAATTTCGTATTCTTTCACAAATTTTGTCGAATTTGGTAGACTAGAGAATGTGAAAAATAATTGGTTATATGAGGTGTAGGATGGGAAAAGAAAAATGGTGTTATATTAACTCTGGTCAATGTTCACCAGCGTTTAATATGGCGTTAGACGAATGTTTATTAAATTGGCAAAGTGAAAAGAAGATGCAACCAACAATTCGTTTTTATGAATGGGAAGTACCAACATTAACAGTCGGGTATTTCCAGCGTGTTGAAAAAGATATAAATATGGATGTAGTTAACGAAAAGAAATATGGGTTCGTTCGTCGTCAAACAGGCGGCAGGGGTGTACTACATGACAAAGAATTAACGTACAGTGTTATTGTGTCTGAAGATCATCCAAATATGCCAAAAACAGTTACGGAAGCATACCGCATTATTTCGCAAGGCTTATTGGACGGTTTTAAGGCATTAGGATTAGAAGCGTATTATGCAGTTCCGAAAACAGAGGCGGATCGTGAGAATTTAAAAAATCCGCGTTCAGGAGTATGTTTTGATGCGCCATCTTGGTATGAAATTGTAGTTGAAGGAAGAAAAATCGCAGGTAGTGCTCAAACACGTCAAAAAGGTGTTATTTTACAGCACGGATCGATTCCGTTAGAAATAGATTTAGACGAACTATACGACCTATTTTTATTCCCAAATGAACGTGTGAAAGAACGTATGAAAAGTATGTTTTCTTCTAAAGCGGTAGCAATTAATAAATTGACAGACCGTACATTTACGATCGAACAGTTAATTAAAGCGTTCGAGGTTGGGTTTGAAAAAGGATTGGATATAGAGCTTGTGCCATATGAATTAACAGAAGAACAGTTACATGAAGTTCAAACGTTAGCAAAAGAAAAGTATGAAAGTAAGGAATGGAATTATAAAAAATAAGAGATGGCAATTGCCATCTCTTATTTTTTTATAGTAAATTAAGTACTTTTTCTACTTTGATTCCTTTATCTTGTAAAGAACGAAGGCGATTTACAACGTCCATAATTTCTTTGTCAAATGTAACGCTAATACCTTGGCTTTGTAGTTCTTCTTTTAAGCCTTCAATAGAATCATCTATGTCGATGCCAAGCTCGTAATCTTGACAAACTTCAATTGTCTTTTTCACGAGTTTCACATAATTTTCTTGTAGTTTTGAATTTGTTTCAGTCAAAGCAGGTTGTTTCGGTTTTGCTGGAGCAACCGGTACTGTCTCTTGCTTTGTAACTGAAGTCGGGACTACTTTTTTCACAGGTGCTGGAGTAGTTAGTTCTACAGCTGCTTCTACGCTTACTGGCTTCGGCGTCGGTACCGGAGTAGGCTTAGGGGCCATAGCAGGTGTTTCTACACGCGTAATAGGTTTAGGAGCAGGTGTAACTGCTTTTGGAGCTTCTACAACTACTTCTTTTTTCGGTGTGGCTTCTACCGGTGTTTCTTCTTGACCAGCAGCCTCTTTATTTTCTTTACTCCACATAACGCGTTCTATTTCTAGAGAAACATTGTTTTTGTTCATCGCTGATAATGTAACTTTACCAACTTCAGCGTTTCCAGTGAAATCAACAATTTTATAAATAACACTCTTGTTCCAATCCACGTTTCCGCTCAAAAATAATTCTTCGTTACATTTCGGCGTTAAGCCCTCGATTTTAATTTCTGCGTTTACACCGTTTTCACTGTATACCATAATTAGCGAAGCATTTACATCTTCGTCTGCTAACATTAGTTCACGTACCATTTTGCCGGTGCGTACTTGCGTTTTCTTCTTAACTGACATCTAATTTCTCCTCTCAAAAATTCAGTAATAATAAAAAAATCGTATAACGAAAAATAATTGCTCACGAAGATTTATGATACCGATAATAAAAGCATCACGTCAACAATTAACTTTAATTATTTTGCATTTTTCTTATTTTCTTTATGAAATTTTTCAATTTGTAAAATTAGACAGAAGAAAAACAGCCTTTTGAAAGGCTGTTAAAAATTTGATTTTTTGTATAGTAATTTATATAAAATGAAAAATAAGATAGCAATTAAGGCGTTTTGCCAAAAGGTTAGGTGGTAAATGAGATAAGGTTGTTTTTTAAAATAGACATTTAAAAATACAGCTGAACAAAATGGAGTAGCAAATGCAAATCCAAATAGAATCCTTCTTTTCCAATTCATCTTTTGATCAAAGGAATAGCGCTTTAATAAATATAAAATGAAAAGTATGCCTAGTATAATAAGTGAAACGAACAAAGTGGTTCCAGGGATGCTAAAAGCTGGGCTTAATTGTTCGATATTTTTCCTGAAGATTAAAATGAAAGTCGAAACAAGTGCATCCATTCCAAACTGTATAGCAAGAAGTAAGCTAATAACAAAACCGATTAAAGAAGTTTTTTCTAACTTTGTTTGAGCTGGTAAAGCCGATATGAGTTCATCACAATAAGATTGTAAGTCATTGCCGAAAATATCATAAGCATTTTTATTTTCTCTTTGTGCTTCGATGAGATGATCTAATATTTCTAATAATAGTTCTTCTACTTGTTGTTCAGGTACGTTAGATAACCGAAGATATACTAGCATATCGCCATAAGAAGCTTCGTTTTCAAATGTTAGAAGTTCGCGTTTTTTGTTGTTCAATTCAATCATGTCTTGCGCATTCATCCCTATCACTCTCCCTGTAATAAGTTGTTCACCGTTGTCGAAACCATTCCCCAGCTTTGTTTAAATTCTTCAAGCTGTTCTATTCCTTTATCGGTTACATGATAATATTTTCGCTTTGGACCGAGTGAGGAAGCTTTTAATGTTCCTTCAATTAGCCTCTCTTTTTGCATACGTAACAATAACGGATATATGCTTCCTTCGCTGACAAATGTAAAGCCGTATTTATTTAATTTTGTACTCAGCTCATATCCATACACTTCTTCTTGCGAAATGATGTATAGGATGCAACCTTCGAGTACACCTTTTAACATTTGGCTATGCATGATTTCCCCACCTTTTATTCAGGTAACTTGCCTTGCAAGGTAGCTGTTATCCAAATTATAACATTCAGTAACTTGCAACGCAAGTTACTGAAGTGGAAAACTTTAATGCGTTTTAATTTTTCCGTGTTCTCCATACTAACGAGAGGAGGGAAGTATATGAAACCGTTTATGCCAAAACTTGTTTACTTTGAACCGAAGGCACTCGAATATCCACTTGGAAAAGAGCTGTATGAGAAGTTTACGAAGATGGGATTAGAAATTCGTGAAACGACATCCCATAATCAAATTAGAAATTTGCCAGGTGAAAATGATTTGCAAAAGTATCGCAATGCAAAGGCAACGCTTGTCGTTGGGGTGAGGAAGACATTAAAGTTTGATACGTCAAAGCCGTCAGCTGAATATGCAATTCCGCTTGCAACAGGGTGTATGGGACATTGCCATTATTGTTATTTGCAAACGACGCTTGGTAGTAAACCTTACGTTCGTGTATATGTGAATCTAGATGAAATATTTGAGAAGGCACAGCAATATATGGATGAAAGGGCACCAGAAATAACAAGATTTGAAGCGGCGTGTACATCAGATATCGTTGGAATTGATCATTTAACGCATGCTTTAAAGCGAACGATCGAATTTATGGGAGAAAGTGAGCATGGGCGTTTACGTTTCGTTACGAAATATTCGCACGTTGATCATTTATTAGATGCAAAGCATAATGGGAAAACGCGTTTTCGATTTAGCATTAATTCACGTTATGTGATTAAAAATTTTGAACCGGGGACATCGCCGTTCGAAGAGAGAATTGAGGCTGCTCGTAAAGTGGCAGGGGCTAATTATCCACTTGGCTTTATAGTTGCGCCACTTTATATGCATGAAGGATGGGAAGAGGGGTATCGTGAATTGTTTGAGAGATTATACAATGCCTTGAAAGATATGGTGATACCAAATTTAACGTTTGAATTAATTCAGCATCGCTTTACGAAGCCGGCAAAAAAGGTCATTCAAGCGCGTTATCCGAATACGAAACTTGAAATGGACGAAGAGAAGCGGAAATATAAATGGGGACGATACGGTATTGGGAAATACGTCTATAAAAAAGATGATGCAGAAGTATTGGAGGAAACGATTCGAGGATATATTCGTCACTTTTTTCCTGACGCAGAAATTCAATATTTCACATGAAAGGAACTTGTATTTGAATGCGGGTTCTTTTCTCTTTTGCAGATTTAGGCTCGTTTCTACCTTGTCACGTTATTCTTTCTGGTGTATCATTTTATTGATTGCTTCGTTCGGAATAAGCAAAATGAAATTGGATGGAGGAAACCGATGCCTACCCCTAGTATGGAAGATTATATTGAACAAATTTATTTGTTGATTGATGAAAAGGGTTATGCCCGCGTATCTGATATTGCTGAAGCGCTTAGTGTACATCCATCCTCTGTAACAAAAATGGTGCAAAAATTAGACAAAGATGAATATCTAATTTATGAAAAATATAGAGGGCTTGTATTAACATCAAAAGGTAAAAAAATCGGAGAACGTCTCGTATATCGTCATGACTTGCTAGAGCAGTTTATGCGTATTATTGGTTTGGATGAAAGCAAGATTTACAATGATGTTGAAGGGATTGAACATCATTTAAGTTGGGAAGCAATTGACCGTATCGGTGATTTAGTACAATATTTTGAACAAGATGAGGTTCGAGTAGAAACACTTCGTGGTGTTCAAAAAGCAAATGAAGAGAAAAGTAATTAAGGGGAACGGATGGCGTTTCCTTTTTTATTTCAATCGAAAAGGACGGGAGAATTATGAAAGCAATTATTTTTGATTTTGATGGATTAATTGTGGACACAGAAACAATATGGTTTCACTCTTTCAGAGATGCTGTTCGTGAGTACGGCGGAGAGTTACCTTTAGAGGAATTTGCGAAATGTATTGGAACGACAGATAATGTACTTTATGCATATTTAAAGGAACAATTAAAAGAAAAGTTTAACGAGCGTGCACTAAAAGAAAAGGTGACGACTTTACATAAAGAGAAAATGAAAATACCAGAAGCGCGTGATGGGGTAAAAGAATATTTAGAAGAAGCGAAAGAAATGGGATTGAAAATCGCATTAGCTTCTAGTTCATCTAGAGAATGGGTTGTTCGTTTTTTAGAAGATCTACAGATTCGAGATTATTTTGAAGTAATTAAAACGAGAGAAGATGTTGAAAAGGTAAAACCAGATCCAGCACTTTATCGAATTGCAATAGAGGAATTAGGAATTGAACCATCAGAAGCTGTTGTATTTGAAGACTCATTAAATGGATTGAAAGCAGCGGTTGCGGCAGGATTAAAATGCGTCGTTGTTCCAAATGATGTGACAAGAAATTTACCATTTGAAAATCATCACCTTCGAATTGAAAGTATGATAGATAAAACTTTGAAAGAAGTGCTTGAAAGTATAAAGAAAGACCGTATTTCCTAAAAGGAAGCACGGTCTTTCTTTTTGTTCTTTTTACCTTCAATGACAGTTAAATGAGATTGTTTTCTTTTTCGTTTCAACGATGGAGAATTACCCTTTTTGCCCTTGTCATCAGAAGTATTTCGTTTCAAGAATGAATTGCTTAGGGGTGCTACATTTTGTTTCCCATGTTTGCGGTTCGATTGTTTTGCAGCGCGCTTATATGAGCTTTGCGAATTTGCAGAACCACTGGAATTAGTAAACATCTTGTATAGCAAGTAAAAGATACCGACAACAAGTAACATATACCCGATATTTCTTAATACACCCATTGGATTTGTAATTACAGATGAAACAAGGCCGAATATTGCTAATCCGATTATAAGCACAAATATAGCGAAAGTAAACGAACGACCGTTCATAAGGAACACCTCCTAAAAACATATATTAAAATTAGTATATTAACGATGAGGAGAGGAGTTGAACACCATTTTTAAATAATTATTGTTTGTTTTCTAAACGTAATAATTCTTCAAACGATGCAATAGCTACTTCCACTTGATCATCTGTTGGTTCTTTCGTTGTTAATAGTTGCAGCCATAATCCGGGATATCCAAGTATGCGTAATACAGGAATGTCTCGCAATCGATTCGTAAATTGTAGTACTTCAAACGAAATGCCGAGAACGACTGGAATTAATAAAATTCGGTTTATTACTCGTGCCCAAAGTGGATCTGTAGGAACGAGGAAATAAACAAACATTCCAATAATGACTGTAAATATAATAAAGCTACTACCACATCTATAATGGAGGCGGGTTTGCTTTTGGACGTTTTCTACAGTCATAGGAAGATTATTCTCATAAGCATTAATTACTTTATGCTCTGCACCGTGATACTGAAATACCCGTTTAATAAGTGGGGTTAAAGAAATAAAGTATATATAGCTCAATAGTAGCATGAGCTTAATGACACTTTCGACAATGATTTGCCCTGTATGAGATGGGAAAATCGGTCTCGTTAATTCAGCTAATAGTGCAGGAACTGCTGTGAAAATGACTTTACCGAATATGAAAGATAAAACGCCAACTGCTGCAACTCCTAATACCATCGTTAATTTTGATTGTTCTTCTTTTTTATTTGCAATTTGTTCATCATCTTCTGGGTGGACATCAAATCGTTCTGAAGCGAAGTTTAAATGCTTTGCTCCATTCGCACTTGCGTCCACAATGGCGGCAATACCTCGTAAAAATGGAATTTTTTTTAGGATAGATAATGCTTTATTACGAACGCGTGGTAATCGATAAAATTCAATCGATTTATCTTTACGACGAACCGCTGTAACAGTATATTCTCTACCGCCAAACATAACTCCTTCTATGACTGCTTGCCCGCCATATATTTGTTTTGACTCTTCTGCCATGTTAACACCAACCTGTATTTGTTTCTCTCTTATGTAGAAAAAGAGGCAATTGTCATACTGGGTTCTGTCGTTTTGAAATAAGACAATCACCGAGTTTCCTTTATTTTATCGACAAATACAAGTATATGACAAGAGAAAATGTTACGAGAGTCGGACATTTCTTATTCTTTTTATAGACAAATTTCGCAGTATTTAAACATGCTTCAAAATAGTTTCGGGCATACTATTGAGCGGAGGTGTTGATGTGAGTCAAGAACAATTAGGAACAAGGAATTATGTGCAAATCGGTTTGTTTGGTGGAATTTTTTGGGGAGGAATATGGTATTTCCTTCATATATTTTCATTCACGGAAGCGGGACCTAATTATTTACTGTTACCATTTGCGTTTGGGAGTTGGAAAGAAGGGATATGGGGCAATCTGTCAGGAATTGTTTGCATGGGACTTCTTTCAATCTTGATTTCCTTTTTGTATAAAGCGTTTTTGGCGAAATTTGAAGGAATCATTCCAGGGATTATTTATGGGCTATTTTGGTGGGCGTTACTGTTTTTCGGAATGGGTTTAATGGCACCTGTTATTAAAAGTGCGTTCAATTTGCCGAAAGAGACGATTGTGACGACAATATGTATTTTTATATTGTATGGTGTGTTTATTGCATACTCTGTTTCTTACGCAGTAAATAGTAATAAAGCGGAGCAAGAAGGAGAAGAGAAGACGAACTATTCAAATAAGTAACTCCTATGTTAAAATGTTGTATAGATATTTAATATTAAGGAGTTTTAAGAATATGAAAAAGTTACTCCTCGTAAACGGTCCTAACTTAAATCGCCTCGGTGTTCGTGAGGTAAATGTATATGGAAAGGGCACGTTAGCGACACTTGAAGCAGATATGAAGCAAGAAGCAAAAACAATGGGAGTGGAGTTAGAATGTTTCCAATCGAATCATGAAGGTGCGATTATCGATCGTCTTCATGAGGCTGAAGATATATATGAAGGGATCATTTTAAATCCTGGAGCATTTACGCATTATAGCTATGCAATTCGAGATGCAATTGCGAGCATTTCGATTCCTGTTATTGAAGTACATATCTCTAACATTCACCAGCGTGAATCGTTCCGTCACGAATCTGTGACGGCGGCTGTTTGTGCAGGACAAATTGTTGGATTTGGTTTTTATGGCTATAAGTTAGCGTTATTTGCATTAATGGAGAAATTAAGGGAGGCATAAAGTCATGGAGAAAATCGAAAGATTAAGAAGCGCATTTGCTGAGGCTGGTATCGACGGTATTTTATTAACAAATGAACATAGTCGTAGATACATGGCTAACTTCACTGGAACAGCTGGAGTTGTACTTATTTCAAAAGAGCGTGCTCAATTTATTACGGATTTTCGTTATGTAGAGCAGGCTAGTAAACAAGCTGTTGGATATGAAATCGTGCAGCATGCAGGATTAATTATTGATGAAGTTGCAAAGCAAGTGAAAGAACTTGGAATTCAAAAGCTTGGCTTTGAGCAGGATACTCTTACATATAGCTCTTACGTAACGCATAATGAGGCGATCGAAGCTGAATTTATCCCGACTTCTGGGCTTGTAGAAAAGTTACGCTTGATAAAGACTGATTCAGAGATTAAGATATTAAAGGAAGCTGCACAGATTGCAGATGCTGCCTTTGAGCATATTCTATCATTCATTCGCCCGGGAGTATCTGAAATTGAAGTGTCAAATGAACTTGAATTTTTCATGAGAAAACAAGGAGCAACATCTTCTTCGTTTGATATTATCGTTGCTTCAGGTCTTCGTTCGGCATTACCGCACGGCGTGGCATCTGAAAAAGTGATAGAAACAGGAGATTTCGTTACATTAGACTTCGGCGCTTATTACAAAGGGTATTGTTCTGATATTACTCGTACAATTGCAGTCGGTGAACCATCTGATAAATTAAAAGAAATTTATAATGTCGTTTTAGAAGCACAATTACGTGGTGTAAACGGTATTAAAGCTGGTTTAACAGGCCGCGAGGCAGATGCATTAACGCGTGATTACATAACGGAAAAAGGATATGGTGAATACTTTGGACACTCTACTGGTCATGGAATCGGCCTTGAAATCCATGAAGCGCCAGGTTTAGCGTTCCGTTCTGATACAGTACTTGAACCAGGTATGGCTGTAACAGTAGAACCAGGTATTTATATTCCAGGTATTGGCGGCGTACGTATTGAAGATGATATCATTGTAACGAGTGAAGGTAATGAAGTAATTACGAAATCACCAAAAGAACTTATTATTTTGTAATACACAGGAGGATTTTTTTACATGATTTCAGTAAACGATTTTCGTACAGGTTTAACAATTTCAGTGGACAATGCCCTTTGGCAAGTACTTGATTTCCAACACGTAAAGCCAGGTAAAGGTGCTGCATTCGTTCGTTCTAAACTACGTAACCTTCGCACAGGTTCTGTTCAAGAGAAAACATTCCGTGCAGGTGAAAAAGTAGAAAAAGCACACATCGAAAACCGTCGTATGCAATACTTATACGCGAGCGGTGAGGCTCATGTATTTATGGATAACGGAACTTATGAGCAAATCGAACTTGGTGAAAACCAAATCGAGCGCGAATTAAAATTCCTAAAAGAAAACATGGAAGTATCTATTATGACATACCAAGGTGAAGTACTTGGTGTTGAACTTCCGAACACAGTTGAATTAAAAGTTACAGAAACAGAGCCTGGTATTAAAGGTGACACAGCTTCTAACGTAACAAAACCAGCTACATTAGAAACTGGTCTTGTTGTACAAGTACCAATCTTCATTAACGAAGGCGAAATGCTTATCATCAACACTGGTGAAGGTAAATACGTTTCTCGTGCATAGTAAAAAAGCACTCGTGATTATCACGAGTGCTTTTTTATAGAAAATAGGGCATATAGTAAATTGCGGTGACAACAAAACTAACTAAAACAAGTGAAAGAGTACCCGCTATATATGGTGTGAAAATGAATTGAAATGGTTTTATTTCACCAGTCTCAACACCAGTTAATGTTTTACTTATTGCGTGATCTGTAATGTTATTTCTATGGTTACTCATAATAATTAACCACATAATTGCAAATATTGCTAGACTGCCAAGGAAAAAGGTCTCTATAAATGACCAACCGACCAATAATGAAAAAAGATAAATAAGAGCTAATTCTACTACAATTGTTAAACTAATTTTCAAAACCTTCATATTTTCCCCCCTCATTTTGTACGTCCAGCCAATTTAAAAATTTCTTACGCGATACGACATGCAGTACGCAAGGTGATTTTACTTCTTTCTCCAGTGCAGCATGTTCGCCTGGAAACTTGTTTTTCACATGCAATGAAATGTAAGGTAGTTTTTCTTGTGCTTTTAACGAGCGAATGTTAGTCGTTTTAGCACCAGTGAATACGTATGTAAGTTGTAAGTCTAAAAAAGCGATTTTAAAGATTTCTTTTTTAGCTGCCTCATTATACCCTTTACCCCAATATGGATAGCCAAGCCAACTACCAATGTGAGATTGTTTCTTCCCATAATTAATATGTTTAAGTGTGGTGAGGCCAAGTATTTCATTCTCTTCATTTACAATCATTCTCGATAAAGACTTCTTTTGGCGCTCTTCTTCTATTGCAAAAAGAAGAAATGCTTTCGTGTCTTCGACTTTTTCTACCTGTATTCCTAATGCATTTTTTACGTGTGGTTCACTTGATAGCTCAAAAAGCACATTTGCATAGCGTAAATCAAGTGGTAATAAAGTAACGTGCTGCATCGTCTATACCCCTTTTAAATTAAATATACCATAATATACCATTAAAAAACACGAATATTCAGATTTAAATAAAGGTGTTAGAGAAAAATTATGTTTTTACTTCTGAAATAGACAACCTCTGCATATGGTTGTACAAATATATTCTTTTTTGGAATGTAGAATTCGTAACCGTTACGGGAGAAGGTGGGAGAATGAAACAGTGGCTAGCGGCAATGGAAACATCCGTGCTCGTAATGGGGTTACTTCGGTTGTTTTCGGGTAGCGCGGAAATATTCGCCGCTTTGCTTATGCTTTACGTGAATGATGCGAAGAAAGCATTGTTTATAAATGGTATGTTGGCGTTTGTTGGACCGACCGTATTAATTTTAACAATGACAATAGGCATAGCGAGTGTAGCGAGCGAAATTTCTTTCTTGAAACTCTTTTTTCTGGCACTTGGAATTGGCTGCATTTTTATCGCATTGTTGAAATAGTAAGTCGAGTATAGTGGGGAGAAGCCTATGAAAGAAGTATTAGAGGTTTTACCAAAAATGATGAAACAGTTAGTTGAAAGTTGTAAGCAATACAATACTTTAGAGGAAATTCGTATTCGAATTGGAAGACCGCTAGAGTGTATTGCGCATGGAGAGGTGTTTTTTTATGACTATATCGCTACAGCAGAAGATGCAAGTTACTTATTGAATAAGTTAAGTCAATTCTCAATTTATACGATGGAAGAGGAATTGAAACGTGGGTATGTGACACTTCGAGGAGGACATAGAATTGGCCTAGCAGGAAAAGTCATTACAGAGAAAAGTACAGTGAAAATGATTCGTGATGTCTCTTCATTTAATATTCGTATTGCTCGTCAAAAAATAGGAATAGCTGAGCCGCTTTTGCCGTATTTATATGAATCAAGATGGTTAAACACGATGGTAATTGGCCCGCCGCAAACGGGGAAAACGACACTTTTAAGAGATGTAGCACGTTGCATGAGTCAAGGGGTTGGTACGTCGAAAATTCCTTCTTGCAAAGTGGGGATTGTTGATGAGCGGTCAGAAATTGCTGGATGTGTGAAAGGAATCCCTCAGTATGAATTTGGTACACGAGTAGATGTGTTAGACGCATGTCCAAAGGCTGAAGGAATGATGATGATGATTCGTTCTATGAGTCCAGATGTTTTGATCGTAGATGAGATTGGACGTAAAGAAGATAGTGAAGCAATTATGGAGGCGGTGCATGCAGGGGTCCAGCTTTTTATAAGTGCACACGGGTTTTCTTATGATGATGTTGTGAAACGTCCATCGCTACAGGCAGTGCTGGAGCTTGGTATATTTGATAGGTTTGTGGAGTTATCAAAAGCAAGAGGCCCAGGAACAGTTATGCAAGTGAAAGATAGATATGGAAAACCAGTACTACCGAATCGAAAGGCTGGGGGCGTATGGTGAAAATAATTGGTGCAGTGTTAATCGTTGCGGTCAGCACTTTTTTCGGGTTTTCATACGCAAAAAGATATAGTGAGAGGCCGCGGCAACTTAGACTATTAAAATCGGCACTCCAATCATTAGAGGCAGAAATTATGTATGGACACACACCTTTATCTGAAGCCGCCGAACGATTAGTTAAACAAATGCCCAAGCCATTAAATTGGATATTTCAAAGTTTCGCCAAAAAACTAGAAAACGGGGAACAAACAGTAAGGGAAGCTTGGATAGAAAGTTTGAAAGAGAATTGGAAGTTAACAGCATTTCAACAAACCGAGTATGAAATCTTGCAGCAATTTGGTGAAACACTTGGACAACATGATCGTGAATCACAACAAAAACATATTCGATTATGTATTACACATTTAGAGAGAGAGGAAGAAGAAGCGAAAGCGTTACAACTGCAATATGAAAAAATGATTAAGAGCTTAGGGGTACTAGCGGGGCTACTTATCGTAATTTTACTGCTATAGGAGGGAGAAAGGCGATGTCCATTGATGTTGGATTAATATTTCAAATCGCCGGAATCGGCATTGTTTTAGCTTTCATTCATACCGTATTAAAAGAATTAAAACGAGAGGATATTGCAAATTGGGTTATCCTTGTCGGTTTTGTCGTCATTCTATTCCATGTTGCATTTTTAATTAATACGTTGTTCGACAAGATTAAAAGTGTCTTTCTCTTCCAGTAAAGGAGGCGGTTCGAATCGAAATTATACAAATTGTCGGATTAGGCCTCGTTGCTACGTTTTTAGCAGCTGTTTTGAATCAGCATAAATCTAGCATTACATCGTTATTTATTGTTTTTGTAGGTAGCGTAATGTTTCTTATTTTAATCGATCAAATTCACTCTATTTTACAAATGATTGAGAGAGTAGCGAGTGAAGCGAAAGTTAGCAACGTCTATGTAGAAACGTTACTGAAAATTATTGGGATTGCTTATATCGCTGAGTTTGGAGCGCAAATTACAAAAGATGCTGGGCAAGGTGCAATCGCTTCGAAAATTGAACTAGCTGGTAAAATCTTAATTCTCGTTATGGCAATTCCTATTTTGACAGTCGTAATTGAAACTATTCTCGGATTTTTACCGACGGGATAAGGGGGAGTGAATGTTGAGGAAGTTTGGAGCTAAGCTGCTATTTGCTTGCTTCCTTTTCTTTTCTTTACCGGTTGTTGTACAAGCTTCTCCTGTAGAAACAAACGTCGTTGATCAACAATTGGATAAGCTCGGAATTGAAGATGTGAAGCAATTTTGGGACGGGCTTGTTACAAAATATGGAGGTTATTTACCAGAGAGTCAAAAAGGAAGCTTTATGGAGTTTGTAAAGGGAGAAAAAGAATTCTCTATAAAAGAATGGATGCTAGGTTTATTAAAATATTTGTTTCACGAGCTTGCTGCAAATGGAAAGCTACTTGGAACACTCATTATGCTCACAATTTTTAGTGCATTGTTGCAATCACTGCAATCTGCCTTTTCAAAGAGTAGTGTAAGTAAAATTGCCGATGCAGTTGTATATATGGTGCTTATTATTTTTGCTTTAAATAGTTTTTATGTGGTTATGACATATGCAAGAGAAACGATACAAACAATGGTAGATTTCATATTAGCGCTATTACCAATCTTGCTTGCACTCATAGCAACTGGAGGCGGTGTTGTATCTGTATCGTTTTTTCATCCGATTATCATTTTCTTAATGAATACGAGTGGGCTTCTTATGAATTACATCGTTCTACCACTTTTATTACTTGCAACGATATTAAGTATTGTAAGTACGATGAGTGATCAATATAAAGTTACGAAATTGTCCAAGCTTCTGCAAAACGTTAGCGTTGGGATTATCGGGATCTTTTTAACGATTTTTTTAGGAGTATTATCTGTACAAGGAACAGCGACAGCGGTTGCTGATGGGATAGCTGTGAAAACTGCTAAATTTGTAACAGGGAACTTTATTCCTGTAGTTGGAAGGATGTTTACAGAGGCAGCGGATACTGTTATTAGTGCGTCGGGGTTATTAAAAAATACAGTCGGAATTATAGGGCTCGTTATTTTATGTTTAATTGTCGCTTTTCCAGCGATTCAAATTTTTTGTATCGCGTTTATTTATAAATTCGCAGCAGCAGTATTGCAACCAGTTGGCGGAGGAGCAATTATTCAATGTTTAGATATCATTGGACGAAGCATCATTTACGTGTTTGCTTGCTTAGCTATCGTATCATTTATGTTCTTTTTAAGTATCACAATTATTATTGCTGCGGGGAACATTACGCTTATGATGCGATAGGAGGTGAAGAGTATGCAATTTGTTACAGAGTGGATTAGAAATATTATCGTTTTTTTACTCTTAGCGACAATGCTTCATCTTATTCTTCCAAACTCGAATTTGCAAAAATACGTTAAATTCGTCGTAAGTCTACTATTAGTTGTATTAATTTTAACACCTCTTTTTAAACTGTTGCAAACAGATGTAAATGAAGTAATCGCAAATTTTAATGAAGAAAAGTATGTAGCAGAGGGATCTGTAAAAAATTCAATAGATTCGAAGAAAAAAGAAATACAAGCTCTAACACGTGCATATAGTTTAGAAGAGATGGCTACCAAAATGAAAAAAGAAGTAGGAAAAGAGTTTGAGAAAAAGTATGGTATGACAGTCTCTGAAATACAAATAGTCGCAACGGAAAGGGTAGAAGAAGTAAAGTCAGCCAAAGATATTCAATCTGTTGTTGTGACGTTGAAAGAAAAAGAACGCAGTAAAAATGACGCAATTGAAACAGTAAAGCCAATTGAAATTAATACGAATGAACCTCCAAAAAAGGTAGAAGAAACGAATGTAGAAATGAAAGATTTCTTTTCAAGCAGGTGGCAACTAGAGAATAAACAAATCCAAGTTCAAACGGAAGGGAGGACAGGTAGAGTAAATGGACAATAAAGATAAAAATTCGAAGTTCTCATTTTTTCGAAACTTATTGAATGGGGATCAAAAAGAAAGCAACGAGAAGGGGAAAAAGGTAACACCTAAGTTTTTACTTGTCCTACTCATACTTGGAATTTTGCTTATGTTTTCTAGTAGTCTCTTTTCAAGTAAAAAAGAAGAAGTACCTGTATTTAAAGAACAAAAAACTCAAAACCAAGAAAAAGACGTACCAACTTTCGGACAAAAAAGTAATGATAGTATGTCAAATGTAGAAAAATATGAAAAAGCGTATGAACAAGAATTAAAAGCTGCTTTAGAAGAAATAGCAGGAGTAAAAGACGTAACGATTAAGGTGAATTTAGATTCATCTGAAGAAAAAATTTTAGAAAAAAATACAGTGAAACGCTCACAAACAACAGGTGAAACAGATAAAACAGGCGGTAAGAGGGAAGTAGAGGACGAGTCTCTTGATGAAAAGACTGTCATTATACGTGAAGGTGATAAAGAAACTCCCGTTGTTTTACGGACAGAGAAACCGAAAGTACGAGGTGTTCTCGTCGTAGCAAAAGGAGTGGATAATATACAAGTTAAAGCAATGGTAAAAGAAGCTGTGATAAGGCTGCTAGATGTACCAGCCCATCGTGTTTCAGTTTCACCGAAAAATTGATAGGGAGGAAATAAAGTGTTAAAAAAACAAACGGTTTGGTTATTAACAATGTTAAGTTTAGTTGTTGTACTATCTGTGTATTACGTAACAACTCCTGACAAAATGAATACAGCATCGCCGGCAACAGGTGAAAAGATTGGACAAGAAAAACAAGGTACTGACAAAGCAGTAACAAACGAAACGCCAAATAAAGAAACAACAAAAGAAACTCCAAGCAAGGAAACACCAAATAAAGAGACAACAAATAAAGAGACAACAAATAAAGAGACAGATAAAAAAGAAAATGCTAAAAAAGAAACAAGTAAAAAAGAGGGGAATGTATCAGTTCAATCGAGTGATGAGAATTTCACAGCTTTACGTATGCAAATGGAAGATAAGCGTAGTGCTGAAAGAGAAAAATTACAAAATGTAATAAAGTCTTCTAACGCTACTGCTGAAGAAAGAAGTAAGGCGAAAGATGGTATGGATGCAATCGCTACAATGGAAACAAAAGAAGGTTTACTTGAAACAGTTATTAAAGCTCAAGGAGGATATAAAGATGCCCTTGTAAGAGCTGATGGAACTGACATTAGAGTAACAGTGAAGGCAGCGAAACATTCACAAAAAGAAGCGAACAAAATTATACAGCTTGTAAGAAGTGAAGGCGGTTCTAAAGATGTAGGTGTGAAATTTGATCCATCAGCAAAATAAGTAGAATTTTAATCCGTGGGGGATTTCCCCCACGGATTATTAATTTTTACTAATCGCATTGTTTGTAAATAAGAACATAGAGTACTTCAAAATAATTAGATAAAAATAATAATAGAAAAAAGCTATCACTTTCGATAGTTTTTTTCTATTTCGTCTTTGTATGTGTTTTTACTATGTTCAACTCGGAATGGAGAAATACGTTGTGAATAAAAAATTAGCGGTTCATGGTGATGATGATTACTTTTTCCAGATTTGACGTGGATGAAGAGAACGAATGCCCAAACCATTACGGCAGGTAAGAAGAGCATGAGCCATATCATATGTCCACACCTCGATACAATATATTTTCTACACTTTGAACATACTATTCTTATATGAAGGAATGATGAACGGCGTGTAAACAAAAAAATAATATTTGGTAAAAATATGTTATGAACCGTAGATGTGGTGAAGAGTGGAGCGGCAATTAGATGTTTACTGTGTAGCATTTTGAAAAGGTAAGGAATGTTTTTTAGGAAGTGGTCTTGCCAATTTCGTGTGAAACTTGGTATTATTACTAGGTAATAAATTTTTTATTGGAATAATATTTTTACAGGAGTTTCGATTTATTATAAAGAAATATAAATTGGAATGTTTAAAAAATTTATCGTAAGATGGAAATAGTAAATATTTCTATTAGTAAATAAAATAAATTTTCTAATAGAATACATCGTATTTTTACAGTCAATCTAGTGTTAGTGATGAGAATCTGTAAAAACGGGACAAACAAGAGTATGGGAGTGGATTTTACATGTTTAAAATTCAAGAAGTTCGTGAATTAATTAAATTAATTGATAGCTCTAATATTGATGAATTTGAATACAAAAAAGACGGTACAACAATCAAAATGAAAAAGCGTGGTAATGAAGTTGTTGCGATGCAAGCACCTGTAGCGAAACAAGCTATGCAACCAGTAGCATCTGTTGAAGTTGAAACAGCAGTAGCGGCAGCGCAAGTAGAAGCACCAAAACAAGAAGAGAAGAAAGCTGTTCAAGATGAAAACCTACATAAGATTACCTCACCAATGGTAGGTACATTCTATTCTTCATCTTCACCTGATACACCTCCATATGTAAGTGTTGGAGACAGGGTATCGAAAGATTCTATCGTATGTATTGTCGAGGCTATGAAGTTATTTAACGAAATTGACGCTGATGTAGAGGGCGAAATTGTTGAGGTTCTTGTTAATAACGGACAGCTTGTTGAGTATGGACAACCGCTATTTCTTGTGAAAGCGTAATAAGGGAGTCTTTGTGATGATAAAAAAAGTATTAATAGCCAATCGTGGGGAAATTGCTGTACGAATTATTCGTGCTTGTAAAGAAATGGATATTGAAACAGTTGCGATTTATTCAGAAGCAGATAAAGAGTCACTTCACGTACAAATTGCAGATGAGGCGTATTGTGTAGGACCAACAGTTTCAAAAGAAAGTTATTTAAATTTGACGAACATTATTAGCGTTGCGAAGTTAACGGGCTGCGATGCTATCCATCCGGGATACGGATTTTTAGCAGAGAATGCAGATTTCGCAGAGTTATGCCGTGAATGTAACTTAATTTTTATCGGTCCAAGTCCAGAAGCTATTTCAAAGATGGGCACAAAAGACGTTGCTCGTGATACAATGGAAAAAGCAGGGGTTCCGATTGTACCAGGTTCACAAGGGATTATAAAAAATACCGAGGAAGCGATCGAGCTTGCAAATCAAATTGGATATCCAGTTATTATTAAAGCGACTGCAGGTGGCGGCGGAAAAGGTATTCGTGTTGCACGTCATGAAGAAGAGCTTGTAAAAGGAATTCAAATTACACAGCAAGAAGCTAGTACCGCTTTTGGGAACCCTGGTGTATACTTAGAAAAGTACGTTGAAGATTTCCGCCATGTTGAGATTCAAATAATGGCAGATACACACGGAAATGCCATTCATTTAGGAGAGCGTGATTGTACAATTCAGCGCCGTTTGCAGAAACTATTAGAAGAAAGTCCATCACCTGCACTTGATGAAAATGTTCGCAAGCAGATGGGTGAAGCGGCAGTTAAAGCGGCGGTAGCGGTTGATTATACAGGTGCTGGTACGGTTGAGTTTATTTATGAATATAAAACGAAAAGCTTTTATTTCATGGAGATGAATACGAGAATTCAAGTTGAGCATCCGGTTACTGAAATGGTGACAGGAATGGACTTAATTAAAGAGCAAATTCTTGTTGCTTCTGGAGAAAAGTTATCGTTACAGCAAGAAGAAGTACAATTTAATGGTTGGGCAATTGAATGCCGAATTAATGCGGAAAACCCTGCCAAAAAATTTATGCCATCTCCAGGTAAAGTAGAAATGTACTTACCACCAGGCGGATTTGGTATTCGCGTCGATTCAGCTGTATATCCGGGATATTCAATCCCACCTTTCTATGATTCGATGGTTGCTAAATTAATTGTTCACGGAAAAACACGTGAAGAGGCAATTGCAAAAATGAAGCGTGCACTCAGTGAGTTTGTCATTGAAGGCGTACATACAACAATCCCGTTCCATTTGCAATTGTTAGATCATCCTGATTTTGTAAAAGGTGAGTTTAATACGAAGTTTTTGGAAGAGCATGAACTTGTGACGCAGTGATACATTAAAGGAGGTTTTTTTCATGGCTGAACATATGTTAGATATGGGTCAAGATACAACTCTTGGTAAAGTAGAAATTGCACCAGAAGTAATTGAAGTAATTGCAGGTATTGCAGCTGCTGAGGTAGAAGGTGTGGCGGCAATGCGTGGTAATTTTGCTACAGATGTTGTTGAGAAGTTAGGTAAGAAAAATCATGGTAAAGGTGTAAAGGTTGAATTAGCAAACGAAGATATTATCGTTGACCTTTATGTTGTAATGTATTTTGGTGTAGCAATTCCGGTTGTTGCACAAAAGATTCAAGACAATATTCGCCAAGCACTCTTTACAATGACAGGACTTGAGCCAAAAGAAGTGAATGTTCACATCGTTGGCGTAACATTCGAAACACAAAAAACAGAAATTGAACCAGTGTAAGAATGAAAAAGGTGCCTAGTAACATAGGCATCTTTTTTATCGTTTCATTTCTTCACAAATTACAACCCTCTAATTGTTATACTATTTCAAAAAATAAGAAATGAAAAAGAAAATGTTTCGTTTTTCCAAAAAACGTACATTGTGATAAGATATGGAACTTGAAGTTAATCTTTTTATTATTTTTCAGCCTTGTAACCCGTGTGTGAAACGATAAATTGTGTTATTATCATTGTATTATAAGGTTGGAAAATCAATGAAAACTGTAAGAGTAAGTGAATTGACGGCTTATAAATTATAATAATATAACAAAGCATAAGGAAAGACTTGAAGCATAAAGGAGAGTTACAATGAAACGTAGGACGGCTAGAGAAAGAGCTATGCAAGCATTATACCAAATGGATATTACAGGTGAATTAGAACCGAAGGTAGCGGTGGAAAATACGCTAGATGAAGGTGAAGAAACAAATGAGTTTTTAGAATCACTTGTTGTAGGATTTGTAGACAATAAAGAAGAGATTGACGCAGCAATTCGTCAAAACTTAAAAAAGTGGAAGCTTGAGCGTATTAGTATTGTTGATCGCAGTATTTTACGTGTAGCTGTGTATGAAATGAAGTACATGGAAGAAATTCCACACAACGTAACAATTAACGAGGCAATTGAAATTGCTAAAACATTTGGGGATGAGGAATCTCGTCGTTTTATTAACGGCGTTTTATCTAATATAAAAGATACACTGTAATTTCTTTAAGGGGGAATCTTAAAATGGTAGCAGTAATCATCAAAGGAAATGAAGTTGCGGAGAAAAAACGAGCACAATTAACAGAAGAAGTTGTGAAGTTGAAAGAGCAAGGGATTGTACCAGGATTAGCAGTGATTTTAGTGGGAGAAGATCCAGCATCTCGTTCTTACGTAAAAGGAAAAGAAAAAGGCTGTGAACAAGTAGGAATTTATTCTGAGCTAATTGAACTTCCTGAAACGATTACTGAGGAACGTTTGCTTGCTGAAATCGATCGCTTAAATGGCGATGACCGCATTAATGGCATATTAGTGCAATTACCTTTACCAAAACATATTGAAGAAAAAGCTATCATTGAAAGAATTTCACCAGAAAAGGATGTAGATGGATTTCACCCAATCAGCGTGGGACGTATGATGACGGGACAAGATACATTCCTTCCATGTACACCGCATGGTATTGTAGAATTAGTAAAAGAAACGAATCTTGATATTTCGGGAAAACATGTTGTAATAATTGGAAGAAGTAATATTGTCGGCAAACCAGTGGGGCAATTGTTCTTAAATGAAAATGCAACTGTCACATATTGTCATTCTAAGACGCAAAATATTAAAGAATTATCGAAGTTAGCTGATATTTTAATCGTAGCTGTTGGACGACCTAAAATGGTAACAGCTGATTATATGAAAGAAGGCGCGGTTGTAATTGACGTTGGTGTGAATCGATTAGAAACAGGCAAGCTTTGTGGTGATGTTGACTTTGACAACGTGTTAGACGTTGCGGGTTACATTACGCCTGTGCCAAAGGGTGTTGGTCCAATGACGATTACAATGCTTCTTCATAATACTGTTGAATCTGCCAAACGCGCAGGTGTCGTTTGTAAATAATTTGAGTCGGCTATGAGGAGAGAGAAATGGAGAAACAATATTTAACCGTTACAGCATTAACACGCTATATAAAAACAAAAATAGAATATGACCCGCATTTACAGTCTGTTTGGTTAAAAGGTGAAATTTCCAACTTTAAAAATCATAGTCGTGGTCACATGTATTTTACATTGAAAGACGAAAATGCCAGAATCGCAGCGGTTATGTTTGCGGGTCATAATCGTAATATTAAATTCAGACCTGAAAATGGGATGAAGGTACTTGTAAAAGGGAAAATCTCTGTTTACGAGGCGAGTGGTTCTTATCAAATTTATATTCAAGACATGCAACCTGACGGAGTCGGAAATTTGCATTTGGCTTACGAACAATTAAAAGTTCGTTTAGAGGAAGAAGGATTGTTTTCTCAAGTTTATAAAAAAATAATCCCTCCTTATGCTAAAACAATAGGGGTAATTACGTCGCCAACAGGAGCTGCGATTCGTGATATCATAACAACGATTAAACGTCGTTATCCAATTGGGAAGGTTATTGTATTTCCAGTACTTGTACAGGGGGAGTCAGCAGCTCCCTCGATTGTACAAGCGATTCGTACAGCGAATGAAATGGGAGATATAGATGTATTAATTGTTGGGCGCGGGGGAGGTTCTATTGAGGAATTATGGGCTTTCAATGAGGAAGTGGTTGCAAGAGCAATCTTTAAGAGCGAAATTCCTATTATTTCAGCAGTAGGGCATGAAACAGATTTTACAATCGCAGATTTTGTTGCCGATTTACGTGCACCAACACCGACTGCAGCAGCTGAACTAGCAGCACCGAACGTTATAGAGTTACAAGAAAAGGTATTACAAAGAACTCTAAGATTGCAAAGAGCAATGAGAGAGTTAGTACATAAAAAAGAAGAAAAATTACAAGTATTGCAAAAATCTTATGCATTCCGTTATCCAAGACAAGTATATGAACAAAAGGAAGAGCAATTAGATAGAGCGTTAGAACAGCTTGTTTTAGCGAAAGAGCGCTACATTGATAAAAAGGTGAATCAGTTAAAACAGCTTTCATTTTATTTAGAGAAGCACCACCCGTCTCAAAAAATTATACAAACAAAGGTAGCGATTGAAACGTTGCAAAAGCAATTACAACGTGAAATGCAAACATTATTTCAAACGAAAGAATTTGCCTTTGTAAGAGCTGCTCAAAAACTTGAAGCATTAAGTCCGCTTAAAGTAATGATGAGAGGGTACGGGCTTGTATATGATGAAGAGAAGCAAGTGTTAAAAAGTGTGAAAGATGTCAGCCTTGGAGATGCTGTTTCAGTTCAATTACAAGATGGAATACTAGATTGTAGCGTATCAGGCATAGAGGAGCGTGAATTGAATAATGGAAAATAAAGTGAGTTTTGAAGAGGCAATTTCGCAACTTGAGCATCTCGTATCTAAGCTAGAGCAAGGTGATGTACCTTTAGAAGAAGCGATTTCTTATTTTAAAGAGGGTATGGAATTATCTAAGCTTTGCGATGAGAAGTTGAAGAACGTACAAGAACAAATGGCAGTTATTCTTGGAGAAGATGGAGAGCTTGAACCGTTTACTGCTTTAGGAGATGAAGCATAGTGACAATCGCTTTTGATACTTTTTTGAAAGAAAGTAAAACTTTCGTAGAAGAGAAGCTTGTAAGCTATGCAAATGAATTACAATGTCCAAATGTACTTCGGGAAGCGATGGCATATTCTTTGGAAGCGGGTGGAAAACGTCTCCGCCCGTTACTTTTATTTGCAACATTACAAGCGTTTGGGAAAGAAAGAAATCTTGGAGTAGGTGCAGCTTGTGCTCTTGAAATGATACATACATACTCGTTAGTTCATGATGATTTACCTTGTATGGATGATGATGATTTAAGAAGAGGAAAGCCCACGAATCATAAAGTATTTGGTGAAGCAATGGCAGTTTTAGCAGGAGATGGTTTGTTGACGTATGCTTTTCAAATTGTTATGGCATATGAGCAAAAAGAAATCTCTGCTGAAAAAAAAGTAAGACTTGTACTTGAGCTTGCAAAAGCAGCTGGGCCGGAAGGAATGGTTGGCGGACAAGTGGCGGATATGGAAGCTGAAGGGAAACAACTTACGATTGATGAGTTAGAGTATATTCATAAGCATAAGACCGGGAAACTACTTGAATTCGCTGTACTTGCAGGAGCGATACTTTCTAATGCTACAAAAGAGCAGGAAGAAAAGTTACTTGAGTTTGCAAAAAATATTGGCCTAGCTTTCCAAATTCGAGATGATATTTTAGATGTAGAAGGAACCGAAGAAGAGATTGGAAAACCGATTGGTAGTGATGTTTCCAACGAAAAGAGCACATATACGACGTTATTTACTGTAGATAGAGCAAAGAATATTTTAGAAGAAACAATTGCAAAAGCAAAAGATGCGATTAGCTCCTTGCAATTACAAGATGAATATTTACTATCTATTTGCGATTTGATTGCAAAACGTAATAACTAATATAACAGCGTTTTCATTTGTTGAGTCATTCATCATTTTATGATATAAATGTAGGAAAAGGTTTTTCTTTTCTTGTTATTGGCAAAAATATATGTAGATTACATTGCCGTTATCACTTCGTGTTAGCGGCTATTTTTTTCAACGCATAAAGAAATATGGTTTATAATAGGATTAGGGCACAATAGACTAGTTGATAGCAGGGTAAGATAAAGGATAGAAAAGAAAATTTCTTGTGTTGTGTAAATGTTTTTTATAATATTTGACATGTTGACAGATTATGAAATGAAAGTGAGTGATCCATGTGGATCTAACGCAAATTCAAAACCCTAGTTTTTTGAAAGATATGTCTATCAGTGAACTAGAGGGATTGAGTGAGGATATTCGTAAATTTTTAATTGAAGAGCTCTCTCAAACAGGTGGACATATTGCACCTAACTTAGGTGTAGTAGAACTCACAATTGCTCTGCATAAATTATTTGATAGTCCGAAAGATAAATTTTTATGGGATGTAGGACATCAATCCTATGTACATAAAATTTTAACAGGACGTGCGAAGGAATTCGGTACATTAAGGCAATATCAAGGTCTATGTGGTTTTCCAAAACGTTGTGAGAGTGAGCACGATGTATGGGAAACAGGTCATAGCTCGACATCACTATCTGCTGCAATGGGAATGGCTTTAGCACGTGATTTAAAGAAAACGAAAGAATATGTTATACCAATCATTGGAGATGGTGCTTTAACAGGTGGAATGGCCTTAGAGGCATTGAACCATATTGGGCATGAAAAAACAGACATGATTGTTATTTTGAATGACAATGAAATGTCAATTGCACCAAACGTTGGTGCGCTTCATAATGTACTTGGTCGTTTACGTACCGCAGGAAAATACCATTGGGTAAAAGATGAACTAGAGTATATATTGAAAAAAATCCCAGCAGTCGGTGGAAAAGTGGCTGCAACAGCAGAGAAAATAAAAGATAGTCTTAAATATTTACTAGTATCAGGCGTCTTTTTCGAAGAGTTAGGCTTTACATATTTAGGTCCAGTCGATGGGCACGATTATGAAAAGTTATTCGAAACGTTGCAATATGCAAAGAAAACAAAAGGTCCAGTACTTGTTCATGTGATTACGAAAAAAGGAAAAGGTTATAAACCAGCTGAGAGTGACGTAATTGGAACTTGGCATGGAACAGGCCCGTATAAAATTGAGTCAGGTGACTTCGTTAAACCGAAGGAAGTTGCACCAGCATGGAGTGCTGTTGTTAGTGAAACAGTACTTAAGTTGGCGAGAGAAGATGAGCGTATTGTTGCAATTACGCCTGCAATGCCTGTTGGATCGAAACTTGAGAAATTCCAAAAGGAATTCCCGAATCGTATGATCGATGTAGGTATTGCAGAACAGCATGCTACAACAATGGCAGCAGGTATGGCAACGCAAGGGATGAAACCATTCTTAGCAATTTATTCAACGTTTTTACAAAGAGCATATGACCAAGTTGTTCATGATATATGTCGTCAAAATTTAAATGTTTTCATCGGAATAGATCGCTCTGGATTAGTAGGAGCAGACGGTGAAACACATCAAGGTGTATTTGATATCTCGTTTTTACGTCATTTACCGAATATGGTAATAATGATGCCAAAAGATGAAAATGAAGGGCAACATTTAGTGTATACGGCGATGCAATATGAAGATGGACCAATCGCTTTACGTTATGCACGTGGTAATGGTCTTGGCGTTCATATGGACGAAGAATTAAAGGCAATTCCAATCGGCACATGGGAAACGTTAAAAGAAGGTACGCAGGCAGCTATTTTAACATTTGGTACGACAATTCCAATGGCAATGGAAGCAGCAGAGCGTCTTGAAAAGGCTGGAGTTTCAGTGAAAGTAGTGAACGCTCGCTTTATTAAACCAATGGATGAAGCGTATTTACATGATCTCTTAGGAAAAAATATACCGATTTTAACGATTGAAGAAGCTTGTTTAATCGGTGGTTTTGGAACTGGAGTAGTTGAATTTGCATCTGAGAACGGATACCATAGTGCATTAATTGAAAGAATGGGTATTCCAGATCGTTTCATAGAGCACGGTAGTGTAACAAAATTATTAGAAGAAATTGGTTTAACGACAGATGCTGTTGTAGACCGTATTCATACAATGATTCCATCAAAACAAAAAAGGGCGTAACAAATGAGTGCAAAAAAAGAAAGAGTAGATGTACTATTAGTAGAGCGAGGGCTTATAGAAACACGTGAGAAAGCGAAACGTGCTATTATGGCTGGACTCGTATATGCGAATGAGATGAGACTCGATAAGCCAGGAGAGAAGATCCCACAAGATACAGAGATTACGGTAAAGGGACAAGTTATGCCGTATGTAAGCCGTGGTGGTTATAAACTTGAAAAGGCACTGGAGACATTTCATCTAGATTTACAAGATAAAGTTATGATAGATATTGGTTCATCAACTGGTGGCTTTACAGATTGTGCGCTTCAAAATGGAGCGAAACTATCTTATGCATTAGATGTAGGATATAATCAATTGGCGTGGAAATTGCGTCAAGATGAGCGTGTTGTCGTAATGGAACGTACAAATTTCCGTTACGTGACACCAGCAGACTTAGAGCGTGGTTTACCACAATTTGCTAGTATAGATGTTTCATTTATATCATTAAAACTAATACTGCCAGTTTTAAAAACAATGCTTATGCTTAACGGTGATGTAGCAGCGTTAATTAAACCGCAGTTTGAAGCTGGAAGAGAGCAAGTTGGGAAAAAAGGCATTGTTCGTGATAGAAAAGTGCATGAAGCTGTCGTGGAAATGATTGTCGATTTTGCTTTAAAAGAAGGCTATGATGTAGAAGGTTTAACATTCTCACCGATTACGGGTGGAGATGGTAATATTGAATTCTTAATTCATTTAAAATGGCATGGTGAACGTGATGAGAGTGGCAAAAATCATTCTCCAATTTCTATTGAGCAAGTTGTTACAGAAGCGCATGACGTTCTAAAACAAAAAGGAAAAGGGGAATAACATATGTTGTTCCTCTTTTTGCTGTAATTGTATAATGATTGTAAAAACAATTGTGTACAAGTAACGAATTATAAGTTAACATAAATAAGTGAAGTATACCAATGTTTAAACTATGGTAAGAGATAGTGTGAGGTGCAAATGTATGAATAAAGGTCAGCGCCATATTAAAATCAGGGAAATTATTGCGAACAAAGAAATCGAAACACAAGATGAATTAGTTGATATTTTACGTAATGAGGGATTTAATGTAACGCAAGCAACAGTATCGCGCGATATTAAAGAACTGCACTTAGTGAAGGTGCCATTACATGATGGTCGCTATAAATATAGCTTGCCAGCAGATCAACGGTTTAACCCGTTACAAAAATTAAAACGAAATCTAGTGGATTCATTTGTAAAATTAGACACGGCAGGACATATGCTTGTGCTAAAAACATTGCCTGGTAACGCTCATTCACTTGGAGCACTTATTGATCATTTAGAGTGGGATGAGATCATCGGAACCATCTGTGGTGATGATACTTGCTTAATTATTTGCCGTACACCTGAGGATACAGGTGTTGTCTCTGATCGTTTCTTAAATATGTTGTAACAAAAAAATCTTGTTTGCTTTCCTCTGTAAAGTGGAAAGTGAACAGGATTTTTTTAGCGGTTAAAAATGTGAATTTTTAATTGTAATATAATATTTTGTTTGAATAAAATTAGAAAATAGGTGGATTGACCCGTAAAACGAATGTTTGGTACAATGGAGCGGGTTAGAAGAGTACATACAAACATATAGTATGACTATTTGAATAAAGAACTGAGAAAAGCCCTTAGTAGGGGATTAGTTTATAACGAGGTGAATGGGGCATTGTTATCGGAATTATCGATTAGAAACTTTGCTATTATTGAGGCATTAAATATTTCTTTTCAAAAAGGTTTAACAGTTTTAAGCGGTGAAACAGGAGCTGGAAAATCGATTATTATTGATGCGATTAGTTTACTTGTAGGTGGCCGTGGTTCAGCGGAATTTGTTCGATACGGAACAGAAAAAGCTGAGATAGAAGGGTTATTTTATGTGGAAGACGACAAGCATCCATGTATTGAAAAGGCAGAAGAGTTAGATATAGAAATAGAAGACGGCATGATTATTTTGAAGCGTGATATTGCTGCAAACGGAAAAAGTGTATGTCGTGTAAATGGGAAACTTGTTACCCTTAGTATATTAAAAGAGATTGGCAAAACGCTTGTTGATATTCATGGACAGCACGAAACGCAAGACTTAATGAATGAAGAGCGACATCTGTTTATGCTCGATCATTTTGATGGGGAGCGTATTGTTAAACAGTTGGATATATATCAAACTGTTTACGCTGACTATGAGAAATTAAAAAAACAATTGAAATCGTTAAGTGAAAATGAACAACAAATGGCACATCGCTTAGATTTAATTCAATTTCAGCATGAAGAAATCCGTAAGGCTGATTTAAAGATGGATGAAGAAAATGAATTAACTGAGGAACGATTGCAAATTTCTAATTTTGAAAAGATTTATAAAGCGTTAGGTGATGCATATCGTTCGTTAAGTGCTGACGGACAAGGATTAGATAATGTAAGAAGTGCAATGGGACAAATGGAGAGTATTACACATTTAGATGAAGTATATCAAGAAAATCATGATTCAATTGCAAATAGCTATTACTTATTAGAAGAAGTTGCGTATCAACTTAGAGAAAATCTCGATATGATGGAATATGATCCGAATCGTCTAGATGAAATTGAAACACGTTTAAATGAAATTCGTATGCTAAAGAGAAAATATGGAAATAATGTAGAAGAGATTTTAGCGTATGCTGATAAAATTGAGCAAGAAATTTTTACGATTGAAAATAAAGACGTTCATATTGAAGCGACGAAGAAGCAGTTAAAGGAATTAGAAAGTGTTATTCTGAAAGAAGCAACGTTGTTAAGTAATATGCGTCATGAACTTGCAGAGCATCTTACAAATGCTATTCATCAAGAATTAAAAGAACTATATATGGAAAAAACGAAATTTGAAGTGAGAATCATGAAGAGAGAAGGAAATGCAGAAGAACCTCTTGTGGAAGGCGCACCGGTGCACCTTACGGCGGACGGCTATGATCACGTGGAGTTTTATATTTCAACGAATCCCGGTGAACCGTTAAAACCACTTTCAAAGGTCGCTTCTGGTGGAGAGTTATCTCGTATTATTTTAGCTTTAAAAAGTATTTTTTCTAAACATCAAGGTATTGCATCTGTTATTTTTGATGAAGTGGATACTGGTGTGAGTGGTCGAGTTGCACAGGCTATTGCGGAAAAAATTTATCGTGTATCAGTAAACTCACAAGTGCTTTGTATTACGCACTTACCTCAAGTAGCTTCAATGGCGGATTCGCATTTATTTATTCGAAAACAGGTAGCGAATGATCGGACAATTACATCAGTTACCGTTTTAACTATGGAGGATAAAGTAACAGAAATAGCTCGAATGATTTCTGGTGTGGAAATTACAGATTTAACGACAGAACATGCGAAAGAGTTACTTACGCAAGCGCATCATTTTAAACAGACAGCAGAGGCTATCCAGTAATGGATAGCTTTTTTTCTCAAATGAAGATTTCTTAATTCTTCCGGTTATAAATAAAGCACTGCAAGGAGAGATTAAAAAGTGAAGCCAAGAGGCTGAATGTGGGGTAGGAGCGAGGAGAGTGAACAAATTGAAATTAGAAAGATTTCGAAAAATAATAGGTCTTTGTCTCCTTGTTTCTTTAGTTTTTATTGGATGTTTTAAGCCGCTTCGGACGTTTATTTCATCCCCGAAGCAACTTGTTGTTTTTGAAGGACAACAATCAGAAATAGCTTCATTACCAGTTTTTAAAGCTTCATCTACAAATAGCCATGTATTTACAGTGAGTTCGAATGAACAAAAACAAGGACTTATGGTAAATTCTCATCAAAATGGTGAAGCGGACATGGTGTTCCAAATCGCTGGTTTTCCAGTAAAAAAAGTAAATGTGAAAGTATTAAAAGATTTTAAAGTTATTCCAGGTGGACAATCAATTGGTGTGAAATTAAACACAAAAGGTGTACTTGTTGTAGGCCATCATTTAATTCAAACTGAAAAAGGTAAAATATCTCCTGGTGAAACAGCTGGTGTGCAAATTGGAGATATGATTACTGAAATTAATGGTAAAACAATTGAAAGAATGAGTGATGTCGCACCATTTATTCATAGTAGTGGTGAAACAGGTGAACCACTTAACCTTGTTTTGTTAAGAGATGGAAAATACATTCGCACGAAATTAACACCACAAAAAGACAGTGGGGAATCGTCTTATCGTATTGGCTTATATATTCGTGATTCGGCAGCTGGAATCGGAACAATGACATTTGTTCATCCAGATTCTATGAAATACGGAGCACTGGGTCATGTCATTTCTGATAATGATACGAAAAAGCCGATTCAAGTTGAAGATGGACAAATTATGCGTTCGACAGTTACATCGATTGAAAGAGGTAGTCATGGGAATCCAGGAGAGAAGTTAGCAAGGTTCTCACCAGATCGTGAAGTGATTGGCAATATTACAATAAATAGTCCGTATGGTATTTTTGGAAAATTAAATACAAATATGACAAACGGCGTAATGGATAAAGCAATGCCTATCGCATTATCTCATCAAGTAAAAGAAGGACCGGCAAAAATATTAACAGTTATTGATCAAGATAAAGTAGAAGCATTTGATATTGAAGTTGTTAGTACGGTACCGCAAAAATTTCCAGCTACAAAAGGTATGGTAATAAAAGTAACAGATAAGCGTTTATTAGCAAAAACAGGTGGTATCGTACAAGGGATGAGTGGAAGTCCAATTGTACAAAACGGGAAAGTAATCGGAGCCGTTACACATGTATTTGTCAATGATCCAACATCAGGGTACGGTGTTCATATTGAATGGATGTTACATGAGGCTGGAATTAATATTTATGATCAAGAAAAAAAAGCGAGCTAATTTATTCATTAGCTCGCTTTTCTATTGAAAAATTCGTTGAAATTTTGTAAAAGCTCCGCAAGAGATGTTTTTTGTTGTAAAATATAAGCAAAGGGTTGAACGTTTCGTTGTATTTCTATGATGGAATGTGTTGCGAAAGGGAATAAATGAACGATAAACATATTTTTTTGTGATTTTATCGGAAAGTAACAAACTTTAAAAGGGAATTTTCACACAATTGTCGAACAATTCATGTAGCCTAGAAGGATACACATGTCGGAGAATCGATTCGGTAAGGGAGGAAAAGCTGTGGAGAAAATTAAAGTATGTCTTGTGGATGATAATAAAGAATTAGTATCAATGCTAGAGAGTTATGTAGCTGCTCAAGATGATATGGAAGTAATCGGTACTGCTTATAATGGTCAAGAGTGTTTAAACTTATTAACAGATAAGCAGCCTGATGTACTCGTTTTAGACATTATTATGCCACATTTAGATGGTTTAGCTGTACTAGAGAAAATGCGACATATTGAAAGGTTAAGACAGCCTAGCGTAATTATGTTAACAGCATTTGGACAAGAAGATGTGACGAAAAAAGCAGTTGACCTAGGTGCTTCATATTTCATATTAAAACCATTTGATATGGAGAATTTAACTAGTCATATTCGTCAAGTGAGTGGCAAGGCAAATGCTACTATTAAACGTCCATTACCATCTTTCCGATCAGCAACAACAATAGATGGAAAACCGAAAAACTTAGATGCAAGTATTACGAGTATTATTCATGAAATTGGTGTACCTGCTCATATTAAAGGGTACATGTACTTACGAGAAGCGATTTCTATGGTGTACAATGATATCGAATTACTAGGGTCTATTACGAAAGTATTATATCCAGATATTGCAAAGAAATATAATACAACAGCGAGCCGTGTCGAGCGTGCAATCCGTCACGCGATTGAAGTAGCGTGGAGCCGTGGAAATATTGATTCTATTTCGTCCTTATTTGGTTATACAGTATCCATGTCAAAAGCAAAACCTACGAATTCTGAGTTTATCGCAATGGTTGCGGATAAGTTGAGACTTGAACATAAGGCTTCGTAAATGTTGATATAACAGTGTTTTTGATTGTTTAGCGGTAATGTAAAGTTACCAACAAACTTCTTTTCGTACCAACAAATAATGTTAATGCATTTTAATAAACACCGTCTTTTATTGGTTTGTAAATCAAACTAATGAGAGGCGGTGTTTTTTGTTTTGACTGAATTTGAATTACAGTTAGATAATTTTATGTTGTATTGTTCAAGTAAAAACTTATCGACTAAAACGCTGAAAAGCTATGACCAGACTCTAAATTTATTTTTATTGTACATGAGAGAGACGTATCAAGTGGAGGAAGCGGGAAAGGTAAAGGCCGTACACATTGGGCAGTATATTAAGTATTTAAAGGAACGTGGAAAGTACACCGTGGCTTCTACAACAATAGCTAATGATATTAATCGCCCGCATAACCGGACGGATTACAAAAAGCCACTAAGCGATACAACGATTGCTAACTATTTACGTAATATCAAAGTGTTTTTTAATTTTTTATTCCAAGTAGAACGAGAAATTAAAATAAATCCTGTTGAAAGCATTCAAAACATTAAACCGAAACGTAAGCAAAAACCTTTGTTGACGGAAGACGAAATCATACGCGTATTAAGAGTTTTTGATGTGACTACGTTTCATGGTTATCGTAATTGGATTGTTACTCGTTTGCTACTGGATACAGGAATGAGAATATCAGAGTGTTTAGAGTTATGTCCTGAAAAGATTGATTTTAAGCATAAAGCAATTTTAATTGAGAACTCGAAAAATAAGCAGCAACGTTACACGTACTTCTCATTTAAAATGGCCAATGATTTAAAACGGTGGTTATTGTATCGAGACCGTTATTCAAATAGTGATTATATGTTCCCTACAATTCGAGGAACGCAATTAGAAGTGCGAAACTTTGAAAAATCTTTACGTGAAGCGGGGAAAAGAGTGGGGGTATCAATACACCCGCACCAACTACGTAATAATTTTGCCAAGTATTATGTTCTAAATGGTGGAGACTGGGCCTCATTATCACGTATTTTAGGTCATTCTAGCGTAGAGGTAACTCAAAAAGCTTATTTAGATTTTACAGATTCAGAAATAGGTAAGAAGTATCAAAAACATTCACCCTTAAATCACTTGAAAGTTTAAAGCAAAGAGAAAAGCCGCCTATTGCAGTAGGCGACCAAAAGTTAAGTTTAAATTCAAAACTAAATAACGGAAATTTTGTGTATTCAACAACAATTAAATAACGGATATTCCGTACATTCAGCACTTGTATTATACCATTTTTGAAAAATGGATAGCAAGGGGTTTGGTTTCCTATTGTCCTTTTTAGGTAATTAAAAGCGTTGGTGTGCGGTAATTCCGAACGTGGATACCGTGCCCACGAAGGAACGCTGTGAAGTGTGCCCTACAATAAACGGGGTTCAGGGTAGCCAATGCAGAGAATACCCTCGGATAACAGTTGTCGTTGCATTCAACTGTCTGACGTAAGCGAAGTAAAGGACACAAGCTTTGCATAAAACAAGCCTAAGGGGTTTATACAAGCCCTAATAACGATGATAACCAAGACGTTAGTGGTAAAGAGTGTTTAAAAGTAATGGAGGGTCAAACAGGACACAATTGTACGACTGGAGTTAACCAGTTACTCGTAAGCGGCGATTGTGCAACCTGTCTCACGGCTATTCTCGTGCTTTATTGCGGGGATATGCGGGTTATGTAGCGAAATTACTCGAAAGAGAACGGTGTAGGGCGTGGACACGCACCGTACGGCGTAATATAAAGCCGATAAGCTATATACGGACGGTATAGTAGTTTTCTTACAAGCTATAACCGTTCGTCGTCGATGCAACCATCTCAATTGGCTACAATGGGAAATATGCCAGTATTGTTTGGACGTTTTAACCTCGTAATTTTTCAAAGGGGTTACTATGTCCAAACGTCATTGCAAGTGTCCAGAAGAAATGTCCAGTATGAAACCCCAAAAACCAAAAATCAATAGATTTTTAAAAGATTTAAAAGAAATTACTACCACTAACGACGGCTAGAAGACGCTTGAAGTGACTACCGCTAGCTACGATAGAGGGAAATGGGGCTTAAACGATAAATATATATTAAGAACTAAACTAATTAAAGGAGATGGAAATTAGATGGCATATAAAGATACAGTACGTGGGGTAAGAGTACGTCTTAAAGAGTTACGAAAAATGAAGAAGGAAAGAACACTTAATGAAAAGGAATTGGAAGAATTATAAGAACTAGAATTAAAAAATGAAGCAAGAAAATTAGCAAATAAGCTAGTACGAGATGCTGAATTAGAGGGGAAAATAAAAAAGGGACGTCTAGTCTCAAAAGACTAAACGCCAAAATGAATAGATAAATAAAAATAAGTACATAGAAGGGGAGTGATTCCCCGATTTATTATTAGTATATCATAGGATTAGGTTATAAAGAAAGTTAGATTAGAAATGAGGGGGAATAATTTTGATAAAGATTGATATTCCTAAGAGTTCTTTGAGTATCCCTGTATCAGAAATTCATAAAGTAAATTTGAATTCAGGATTTTATTTTATGAGAGATTCAAGTGGGGAAATTGTTTATATTGGAGAGTCTTTGAATTTAAGGAAGAGGCTTACTAAACATATGGCTGGTAAAAGTAGTACTACAAAGAGGTTCTATCATGTGTTTCATTCCGTTGATGTTTTTTATTGTGATAGGAAAGACCGAAAAATTTATGAACTATATGCTATTAACTTATATAATCCAATCGGAAATGTTGATGGTAATGAATCAGCCACTAAAGAGGAGTTGAAAAAGAAAAAGGAGGATTGGATAAGAAGATTATGAAATAAAAGTTAGGATTATAGTAAAAATTTACATGGAAACACTTGTTTGTATTGAGGGGATGAGAGATAATAATATAGAATGTGAGTCATTATTAGACCGTTTAGATTTTGTTTTATTACGTATACAACAGGTATTGCAAACGGAGTTCATTCAATCAGCGACCATTCAGGAGACGGTTTCGGTAACCTTTAAAACATCTGAATAGGAGTGCTGTATATGTTTAAGTTCTTTTACAAGAAAGATTCGGATACAACAGAGATGTACTTTCATGTTAATTTTGAAGTTATTATTTCTGCTGTATTAGGGTCTGGTGCAACTTTTGAAGTTGTTAAACAACTGTTAATGAACATATAGAAACTTGAAAAAGGAAATGTGGAGATAATCCATGTTTCCTTTTTTATTTTTAAGGCGATATAAATAAGATTAGCGGTACAATTCCTTCCCTAAATTTTTCGACATGTACAGATAGTCCGAGTCAAGAGAATTGATATAGGAAGTACACTGATAGGTTAAAAAATAACCTGATAGATTAGGAGGGAATTAATGGTAGAATGAGGTGACAATGCTTAAAGGGGGAGAAAGTTAGTGACAGTTAAGGATGTTAAGATTACTGGCGAGTTAACTGAGGGGATTTTTTTGGAAGAAAGACTGGGGAAGAATGCTAAAAAAACGCTATTATTATTCTTTGTAGAACATATCTTACATGGTACCAAGGGAATGATTGATGATGAAACAGGTGATACGATGGTTTTTCAATTCACTAAAGGAAAAACCTTTCCAGTACCAGTTGTACCTTTTATTGATTTTGAAAGAGGACGTATAGATATAGATGAACTATTAGTGTATGTGTATCTCTGTTATGTTGTACATACTTCTAAAAATTCTAATGTGAAAATAAGAGTGGATATGATTAGTAAGCGTACAGGCCTTTCTAAAAAGAAAGTGAAAGATGTCCTAAATAGTTTGTATGAAAAAGAAACTTATATCACGGATTTAGGAAAAGGTATGATTGACGTTTACTTACTTTCCAGTAAATTATTATCCGAATTAGAGTTGGCAAAAGAGTTACATGAAGAAAGTGCGTTAGAAGGCGGAGAATCTACGCCAATACCTAGAGAGTTAATGGAAAATTATCATAAATACGATTTGTCTAACACTGAATTAGCCATAGTGTTAATGTTTATGTCTTATGCGTATAAAGGCACATACACGTATGAGGAAATCATTAAAGAGATTATTGAAAAGCATCCTGAAGCACCTGAATTTCAGATACAGTCCGCAGTTAGAAAAGCTGAAAATCATGGGTTCTTTAAATTAGTGAAGTTAAGTAATGGAAACATGCAGCTTATTTATGAAGATTAATAATGTAAGGGGCGTTAGCGTTACGGTTCGGTTCTAGGGAGTGCATTCAGCTTATCACGTAGGGACGATATTACATGATAAGCTGACAATACTTAGAGGGGGAAAATATTGTGGTTGCTATAAGGGCATATCGTACATTAAGTGAAGACACACTTGGCTATTTTCAATATAAAGGAGAATGCGTTCAAGCTATGGTTAATGAGGGATTTCCTGTAGTATCGAGTGTACTTGTGGTTGATGCATGGGGGCTTCAATTTAGCGAATTGGAGGATATTGAAGTTTATCAATCAATTGCTAGAAGATACAAAGAAAAGGGATTAACTAGCACTGTAGCAGTTGCAACGGCTTTAGATGAAGAAATGAAAATGATTCATAAAACTAGAGTACAAAATATATTAAAACGTAATTAATTAACACGTCTATACTGTCTCTATCTCTTAGTCTCTGGGGAGTGTATGGTATTATTCCCATTTGATTGATATGTAATTATATTCGAAAGTTAGCCTCGATTTGTAACACTCAATTATAAAAATATAAATTCGGCCCATAATTTATTTCTAACACCGTCTGTATTGTCTTTCTCTTACGTTAATTAAGTGTAGAGGTATTATTTCCGTTAGTAAGATATGTAATTAAATTCGAAAATTAACCTCGATTTGTAACACTTAATTAAAAAATTAGGAGAGATTGAAAAATGACTGTGGTATTAGTAAAAAAGATAGAATCTACAAAGATTCAAAGAGTACAGGAGACAAAGAGACGTAGGGTAATCCGTTATAGACATTGTAATAGGATATTTGAGTTAGAAAAACAGTGGGAAGTTTACGCTAAAAGGACTTATGGTATTGAACCGGGCGAACCTTTTGAAGCATTTTATCAAACTTCACATTCATTAATTGATAATTTAGCAAGGATACAAGCAGCTACAATCTTTAAGAAATTCGGTAAGTCTACAAGGATAAGCTACAGTGATTTATACTCAATAGCCCAGGAACGTGCCTGGGAGGCTGTAGAGGATTATTCTTGGATAAGCGAGTACTATTTATATGAACACATTAAAAATGCTATCAGGTCCGTTATAATAGACTATTTACGTGCAGAGGGACTTGTCTCAGATTCCCCAGTAGGGAAAAATTTTTTTCATATTGCGAAATCAGTAGAAGCGAACTTAGAGGATATAGAAGAAGGCAAAGCGGTACCATTGAAATTGGGAAGCGTGGAATTTGAGAAGGATTTAACAACTAAACTTTTTCTTGAAGAAGTTTTAACAGGTGAAGAATTAGAAGTTGCAAAGCTATATATCATGGAAGATGTTAAAACATTAGATGAAATTGGTGGAATGCTGGATATTAAATATCGTACGCAAGTTAAAAGGTTTCTGGATAGCGGAATTAAAAAGCTGGCAACGGCCTGGGCCGCTTAAACGTATTGATTAGTTTAATTGTTATACATGTTTTGAGGTGTTATTAGTGGTTTGTTGTCCACTAGTAGTACCTCTTTTTTTATGTCTATTAACTACACAATGAATAGCGGCATGTAGTACACAAGCCCTTTGTAACGCTATATATACTACAGAAATGCTACACAAGTAGTAGTAATAGTAAGGGAGGGGGTTAAACAGATGAATGAAAAAGAATTCTTAATTCGTTTTTTAGATTCACCTACATTGAAGGCCTTGTGTAAGATTTACGACACATCATACTCGCGGCTTAGTCATGAGTTGTTATGTACTAAGGAGAACATTGCATACCATATTCACGGTGATAGTTTCTCGAAGTCGCAGAAGATGAAATTATTAAGTTTGTTTCAAGAGTACGGATTAGAAACGGCTGAATTAATGTTAGTTCATAATATGGCGAAGAAAAAAGAAAAAGTAACTAAACTATTTTAACTAAACTAAAAGCCGATAGAAAGGACGAGAGATATGTCAAAATCACGGATTGATTATATCAAAGAGTATTACGAACAGCATGAAAAGAAAGTAACACTAGTCATTCCTGGACATCCAATAGAGAATGGACAGATTAGAGTACAGGAATATGAATATAGAGGAATTAAATTTAATAGAAGCGTAGCAGAGAATGTACCGCTGCAAGAAGCAAGGGAACTTGTAGAAGCATTTCCATACATTGTATTAGTCGATTCTGAAGACGAAAAGGAAAGAGGTGAGTTAATATGTCAAGCACTGTATCAACGAGTACAAAAGCCAAAACAGGAAGTATTAGAGGACGAGTAGAGTCGTTTCATAAATCGTTTTACGATGGATTGGCGAACATTGATAAGAAGATTAAGCTAGCAGAAACATCATTACAAGAGAAGACGTTGGAAGTTAAATATGTGCGTGAAGTTGAATTGCCGAAAGCGTTAGAAATGAAGTACGTTAGTGGCGAGGAAAAAGAAGCAGAGAAACTCACTACTCTAGTAGATAAACTAAGCACTGAAATCAGAGAATTACAGGAAGAATTAGTTGTAATGGCTAATGTTCGTAAACGTTATGTAACTAGTATGGCGTTGGACTCAAAGGCATTAGTTGAACCTTTCAATAAGGAAAGAGATTCGAATGCTAAAGCGGTGTATCATCGTTTATCCGTTGCGAAACGTAAATACTTAGAAGTACTGCAAGAAGAAGCTAAGTTGCTTCATGAGTACTATACAGTAGATTTAAAGCTTGCTGAAGTAATGCGAGAAGGTGGACAAACTAAGCCTTTAACTTACTTGCCTTTGCTGTCTGCTAAACGTCATCAAGATAAGGCGTATCATGAAGATGTTTATTTAGGTGTAACAGCTGAAGAGGTTGAAAGATTTCTAAAGCGTGTAGATACACCAGAAGATATTGCTTACTTGCCTAATAAGTAATCTGGATTTCCAATTTCCTTAAAAATTTTTAATAAAGTACAAGCCCTAGATAGTTCGGTTGTCTTTACCGTTCTGTCCGGGGCTTCTTTTTTGTTTAAATAGGTCACACGTAAATTTACAGCTGGGTCCCTCTGTTATTCACGGTTAATTTTAAAATTATAAGGAATACCCTTTGTAGGGTCTGGAATGATATTTTGTTACGTTTAATATGTGTAATCAAAAGTTCTATTAAAGTAATTCCATTCTAATAAACAGGAAAGAGGAGAGGTTATAAGATGAAAGAAGAAGTTGTATTTGTAGAAAGCGAAGAACTAATGAAGCCTTGGGAAACGAAAGAAGCTATTGAATTAGCAAAAACAAATAAAGCTAGGCGTGAAGCACTACGAAAACTAGAAGCGACACCAATAGAGTCTATACCGGAAGAGTCAGGGGACTACTACATTAAGAAAATGTTAGATTTTAGTGCGAAAATTCGGGGCAGCCTTTAATAGGGCTGTCTCTTTTTTTGTTCGTAGCAGCTGTGTAAGGATTTATAGAGTGCTGTTATTTCTGTAATGAGTTTATACTAAAGTTATCTAAAAATTTATAGTACGGAGAGTGATTGCAGGTGCTTAAAATTACAGGAGTATTAAACGAATTAAAAGACGGGGAACATCGAAGTGTGACTGTTTTCCAAGGTTCTATTGAAGGTGACGATATTTTGGCGTTAGAATTAATGATACGCCTTGCTTACTTGGAACGTGAAGGAATGGCATTAGGGCCAAGACATTATAGGCCAAAAGATGCTTATATCCAAGACGTTGAAGCTATTGTGTGGGCTGCACGAATGCTATTAACAGATATGAAAGTAGAAGTTGATTGGCCGTAACTTGGAAGAGGGGGGGACGTTATATTTAACGAAGTATAGCGAATCTTGACGAAGCTAATACATGAAAGCGGGATTGTTTGGGCAGTATTAAAAATATTATTCTGAATAGAATCCCGTAACAATGCGAATGCCCTTTAACCTGGTAGGGCATGTTGTGCCTGGGAAGTGGTTTTGATTTTTTACTATATAAAAGTAAGTTTGTGCAAAAAAACACCTGCTTCTATTGTGCAGATGCTTTTCTTTTTTTTACTTCTCTTATTAAGGTTGATTTACTGATACCTGTTTTTTCTACTACTTGTGTGTAGCTGTGAGTTTCTAATAGTTGGATAGCGTGATTCATTTGTTTTGTCGTGTATTTGTTAGGTCTGCCTTCTTTATAGTCCGGGTTCTGTCTTGCAATTTCTTTTCCTTCAGCAGTACGTTCCAGGATTAAGTTTCTTTCCATTTCTGCCACCGCTAACATTGTTTGTAGGAAGAAACGGCCCATTGTCGTATTCTCTAGTAGCCCAACGTTTAAAACGTGAACCTTGACACCTCTTTCGAATAACATTTCTACAATCTCAATACCTTCTTTAGTGTTACGTGCTAGTCTGTCTAGTTTAGTTACAGCTAGCGTGTCACCTTCTGTTAAAACTTCTAATAATGCTGTGAATTCCGGTCGGTTCGTATTCTTTCCAGTATATTTTTCTGAATAAATAACTTTACAGCCCTCGCTGTTTAAAGTCTGTAATTGTGATTCTAAATCCTGGTGAACTGTACTAACACGTGCGTAACCATATTTCATATATAAACGTCTCCTTTTTGCGGGGCACTTATGGTACTGAATTATGACACCGACTGATGGTGCTATCTTATCATGTGGGATTGACGGTGTCGAATATGTTAGTATATGACACCGGTATGTAGTAAAGGTATGGGTAAGGTGATAGCTATAGGTATGTGTGCAGCAGTGGTACTTGTAGTGGTGTACGTTGTAGTAAGTGATGTCACTATGTGATGGTGCATGGTTGGTGCATTGTGTATGTGTATGTGACGATACGAAGCGATTCGAACAGCGTGTTCCGTTCGATGTGTTATAGAGTGATAGGTGGGACTAGGTATATAGGCCCTTCCCAGGTGCATATAAAAGTGCCATTTCGCACGCATTTCGCAACTTGAAAACCGCAATACCGTACCCAGGGGGCCGGGGGGCTGTATAGGCCCCATCCGACATCTACATAATTTTTTTATAATTTTTCCAGACTCGTCATTGTCTGTTAATTTAATGTTAATAAAAATCACCTGTGTAATTATGATTTGACTACCTTTCTTATAAGTTCTATAATGTCTATAGGTTCTATAGGAAGGAGGTTGAAAAATGGCTAAAGTATTCCACCCAATCGAATCCTTATTAGTTCCTGCTACTACAGGACAGAAAGCCCACCCAGCGAACACTGAATATAAAGTGTCATACGGCAGTGAAATTTGGGACGGTATTGCAGTAGAGGTATATAAGGTTCAAATGGTTTATGATGGCAAGGTTTCTGGTAGAAGGTCGCCTTCATACCCATGTGCTAGCGATTATCAGAAAGTACATGAAGCAATGCAGGAACTAATAGAAAAACACGGTAAATAAAAAAGGAGGAAAGCCAATATAGACTTTCCACCAACACACACACTTATTTTAGTCTATATTGGCGAATTTAACAATGAATATTCCGGCTATCGAGAGACTATTGAAGAATGAAGGGTTTGCCAACGTTAGATATACAGAAAAAGAAGGCTTTGTATTTGATTTAAATGCTGAAGTGCATACTGGCTGGGTTAACTTAGAGTACGATAAGCAACAGAATCAATTTGTAATTAAGGGTACTGAGTTTAAAACAACTGAATTGGCTTGTTTAATGGACGTAGCCACCGAAATGAATAGTTTCACTAGATGTATGTATCACGCTAACTCGTGGTTATAGTGAGAGATTAGAAGAGGGCCTGGTTGTGACAGTCTTTTTCATTTTATATAGTAGAAACTTCTCAAAATCATGTTATGACCTCATGCCGTTAAATCTAAAAAGATTCTATCGGCAAAATGAACGGAAAGACGTACGGCAAGGGTCGAATTGCTGTACGTCTATTTTTTATTTTATAGTAATATCCTAGTAATTCCTCTTGCCGTGTCTTATTGTTTCCATTTATATAAGTATGTAAAGTGTACAGTACATTGTTACAATGTTATTTCATTTCTCCTAATATTTGTTCCATATTTTAACGAGGTTTAGCAAGTTTTAGTGAGAGACTAATGTGGAATAGAACGCTTTTACACTGGTAAGGGTGGTTTAAGTTTTTGACTTTTGTATATCTCAGTTTCCTGAATTTTTTTTGCAGTAGGTCTAGGAAACTCGCAAAGATAGGAATTTATTTATCATTAAGCCAATTGAGAAGAAATGAGTTTGTCCAAGCTAGATTATTAGTTTGTGTTGCATGATTTAATCTGATTCTTAAGTTTTCCAATCTATATTCATAGGTTGCCAGTGAAATAGTTTTATTTGCAAATAGTTCGGTTTGTTCGACAATGTATTCTATTCTTTTTATGTCCCCACCATTTAACATACTGGTTTGACCTTTTTTAGTATTCATAAGTACTTCACAATGTTCAAATATCTCCTTAGGAAAAACCTCATATTTGCACATATTCAGGGCGTGGGAAATCACGTTACTTATGGAAATATTTGCATCGTCACGTGCAGACATTTTTAATCTTACGTATGCAAATACTGCTAATGTATGAAGTGTATATATTGTAATTACTTTATCTAGAAAATCATATGCTGAAATTCCTTTTAGCCAGCCAAACATAGAACCTTTGTCAATGAATGAACAGATAGTTAATACACAAAAAATAAGAAAAAATACTTCGAATAGATAAAATGCTAGCTGTACAAATTTTTGTCTTTTGTAATGTTTATCTCTATCTTTTATCTCTACCAATATAGTTCACTTCCTTTATCTTCATAGTTCTATTAATTATATCATTTCACATGCTATATTTATAAATGGGAATATTTTTACATAAGAAGAAATGAGGGGAAATGTATGTTTTTAAAAAAAGAAAAAAGACCATATATGATTATGAAAGCTGGGAATAATGGCTGGATAAACGTTTCAGGTAGTGATATACCAGCAGAGTTAAGAAATAAGCGTATAATCATTGAAGATTTAGATGATGAAGGAAACGTTATACAACGAACAATATTAGATGAGGAAGATAAAGATGATGTTCTTGCAGTTGTAACAGCAAAAAGAGGTTATATAAGTATTTCTAATGAAAAAGATTTACTTCAATTTACTGAGGAACAGAAAGATATAATAAATGAAATACTAGAAAGAGAAGATATGTTTCTATCTAAAGAACAGACTATCTTTTTTAAAAACTTATTTAAGGAAAATCCTTTAGAAAAAATACAATATGCACTGAACTTAATGCAAGATAATTGGGCCTTCAATACAGCAATGAACAGTCCTTACTACGCTAAAAAGTTTTCTACATTTGAGGAAGCCTTAGATTTTATAAATGAACGTGAAGGTATTTATTATGCTATGAAAAAAGATGGAACAAAACATTTAGATTTTATAGACAAACCTACAAAGAAACAAGCTGTTTACCAACGAGTAAAAAATGGTAATCAAATTGTGTTCCTTAGTTTTGCTGATTTTAAAATATATGTGGTATCAGAGGATGAACTACAGTAGGACAGAGGGGGCTTAATAGGATTAGAAGGTGTTTTAGTAAAGGGAAATGGAGAATTTATGATGTTAGTCAAGAATATGAAGTATTTAATGTATTTGAAATAAAGGGATACTCTGAAATTTTAGAAGAAGAATCAGAAATATTAACTTTGTGGGCTAATGATGTGCATTATGAAGAACAATTAGCTAATCTTGCTTTAATATCGAAGTCTGTAGAAATGTTTGAAATGCTGGAAGTATGTCTTAAGCAGTTTAAAGAAGAGAGAAACGAAATAATGGTTAAAAGAATAGAAAAAATTTTAACAGCAGCTACGGAAGAAGAGTTTGAAGTGGTTGTAGAAGAAGTTGACGAGGATTAATTAAGGAAGTAAAGATAAAAGTAATAGTAATATAGTTAAACATGTATGATAGAGATTTAAATTGAAGAAAGTATGTAGAAATAAATTCTCTACACACTTTCTATTTATTGATGTTTCAATTTAGATATAAATCGCTAAATCTTATGTATAGATTGAAAATGCAGGATATGATAATTTTAAAAAAAGCAAACGGGCAAGAGAAAAAGTTCATTATAGAGACTATGGAATATAATTCGCTTAGCCAGAAAGGTATTTTCAAATATAATGATTTAGTTCTTCTCTGTTCTTTTCATAAAACCTAAAATACTCTTTTTTTGATTTGTTTTTAGTGCATCTAGATAATTCTTTGCTTCATCATAATTTAGGATTAGACAATCTAGAAAAGCCCTTGCTATGAATGGGATATATTTCTCAGCTTCAGTGCCTGTTACTGGTATATTGTGTGCCAAGTGTAATGTACTCCAATCACCTTCTTCAATATATCTAAATCTATAAACTGTTTCGTTTATATCTTTAGGTAAAATGTGTTTAAGATTTGATTGTACAAAAGGATATCTTTTTACGAAAAGAATGTTCAGTAAGGCTTCTAGATTATAAAAAGATTTTATATCACCCTGTAGTACCGATACTTCGAATGACAAATCTTTATCATCATTAGACATGGCAAAATACATACCACCAAAGCTATAGTCAATTTCTTTGTTTACAAGCAATATACCATACCTATCCATAAAGTTCTTTCTATTGTCTGACAATGCCCTGAAAACTTTCTCACCTTTATTCCTTTCTCCTTTTTTTGCAAGAAGCACCTCTTTTTGGAAATTGAGTTGCTTTAATATCTTTACATTCCCAGTATGTTCTTCCTCTTCTACATGATTTATGAAATCTTCTAATAATCTTTTCACAAAAATATCATTAAATGTTTTTTTATCAATATCGGCGTAAATAGTTAGTAAATTAGAGAAATCATCTAAATAAGTAAGTTGGTTTTCCCAAAGCCCCTCTAGAAATTCTACTTTATCACGGTCAATTGATATATATTTAGCGGCGAAATATTCCATAAAGGATTTGTGAATCCATTTGTAGCTGGAACCTTCTTTAATTAGTAATGGAACATTTTGTATTATATCCACAAGGACTTCAGAAGGTTCAATTTTCCTTTCAAGTACACTATCTTTAAGTACTTCTTTTAGTGCATTTAAAAGATGGTCTTTTTCAAAGTCATTAATACCACCTTCTATACACTGGAACGCAAATTGTTGTAGGAAAGAATCTAATTCATCTTTAGATAGCCCACTCAATATCTGTCTTTTATAACCATCTTCTTTAGTTAAGTCATGGTCAGAGTAAAGTGCATCGTATACATGACGATAGAAAGATGCTTGAGTTAAAGGGAGTTCATGCTTATTTCTATATGTAAGGTACAAAAGAGAAACATATAAGGGATTTTCTAAAAATTCATCAAACTGACCTTTTGCGTTATCAATAGTTTTTACAAGATTTTCATGTAATTTGTAACCCGAAACGTTATCATATTTCTCTATTAACTCAAATGATTCTTCCTTTTGTAAACCTACAATTTCAAATTTTTCAAAATCCGAAAAATGGAGGCCATGGTGTGGTCTAGATGTAATAATAAAACGGTTTTTATTACCATAGGAGATAAACTGTTTTAAATCTGAAGATACTTTATCCCTATCATTTCCAGGTATTTCATCATAGCCATCTAAGAAAAAGAGAAAATCCCCATCTTTTATCAATTCTATAATATGTTCTTTTGTGAAATCAGCAGATATAAAGTTTATCTTTTTATATATTTCATCTATTACACTGTGGTTAATATTTAGTCTTCTTAGTTCGATAAATACAGGTATTTGAATTTGTTGTCTAATGGAAGATAAAAATAAAAACTTTAAGAATGTTGATTTGCCCATACCAGCACTATCAGTTATTAGCAACTTAGAGTGACTTTTAAAAAAATCGTCATTATAACTATCTAGTAACACTGCATCATTAGGTTTAGCATAACTATCAAATTCTAAAGAGAGAATTTTTAATGGTTGATATACATGTTCTAAATATACTTTGCGGTGTTTCAAGGCAATAGTTGGGATAGTACTATATTCATTAACACTGTTTTCCAGGTATCTATTAAATTTTTCTGCTAATTCATCGTAATGTTCAAATTTTATTTTTTTTCTTTCAAAAACATTGTTTATTTTGGATTTTAATATTTCAAATAGATATTTAGTAGATTCAGTGGCTACTGCCCTCGTTGCTGAATCTACTAAAATTTGTTCTAACGGCATATTTTCCCTCCTAAACTAAAATATAGAATATCTTTATTCTATATTACTTTTATATATATTTAAATTCTCTTATTTAATTTTCTAGGTATCAGAGGAATGAAGTTTATTGAAAATAAATTCAGCACAGTAACGGCATATTTTTCTCCTAAGATATAGAAGACACAACTATCACGGTGCCAGAGAGGAATAATTAGGGGAGAAAACTATTAGAAAAATAGGAGGGGAGTCACTAGAGTTAATGGGAGTCATTGTTGTTGTAGTAATTAATTTGTTCTATATCGAAGGCTAGGTGTCATTTGTGTAAGTACTAAAACATATAATAAGGAAGAAAGGTGTCTATTATTGGGGTTATTCAAACGCACTAACTTAGATAAAACAGAACTATTGTTACTATATATTATGAAAGAATTAGAAGCGGATAAAGCACCCGTGAAGTTATCGTATAACTAGTTACAGGATTATTTACGTGCTAATCGCAATACAACGTCAAAGGCAATAATAGGATTGAGAGAACAGAGGCTATTGTTTGTTGCAGTAGGACAGGGGAAAGCTTCGAATACTTACCAACTTAGACTATAGGAGTAGGGGGATAGTGGTAAAACAAGAAGCTGAATAGAGAATCACGTGAAACAGTACATGGATATCATTTAATTCTATTGACGTTTGTCCCTGTGTTTATGTATTATATTGTTATACACAATTAGTAACGTAATGTTACCAATGAATTAGCAAAAACTAAACCAATAAAGGGCGTGAAATTTAACGTATTTATTGGGCGAAAAGAAAACTTCAGAAATACTTACATATTAACGTTTAAAGCTTTCGGTTATACAGTATCCATGTCAAAAGCAAAACCTACGAACTCTGAGTTTATCGCAATGGTTGCGGATAAGTTGAGACTTGAACATAAGGCTAGCTGAGAGTAGAAGTAGTAAAGGGTTTATTTTTTAGCAAAGCTGACGGGTTTTTGAAATCTATAATCAATATTAATTTTAAACAAATAAACTTTTCATCCGAAGACCAATGAATGTTATGATTCGTTGGTCTTTTTATTTTGTCACGAAAAAATGGAGTAGTAAGTTTGAATGTGTCAAAGTTTTTGAAATTAACGAAAGGGGGTTATTTGATTTTATGGAAAACAAAACCACTTTTTAGTAATATTACATATAAGAAGAGGTTTTTTATGAAAGGATTACAAGGCACAGATAAGGGGAAGGGAAATAAAATATTAACATGGCTAGGAATAGTAACAACTATCAGAGTTCTTGCTGTTGCAGTTACTTTTCAAATGTTAGGACTTGCAGATAATCTAGCAGATAAACATGCGAGTGCTGAAATAGATAAAAAAGAAGAATCAGCGGTAGTAGATGGTGTTCATCCTGCACTTATTATTAATCTTCACCAATCGAGCTTTTCGACCTAATGTCTTCGCAAAATTGTGAGTTGATTTAGTGAATGGATAGCGGAAGTTGTTTAAATATATGTAAAAAACCTTAAGAGAAAGCAGATTATACAGGTAATATAATACGTTGGTTTGACAGTGCAATTTTGATAACGTATCATTAATTGGGGAATGCTGGAGATATAGGAGAATAAAAGAATGTCTGTAAAAAAATAGTGAATCAATTTTATCCAATCATTGTTATGACGGTGTTTTTATCTGTATTTTCAATGATAGTAAGTAAATTTTTTATCCCGAAAATAATTTGGATGAGTGGAGAATTTCCTTATCCGACTGAAGAGTATACTGCGCGAAAAGTAGGCGTTGTTATAGTAGCGACACTTCTTTTATTTGGGCTTTTCTTTATGTATTATAAATGGATTATTAATAAAATGAAAAGAACGTATACAAATGTCGTGATTGCCTTGGGTATAATGGGTATTTTGACAGTAGAAATAATTATTACTTCTATAGCGTTTAACCCTGTTGTAGGAGATTATGCCATCCTTAAAGAAGGAATTGTCTCTGTGTTTAATGGAGATAATTATTTTTTAGAGATGGGACAGCTTTTATTTTATCCATATAATACACATATTGTATTATTAGGAGGGTACTTTGCCAAATTAATCGGAAGTGTAGATGTAGCAATGAAAATATTACCAATAGCATGTATAACAGGGAGTATTATTTTAAATGTATTGATTGTAAGGAAAATTACAAACTTTAAAGTTGCTCACATATCGATTGTATTGTCTGTACTAAATATTTTTATATATTGGCAGGCGCCAGTTTTTTATACACACACATTAGTAATATTTTTCATTTCAGCAACGATGTATACGTATTTGTGTTTGAAAACGGCAGAAACAAAAAGAATGCAGGTTATTTTATGGGTTTTATTGGGAGTTTTTGCAGCTTGTACTTATATTATAAGACCGACAGCATTGGCCGTAGCGTTGGCGATTTTAATTGAAAATATTTTAAAGTTTCGTAAGAAATATTCTCTGAAGGTGTTAAGTAGTGTTGTATTTTGTTTAATTCTCATTATAAGTTTTAAAGGTATAACGACCAAACTGAATCTCAGTACCGATAATGAAATTGAAAAAATTCCATACACCCATTGGATAAAAATGGGCGTTAACAAAGATACGTATGGTGTCTGGAATCAGGCGGATTCAGATTATATTAATGATGAAAAGATGAAGAATACGAAGGACTTGAATGAACACAATAAAGAAGTTATAGTACAGCGATTTAATGAACTTGGCGTAATGGGTTATATAAAACATTTAAATGAAAAAATAACTAGAGAATGGGTATCGAGTCAATTTTCAATGTATCGTATTGGGGAATGGTTCCAGCAGAAAGATGAAACGGTCACAAATTTTGTATCGAACTATAAAGAAACGAAGTATAAAATGGTTACCATATATTCGTATATTTTTAAGTTATTTATCTATCTAGCTGTTTTAGCAGCAGTTATTTTTTATAAGCAGAAAGATGAAGCTGAATCAGAGGTTATACGGATCTCAATGGTTAGTATACTAGGAATACTTACTTTCTTGTTACTATGGGAAACGGCACCTCATTATACTTATGAGGCTTTTGCATTTATGAATATTCCGGCTTCTTTAGGATTGTATAAATTGTTTACGATTTTCAATAATAAAAAAATAGTTTAGATTAGTTGTTAAACCCTATCTTGTAATAAGATGGGGTTTTATGTATAGGATTAGGTAATTTATTGTTGAAAGAAAATAGAATTATAGCGAGTAGATTGTTGTTCTGGTGTTCTAAATGTAAAATTGACAGTTTTAGGGTGATGATGTAGAATTTGGTTAGTTTTTATATTTTGAATGCTCTGGTGATTATAGAGATATGTATATTATGAATATGTTGACTTTTAATATCTCCAGGTTTTCATCAAAAAACACGCTAAAAGAAGTCATGGTTTTTAGTTAGAAAGAGGGGAAAGGACTGTGTTAATTTTATGCTTGTCTGACAAAAAACGATGACATAATAATTATACATCTATAAAGGAGACAGAAAATGCAGACAAAGTGGTTAAAATGGGAAGTTATAGCAGTTGTTGTTGCGGCAATAGTAATGATTGGTTTATTACTTATTAAGCCTATTGTTGGTCTCGCTGACAATGGTGACTTTGAACGTATTATGATTCAAATTGGATTGGCTTATCCAGATCCAAATGAAGCGAGGGTAGATAAATACTTTTCATTTATCCATCATTTATATGCTTATGTGAATCCAGCTGCAGGTGATTATGTTTCTTCGCAGTTGTTTCTCATGGTTCCAGCTTTATGGATTGGTAAAATATTACCAGGACCTTGGTTTGATATACGAGTTCTAGCGGTCGAATATATTATGATTTTTCTTCTAGCACTATATCTAATTGTCAAACTGAATAAAACGAATAATAAAATCGTGAATGGTTTTCTTGTAACGTTAACAATTGTTGTTTTTGCAGATATTGGATACATAGTATATTTTAATTCTATGTATGGTGAAGCTGTAACGTATGTGTTTCTATTTTTAACAATTGCATTAGGAATACAACTTGCGCGTCAGAAACATCCGTCTATTTGGTTAGTTATTTTGTTTTATATATCAGCAATAATGCTAGCTTGTTCTAAAACGCAGTATACACCAGCAGGATTTATAGCAGCATTACTTACTATTAGACTATGGTTTATACGCAAGGATAAAGTATGGAGAAGTGTAATTGTATCAATGACGGCATTACTTTTAATTTTATCTTTCATTTGTTATAAAAGCTCACCTGCCTGGATTGATAAAATTAATATATATCAAACAGTATTTTATGGGGTTCTTAAAGATTCTCCAAACCCAGAACAAGATTTACGTGATCTTGGAGTTGATCCAGAACTTGCTGTAAATGCAGGAACTCATTTTTGGTCTAATGCAGCGATACCACAGGAAGACCCGAGATTGCACAAAGAATTATATAATAAAATAAAATTCCCTGATATCGCCAAATTTTATTTGACGCATCCACAAAGATTTTGGAGTAAACTAGAGGCAACAGCTGAATATGCTTGGACTATCCGACCGTCCGTTGATGGGGTTGCTTTTCTTGGTAATTATGAGAAAAAAGATAATCCAGTTCCCGCTACTCAAGTGGAGACATTTTCTTTATGGAGTCATGTGAAAGAGCAATATCATCCAAATGGATTCATATGGATTGTTCTTTTATACGTTTTATATGGACTAGGAATTTTGCTAGAATACAGAAGAGCTAAGACGCATAGTGAGCGGCTTATTCCTGACATATTTACAGCGGTAGCTATAATTGGCATGATTTCTTATGTGGTCCCATTTGTTGGAAGTGGAGAAGGGGATTTCGCTAAACATTTATTTTTATTTACAGTTTGCTTAGACGTAATGTTAGTAAGTGGGATTTGGTGGTTAGCGAAAGGTAGATTACAATAAAAGCTTAATTAATAGAGGATAATAGTCAGTGGAGATAGATAAAAAAAGCTGACTAAAATTCCACTGTATTTTATGATTATTTACGATACTAATCTTCATCGTTATGTAAGAAAAACTATTTGAAATACGAAACGAACTAGATTATTATTATTTAAGAGTCTATAATGGTGTATATTGGAAAGATTTTAGGAGGATGGACATGGAATTTTTGAGCGGAAAAGTAGTTACCGTGTTATTAGCATTGTTTTTTATCATTACAGTATATGTTAATATTAATACGGTATACTATGTAATCATTTCCTTTTTTGGATTTGGTAAAGCGAAACGTGATTATGAAATAATTGAAGATAAGACAAAGTTTTTAATATTAGTTGCAGCACATAATGAAGAGAAAGTAATTGGTTCAACTATTGATAATTTAAGAAAAATTCAATACCGAGATGATTTGTATGATATTTATGTTGTAAATGATAATAGTACGGATAGAACAGGTGCTATTTGTGAAGAAAAGGGAATGAAATATGTTAATACAAGTGAACAGCTATTTCCTCGTGAAGGCGTAGGGAAACCAGCAGGTTTACAATATGCGTTACGTCATTTAGGATTTGATAAACTGACTGAAAAATATGACTGTTTAATGATTTTAGATGCTGATAATCATGTCGATTCGAATGTTTTACAAGAGTTAAATTCACAGTACATTGCTAAAGATAAGCCAGAAGCGATTCAAATTTATTTAGATTCAAAAAACTCAGCGACTAATTTATCGCTTGGTTATGCTATGAGCTATTACTTAACAAATCGTTTCTTCCAGCTGGCAAAATATCGTCTGGGATTACCGAATGCTATTGGTGGAACTGGGTTCATTGTTAAAATGGAGTACTTAATGAAACATGGTGGTTTCCGTTTTGATTCGCTAACAGAGGATTTAGAATTAGAGATGGAAATTGTTAAAGATAATGGAAGAGTATTATGGAATCACTTTGTTCGAGTATACGATGAAAAACCAGATAACTTTAAAATTAGTATTAAACAACGTACGCGTTGGTCTCAAGGGCATTGGTATGTTGCATTTACAAACTTTAAACCTATGGTAAAAAAACTGTTTACTGAAAAAGGGAAAATAAGAATTATTGACCAGTTGTTTTATCTATTCGGAATGACTCGTGCAGTTCAAATGACAATAACCTTGATAGGTATTTTAATTGCTTTAGGATATGTTGTTGCGACGCAATCATATCAAGATATCCCTGCAATAGGGAAACGTTTAGTTGCGATGATTTTAGGTGCGAGTATTCTTTCTTTAATATTATTCCTGTATCAATTTGTTGTTTGTATGTATTATGCAGTTAAGGTAGATACAAATAGAAAGTATAAACTTATCCAAATGAGTTTTTCTATCTTTTATTACGCATATACGTTTGTTTATGCTCAAATTGTTGGTCTAATTAAATGGAAGCAACAACATACATGGGTGAAAACAGAGCATAATAAGACAACGATAAATCATAAAGTGGATAAATGATAAAGGTTTAATATATTTCCAATAGAGAAATGAAAGAGCGGTGCCATGAGGCAACGCTCTTTCATTTTTTTGTTCAAAGAATGCTTGTAAGAAAGCGATTAGTTGTGGGATCAGTAGGAGAATAAGACAAGATAACTTATCTGGTGGAAGTTTCACTGTATGGAAGATGTACTTGTGATAGTATATGTAGTAAGGATAAATTAAAAAGTCCTGCAAAACAGGACCATATTATTCTTCGTCTTTATTTTGTTTTTCTAATTCAACTAGCTTTTGAATTAAAATGTGTTGTGGCATATGCATGAGCTGTTCGAGCGGCACACCTAATGCTTTTGATAAGCGAACTGCAGTGTCTGGAGAAATTTGTAATGGTCTCATAGAAGTACCTCCTTTTTCGTATAGTATAGCATAAGATTGGGGGAGTGAGGATGACTCTTATATTTGCACATCGTGGTGCAGCGGGAACGTATCCGGAAAATACAATGGTTTCATTTGAAGCGGCGGAGGCTTTTAGAGCGGACGGAATTGAGCTTGATGTTCAACTAACGAAAGATGGAAAGGTTGTCGTCATTCATGATGAAACAGTGGATCGGACAACAAATGGAAAAGGTGCGGTTCGAAATTATTTATATGAGGATTTATGTAAGTTGGATGCGAGTTATAAATTCGGTGATAAAGTAGGTTTTTGTAAAATACCTCTTCTAGAAGAAGTATTAGAATGGCTCGCCAAAACGAAATTGCTACTCAATATTGAATTTAAAAATAATAAAATCCCATACAGAGGTTTAGAAGAAGAGGTTATAACACTTGTACGTAAGTTTAGTCTAGAAGATCGTGTTGTATTTTCTTCGTTTAATCACTACAGTATGAAAAAATGTCATATGATGGCTCCGGATATTCAAACAGCTATTTTATATCGTGAAGGTTTGCATAGTCCGTGGGCATATGCAAAAAAAATGGGCGCAACAGCAGTACATCCTAATTATCGTTACCTTCAAGATGCCATAGCTATACTAACAATGGAAAGTGGTGTAGAGGTTCGCCCCTATACAATAAATGAAGAAACTCTTATGCGTAAATATTTTGATATGAATATTTCGGCGATTATTACCGATTATCCTGAAACAGCAAGAACTTTATTGCCGATAAAAAAATGAGACCTAATATAAAGGTCTCATTTTTTATTTATCAAGCTCTTTGTTGTAGGACTCATCATCAGTTAGAAATGGATAAAACCCTAGTGATTAAAGTTTTACTTTATCTTCTAAAGCGAGCTTGAACTTTATTGCGTTTACGGTCTCGGTGTAAGACGAAGCCACCAAAGATGTAAAACCCGAGTGCGAAGCAGAGAGCGCCAATAAAAAACTGTAACCATAGTATAGAAATTGGGGGGAATAAAATCCCAAACACAGTATCTCTCATTAACTTAATGCCGAATACAGCTAATGAAATAGGGATGAGTGCTAATAATAGAGCAAGGTAACGCTGCATACATAACGCTCCTTTTCAGATTATTTAGTATATTCCAATGATGTTATATGAGAAGGGGGTTTGTCAAGAGGGGGCTGAGCGAGTAAGATAAAGGTGTGAAAAATTTTGCAGAGATACTTCGAGAGGAAGTGTAATGTATGAAACAAAAGGTTTTAATTGTTGGTGCAGGTGAAGGTGGAAGTACACTGCTGAATCTGTTACAAAGTTCGAATATATTTCAAATTATAGGAGTTATTGATATAAATCCGACTGCGCAAGGATTACAAATTGCTAAGGAAAATGGGATTGTGATTGGAGAGAGTGTAACTCCGTTTCTTTCTATGCATATCGATGTCATATTTGATATGACAGGTGACGATGGTTTACATAAAGTTTTACTAGAGAAAAAGCATAAAGATACTCTTCTCATTCCAGGTGATATTGCGAAAATTGTTACAAAATTAGCGCATGAGAAGGAAGGTTTAATTGGACAGTTAGAGGAACAGACGCAACAAGGAGAATTAATTTTAAATTCTACACATGACGGTATGATTGTAATTGATAAAGAGGGACAAGTCCGTCTTTTTAATAAAAGTGCAGAGCGTATTATCGGATATAAAAAAGAAGACGCGATAGGGAAATATATTTTAGAAGTTATTCCAACTAGTAAGCTGCTTCGCATTATACGTACGAAACAAATAGAAGTAAATTATGAACTGACGTTAGAAAATGAAAAGAAAATTATTACAACACGTATTCCAATATTAAAAGAAGGAGGAGAGGTTCAAGGGGCATTTGCGATTTTTAAAGATATTACAGAAGTTGTAGATTTAGCGGAAGAAGTTACAGATTTAAAAGAAATTCAAACGTTACTCGAGGCAATTATCAACTCATCTGAAGAAGCAATTTCGGTTGTCGATGAGAAAGGAAGAGGATTAGTTATAAACCCTGCTTATACGAAGTTAACGGGTTTAACAGAAGAAGATATTCTTGGACAACCGGCTACAACTGATATTGTAGAAGGTGAAAGTATGCATATGAAAGTACTTCGAACGCGTAGGGCGGTACGCGGAATACATATGAAGATTGGGCAAAAGAAGCGCGATGTAATTGTAAACGTAGCACCCGTTATTGTTGATGGGATATTAAAAGGAAGCGTCGGTGTAATTCGTGACGTATCAGAAATTCAAAAGTTAACAAATGAGTTGAATAGAGCGAGACAGATTATTCGTACATTAGAAGCAAAATATTCATTTGATGATATTGTCGGAAATTCAGATGAAACAACTGCAGCTATCGAGCAGGCGAAACTTGGGGCGAATACACCGGCAACAGTATTGTTACGCGGAGAATCTGGGACGGGTAAAGAATTATTTGCACATGCGATCCATAATGGAAGTAATCGAAAATATAATAAGTTCGTCCGTGTAAACTGTGCGGCGATTTCGGAGACGTTGTTAGAAAGTGAATTATTCGGTTATGAGGAGGGTGCGTTTTCTGGAGCGAAAAGAGGGGGGAAACGCGGATTCTTTGAGGAAGCGAATAACGGTAGTATCTTTTTAGATGAAATAGGTGAGTTGTCTGCAAATACGCAAGCGAAACTCCTTCGCGTGTTGCAAGAAAAAGAAATTGTAAAAGTTGGTGGAACGAAAGCGATACCTATTAATGTTCGGGTAATTGCAGCGACACATGTGAATTTAGAAAAGGCTATTCTAGAAGGAGAGTTTAGAGAGGATTTATATTATCGATTAAATAAAATTCCAATTCAAATTCCGTCTCTTCGTCAGCGAAAAGGAGATATACCGGCAATTGCTGAACGATTGATACAAAAAATAAACCAAGATTATGGTCGGAATGTAGAGGGGCTCACTGATTCGGCTATTTCCTATCTACAATCATATGAATGGCCAGGGAATGTAAGGGAACTTGAAAATATTTTAGGACGAGCGATTATCTTTATGAATTATAACGAGATATATATTGATGTACAGCATTTACCCCCTTTGCATAAAGAAGAGCAGGCGGAGTTAGCTCAAAATAACTTATTACCTGAATTAGAAGAAAAGCCACTTGAACATTTAGTGACAGAGTTTGAAGGGAATATTATTCGTGGATATCTAGAGAAATTTGATGGGAATAAAACGAAAACTGCAAAAGCATTAGGAATTTCAGTTCGAAATCTATATTACAAGCTAGAAAAGTATGAGTGTGCAAAAAATAGCATGCAATAAATTGCGTACCGTGCAATTTATTGCATGGTATATAAAAAGCGACAAATTAAGACAGAATGTTTCGTTATTTTGCAAAGTATTGATTTTACTGCATTTTGAATGCGTTTTCATTATTGGTAAGACCACTTTAAAAAGTTGGCACGGTATTTGCTTTATAAATAAACGAGGGACGACGGAAAGGGTTGATTACAAAATATGAAGTTAGAACACTTAATTGATCAAGCAGCAGGACAGCCTAAAAAAACTGTAGCTGTAGCAGTAGCTGAAGATCATGAAGTAATTGAAGCTGTAGCGAAAGCGATTAAATTACAGCTAGCTCAATTTCGTCTATATGGAAATCAAGAAAAAATAATGGGGATGCTACAAGAACATGGTTTACAAACTTCAGACCACATTGAAGTGATTGCAGCAGCGTCAAGTGCTGAGGCTGCAGAGCTTTCTGTTAAATCTGTGAGAAACGGTGAAGCAGATGTGCTTATGAAGGGCAACATCCCAACAGCGAATATTTTAAAGGCTGTGTTAAATAAAGAGTGGGGGTTACGTAAAGGTAGCGTGCTTTCACATGTAGCAGCATTTGAAGTTCCAAATTACGATCGTCTTATTTTCGTTACAGATGCAGCGATGAACATCGCACCTGATGTAACACAAAAAACTGCTATTATACAAAATACTGTAGAAGTTGCCCGGGCAATAGGAATCGAGTTGCCAAAAGTGGCACCAATTGCAGCAGTAGAGGTTGTGAATCCAGCGATGCAGGCGACAATTGATGCAGCGATGTTAACACAAATGAATCGCCGCGGACAAATTAAAAATTGTATCGTTGATGGACCACTTGCTTTAGATAATGCAGTATCACAAATCGCAGCAGAGCATAAAGGCATAGTAAGTGATGTAGCAGGTAAGGCAGACATTTTACTCGTCCCAACGATTGAAGCTGGAAATGTGCTCTATAAATCACTCGTTTACTTTGCAGATGCAAAAGTAGGAGCGATGATTGCTGGCGCAAAAGCACCGATAGTTTTAACATCTCGTGCTGATTCAGCAGAAACAAAAGTATATTCATTAGCATTGGCAGTTACGACTGCTTCAAAATAAACCAAAAAGGGTAAAACATTAGGGGGAAACGACAATGACATTAGAAATCTTCGAATACTTAGAAAAATATGATTATGAGCAAGTAGTATTTTGTCAAGATAAAGAATCAGGTTTAAAAGCAATTATTGCAATTCATGATACAACACTTGGACCGGCTCTTGGTGGAACAAGAATGTGGACATATGATTCTGAAGAAGCGGCGATTGAAGATGCATTGCGTCTTGCAAAAGGGATGACATACAAAAACGCAGCAGCTGGTTTAAACCTAGGTGGAGCGAAAACAGTAATTATCGGTGACCCACGTAAAGATAAGAGTGAAGCGATGTTCCGTGCATTAGGACGCTATATTCAAGGATTAAACGGACGTTACATTACAGCTGAAGATGTTGGTACTACAGTAGATGATATGGATATTATCCATGAAGAAACTGACTTTGTAACAGGTATTTCACCTTCATTCGGTTCTTCTGGAAACCCATCTCCAGTAACTGCATATGGTGTATACCGTGGTATGAAAGCAGCTGCGAAAGAAGCGTTCGGTACAGATAATCTAGAAGGAAAAGTAATTTCTGTTCAAGGTGTTGGTAACGTAGCATATCATCTATGCAAACATTTACACGCTGAAGGAGCAAAATTAATTGTTACAGATATTAATAAAGAAGCTGTACAACGTGCAGTAGAAGAATTCGGTGCAACAGCAGTTGAGCCAAATGAAATTTACGGTGTTGAATGTGATATTTACGCACCATGTGCATTAGGCGCAACAGTTAATGATGAAACTATTCCACAACTTAAAGCAAAAGTAATCGCGGGTTCTGCAAATAACCAATTAAAAGAAGATCGTCACGGCGACATCATTCATGAAATGGGTATTGTATACGCACCAGACTATGTAATTAATGCAGGTGGCGTAATTAACGTAGCAGACGAATTATATGGATATAATAGAGAACGTGCGCTAAAACGTGTTGAGTCAATTTATGACACAATTGCAAAAGTAATCGAAATTTCAAAACGCGATGGCATAGCAACTTATGTAGCAGCAGATCGTTTAGCTGAAGAGCGCATTGCAAGCTTGAAAAACTCTCGTAGCACATACTTACGCAACGGTCACGACATTATTAGCCGTCGCTAATCATTCATATATAACTTTTACAAAAGGTGTGGTTACCTCTTATGAGGTTTCCACGTCCTTTTGAATTTATTAGTGGAGGTAGCAACATTGTCCTTAAATCGAATTCTTGTTATTAACCCGGGTAGTACATCCACAAAAATTGGTGTTTTTGATAATGAAAGACCTGTTTTAGAAGAAACAATTCGTCATGATGAAGAAAAGATTGGGAAATATAAACGAATTATCGACCAATATGAGTTTCGAAAAGAAACAATATTAGAAGTTTTACATTCTCACGGTATTAACATTTCAAAATTGAACGCTGTTTGTGGGCGTGGTGGATTACTTCGTCCAATAGAAGGCGGAACATACACAGTAAACGATGCAATGTTAGAAGATTTGAAAAATGGATTTAGCGGTCATCACGCTTCAAATCTTGGAGGCATTTTAGCATATGAAATCGCTTCTGGATTAAATATTCCAGCATTCATTGTGGATCCTGTCGTTGTAGATGAAATGGAACCGATTGCTCGTATAAGCGGTATTGCTGGTATGGAACGTAAAAGTATTTTCCATGCATTAAACCAAAAAGCAGTTGCTCGTAAAGTGGCTGTAGAATTAAACCACAAATACGAGGATTTAAATTTATTAGTTACACATATGGGCGGCGGTATTACAGTTGGTGCTCATAAAAAAGGAAAAGTTATCGATGTTAATAATGGCTTAAACGGAGAAGGACCATTTAGTCCAGAGCGTGCTGGTACAGTACCAGTAGGACAATTAGTTGAGATGTGTTTCTCTGGTGAGTATTACCGAGACGAAATGGTTAAAAAACTTGTCGGACAAGGTGGACTTGTAAGTCTTATCGGTACAAATGATGCAATTAAAGTAGAACAAATGGTTGAAAAAGGCGATCCTGAAGCAACTCTTATTTATAAAGCAATGGCATATCAAGTTGCGAAAGAGATTGGCGGAGCTAGTGCTGTACTTCACGGAAAAATCGATGCAATCGTATTAACTGGTGGACTTGCATACAGTAAAATACTTGTTGATGAAATAAAAGAACGAGTGGATTGGATTGCAGATGTTATCGTACATCCAGGGGAAGATGAGTTAGAAGCGTTAGCAGAAGGAGCACTTCGTGTATTACGTGAAGAAGAAGCGCCGAAAGAGTATGTGGTAAGAGAAAAACAAACAGTAGCTAGGGGTTGAGATAATGGCAAGAGAATATGATTTAGTCATCGTTGGCGGCGGTACAGGTGGATATGTTGCTGCAATTCGCGCATCACAACTAGGATTAAAAACAGCACTTGTTGAAAAAGAAAATCTTGGTGGTACTTGTTTGCATAAAGGATGTATTCCTAGTAAAGCTCTTTTACGTAGTGCGGAAGTATACGCAACTGCTAAAAAAAGCGAAGAGTTCGGAGTTATTGCAAGTAATGTAGAACTAAACTTTGCAAAAGTACAAGAGCGTAAAGAGAAGATTGTAACGCAGCTTCATAAAGGTGTTCAACATTTAATGAAACAAGGTAAAATTGATGTGTTTGAAGGTATTGGCCGTATTCTTGGCCCGTCTATTTTTTCTCCGATGCCAGGGACAATTTCAGTTGAACTTGCAAGTGGAGAAGAGAATGAAATGTTAATTCCAAAAAATGTACTTGTTGCAACGGGTTCTCGTCCAAATTCATTACCAGGTTTAGAGTTAGACGGAGAGTATGTAATGTCTTCAGATCATGCCCTAAAAATGGAAACGCTTCCTAGTTCGATCATTATCGTTGGTGGCGGTGTAATTGGTATTGAGTGGGCATCTATGCTTGCTGACTTCGGTGTAGAAGTTACAGTGTTAGAGTATGCGAAAACGATTTTACCACTAGAAGATCAGGACGTTTCAAAAGAAATGCAACGTCTGTTCAAGAAAAAAGGTATTAAAGTGGTGACTGGTGCAAAAGTATTACCAGAAACATTGGTAAAAGATAATGGAGTAACAATTCAAGCTGAACATAACGGTGAGAATAAAGAATTTAAAGCAGAAAAAATGCTTGTATCTGTAGGAAGACAAGCCAATACGCAAAATATTGGTTTAGAGAATACGGATATCGTTGTGGAAAAAGGATACATTCAAACAAATGAGTTTTATCAAACGAAAGAATCTCATATTTACGCAATTGGAGATGTAATCGGTGGCTTACAACTTGCTCACGTTGCTTCTCACGAAGGAATTGTTGCAGTAGAACATATTGCAGGGAAAGAAGTTACGCCAATTGATTACTCTATGGTATCAAAATGCGTATATAGCAGTCCAGAAGTTGCTTCTGTCGGTTTAACAGAACAAGAAGCGAAAGAAAAAGGCTATAAGTTAAAAGTAGGTAAGTTCTCATTCCGCGCAATCGGAAAAGCGCTTGTATACGGAGAATCTGATGGTTTTGTAAAGCTTGTAGTTGATGAAGAAACAAATGACATTCTTGGTGTTCATATGATTGGACCACACGTAACAGATATGATTTCTGAAGCTGGTCTTGCAAGAGTACTTGATGCAACACCTTGGGAAGTAGCACATACAATTCATCCGCATCCATCATTATCTGAGGCGATTGGTGAAGCAGCACTTGCTGTAGATGGAAGAGCGTTACACGCATAAAAATGTGGATTTAGGAGGTTATGAAAAATGGCAGAAGTAAAAGAAAAGCGCCATGAAGAGCTTGGCTTAAGTGATGAGCAAGTATTAGAAATGTTCCGTACGATGTTACTTGCACGTAAAATTGACGAACGTATGTGGTTATTAAACCGTGCAGGTAAAATTCCATTCGTAATTTCTTGTCAAGGACAAGAGGCTGCACAAGTTGGAGCAGCGTTCGCTCTTGATAGAGAGAAAGATTATGCATTACCATACTACCGTGATATGGGTGTTGTACTAGCGTTTGGTATGACAGCTAAAGAGCTTATGTTGTCAGCTTTCGCGAAAGCTGGAGATCCAAACTCTGGTGGTCGTCAAATGCCTGGTCACTTCGGTCAAAAGAAAAATCGTATTGTGACAGGTTCATCTCCAGTAACAACACAAGTACCACATGCAGTTGGTATTGCGTTAGCTGGAAAAATGGAGAAGAAAGATTTAGTAACGTTCGTTACATTTGGAGAAGGTTCTTCAAACCAAGGTGACTTCCATGAAGGGGCAAACTTTGCTGGTGTACACAAACTACCTGTTATTTTCATGTGTGAAAATAACAAATATGCAATCTCTATTCCGGTTGAAAAACAATTAGCATGTAAAAACGTATCAGATCGTGCAATTGGTTACGGTATGCCTGGATATACAATAGACGGAAACGATCCGCTTGCAGTATATAAAGCTGTAAAAGAAGCAGCAGACCGCGGTCGACGTGGTGAAGGTCCAACTTTAATTGAAACAGTATCATATCGTTTAACAGCACATTCTAGTGACGATGATGATCGTGTTTATCGTGATAAAGAAGAAGTAGAAGAAGCAAAGAAAAAAGATTCAATTATAACATTTGCAGCTTATTTAAAAGAAGCTGGCGTGTTAACTGAGGAATTTGAAAAACAAATGTTAGACGAAATTATGCATATCGTAAATGAAGCAACAGAATATGCAGAAAATGCTCCGTATGCAGCACCTGAAGATGCATTGAAGCACGTATACGCAGAATAGGGGGGAACGTTTCATGGCTGTAATGTCTTATATTGATGCTATTACATTAGCAATGCGCGAAGAAATGGAACGCGATGAGAAAGTATTCGTTTTAGGAGAAGATGTTGGTAAAAAAGGTGGCGTGTTTAAAGCGACACACGGTTTATACGATCAATTTGGTGAAGATCGTGCACTTGATGCACCGCTTGCAGAATCTGCAATTGCTGGGGTAGCAATTGGTGCGGCAATGTATGGTATGCGCCCAATCGCTGAAATGCAGTTTGCTGATTTCATCATGCCAGCAGTAAACCAAATTGTTTCTGAGGCAGCAAAAATTCGTTATCGTTCTAACAACGATTGGACTTGTCCAGTTACAATTCGTGCGCCATTTGGCGGGGGGGTTCACGGTGCATTGTATCATTCACAATCTGTAGAAGCGATGTTTGCAAACCAACCAGGTTTAAAAATTGTTATCCCTTCTACACCATATGATGCAAAAGGCTTATTAAAAGCTGCAATTCGTGATGAAGATCCGGTACTATTCTTTGAGCATAAGCGTGCCTATCGCTTAATTAAAGGTGAAGTGCCAGAAGATGACTACGTATTACCAATCGGAAAAGCAGATGTAAAACGTGAAGGTGATGATATTACTGTTATCACTTACGGATTATGTGTTCACTTTGCTCTTCAAGCAGCTGAGAAGTTAGCGCAAGATGGCATTTCTGCACACATTCTTGATTTACGTACTGTGTATCCATTAGATAAAGAAGCAATCATAGAAGCTGCTTCTAAAACAGGTAAAGTTCTTCTTGTAACAGAAGATAATAAAGAAGGAAGCATTATGAGTGAAGTGGCGGCAATTATCGCTGAAAATTGTCTGTTTGATTTAGATGCACCAGTTGCACGTCTTGCAGGCCCAGATGTTCCAGCAATGCCATATGCACCAACAATGGAAAAATTCTTTATGGTAAATCCAGATAAAGTTGAAAAAGCAATGCGTGAACTTGCGGAATTTTAATCGGGGGGACTATACATGGCTGTAGAAAATATTACAATGCCTCAGCTCGGGGAGAGCGTTACAGAGGGCACAATTAGTAAATGGCTCGTTAATGTTGGCGATCACGTAAATAAGTATGATCCGCTTGCAGAAGTAATGACTGACAAAGTAAATGCAGAAGTACCATCTTCTTTCACTGGTATTGTGAAAGAGTTAATCGCTGGTGAAGGTGATACGTTAGCTGTAGGTGAAGTAGTTTGTGTCATTCAAGTAGAAGGCGCGGATGAAGTAGCAGCAACAGCTGTAGAAGAAAAAACAAAAGAAGAACCAAAGGCAGAAGTAACTACGCCTGAAAAAGCGCCGAAAGTAAAACAACCAACTGATGGAAAACCACGTTTTTCACCAGCGGTATTAAAACTTGCGGGCGAGCATAACGTTGATTTAGATTTAGTAGAAGGTACGGGAGCAAATGGTCGTATCACTCGTAAAGATATTTTAAAACTAGTGGAATCTGGAAACATTCCGCAAGTAGGTGCGAAAAAAGAGGAAGCTGTAGCAGTAGTAGAAGCGCGCCCAGAAGCATCAAAAGCAGCGCCAGTAGCGCAAAAAGTAGAAGCTGCGAAACCAGTTTCTGTACCGACAATGCCTGGCGATATCGAAATTCCAGTAACAGGTGTGCGTAAAGCAATTGCAGCGAATATGTTACGTAGTAAACATGAGGCGCCACACGCTTGGATGATGATTGAAGTAGATGTGACAAACCTTGTGTCATACCGTAATTCAATTAAAGGTGACTTTAAGAAGCGCGAAGGCTTTAACTTAACGTTCTTTGCTTTCTTCGTAAAAGCAGTAGCACAAGCGTTAAAAGAGTATCCTCAAATCAATTCTATGTGGGCTGGCGATAAAATCGTTCAGAAGAAAGATATTAACCTTTCTATCGCTGTTGCAACAGAGGAAGAACTATTTGTACCAGTAATTAAACACGCGGATGAGAAGACGATTAAAGGTATCGCTCGTGAAATTACAGAGCTTGCAGGAAAAGTACGTACGAAATCGTTAAAAGCGGACGAAATGCAAGGTGGAACATTTACAATTAATAACACAGGATCATTTGGTTCTGTTCAATCTATGGGTATTATTAATTACCCTCAAGCGGCTATTTTACAAGTTGAATCAATTGTAAAACGCCCAGTAATTATGGATAACGGTATGTTCGGTGCTCGTGACATGGTTAACTTATGTTTATCACTTGATCACCGTGTACTAGATGGCTTAATTTGTGGTAAGTTCTTAGGACGTGTAAAAGAAATTTTAGAAAATACGTCAGAAAATAATACATCTGTATATTAATAAAAAGCTCGCTTATGCGAGCTTTTTATCATCTTATTTCTTCATCTACAACCTACTATATGTATAATATCTTTCCCAGTAATCTTACAATGAACGATTATGTATTAGGAATTTATGAAAATACATTGCTGATATATGGTATATGGATATAAAATAAGAAAAGAATAATTTTTTTGGCAAATCTTACTGACGAAACTGTAGTATAATATATTGTATTGTATGAAAAAGAGAGTTATTCTATATAAGTGTTTTATAGATAATGTGTAATCAGTCGTCAAAACATGAAGAATGTTGACTCCTGGTTTTTTATTTTGCTGTAACAATGTTTCAGGAGGATGTCATGAAAAGAAGTACCGAGTTTCTAAAAAGTTTAGATGTAAAATTAATTTTAATTTTGTGTGCACTATGTGTTACGAGTATAGCTGCTATATATAGCAGTCAGCAAACTGGCCAATATGGAGAGGCAAACTTTGCGATGAAACAGGGTTTGAACTACATAATTGGGGTTGTATTGTTATTGCTTGTTGCAAGCATTGACCTAGATCAATTACAAAAATTGTCTTGGCCACTTTATATCGTTGGATTTGCTTCACTTATTCTTTTGAAAATACTACCAGTTTCCACTTTCACACCTGAAAAATTAGGTGCAAAAAGATGGTTTGTATTTCCGCTAGTTGGACAAATTCAGCCGTCTGAGTTTTTCAAAATTTCATTGCTTCTCGTAGTAGCAAGTATAGCAGTGAAACATAATGCACAGTATATGGCAAGGACATTCCAAACGGACTTAAAATTAGTAGGTAAAATTGTGCTAGTATCCCTCCCGCCTATGGCTGTTGTATATAGCCAACCGGATACAGGGATGGTGTTCTTATATGCTGCTGCCATTGCATGTATTTTATTTATGTCAGGTATTCAGAAGAAATTGATAGCGTTATGTACAGTTATTCCAGTCACCATATTAACTACGTTAATATTTATTTACGTAAGGTATGAGGATTTCTTCTTTAATAAGTTAGTTACTTTACTAAAACCTCACCAACAATCACGTATTTTAGGTTGGTTAGATCCATTTGAACATACAGATCAAGGTTATCAAACGCAGCAATCGATTTTAGCTGTAGGTAGTGGCGGTATGGAAGGGAAAGGATTTGGCGAAGGGAACGTCTATATCCCTGAGAAGCATACTGACTTTATTTTCGCTACAATTGCCGAAGAAGGTGGATTTATCGTAGCAGCGTTAGTTGTGTTCTTGTTCCTATTACTACTATATAGAACAATTATTATTGGTTATTCTGCTGATAATTTATTCGGTACATTATTATGTGCTGGATCAATTGGGATATTAACGGTTCAAATATTCCAAAACATCGGTATGATCGTTGGATTAATGCCTGTAAAAGGGATTGCATTGCCTTTCTTATCGTATGGGGGAAGTTCCTTGTTCTCGAATATGATTATGATGGGTCTCATATTATCGGTACGGAAAACGTATAAAAAATATATGTTTTCAGTTAAGTAAAAAAGCTAGTTCGTGTAAAAACGAACTAGCTTTTTTACATATATGCTCTTAAACGTTGCAAACTAAAACAGACTAGCAGTTTGAGATGGGGTGCGAATGATGCATATGCATATTTTTGAAGGGGCACGGCACCTTTCAAATATGGAATGGGTTGTACGGGCTATAATAGCATACGTATTTTTAATATTAGTTACGAAAGCGATGGGGCAAAGATCTATCGCACAACTTCGTTTTTTAGATGTTGTATTAGTGCTATTGCTTGGTGGGAATATTTCTAACGCATTGTCTGATGAAAAAGTAGGGTTACTCGGTTCGATGATTACAACGTTCATACTCGTTGTACTTCATATTATAAGCTCAGTTTTAATGCTGAAATGGGATAGATGGAGACGTTTTTTAGAGCCAGCACCTATCATTCTTATACACAATGGTTCCATTGATTTTAGCAATTTGAAAAAAGCGAGAATTACCGTGGAATATTTATTTTCGGAACTTCGTATGCGAAATGTGAGCGATATTCAAACAATCAAATTAGCATTATGGGAAGCGAACGGTGTCGTTTCTATATTTAGATATCCAGAATATGAAGCAGTTTCGCGACTTGATCTTAAAGTGGCGGGAAAAAAATCTCCAGTTTCTTTTGTATTAGTAAAGGATGGGAGGATTCAGAAAGATGTTCTTGCTTTATTAGGAAAAACAGAAGCGTGGGCGAGAGAATTTCTAGAGGAGAGTACAGAAGTCGAATCTATTATGTTAGCTACAGTAGATGAAGCACATAAAATAAATATTTTGTTAAAAAAATGAAAAATATACGCATTTTGTCGTTTCATACATATGATACAATAGTGTGGACAACGAAAAAGGAGGCGATACGATGGGATATGTAGAAGAATTACGAAAAATAGTTGGTCATCGCCCTTTAATTTTAGTTGGTGCTGTTGTACTCGTTATAAATGAACATGGAGATGTATTATTGCAACAACGAACAGAACCGTATGGAAAATGGGGGCTGCCTGGCGGGCTCATGGAGCTTGGTGAATCACCAGAAGAAACAGCTTACCGTGAAGTATATGAAGAGACAGGTATAGAAGTAAAGAACTTACGATTAATCAATGTGTTTTCTGGAGCGAACTACTTTACAAAATTAGCAAACGGTGATGAATTTCAATCTGTAACGACAGCCTATTATACGGATGAATACGAAGGACATTTTGTTATGAATAAAGAAGAGGCGGTTCAGCTTAAATTCTTTCCAGTAACGGAGCTACCTGACTATATTGTTGGATCGCATAAAAAAATGATTGTTGAATATATGAAAATTATGGAAATGAATATATAATAATGAAAGAAATATAAAAACACAGCTCTGGTCGGTAGTCCAGACGCATGATTTCATGTCAGTAACCTTCCCCTCCGGGATGTCCAATATTTCTAATTTTATTAAAGGAGGGGCTGTCAATGGATTTGACAGTATATCACGACGGTCAATTTTTTGTAGGAATTATTACGCATAAAGAAAAAGGGAAATTGTATGGAGCGAGGTATATTTTTGGAATGGAACCTTCAGACGAGGAAGTACTTATATTTGTGAATGGTCCAATGTTAGCATATTTCCAGCACGTTGCAAAATGTGGTGTGGACGTTAAAGAAAAACAGCGTCCAAAAAATATAAAACGTATCATACGAGAAGCGGCAAAAGAAGTAAATGTAAAACGTTTTACAAAGGCACAAGAAGCAATTAGTTTATCTTATGAACTGCATAAACAAGAACAGAAAGTGCAATCTAAAGAGAAACGGGAAGCTGAAAAGCAGAGAAAACGTTTTATAAAAGTACAAAAAGCAAAGCAAAAACATCGTGGTCATTGAGAAAAGGTGTTAGAGCAAGAGCTCTAACACCTTTTCTATGCTTAAATACAAGTAAACTTACTTGTATTTCATAAACATTAACTGGTAAGATACAAATAGGTAGATTTAGAGGAGGGAAAAGATTGATTAATTTTAACTTTTTTATGAATGATGTTGTTCGTCAAGCGCGTGAAGAGATCGTTTCTGCTGGATATACAGAATTAACGACACCAGAAGCAGTTGAAGAAGCGTTTAAAAGAAATGGTACAACACTTGTAATGGTAAACTCTGTATGTGGTTGTGCAGGTGGTATTGCTCGCCCTGCTGCTGCGCATTCCGTACATTATGATAAACGTCCTAACCATCTTGTAACGGTGTTTGCAGGTCAAGATAAAGAAGCAACAGCAAGAGCTCGTGAATATTTTGAAGGGTATCCACCTTCTTCTCCATCATTTGCTTTATTAAAAGATGGAAAAATTGTAACGATGGTAGAACGTCATGAAATTGAAGGTCATGAACCGATGCAAGTTATTGCGAAATTACAATCGTATTTTGAAGAGAATTGTGAAGAACTATAAATAAGTGAAAAGGCGGTACGCCCACGATTAAGTGGGTGTACCGCTTTTTTTATTAATTATACAAAACGATGGAATATACATCATCTTGTTTTGTTATGCAGTTTTTTATGCATTGAGAATGCGTTATTTAATGTTATTTTATTTATTTTTATTTTATATATTGCATAAAAATAAAACTGCTGATACAATACAAACATCGAATAAATATTCTATTAAACTTTTAAATATACATTATTAGGGGGAAGAAAGATGAAGAAGTTATTATCGATATCGTTTGCACTTATTTTAATTGTAAGTATGTTTAGTGCGTGTAGTAATGGGGACGTAAAAGAAGAAAACGGAAATAAGAAAGTACTTGTAATGGGAACTTCAGCAGACTATAAACCTTATGAATATGTAGAAGCTTCAAAGAGTGATGAAATTATTGGCTTTGACATTGATATTGCAAAGTATATCGGAAAAGAACTTGGGTATGAAGTGAAAGTGAAAGATATGGATTTTGGTGGTTTATTAGCGTCTCTTAGCTCAGGAAAAGTTGATTTTGTAATGGCAGGTATGACGCCAACGGCAGAGCGTAAAAATAATGTAGATTTTACAGATATATATTTTGTTGCGAAAAACATGATTGTTTCTAAAAAGGATTCTAACATTAAATCAGTAGAAGATTTAAAAGGGAAAAAAGTAGGGGTACAAACAGGATCTATTCAAGAAGAGAAGGCGGCGGAATTTAAAAAACAAGTTGATTTCAAAGCTGAGGGACGTGACCGTATACCAGAAATTGTACAAGAAATTAAAGCGGGTCGTTTTGATGCGGCGATTTTAGAAGATACAGTAGCGAAAAATTATTTAGAGAAAATGAAAGATTTACAAGGAATTGAAATTAAAGAAGCGCCAGAAGAAGTAGGAGCAGCAATTGCCCTTCCGAAAAACAGTGATAAAACAGCTGAATTTAATAAAGTGATTAAAAAAATGCAAGAAAACGGAGAAATGGATAAATTAGTGAAGAAGTGGTTTGGCAGCGGAAAATAAGCTGCCTTTCACTTTTCTGTGAAGGGAATGAAAAGAATGAACTTGGATTTTTCGGCGATTACGCCTTCGATACCGTATATATTAAAAGGGCTAGAAGTTACTTTGAAAATTGTAGCAGTATCAGCTTTAGCAGGATTTATTTTAGGAACGTTATTAGCACTTTGTAAGATTGCTAGAATACGAGCATTAAATATAGCGGCAGATCTTTATACATCAATTTTCCGTGGTACACCACTTGTATTGCAATTAATGATTATTTATTTTGGTGTCCCGCAAATAATTGGTTATGAGATACCGGCCTTTTTAGCGGCTGTACTAGCATTTAGTTTGAATTCAGGTGCATATATGTCAGAAGTCATCCGTGCCGGCATTCAAGCGGTTGATAAAGGACAAACTGAAGCAGCGATGGCTTTAGGAATTCCATATGGAAAAATGATGCGAAATATTATTTTTCCCCAAGCTTTAAAAAATATATTACCGGCACTTGTAAACGAGTTTGCGACGCTTACGAAAGAGTCGGCTGTAGTCACAGTAATAGGTGCGACGGATTTAATGCGCCGCGCTTACATTGTAGGCGGTGAAACGTTTAAATATCTTGAGCCGCTACTATTTGTTGGTCTGATCTACTATACGCTAGTCATTATTCTTACATTAGTCGGGAAGGCAATTGAAGGGAGAATGAAAAAAAGTGATTAAAATTGAAAACCTTCATAAATCATTCGGGAAAAACGAAGTATTAAAAGGCATTACAACAACGATTGAAAAAGGGGAAGTAGTTGCAATTATCGGACCGTCCGGATCAGGGAAATCAACATTTTTACGCTGTATGAATGTGTTAGAAGCACCGACAAATGGTCGCATTTGGATTGGAACGGAAGAAGTAACGAATCCGAAAACGAATATAATGCACGTTCGTGAAAATGTAGGAATGGTATTTCAGCATTTTCACCTATTCCCTCATATGACTGTATTAGAAAATATTACGTATGCTCCTATCAATGTAAAAGGAGTAACGAAACAAGAGGCTGAAAAGAAAGCCGAGAAACTTTTAGAAAAAGTAGGCTTGTTAAATAAAAAAGATACGTATCCGAATCGCCTTTCAGGGGGACAAAAGCAACGTGTAGCGATAGCGAGAGCTTTAGCGATGGAACCGGAAGTTATGCTGTTCGATGAACCAACATCAGCGCTAGACCCAGAGATGGTGAAAGAAGTGCTAGAAGTTATGAAATCATTGGTAACGACAGGAATGACGATGGCGATTGTTACGCATGAAATGGGATTTGCAAAAGAGGTGGCAGATCGCGTTCTTTTCTTAGACGGAGGAAACCTTGTAGAAGACAGTCCGCCAGCACAATTTTTTGCAGCACCAAAAAGTGAACGTGCGCAACAATTTTTACAAAAAATATTGTAATATGAAAAGGTTATGTGAATAATAAGTAGAAAAGGATGACATTGTGTCATCCTTTTTTTATACTAACTGTAAATACGTTTATACATATAGGAGTAATGATATGTTTAAAATTGGATACCGTACAGTAAAAACAGCAATAGGGACAGGAGCGGCAGTTTTTATTGCTCAGTTATTAGGGTTAGAATTTTATAGTTCAGCAGGTATTTTAGTTATATTATGTGTACAAAATACGAAGCGTAAATCACTTCAAGTATCGGTACATCGATTTTTAGCTTGTGTATTATCAATGGTATTCGCATTTTGCATTTTTGAAACAATTGGCTATACCCCACTTGCAATTAGCGTATTATTACTTACATTTATTCCGACTGCAGTTATGTTGAAAATTCAAGAAGGCATCGTCACGAGTTCAGTTATTGTTATGCATCTATATTCATTGAAACACATTACATGGCTTATAGTTGGAAATGAAATTGCTATATTAACGATAGGAATTAGTGTGGCGTTATTAGTGAACATGTATATGCCAAGTAGTGAAAATAAGCTAAGAGAGTATCGGAATAAAATAGAAAGTAATTTTAAAACGATATTGTTTGAAATGGTTGTGTATTTACGAAATCGAGAAAGTAGTTGGAGCGGGGCAGAACTCATTGAAACCGAGAATATGCTAAATGAAGCAAGAGATTTATCTTTTAAGAAGCTTGAGAATGCATTTATGCGCGAAGATGATTATTACTATCGTTACTTTAATATGCGCATGCAACAATTCGAAATTTTAGAGCGAATGATACCATTGGCAGCCTCTTTATCGTGGACATATGAACAAGCTGATATGATTGCCGATGTTGTTGAAAATATTGGGAATGCAATTAGCCCTGAAAGTACAGGTGTTATTTCCTTAAGGCAGCTTCAAGAAATGAGAGAATTGTTTAGAGAAATGCCGTTACCAGTCACACGTGAAGAATTTGAAATACGTGCAAAACTTGTTCAACTTGTATATGAAATGGAGCAATATTTACTCATTAAAAGTCGCTTTAAGGGAAAGGATAATATAAAAGAACTTATATAGAAGGTAGGAATTATTTATGCCGTATCTTCTCTCTTTCATATTATGTCTTTCTTTATCGCCGATTTGGCCTCTTGGTGATAATCCACGTGCCGGAGATCCTTTCATTATTGTAAATAAAGCGACGAATAAACTAGCTTACATTGACGATGGGAAAATTCAAAAGATTTTTCCCGTAGCGACAGGAAAAACGAATGAATTAACCCCAGAAGGAACTTTTGATATTGTAATGAAAGCGAAGGATCCGTACTATATTGCAAAAGATATTCCAGGTGGTTCACCAAAAAATCCACTTGGATCAAGGTGGATTGGGTTTAATGCAAGAGGAACTGATGGGAGTAAATATGGAATACATGGAACAAACCAACCAAGTTCAATTGGAAAGTATATTTCACAAGGATGTATAAGAATGAAGAAAAACGATGTGGAATATTTATTTGATCGCATTCCAATTGGAACAAAAGTGTGGATTGTGAAGTCGAAAAAAACATTTCAGCAATTGGCAAAAGAAAAAGGTGCCATTGCATATGAAAAAGCCAACGCAAAGGTTGGCTTTTTCTTTTATCATAAGTTGTCTTGACATGTGTACATAACCATGCGTTAATGAAAATATAGAAAGATAAAGTGAAACTTTAATCAGTGCGAGGTTATTCCCCGTTAATGCGGGATAAAAATAGGTAAAGGGGTTGCTCATATGTACTTGAATCCAAAAATTTCGTATATGCAGTTTTTTATTGGCTTTCTATTTGTGATTACATTCATATTGGCAACTTTTAATATATGCTCTTACGTTGTAGCGATTGTATTGATGGCATTACTTAATCTTACTTTTGTTATTGGGGCGTTTCAACACAAACAGTACACGAGTTTTGTGATAGCGTTAGTAATGGCATTTTCCTTTAGTATTGTAGCGGTTGTGCTTTATATAAAATAAACCATCTCGATGTCGAGATGGTTTATTTTATTATGTGTAAAACGTAAAAAAAGGACGAACACATCGCCCTTTTTACCAAAACATACTTGCGCCAGCAAGTAATGTTGTTACAAGCATAGAAATTAGCATGATATAAACCATAACTTTTTGAGCTTTTTTATGCATCGTTAAACCTCCTTGCAAATCAGTACACCTTCATTGTAACGAGAAATGAAACTGTGGACAAGGGGAGAGAAAGGACAAATTTCGGGAAGGGGTTGCAAAATATAACAGGAAATTTAAGTATGCATAGAGAATATATTAAAAGATAGATTGTGAGTTTTTGTTTTGCAAGCTGAGGAATGGAGATACGATGATGAAAATATATGAGACAGGCCGCTTACATTTAAGGGAAATCGATGAGTCGTATGCTGAAAAAATTCTTCAATATTACGACAGAAATCGTGAATTTTTAAAAGCTTGGGAAGAGTATAGACCGGAGGATTTTTTTACGTTAGATTATCAAAAGAAAAAGCTACAAAAGGATAGAAAAGAGTTTACAGAAGGTAAGATCATTAGGCTATGGATTTTTAAAAAAGGTGATGACACGAAAATAATTGGCTGTATTTCATTTAATTTAATCGTTCGTGGTATTTATCAATCTTGTGTACTCAGTTATAAATTAGATAAGGAAGAGTTAAATAAAGGTTATACGACAGAAGCGCTTAGAAAAGCAATTGCAGTTGCTTTTGAGGAATTTCATTTACATCGTATAGAAGCACCAATTATGCCGCGTAATTTAGCATCTATACAAGTAGTGACGAAAATAGGCTTCCAGTATGAGGGTGTATCTAGGAAGATGTTAATGGTAAATGGAGTGTGGGAAGATCATATGCGCTGGGTATTGTTAAATGAGTAATCGAAAGCAGATGGTTATCTAGACATATAAACCGTCTGTTTTTTGTCTTGTATTTCGAAACTTTTGCGAAATTCTGTTATAATTAGTAGTGTTACATACATAATGGTAGTGCAGGAGGCGCAGTCTTATGATTAATCAAGAACGTTTAGTAAATGAATTTATGGAATTAGTACAAGTAGATTCTGAAACGAAATTTGAAGCAGAAATCTGCAAAGTATTAACAAAGAAATTTACGGATTTAGGTGTAGAAGTATTTGAAGATGACACAATGTCTGTAACTGGTCATGGTGCAGGTAACTTAATTTGTACTTTACCAGCAACAAAAGATGGCGTGGATACAATTTACTTTACTTCTCATATGGATACAGTAGTTCCTGGTAATGGAATTAAGCCTTCTATTAAAGATGGATATATCGTATCAGATGGTACTACAATTTTAGGTGCGGATGATAAAGCAGGATTAGCGTCAATGTTTGAAGCAATTCGTGTGTTAAAAGAGAAAAATATTCCTCATGGTAAAATTGAATTTATTATTACAGTTGGAGAAGAATCTGGACTTGTTGGTGCAAAAGCATTAGACCGTGAGCGCATTACAGCGAAATATGGTTACGCATTAGATAGCGATGGAAAAGTTGGTGAAATCGTTGTTGCAGCTCCAACACAAGCGAAAGTGAACGCAATTATTCGCGGGAAAACAGCTCATGCTGGTGTAGCACCAGAAAAAGGTGTATCTGCAATTACGATCGCAGCGAAAGCAATTGCGAAGATGCCACTTGGTCGTATTGATTCTGAAACGACTGCAAATATTGGACGTTTTGAAGGTGGTACACAAACAAATATCGTTTGTGATCATGTACAAATCTTTGCAGAGGCTCGTTCTTTAATCAACGAGAAAATGGAAGAACAAGTTGCGAAAATGAAAGAAGCATTTGAAACAACTGCAAAAGATATGGGTGGTCAAGCAGACGTTGAAATAAACGTTATGTACCCAGGATTTAAATTTGCTGATGGCGACCACGTTGTAGAAGTTGCAAAACGTGCAGCTGAAAAAATTGGTCGCACACCTTCTCTTCACCAAAGTGGTGGCGGAAGTGATGCAAACGTAATTGCAGGACACGGTATTCCAACAGTTAACTTAGCGGTTGGTTATGAAGAAATTCATACAACAAACGAGAAGATTCCTGTTGAAGAATTAGTGAAAACAGCAGAATTAGTTGTTGCAATTATTGAAGAAGTAGCGAAGTAATAAAATAAAAAAGACGTGTGAACCAATTATGGTTTACACGTCTTTTTTATTTTGATTCAACTGCTTTCACTAGGCGGATAAACCAATATAAGAAAATCCATGGCAGTATATAAGTTGTTACGATACTTAGTAAACGAGGGAGGAGTCCAGCTGTATTAATATTAAAAATGGGGAGTAGTAAGTAATTAATTAAGAGGATTAATATAATAATGAGAAAGGTAGAGTTAAGTTTACTATTAGATTTCATAATAAGTCACTCGTTTTACAATAATATCCATATTTCGTATTAAGTATAGCAAAAATAAGGATAAAAAGAATAAGTAATTATTATATTGTACATGAATTTGGTATAATGAAGGAACGAATGTTCTTTTGAGGGGGGAGTACTATGCGAGAAATGTATCCGAAAAATGGCCGTGTTATTTTACATGTGGATATGAATTGTTTTTTCGCATCTGTTGAAATTGCTCATGATTCATCATTACAAGGAAAGCCATTAGCGGTTGCTGGAAATGAAAAAGAGAGAAAAGGAATTATTATAACGTGTAGTTATGAGGCGAGAGAATATGGAATACGTACGACGATGCCTCTTTGGGAAGCGAAAAGGTTATGCCCACAATTAGTTGTAAGGCATCCAAATTTTACATTATATCGTGAAGCTTCATTTCAAATGTTTCAAATCCTTTCCCGTTTTACAGAAAAGATACAACCAGTCTCTATAGATGAAGGATATTTAGATATTACAGATTGCTATGCACTCGGTTCGCCTCTTGAAATAGCAAAGATGATTCAACAAGCGTTGTTAACAGAGTTACAGCTTCCGTGTAGTATTGGAATTGCTCCAAATCTTTTTCTAGCAAAGACCGCTTCAGATATGAAAAAGCCACTTGGTATTACTGTACTTCGAAAACGTGATATTCCAGAATTGATTTGGCCACTTCCAGTTGGAGCCATGCATGGAATTGGTGAGAAAACAGCTGAAAAATTAAATGATATTCATATACAGACAATTGAACAATTGGCAAAGGGAGACGAGCATATCATTCGCGCTAAAATTGGAAAGCACGGTGTTGATTTACAAAGGCGTGCAAAAGGTATGGATAATAGAGAAGTTGATCCGAGTCAAATGGGACAGCATAAAAGTGTCGGTAATTCGACGACCTTTTCAAAGGATATGGATGAAGAGAAAGAGTTACTTGATATGTTAGAACGTTTATCAAAATCAGTGAGTAAAAGATTACAAAAGCGAACTCTTGTCAGCTATAATATTCAAATTATGATTAAATACCATGATAGGCGAACGGTAACACGGAGTAAGCAATTGAAAAATGCAATTTGGGAAGAACGCGATATTTTTCAAGCAGCATCCCGTTTATGGAAGCAACATTGGGACGGTGATTCCGTTCGTTTATTAGGTGTTACAGCTACTGAAATAGAGTGGAAGACAGAATCGGTGAAACAATTAGATTTGTTTTCATTTGAAGAGGATGCGAAAAAAGAACCGCTACTTGCTGTCATTGATCAAATTAATGATAAGTATGGAACACCGCTTTTACAACGAGGTAGTCAACTACTACGTAAGCAAGAGAAGTCGTTTCAACAAAAGTTAGAAAATAAGTTTATGTAGAAGGTGTCATGAAGTAGTAAATAGCATGACACCTTTCATATTTAACTTGCTTCTAAATCTAAAGAAGTCCTCCACCCAGCAGCAGTAACGCCAGATTCTAATAACATTCTACTTACTATTTTTTCAATTAAGATAGCCGCATTTGTCTTGCAATGTAATGTAGCCTGTATACAGACTTTTTGCTTAGAATCTACATCTTCACTATATAACTCTTTTAAACCGAGACCTTCTGTACTTACCATGTGCATGAGTAAAAAACGAATATGTGCTTCATTTTCTTCGGAACAAGTAAGAGAAAGGAAGTAGTTTGTTTGTTCAGGTGATTCTTCTTTTGATTTTTTATTCATAAAGAGAGCGATCGGGCGAAGTAGTATATTTGCTAGTAAAACGCCGGCTGCACCTAATATAGCTGCAAGGAGAAAACCAGCGCCTGTAAGAGTACCGACAGCAGTAGCACACCATAAAGTAGCCGCAGTATTTAATCCTCTAATACTAAAACCGTCACGGATAATCACACCGCCTCCTAAAAAGCCAATCCCACTAACAACTTGAGCAGCAATACGTGAGGGGCTAGCATCATGATCAAGCATGACGGATAATAAAACAAATATACAGGCACCAAGTGATACGAGAGCATTTGTCCGTAAACCGGCCATCCGGTGTCTCCATTGCCTTTCCATTCCGATGCAAGCACCTATAATAATTGCGATAAATAATCTTAATACAATGTCATACCATACCATCATGGTCACCTCCATACATATAAGTACGTGTGATGTTTTTAAGAATGAGTGGGGAGTACCACTCATTCTCGTTTTTATCCCGCTATTTGCGGGCAGTAAGACCCCCACTGATTAAAGTTTCACTTTATAACCAGCTATGAAACTTTTTAATATAAACTTTTTTCAGGAATTGTGTTAAGAAAGCATAGCCTAATAGTATTCCTACTAGCCAAGGGAAATAGCTAAGTGGTAATGCTTGTAAACCAACGGCCGCACCAAGCGGTGAGAATGGAATATAAATTCCGATTGCCATAATACAAGCGGTTAATAAAAGTACCGGTGCTGATGCAGTACTTTGAATGAATGGAATCTTCTGTGTTCTTATCGTGTGAACGATTAAAGTTTGTGTGAGCAGTCCAACGACAAACCAACCAGATTGGAATAATGATTGTTCGCTAGGTGTATTTGCACCGAAGACATTCCACATGACTACGTATGTGATAATATCAAATATGGAACTAATTGGACCGATACAAATAATGAAGTTCCGTAAGTTTGCAGTATCCCATTTTCTCGGTTTTTCTAAAAATTCTTTATCCATTTTGTCCCATGGAATAGACAGCTGTGAAATATCGTAAAGCAAGTTTTGAATTAAAAGGTGAATGGCAAGCATCGGTAAAAAGGGAATGAAAGCACTTGCCACTAACACACTAAATACATTTCCAAAGTTAGAGCTAGCCGTCATTTTAATATATTTTAAAATATTTCCGAACGTAGTGCGTCCTTCTAAAATACCCGCTTCTAATATAGTTAAACTTTTTTCAAGTAGAATAATATCGGAAGACTCTTTTGCGATATCAGTTGCAGTATCAACAGATATTCCAACGTCAGCATCCCGTAGTGCTACGGCATCGTTAATACCATCCCCCATATAACCTACTGTATGACCGTTCCCCTGTAAGGCACGAATAATGCGAGATTTTTGCATTTGATTTAGTTTTGCGAACACTGTTGTTTCTTCGGCTAGTTTTGCTAATGCTTTATCTGGTAAAGAATCAATCTCGTAGCCAAGGATAGGCTCACCAATATCCAATCCAACTTCTTTACAAACTTTTTTTGTAACAATTTCATTATCACCAGTTAAAATTTTTACTTGTACACCATGTTTCTGTAATGCTTGAATAGCAACAGCTGCAGATGGTTTCGGTGGATCTAAAAAGCCAATATATCCAGCGAGAATCATATTAGTTTCATCTTTTACTGTGTACTCTTTATCATTTATTTTTCTATCTTTTTTATAAGCTACAGCAATTACACGCATACCTTCGCCATTCAATGTCTCACTTAGTTGTTTGACATTTGAGCGCATTTCCTCGGTCAGTTGAACAATCTTTCCGTTTGATTCAGTGTAGTTACAAATGGATAAAATTTCTTCTACGGCACCTTTACAAACCATTGTATGTTCACCTGAGATGTCTTTGACGATGACGGACATGCGACGGCGGGCAAAATCAAATGGAATTTCATCTAGTTTTTGAAACCTTGAAGGGTCGAACTTTTGTTTTTCTTCTGTATGCTCAATAACAGCTTTATCTATTAAATTTTTCAATCCGGTTTGATAGAAGCTATTTAAATATGCAAACTGTAATACACGATCGCATGTATTACCAGTAGGATCTAAATGTCTAACAAGAACAACTTTATCCTCTGTCAATGTCCCAGTTTTATCTGTACAAAGAATGTTCACCGCGCCTAAGTTTTGAATAGAATTTAGCTGTTTTACAATAACTTTTTGCTTAGACATGTTCACAGCACCTTTAGCTAAATTAGCAGTTACAATCATTGGTAACATTTCAGGTGTAAGACCAACTGCAATAGCGATAGCGAAGAAGAAAGCTTCTTGCCAATCACCTTTTGTGAATCCATTAATGAGAAGGACAATGGGCGCCATAATAAGCATGAATGTAATTAAGAGCCAGCTTACTTTGTTTACACCTTTATCAAAGCTTGTTTCTGCGCGCTTCCCGATTACTTTATTCGCTAAAGAGCCGAAATACGTATCGGTACTTGTTGAAACGACAACCGCTTTTGCGCTACCACTTACAATATTCGTACCCATAAAGCAAAGGTTTTCCATATCGAGTGGATTGAAATTTTTTTTCATATTTTTTGGTAAGATATTCTTGTTTTCTGTATGGTAGCAGTTTTCGTATTTTTCTACAGGAAGTGCTTCCCCGGTTAATGAAGACTGATTAACAAATAAATCTTTAGCCGATAAAATACGCACATCAGCTGGAACGATGTCACCGGCTGAAAGTGAAATAATATCGCCAGGTACAAGTTCTTCAATTGGAATTTCTATTGTATAATTTCGATTTAAATTCGTTACGTTTTTTGTTTCGTGTACAAATCCATCTATTCTAAAGGCGCTCGCGGTTGTTCGAACCATAGCCTTTAATTTATCCGCGGCTTTTTGAGAGCGGAATTCTTGTAAAAAGCGAATCGTTGAACTTAGAAGTACCATTACAGATACGACAATTGTTCCTTGCATGTCATCTGTGAAAAAAGAGAGCGCTCCAAGAGCTAATAAAACAAAAATAAATGGATTTTTAAATGCCAGCAGAAATTGAATGTACCACGGCAATGTTTTATTATGAGCAATTTCGTTCGGACCATATAAAGAAAGTCTACGGGACGCTTCTTGTTTAGAGAGTCCATTTTCTGTAGTTTCTAGAAGTTTTAATGCAGAGTTTATATCTTGTGTTGCAACTTCCACTAATACTTTGTTATTTGTTTGCATGCTATCTTGATCGTAAGCATGCTTTGCTTCTTGTCTTTGTAAATTTAACATCGGTAGTTCCTCCTTTGTCATGAAGGAGGAAACAATCTGTTACTCGACTATTTAAAATTAGGAGGAACAGCTTCTTTCCTACCTACATGATGAAATATGAACGTAAAACATATGGGTATCTGGGCCGAATCATCACTTGCCACTGTTCCTCACCTCCGTCCAATTTAATAGTTTCTGAATATGCTATGTTTGTTTCATAGTCAGGTGCATAAAGACATAAAAAAGACCTTTACTCACAACGAGTAAAGGTCTGAATTCACAGTTAAAAAACGTCCACACGAAAGCCTGTTAGTAAACATAGCTAAAAACAGTTTTTGTGTATGACAAAATACATGCACCTCTCCCTCGTTGAGTTTTAGCACTGTATAGCATAGGTACTGAAACCAGCTACGTTAAAAAAGGCCTTCATTCCGACCTTTCCTGTTGACCCATTGGCGTCTCTCGACATTTTTGGGCAGCAGCGTTTCTCTATACAGGAGCCTCACCTAACAGAGACCATATTCAATTACATGTTGAATGTTAGCACTGTAAAATCGTAGTGTCAATATCTTTTTAATCTGTTTTTTTGAAAAATCAAATAGATTTATGAAGGGTATATAGTATGAAATAAGTTGTATTTTTTGAGAATAAGTTGGAAAAATAAAAAATAATGAACATAAATAAAAAGCACTCATTACAGTGCTTTTTATAATAGATTATGAGATTGTAGGATTTTCAAAAATAACAATTTCTGAGTTATTTGTTGTTGAAACGCGTTGTGCGTAATATGTTAAAGCTGAAGAAATATATGTTGGTAATGTCTCATTTGTATGTGATGTTGTATATTCATGGATTAATTCTTTTAAAGTCGTCCATTCTAATTGTGCTGGGTGATCAGACACGAAAGAACTTACCCAGCGATCAAATGAAGATGAAAAATCAGTTTGTAAACGAAATACTTCTTTCATAATAAAACGCTCCCTTAAAATGTAGTACAATCATTTTACCACAAAACACGAACGATAGCTAAATTTTTTGAGTATAACGTTCGTGTTATATAGTTGTCTAGATGATTGGTTATGTAAATTCAATTTGCCATTTGAAATAACATTCCGTAAGATGAAAGATAGATTATATAAAGAGCTGGAGGAAAGAAAGTGGAATTTGTATTTTTAGGAACTGGTGCAGGTGTTCCTTCAAAAGGAAGGAATGTTTCAGCAATTGCTTTGCAGTTGTTAGAAGAACGAGGACAGACTTGGTTATTTGACTGTGGCGAGGCGACGCAACATCAAATACTACATACGTCTGTACGTCCACGCCGCATTGAAAAAATATTTATTACGCATTTACATGGCGATCATATTTTTGGATTGCCGGGTTTATTGGGTAGCCGTTCGTTTCAAGGTGGAACAACAAAATTAACAGTGTACGGACCAAAAGGAATTAAACAATTTATTGAAGTGGCATTATCAGTAAGTACGACACATGTGAAATATCCACTTGAAATCGTTGAGATAACAGAAGAAGGTACTGTGTTTGAAGATAATGAGTTTTATGTAGAAACGAAAAAATTGTCACATGGCATTGAATGTTTTGGATATCGTATTGTAGAGAAAGATATACAAGGTGTTCTTTTAGTCGATAAATTGCTCGAAATGGGAGTGAAACCAGGGCCAATCTTTAAGCGTTTAAAAGATGGAGAAGTAGTTGAATTAGAGAATGGTACGATACTAAATGGAAAAGATTTTATCGGTCCGCCTCAAAAGGGAAGAATTATTACCATTTTAGGTGATACACGATATTGCGAAGCGAGTAGAGAGCTAGCACAAAATGCTGATGTACTTGTTCATGAAGCAACTTTTGCGGCAGACGATGAACAACAAGCGCATGATTATTTTCATTCCACATCTAAGCAAGCTGCGAGCATTGCACTTCATGCAAATGCGAAACGATTAATATTAACTCACATTAGTTCTCGTTATCAAGGAGATACATATAAGGAATTATTGAAAGAGGCACGAGAGTTATTTCCTAATACAGAAATAGCGACAGATTTAAAATCATTTCCAGTAGAAAAATAATGATTTTTGGAAAAATGGTAACATTAGGTTACCATTTTTTTATGTCTAAAAAATTTTAAAAATAAAACTGTTATTATTTTATACTTAAACTTGGATGATACAGAAACTTAGAATGGTTTGAATATATAGGATAAAAATACGTAATAATGATTATTTAGAAAAACTGTTATATAAGTCAGATGACATACAAGTAATACAAATAGCAGAAAGGGACTTTTATTCAGAACTTTTAAAATTCAACAAAAGTAAGCGTTTTATAAAAAACAAGCTATAATGAGGGCAGATTACAATTTATTATAAGTCACATGCATATTAGTCATTGTCGTAACAAGTGAAGTTGACTAAAACATGAGAGAGTAATATGGAGATTATAATAGGAAAGATATCATTATTTGTACTAAGTCTTTTTTACTTTTTAGCTAAACGGTATGATTAGCTAGTGTAGCTGTTGCAAGTGCTTTAGTAGAAGCTTTTTTAATAATAAGTTGGTGGGGATTTAATTGGTATACCACTCTTTAAAAGAGTTCAGAACATCAGCAGGTAGTCTAGGTTGAGTAGCGGGTGCAAATTTAGTTGTATTAACAATGGTTATATCACCTGTTTATGCTATGCTTGCAATGGCTTCTGTGTTAAACTTTGGATTGCTACCAGGATTTATTGCTGGTTATCTTATATCGTTTTAAATGAAAGTAATGCTATATTTCTTATGTATTATGGTATCTGGTATTATTTCAGGATATTGGTTCATTTTATTCAAAAACTATCCAATTCGTATAGCGGAACAAATTCGTGGTAGAACTGGAACAGCAACAAATGTGGCAGCTTAATAAAATAGTAGAATAAATTTTTTTCATAGAGGTTTAGGGGGAGTTATGATGAAGTACCGCTCAGTGTTTGATATTATTGGTCCGGTTATGATTGGTCCATCAAGTTCACATACAGCAGGCGCGGCAAGAATGGGGCAAGTTGCTCGTCAGCTGTTTCGTCATGAGCCAGAGAGAGTTAGCATTTCATTATATGGTTCATTTGCAAAAACATACCGTGGTCACGGTACGGATGTAGCGCTAATCGGTGGAATACTTGGATTTGAAACAGATGATTTACGTATTCCAAGTGCGTTAGATATTGCAAAAGAACGCGGGATTGAAGTGGAATTCATTGAAGAAGATGCAAATGCTCCGCATCCAAATACAGCGAAAATTCGTCTGTATAAAGGTGAAGAGGAAATTGAAGTTGTTGCTTGCTCAATTGGTGGCGGTAAAATTGAAGTTGTAGAATTAAACGGATTCGATCTTCAATTAACAGGCACGAGTCCAGCACTACTTATTGTAAATAACGATCGCTTTGGTGCTATCGCAGCTGTAGCTTCCATTCTTGCGAAACACGAGATTAACATTAGTACAATGAGCGTTTCTCGTAAAGAAAAAGGAAGAAGAGCGCTTATGGTCATTGAAACAGATGAATTGTTAGCAGATGAAGTGATTGAAGAAATAAAAGGGCAACAAAATATTTGTCAAGTAACTATTATGGATTAATTGCAGGGGGGACACACCATGTTTCGGAACGCAGCGGAACTAGTGGCGCAAGCTAAAGAACAAAATGTAAAAATCGCAGAAATTATGATTCAATGTGAAATGGAAACAAGACATATTTCACGTGAAGAAGTAATTGCTGGTATGGAAAAGAACTTAGTCGTGATGGAACAAGCAGTAGAACGTGGTATTCGCGGCGTGAAATCACCAACTGGTTTAACTGGCGGTGATGCTGTAAAAGTTCAAGCGTATATGAAGAGCGGAAAAGGCTTATCTGGAGATACGATTTTGGACGCAGTGAGTAAAGCTGTTGCAACAAATGAAGTAAACGCGGCGATGGGGATTATTTGTGCAACACCAACAGCAGGTTCTGCTGGAACAGTGCCAGGTGTACTGTTTGCACTGAAAGAAAAATTACAACCTACACGTGAAGAAATGATTGAATTTTTATTTACAGCAGGAGCTTTCGGTATGGTAGTTGCGAATAATGCTTGTATTTCTGGTGCGGCAGGAGGATGCCAAGCAGAAGTTGGTTCAGCAAGTGGAATGGCAGCGGCAGCAGCAGTTGAGATGGCTGGTGGAACACCAGATCAAGCAGCTACAGCGATGGCAATTTCATTAAAGAATATGCTTGGTTTAGTGTGCGATCCTGTTGCAGGACTTGTAGAAGTACCTTGTGTAAAGCGTAATGCAGCGGGTGCTTCAAATGCGATGATTTCAGCGGATTTATCATTAGCTGGTGTAACGAGTACAATTCCATGTGATGAAGTGATTGAGGCAATGTTTAGAATCGGACAAACGATGCCAGTAGCACTTCGTGAAACAGCTGAAGGCGGGCTTGCAGCAACACCGACAGGTCGTCGTCTACAAGAAGAGATTTTTGGAAAGAGTAATAACTAAAAGTATATGATGATAAAAAATGGAGCTCAAGTAAGATTGAGCTCCATTTTTATTTTTCTTTTGTGAGTTGTTCCAATGTTTTTCCAAGATCATGTGATCGTTTCGTTGCCTGTGTAATACAAGAAACGAGTGCTTGTTGAAATTTATTTTCCTGTAATACTTCAATGCCTGCTTCGGTAGTTCCGCCAGGAGATGTAATTTCCTTTCGCAAAATAGAAGGGTGTTTTTCGCTTGCTTTTAGCATTTCAGCAGCACCAATCATCGTCTGAAGAATAAGCGATTTTGCAACATCTTCTTTTAAACCAATTTTTTTTGCGGCATCTTCCATCGCCTCTACTACGTAATAAATATAAGCTGGTCCACTTCCAGACAATGCAGTGACAGCATGCATATCTTCTTCCTCTACAACAGAGACGAGACCGACCGTTTCAAATAAAGATTTTGCAGTTTGAATATGTTCCGCTGTTGTATGTTTTGAAGGCGAAATAGCGGTAGCTGATTTTAAAATAGCGGCAGATGTATTTGGCATTGCACGAATGATCGGAACGTTTTTTTGAAGTAGGTTTCTAATCGAGTGAGTAGAAACACCTGCTAATAACGAAATAATAAGCAAATCCTTATTTATATATTCTTTAAGAGGGGTAAGCGCTTCTGCAACATCCTTTGGTTTCATTGCTAGAAAAAGAATATTTGTATTAGCAAGTAGTTCTTTTTTGTTATGCGTACCTTTGACACCATATTTTGTATGTAGCTCTTGTAACCTTGTCTCGTTAGAACGATTACTTACGGTAATTTGTTCTCCTTTAACTACATTTGCGTGTAACAATCCACCAATAATCGCTTCGGCAATAGAGCCTGCACCGAGAAAGGATATGTTTTGAATAGACATGATGTTCCTCCTTTAAACTTGGTTAGAAATACTTATAAATGTACATACATTCGGTTTTTTATAGAAAACACCTCTTTTTATCTGAAAATAATGACAAATTTATGTAGAAGTTGTAAACTGAAGAGGTATTCATTTTTGAACCGGAAAGAGTCAGGGGGGCTAAGCATGACGGCGATTCACCGAATGGAGATTCCTGTGCCATTTGCAGTTGAGACTGTGAATGTGTTTTTAGTTGAGGGGGAGACATTAACATTAATTGATACAGGGACGAATACAGAAGAGGCAAAAAATGCGTTAGAAAGTCAATTAGGTGCATTAGGTTATACGATAGAAGATATTGAAACGGTAGTGATTACGCATCATCATGCGGATCATTGTGGACTTTTAAATATATTTTCTGAGAAAACGAATATTATTGGACACCCTTGGAATGAGCCGTGGATCACGCAAAATCCAGAGTTTTTAAAGCGGTATCATGAGTTTTTTAGAGAGACAGCCTTGCAGTTCGGTGTTCCAGCAGCATTTTTGAATGACGAGGCATTATTGACGACAAGGACACTTAAATATTCTTGTAATAGATCGTTAACACATACTGTGAGAGAGGGGGATCGTATTGATTCTTTACCTGGGTTTACAGTAATTGAAACCCCAGGTCATGCTTCTACTCATATTTCTTTATATAGAGAATCCGATGGGATATTAATTGGTGGGGATGCTCTCATTAGTCATATTTCTTCAAATCCAATATTAGAACCACCATATGAAGGGCAAACGGAAAGAGCACGTCCATTGCTACAATACAATCAAACGTTAAAACGTTTAAGTGAAATGAATATTTCACGTATTTTATCAGGGCATGGGGAAGATGTTCTAAATGTGAAACAACTTATTGAAACGAGGTTACAAAAGCAAGAAACACGTGCATTTAAAGTACTTGAGTTATTAAAGGAAAAACCGATGACAGCATTTGAAGTATGTGTGAAGCTATTTCCAGTATTATATAAAGAACAATTGCCGCTTACTATCTCCGAAACTGTTGGACAATTAGACTTTTTAGCATATAATCAACAAGTGATGATTGATGAATCTTCGCAACAATTGATTTATTATGCAAAGTAGGTGACAGCAATGACAGGACGCTTACAAGAAAAAGTAATCGTCATTACAGGCGCTTCTAGTGGAATTGGAGAGCAAGTTGCAATGCAAGTTGCAGAGCAGGGAGCGACTCCAGTATTAATGGCTCGAACAGAGGAGAAACTACAAGCGTTAGCAGACAAAATAAAAAAAACTTATAATACGCCTTGCTATTATTATGTATTAGACGTAAGTGAAGAGACGAAAGTACAATCTGTTTTTTCAAAGGTATTACAAGAAGTGGGACGTATTGATATATTGGTAAACAATGCGGGTTTTGGTATTTTTAAAACGTTTGAAGAGGCATCAATGGATGAAGTAAAGGATATGTTCCAAGTAAATGTATTTGGACTAGTAGCTTGTACGAAAGCGGTATTACCTTATATGGTAAAAAGAAATGAAGGACATATAATTAATATAGCTTCACTTGCTGGGAAAATTGCAACTCCGAAATCGAGTGCGTATGCAGCAACGAAACATGCCGTATTAGGGTTTACGAATAGTTTGCGCATGGAATTATCGAATACAGATATTTATGTAACAGCAATTAACCCAGGACCGATAGATACGAACTTTTTTGAAATAGCTGATCAATCTGGTACATATGTAAAAAATATGGGACGTTACATGTTAAAACCAACATATGTAGCAGAACAAATCGTAAAGGCGATGCAAACGAAAAAACGTGAAGTGAATTTGCCGAAGTGGATGGGAATGGGGCCTAAGCTCTATGCGTTATTCCCTGGTTTATTTGAACGTGTAGCAGGAAAATCATTAAGTAAAAAATAGGAGATTTCCATATGGAAATCTCCTATTTTTTTTATTTTCCAGTCACATAATCGTAAACGGTATCCTCAATTGCCTCGTATACGTCAATTTCATTATTCGAATGAATAATCACTTGAATATGTTTTACTAACATTTCCTGATCCTCTTTTGATACAGGATTGCATTGATATTGCTGAAAACTTTTTATAATCATTTTCTCAATTAACTTTTCGTTCATATTTTTCCCCGCCTGTATGTACGTATGTATTGTTTTATTGTACTTGAAGTGAAATGAAAAAACTACCATGCACTATTCTTGTATAAAAATTCGGTTGAGTATATTGTTTTTCTAGTAAAATTAAGTTTTTTTAGTTTTAAAAATTTATAAATATTTAATTGACTCTATAAATATACAATATTATAATCATACTTAATCTAAAGAATCAATATGAGGAGGAACTTATGAAAGTCGCAATTATTGGAGCAACTGGATATGGAGGTATTGAATTAATTCGGTTATTAGAGCAGCATCCGTATTTTTCGATATCATCTCTCCATTCTTTTTCGCAAGTTGGTGAGTGTATAGCGAATGTATATCCACATTTTCGAAATATCCTTGTCCATACGTTACAAGAAATTGATGTGGAGGAAATAGAGAAGGAAGCAGAAATTGTATTTTTAGCAACCCCAGCAGGTGTATCGGCAGAATTAACTCCAAAATTATTACAGGTAGGTTTAAAAGTAATTGACCTATCTGGAGACTTTCGTATGATAGATCCCTCATCATATGAACTGTGGTATAAAAGGCCAGCTGCACAAGAAGAAATTCTTAGGAAAGCAGTATATGGGCTAAGTGAATGGAAAAGGTCTGAGGTTCAAAATGCAGATTTAATTGCAAACCCAGGATGTTTTGCTACAGCTGTATTATTAGCGATAGCGCCGTTAATGCGTAGCGGCATAATTGAAGAAGATTCCATTATTATTGATGCGAAATCAGGAGTATCTGGAGCGGGCAAAACGCCAACAACAATGGCTCACTTTCCTGAGTTATATGATAACTTACACATTTATAAAGTTAATCAGCATCAGCATATTCCTGAGATTGAGCAAATGCTTGCAGAGTGGAATAGTGAAATGAAGCCAATCACGTTTAGTACACATTTAATACCGATATCACGGGGGATTATGATTACACTTTATGCGAAAGTGAAAAAGGAAATGAAAATAGAGCAGCTTCAAAAATTGTATGAAGAAACGTATGAATACTCAGCTTTCGTTCGAGTTCGCTCTCATGGAGAATTTCCAAGTCTGAAAGAAGTAAGGGGCTCAAATTATTGTGATATTGGGGTAGCTTACGATGAAAGAACAGAAAGAGTTACGGTCGTTTCTGTTATAGACAATATGATGAAAGGTGCGGCTGGGCAAGCGATTCAAAACGCAAATGTATTAGCGGGATTGGAAGAGACAACAGGTTTACAGCATATGCCGCTTTATCCATAAGGGGGACATGATGATTAAAGTAGCGTCTATTACAAAATTAGAAAGTGGTTCAATTGTAACGCCGAAAGGCTTTTCGGCAATCGGTACTAGCAATGGTTTGAAAAAGGAGAAAAAGGATTTAGGTGCAATCGTTTGTGACGTACCAGCATCGTGCGCCGCTGTTTATACAACAAATCAAATACAAGCAGCACCCCTGCAAGTAACGAAAGATAGTATAGCAACTGAAGGGAAATTACAAGCAATTATCGTTAATAGCGGAAATGCAAATGCTTGTACAGGAATGAAAGGTTTGCAAGACGCTTACGAGATGCGCGCATTAGGGGCAGAACATTTTGGGATGAAAGAAAATTACGTTGCGGTCGCTTCAACTGGTGTAATTGGAGTACTATTACCGATGGATAGCATTCGCAAGGGAGTTACATCTCTTATACCGACAAAAGAAGTAAGTGAAGCTCATTCTTTTTGTGAAGCAATTTTAACGACGGATCTTATAACGAAAGAAACTTGTTATGAGATGATTATTGATGGAAAAGAAGTGACTATCGCTGGTGTTGCTAAAGGTTCAGGAATGATTCATCCGAATATGGCAACGATGCTTAGTTTTATTACAACAGATGCCAATATAGAGCATGAAGTATTGCAAACAGCATTATCACAAATTACGAATCATACATTTAACCAAATTACGGTAGATGGAGATACTTCTACAAATGATATGGTCATCGTTATGGCAAGTGGATTGTCGGAAACGAAACCAATCAATATGGAACACACAGATTGGGAAACTTTCGTATTTACTTTACAGAAGGTATGTGAAGATTTAGCAAAAAAAATTGCACAAGATGGTGAAGGTGCTACGAAGTTAATAGAAGTAAATGTGCTAGGGGCTAAAGCGAGTGAAGAGGCAAAGAAAATTGCAAAGCAAATAGTTGGTTCAAGTCTTGTGAAAACCGCAATACACGGTGAAGACCCAAATTGGGGGCGAATTATTAGCAGTATTGGACAAAGTGAAGTAACGATTAATCCAAATACAATTGATATTACTCTTCAATCTATCGTTGTGCTAAAAAATAGTGAACCTCAAATATTTTCTGAAGAGGAAATGAAAAAGAAATTAAAAGAACATGAAATTATTATTGATGTGTATTTACATGTAGGAAAAGAGACCGGATCAGCTTGGGGATGCGACTTAAGTTATGATTATGTAAAAATAAACGCTTGTTATCGTACATAAGGAGAGAGAAGATGAGTGATTATATCGTAATTAAATGCGGCGGTAGCATGTTGGATCAATTAAATCATGTGTTTTTTGGTTGTATAAAGAAATTGCAACAGAAGTATAAGGTAGTGATTGTCCATGGTGGTGGCCCAGAAATTGATGCCAAATTAAAAGAGTGTCATATCAAAGTGGAAAAAAGAGATGGATTACGAGTAACACCAAAAGAAGTGAGGGATGTTGTTCAAATGGTGCTATGTGGTAGTACAAATAAAAAGTTTGTAATGAATTTACAAAAGAATAATTTACTGGCCGTAGGGCTTTCAGGGTGTGATGGTAATTTACTTCAAGTTCAACCTGTCAGCGAAGAAATAGGATATGTAGGAGAGGTAAGTTATGTAGAAACAACCTTATTAAAAAAATTAATAGATATGAATTATATTCCTGTTATTGCCCCAATCGGAATAAATGGTAATGAGGTGTATAACATAAATGCGGATACTGCTGCAGCTGGGATTGCGGATGCGCTATCCGCAAAAGAACTTATTTTCATTACAGATGTAGATGGGATATTACATGAAGGGAAATTGGTAAAGAAAACAGATGAGTCTGAGATTGCAACTTTTATAGAAAAAGGTGTTATTACAGGCGGGATGATTCCGAAAGTACAGGCGGCACTTACATCATTAAAAATGGGAGTACAAAAGGTAAGTATTGTGAATGGTACAAAGGATTTTACTGAGGTCACAGGCGAGTGTATCGGAACGACGGTAACGAAAGGCGTGAGTATTGTATGACGAGTCATCTTTTTCAAACGTATGGAAGAAGAAACGTTGAGTTTGTAAAGGGGAATGGAACGAAAGTTATTGATAAACATGGTAAGCAATATGTAGATTTCACTTCCGGTATTGGAGTATGTAATTTAGGACATTGTCATCCTACTGTTGTAAAGGCGGTTGAAAAGCAACTTGGAGACATATGGCATATATCGAATTTATTTACAAACTCCTTACAAGAAGAGGTTGCATCGTTAGTAACAGAAAATACAGCATTAGATTATGTGTTTTTTTGTAATAGCGGGGCAGAGGCGAATGAAGCAGCTTTAAAGCTAGCTCGTAAGCATACTGGAAAATCTCTAGTCGTAACATGTGAGCAGTCTTTTCACGGTAGAACATTTGGAACGATGAGTGCAACAGGTCAAGATAAGGTGAAAGAAGGGTTTGGTCCACTACTTCCGTCTTTTTTACATATCCCTTTTAACGATATACAAGCATTAGAGGAAGTAATGAATGAAGAAGTTGCGGCAGTAATGATAGAAGTTGTTCAAGGAGAGGGCGGAGTCATACTAGCTGATTCGTTTTTTTTGAAAGAAATCGAAATATTATGTAATAAGTACGGTTCTCTATTTATTATAGACGAAGTACAAACGGGTATAGGAAGAACCGGAACACTATTCGCTTACGAACAAATGGGAATAAAACCTGATATCGTTACTATCGCTAAGGCTCTTGGAAATGGTATTCCCGTTGGAGCAGTAATTGGTAGGAAAGAACTGGGCTCTTCTTTTAATGCGGGATCACACGGTTCAACTTTTGGAGGGAATTATATTGCGATGACTGCTGCGAAAGAAGTGTTACAGGTAAGCAAGGAACCATCCTTTTTAAAAGACGTACAGGAAAAGGGCGAATACGTATTAAAGAGATTGCAAGAAGAGTTATGTCATGTCGAATGTATTCAAAATATTCGTGGCAAGGGGCTTATGATTGGAATCGAATATAAGCATGAAGTTTCAAATTTTATAGAACAACTTGAAAAAGACGGGCTACTCGTATTACAAGCAGGGCCGAATGTCATAAGACTATTACCGCCACTCATTGTAACGAATGAAGAGTTAGAACAGGCAGTATATATGATAAAAAAAGTAGTTTGTACAAAAAACGTATCAATCATATAAGGGGGAAATTTCATGTCAACTGTACAAGTACCGAAATTAAATACGAAAGATCTTTTAACACTAGAAGAATTAACGAAAGAAGAAATTATTTCTTTAATTGAGTTCGCTATATATTTAAAAAAGAATAAGCAAGAGCCTTTATTACAAGGTAAAATATTAGGGCTTATCTTTGATAAACATTCAACTCGTACTCGTGTATCTTTTGAAGCAGGAATGGTACAGCTCGGAGGACATGGAATGTTTTTAAGTGGGAAGGAGATGCAAATCGGAAGAGGAGAGACCGTTTCTGATACTGCGAAAGTACTGTCTCATTATATTGATGGGATTATGATACGTACATTCTCACACGCGGATGTAGAAGAGTTGGCAAAAGAATCGAGCATTCCTGTTATTAATGGATTAACGGATGATCATCATCCTTGTCAAGCATTAGCAGATTTAATGACGATATATGAAGAAGTGAATACATTTAAAGGAATTAAATTGGCTTTTGTAGGTGATGGGAATAATGTGTGTCATTCGTTACTGTTAGCGAGTGCAAAAGTCGGAATGAATATGACTGTGGCAACACCCGTAGGGTATGAACCGAATGAGGAAATTGTTAAAAAAGCGTTAGCGATTGCTAAAGAAACAGGCGCTGAAATTGAAATTTTGCATAATCCTGAATTAGCGGTACAGGAAGCAGATTTTATTTATACTGATGTTTGGATGAGTATGGGGCAAGATGGAGAAGAAGAGAAATATACTTTATTTCAACCTTATCAAATCAATAAAGAACTTGTTATGCATGCAAAGCAAACATATCGTTTCTTACACTGTTTACCTGCTCATCGTGAAGAAGAAGTAACAGGAGAAATTATTGATGGACCACAGTCTATCGTTTTTGAGCAAGCTGGTAATCGATTACATGCTCAAAAAGCATTATTAGTAAGTTTATTTAATAATGTAGAAGAACCTTCCTAAAAGGAAGGTTTTTTATATTAAAATGTCGGATGTATATTTGGTTAATCATTTTTATATCATTTATAATAGAAAGAGAAAACTAAATTTGTTATTCAGTGCGTGTAAGGACATACTACATATAAAATATAGTTAAAGAGATGATGAGAGTGAAAACAACTAAGCAAACATATTCGTTTTTTCAGCGGATGTGGAGAATATTAAAGTTTCAATATTATAAGTTGCTTCGATCGCCAGAAGGAGCAAAGAAAGTGTCGTTAGGTTTTGCTATTGGTTTTGGTTTAGAAATGTTAGTAATTTATACAGCATCGCTCGTATATGTAATATTTTATCCAATCGTTCGATTAGCAAAAGGATCATTTCCTGCTGCAGTTATTGGCAATATTATTGGGAAAATATCGTTTCTCCCAGTGTTTTTATTTCCGCTTGCGTATGCGCTAGGGAAAATGATTTATCCATTTCATGTACAACAAATACATCATGAACCATTTACGATATCGGACTTGTTTTCAAGTCACATTTTTACGATGTTAAAGAGCTTATTACAGAGTGAAGTATATGTATTAATTGGAATGACAATTTTAGGAGTTGTATTCGGTGTAGTTTCATATTTCGTTGTGCATTATTTATATGAAAAGAATCGTAAGTTACGTTTGAAGAACAGAAAGAAAAAAGTGAGAGAACCACTTGTACAAATATAAAGAATGGCACATTCATTTTCTCCTTTGAATATGTTTAAGAAAAAGGGGGAGAGAATGGATGTATTATTACTATGTACCTCAAGTATACCCATATATAAATTATTATCCGGTAAACGATCTGAGACAGCAAGTTGGAGTGTATCAACAGCAACAATTTCAGCAATTGCCACAAATACCACCACAACAATCGACGCAAGATCAAAAACCATATTTAACGACATGGCCATATTCAAATGTATACTACGGTAATTATTATGAATCATAAAGCTGCTTCTATTTAGAAGCAGCTTTATGCGTTTGTTTTCAAAATTAAATTTTGAATGGTTTGAAGAGATTGAATGAGCTTTTCGCGCTCTTCCTCAGATAATGTTTGGAAATTTTCTTTTAGTTTGTCTAAAATGAATTGCTGATACTGATTTACTAATAATTTCCCTTCAGCTGTTAGAGAAATTAAAATGACCCGTCGATCTTTTTCGCTATAATGACGCTCTATTAGTTCCTCTTGAATAAGTTTGTTTAATAGAGGTGTCATGTTAGGCCTTGAAATCGCTAGCCGCTTGCCGATTTCGGAAACTGCTAATGTGCCATTTTCATGCAAAAGTAGTAATACTTGTGTATGTGATGGCGGCATATGTCTTTGAGAAGAAAATTCTCCAGGAAGCATAAATTTGCGATAAAAAAGAGGCACTAGCGAAAGAAGATGATCAACAATACGTTCCCACTCGCGTGATTCCATATAAAGGCCCCCTTCCACTTTCATTGTAACAAAAAAGACATGGTATAAAAATAGAATTGTTTCACAGCAGCTTTAATATTTGTAGGATAACACTTGCTTTGTAAATGTATTAGCAATAATCGCATAGCCGTTATCATTTGGGTGCACTTGGTCAAATAGTAAATCTTTTTTATCATTCGATATTAATTTACGAATTGGTAAAACGATAGACGGTTGATTTGCTTTTGAAATGGAATAAACGGATTCATTCCATCCGTCTAAAAACATGTCTGCATAACTTGCGATGGAGTCATCGAGTTGTAACGGGTTATAGAGTTCTGAGAGAATGAGTAAAGCGTTCGGATTTTGATCTCGAACTGTCTTTACAATAGTTTTTATATCCGCTTCAAAATGAGCTTTTTCTTTATTTAACATTTTAATACCATCTATAACACCGACATCACGATTTAAGCGAAATAAATTATTTCCTCCAATATTAATCGTAATTATATTTGCAGCTCTAATTTTTTGCTTTACATCTTCTGATTGAACTTTTTTAGCGAGACGATCTGTAGTAAGGCCGTTTATCCCAAGATTTTCTACTGTAATTGGTTTATGAATTTGTGCTTCTATTTGTCTGGAAGCTAATTCAGCAAATCCACCTTGTGTCGATCCATATCCTTTAGCGAGTGAATCACCTAATACGAGGTGATAAAAGGAGTCGTTTGTTTGCTTATCAATCCAACTTGGAGCAGATGTTTTCTCTGTTTTGTCTTCAGGTTCGTTTTGTTTTGTCTCATCGTTCTTTTCAAAATTAGAATAAGAAATGATTAGAAGGAGGAGACAAACAACTATTAAGATGACTTTTTTCATAAATTCATCCTCCTTGTAATTGGTAATTGTATCATATTCAGCAGTATTAGCAATGTAAGGGCATATTATATGTTTATGAAAAGTTTACAATAACTTTACAGAAAATTTGTTGAAGTTTGTCAAAAAATATTGACGATACGAAAGAGTTTTATATATGATAATGTCAGATAAGGTGAAATGCTACTTAGTGGGAGCTTTATCTCCCGTTAATTGTTAGTCTTCATCAATCGAGCGTTTAAGGGGACTACTCGTTAGCGCAGGATGAAATGAAAATCGTGTCTCTAATAGAAGAAAAAAGGTATGTGATTATGGACCGATAGGGATTCATTTCATTATTTCTGGTAATTGTATAAGGGGGATTTTTTGTGAAAAAGTCAAAAAAAATGCTAGCTGGAGCAACTCTTGCTATAGGTGTAATAGCGCCGCAAGTACTGCCAACAACAGCTCATGCGGATGAGAATACTGGGGAGAGTACAGTTAACTTACGAATTCTAGAAACATCAGATATTCACGTTAACTTAATGAATTACGATTATTATCAAACGAAAACAGATAATAAAGTAGGTCTCGTGCAAACGGCAACACTTGTTAATAAAGCACGTGAAGAAGCGAAGAACTCTGTCCTATTTGATGATGGGGATGCATTACAAGGGACACCGCTTGGAGATTATGTAGCGAATAAAATAAACGATCCGAAAAATCCTGTGGATCCTAGTTATACACATCCATTATATCGTGTAATGAATTTAATGAAGTATGACGTCATCTCTCTTGGGAATCATGAATTTAACTATGGTTTAGATTATTTAAACAAAGTGATTAGTAAAACAAAGTTCCCGGTTATTAACTCGAACGTCTATAAAGATGATAAAGATAATAATGAAGAGAACGACCAAAATTACTTTAAACCATATCATATTTTTGAAAAAGAAGTAGAAGATGAATCAGGTCAAAAACAGAAGGTGAAAATTGGGGTAATGGGATTTGTTCCACCTCAAGTTATGAACTGGGATAAAGCAAATTTAGAAGGAAAAGTTAAAGCGAAAGATATAGTTGAAACAGCGAAGAAAATGGTGCCGAAAATGAAAGCGGAAGGTGCAGATGTTATCGTTGCACTAGCGCATTCTGGTGTTGATAAGAGTGGATACAACGTTGGCATGGAAAACGCATCGTATTATTTAACAGAAGTTACTGGTGTAGATGCAGTATTAATGGGACATTCACATACTGAAGTGAAGGATGTATTTAATGGTGTTCCAGTTGTAATGCCTGGTGTGTTTGGAAGTAACTTAGGTATTATTGATATGCAATTGAAAAAGGTAAACGGAAAATGGGAAGTACAAAAAGAGCAATCGAAGCCACAACTTCGTCCGATTGCTGATAGTAAAGGAAACCCATTAGTACAATCTGACCAAAATTTAGTTAATGAAATTAAAGATGATCATCAAGCGACAATTGATTATGTGAATACAGCTGTAGGAAAAACGACAGCGCCAATTAATAGTTATTTCTCATTAGTACAAGATGATCCTTCTGTGCAACTTGTGACAAATGCCCAAAAATGGTATGTCGAAAAGTTGTTTGCTGAAAATGGACAATATAGTAAATATAAAGGAATACCAGTTTTATCTGCAGGGGCACCATTTAAAGCAGGTGGCCGAAACGGTGCTACATATTATACGGATATTCCAGCTGGAACGTTAGCAATTAAAAACGTTGCAGATTTATATGTATATCCAAATACTTTATATGCTGTAAAAGTAAATGGAGCGCAAGTGAAAGAATGGCTTGAAATGTCTGCAGGTCAGTTTAATAAAATTGATCCAAAGGAAACGAAAGAACAGCCGTTAGTAAATATAGGCTATCCTACATATAACTTTGATATTTTAGATGGTTTAAAATACGAAATTGATGTGACGCAACCAGCGAAATACGATAAAGATGGAAAAGTTGTAAATGCAAATACGAATCGTATTATAAATATGACGTATGAAGGTAAGCCAGTAGCTGACAATCAAGAATTTATCGTCGCTACAAATAACTATCGTGGAAGTAGCCAAACGTTCCCAGGTGTAAGTAAAGGGGAAGTTGTATACCAATCACAAGATGAAACACGTCAAATCATTGTGAAGTATATGCAAGAAACACCAGTTATTAATCCAGCAGCCGATCAAAACTGGACATTTAAGCCGATTGTTGCAGATAAATTAAATACAACATTTGATTCTTCACCAAATGCACAAAAGTATATAAAGAAAGATGGGAAAATATCATATGTTGGACCATCTGAAAATGAATTTGCTAAATATGCAATTGATATAACGAAGAAGAACGATGGTGGAGAAAAACCAACAACACCACCAACAGGTGAAGGTAATAATGGAGGAAATCCAACGACACCACCAACAGGTGAAGGCAATAATGGAGGGAATCCAACGACACCACCAACAGGTGAAGGTAATAATGGAGGGAATCCAACGACACCACCAACAAATGAAGGTAATAGTGGAAACAATGCAGGATCTGGACAAACTACAACAGATGATCAAAATACAAAAGAAACAACGACAACTGTAAGTGAAAATAAAGAAGCTGACAAAGATGAACGTGATTTACCGAAAACAGGTGCAAGTGTTGCTTCTACAATTGGAGCGGGTCTTGCATTTGTTGGAGCGGGATTACTTATGTTATTTAGAAGAAAGAAAGCAAATAGATAGTAAAGTGTTGTATAAAAAAGGATTACCGCAATCGGTAATCCTTTTTTTACTTGTATATTATGAAACTGGTACTGCTTTTTCTTTTTTCCATGAAAGACCGAATCCAGTAAAGCCGACGATAATGGTTACAACTGGACAAGCTAAACAGAAGATTGCGTATGGCAGGTAATCGAATGTTGGAACGCTAAGGACGTTTGTTAAGAATACGCCACTTACACCCCATGGTACGAGTGGATTAATTACTGTACCAGCATCTTCTAGTACTCGTGATAAATTACGACGTTCTAAACCGACTTCATCGTATTTGTTAGCGAATGCTTGTCCTGTTAAAACGATTGACAAGTATTGTTCGCCGAGTAAGAAGTTTACACCAATTGCAGTTGAAGCAGTAGAAATAATTAAGCGTGTACTATTTTTAACAAAGCTAGAGATGATATTCATCAGCTGCGCGATAATACCCATCCCTTGTAGTAATCCTCCCATGCAAAGAGCTAGGAAAATAAGGGCAACGGACATCATCATACTTTGTAAACCGCCGCGAGATAATAAGCTATCAATATCTTTTATACCAGTTTTAGAAACGTAACCGTCCTGCATAATTTTCATTAAATCAGTTAGAGATGTACTAGGTTTGAAAATAAAGAGAATAATGATTCCTACTACGATTCCAGCAAGTAATGTTGGAACTGCTGGAACCTTTTTGAATGCGAATAGGAACAGTAATAAAATTGGAATAAGTGTAACGATAGAAATTGTTGCATTTTTTTCTAACGTGCTAATAAAGGATGTGAAATCAACATTGCCTCCAGATCCACTGCCTAAAATGAAATATGCAATAAAAGCAATAATGAAAGCTGGAACTGTCGTCCAAAGCATATTACGAATATGTTCAAATAAATCTACACCGGTTACAGCAGGAGCTAAGTTTGTTGTATCAGATAAAGGAGACATTTTATCCCCAAAGAATGCACCAGAAATAATTGCACCAGCGATAAGCGCTGGATCGTATCCAAGAGCACTACCCATGCCCATAAAGGCAAGTCCTACAGTTGCAGCAGTTGTAAATGCACTACCGATACTCGTTCCAACAATCGCACAAACAACAAAAACAGTTGGAACGAAAATTTTCGGAGATACAAGTTGGAAGCCGTATACCATTAAAGTTGGAATTGTTCCAGCTGCGATCCATACACTAATTAATACGCCTACAAGTAAGAAAATAAAAATAGATGGAATCCCCGCTGAAATACTACTGATCATCCCTTTTTCCATAGTAGACCAAGAGATTTTTTTCATAAACCCAAACGCTAATAAAATAACGATACCGAATAAAATCGGGATATGCGGTGAAACTTCTAATTGAATAACACTAAAACCAATACAGAAAAAGATAAAAATTGTTAAAAGAACAGATTCAATTTTTGAAACCATTGTTTTCCCCTCCTAATTAATCGAGAATAGTCTTTTTTATATAAAATTCGCCAATATTGTATATTTCCTTTTAAATTTTAGAATTTTTTGACAAATTACCGGTAATTTGTTAATACTTCTATATGATACGGAAATGATTGGATAAAAAAACGTCCCTGCATATAATTATGCAGGGACGAAGAAATCGCGGTACCACCCTAGCTTGTAAAATGAATGTATCACAAAATAAAGGGTCGTATGATATGCGTTAATAAAATAAAAAACGCCCCTGCAATATATGCAGGGACGAAAAATTCGCGGTACCACCCTAAATTGTGAAACAGTGTCGTTTCACCACTCTTTAGACATAACGGTCTATAACCGTCTTTCACTACTCCTTACGTTTCGTAAAAGAAGCTCCAGGGGGTAATTCATAATTCGCTCTGTACTGGTTCGCACCGACCACCAGCTCTCTGAAATCAGAAATCGAAATACTACTAAATCCTATCAACGCCGATTCATATGATGTTAATTAAATTTTTATCATATATTCATCATACATGTCAATAAAAATGTGTAATATTTTTTTAGGGAAATAAAGGAGATAGGTTTTAACATTGAAAAATGTGCGTTATAATGAATTCGAAAGGGGAGAAAAGAGTGAAGAAAAAACTAATTCTTTTTACCACCTTACTAGTCATTGGCGGAAGTGCTGGAATTTACACAGCTTTTGCAGCTGAATCAGAGCAGGTGAAGCAAAAGCAAATCCAGCAATCAGAAGTGAAGAAAGTGAAAGAAACGGAAGAGAAGAAGTCGATGGAAAAAGCAGCTGCGAAACTAGGAGTTTCTACTGATGAGAAAACAAAAGAGGAAATTACGAAAGAAGTAAACACAGCTAGATTTGAGAAGCGTCATGATTTATTAATTGAGCACGCAAAACAACTGGGAATTGATACAGAAGGAAAAAAAGATGAAGAGATTATTTTAGAAATCGGAAAGATACAGCATGGAAAGTAGAACAACTTATCGTATGATAAGTTGTTCTTTTTAAGAACTTTTTAATTTAAAAATAATTGACAGTCTTTTGGATTTAATGTTAACTATATCTATAAACTAGTTAACATTAGGGGTGACAATTGTGACTGTAAATAGTAATACGACTGAAAAATCATCTTATACATATGAAGAATTATCAGAGAAAAATAAAGCTTACGTATGGCACCCATTTACACAAATGAAAGATTATTTAGAAGAAGATCCTGTCATTATTGAACGTGGAGAGGGAAGAAAGCTATACGATGTAAATGGAAATGAATATTGGGATGGGGTTTCATCTATTTGGCTAAATGTTCACGGACATCAAGTGCCAGAATTAGATGAAGCAATTCGTGAGCAATTAAATAAAATTGCTCATTCTACTATGTTAGGACTTGCTAACGTTCCATCAATTTTATTAGCAGAAAAAATTATTGAGGTTGTACCAGAAGGATTGAAGAAGGTGTTCTATTCAGACTCTGGTTCTACAGCTGTTGAAATTGCAATTAAGATGGCTTTCCAATATTGGCAACATAAAGGGAAACCGAGAAAACAAAGATTTGTTACATTAAAAGAAGCATATCACGGTGATACGATTGGTGCTGTTTCAGTAGGAGCAATAGACTTGTTTCACCAAGTGTATAGTTCACTCTTATTTGAAGCAATTAAAATGCCGTATCCATATACATATCGTTCTCCTTATGGAGATAATAAGGAACAAATTGTAAAAAAACATTTAGAAGAAATGGAAGAAATGCTGAAAGAAAAACATGAAGAAATTGCAGCTATTATTGTAGAACCTTTAATGCAAGGTGCTGGCGGTATGATTACAATGCCGAAAGGATATTTAAAAGGGCTAAGGGATTTATGTACAACATATAATGTTTTATTTATTACGGATGAAGTAGCAACGGGATTTGGGCGCACTGGAAAAATGTTTGCATGTGAACATGCAAATGTGACGCCAGACATTTTAACCGCTGGGAAAGGTTTAACAGGTGGTTATTTACCGGTTGCAGTTACGGTAACGACAGACGAAATATATAATGCCTTCTTAGGAGAATATGAGGAACAAAAATCATTTTTCCATGGTCATAGTTACACAGGTAATCCGTTAGGGTGTGCAGTAGCAATTGCGAATCTAGAATTATATGAAAAAACAAATTTAATAGAAGATGTTGCACGTAAAACAGAATATGTAGCAAAGCAATTAGAAGCGCTCTTTGCATATAAACATGTAGGTGATATTCGTCAGTGTGGGTTAATGGTTGGTATTGAACTAGTGAAGAATAAGGAAACGAAAGAATCGTTTGAATGGACAGAAAGAGTCGGTGTGCAAGTATGTAAACGCTCAAGAGATCTTGGCATGATTTTACGACCGCTCGGTAACACGATTGTATTTATGCCTCCTCTTGCTTCTACAATTGATGAGATTGATGATATGTTACGCATTTTATATAAAGCAATCTCAGATGTTACGGAGGGAGAAGAATGAGCGGTTTTTTCATAACAGCAACAGATACTGAAGTTGGAAAAACTGTGGTTGCAGGTGCGTTAGCAGGTGTATATAGAGAGTTGGGATATAACGTAGGGGTATATAAACCGTTGCAAAGTGGACATGTTGCATCAAACCCTGAGGGAGATGCAGCAAGATTAAAAGCATTATCGGGTGTACCGACAAAAGAAGATGAAATTTGTCCTTATTCCATTGAAGAACCGCTTGCTCCGAGACTTGCGATGAAAAGAGCTGGAAGAGTCGTAAAGTTAAAAGACATTATGAGGCACTATGAAGAACTATTAAAAGAGTTTAATAGCGTATTTGTCGAAGGGGCAGGCGGGCTTGCAGTCCCATATACTGAAGATAGTTTAGTAATTGATTTCGCAAAACAATTACAGTTGCCTCTTATTATAGTAGCTCGCCCTACGCTAGGGACAGTAAATCATACTGTCTTAACAATTTCTTATGCACAGGCACACGGTTTAACAGTAGCAGGTGTAATTTTGTCTAGTTGTAAAGAATGTGACAAAGAAAGAGTGCAAGAAAATAAAGAAATGATTGAGGAGTTAAGTGGAGTACCAGTTTTAGGTTTATTACCATTTCTTGAAGGTGAATTTACTAGGGAAAAATTATTGGAATCAGCAAAAGAACATATTATGATTTCAAAATTAGAGGAGTTCATTCAAAATGAATCAAACGTGGCGCACACATCTTCAATCTAAATTACAACAATTACATGAGCAAGGACAGTATCGTAATTTGCATGTAACAGAGCAAGCAGAAGAGACGTGGCTTATTCGAGATAAAAAAAGGTTGTTAAATTTAGCATCAAATAATTATTTAGGATTAGCTGGGGATGAAAGATTAAAAGAAGCTGCTATTGCGTGTACAAAAAAATATGGAACTGGTGCGACTGCCTCTCGCCTCGTTGTAGGAAATTATCCATTGTATGAAGAGGTTGAGAGAAGTGTATGCAACTGGAAAGGTACTGAAAGAGCACTAATTGTAAATAGTGGATATACAGCAAATGTAGGTGCTATATCTGCTTTAGCCTGTCGTCACGATATTGTGTTTAGTGATAAATTAAATCACGCAAGTATTGTTGATGGAATTATATTAAGCGGCGCAGAACATAAAAGGTATCGTCATAATGATTTGGATCATTTAGAGAAGTTATTGAAAATAGCGTCACCTGAAAAGAGGAAATTAATCGTAACTGATACTGTTTTTAGTATGGATGGTGATACTGCATACTTGAGAGAATTAGTGCAGCTTAAGGAGAAATACGGGGCAATCATTATAGTTGATGAAGCGCATGCGAGTGGAATATATGGAATCGATGGAGCTGGGTTATCTCATATAGAAAAAGACATTGCTCAAAAAATTGATATACATATGGGGACGTTTAGTAAAGCTTTAGGGTGCTATGGTGCGTATTTGACAGGCGATGCAATTTATATAGAGTATTTACGAAATATGATGAGAAGCTTTATTTTTACTACAGCCTTACCACCAGGAATATTAGGGGCGATACGAAAAGCAATTGAAATTGTGAAAGAAGATAACGAAAGAAGAGAGAGTCTTATAGCGAATGGTGCATATTTCAGAACCCATTTACGAGAAGCTGGTTTTGATATTGGGAATAGCTCAACTCATATTGTACCGATTGTAGTCGGTTCAAATGAAAATGCTTTACGGTTTAGTAAAAGATTACAAGAGGTAGACATCGCAGCAATTGCAATTCGTCCACCGACGGTTCCAATTAATAGTTCCCGGGTCCGTTTTGCTGTTACGTCACAACATACAATAGCTGATTTAAAATGGGCCATTGACCAAATTATTCACATTGCGAAAGAAGAGGAGCTTTTCGTATGAAAGAGCTAAAGATTATTTTTATCCCTGGATGGGGAATGGAAGAAAATGTTTGGGATTTAGTACTTCCGTATTTCAAAGAATATCCTGTTCAATGCATAGATTGGCGTAACGTGAAAGAGATAGGCGAGTTTGCGGAACGAATAATAGATGTAGCGCATGATGAAAATGTAATTTTAGTTGGATGGTCATTAGGAGCTTTAGCGGCAATTCAAGCCTATAAAAAGATTAAGGCAAAAGGTATCGTATTAATTGGTGGTACTGCTAAATTTACAAATACGAGTGACTATACAAGTGGATGGAATTCTTTGCATGTAGAACGGCTGAAAAAGAATTTGGTGGGGAAGAAAGAAGATACGCTCAAGCGGTTCTATGAAAATATGTTTACGAAAGATGAGTTGAAAGAGAATAAATGTTTTGAAGATATTGTAAAACATTTTAAAGGGGATTCTATTCAGTCTTTACAATTAGGTTTGGATTATTTAATAGAAACAGATATGAGAGGAGAGCTGAAAGAAATTCAAGCACCTATACTATTTATTCATGGAGAGCAGGATGTAATATGTCCATTGTCTGCTGCTCATAGTATGGCGGACAATACAAATGTAACACTCAAGGTAGTAAGTGAGGCAGGACACGCATTATGTATAACGAATTTTGAATATTGTGCAAATGAGGTAATTCAATTTGTAGAGGGGATACGACATGATCAACAAAACGTTACTGCAAAAACGGTTTAACGTGGCAGCTGTATCTTACGATCAATATGCAAATGTACAAAAAAAGATGGCACATTCATTACTTTCTACATTGAATCGACGATATAGTGCAAATTCATCGATACGTATTTTAGAACTTGGATGCGGGACAGGTTATGTCACAGAGAAATTATCAAACTTATTTCCAAAAGCGCATATTACAGCTATTGATTTTGCTGAAAGTATGATTGCGGTTGCGAAAACTAGACAAAATGTAAAAAATGTAACGTTTCACTGTGAAGATATCGAACGATTACGATTAGAAGAATCATATGATGTCATTATTTCAAATGCTACATTTCAATGGCTAAATGATTTAAAACAAGTGATTAGAAATCTATTTCATCATTTGTCTACAGATGGGATACTACTCTTTTCAACGTTTGGACAAGAAACTTTTCAAGAGCTTCACAATTCGTTTCGGAGGGCGAAAGAAGAAAAAAATATACGAAATGAAATAGTGATAGGTCAACGTTTTTATTCGAAAGATCAGTTACGCCATATATGCAAGATAGAAACAGGGAATGTACATGTTTCTGAAACATGTTACATAGAGAGTTTTGCAGAAGTTAGAGAGTTTCTGCATTCTATTCGAAAAGTAGGAGCGACCAATAGTAATGAAGAATCATATTGCCAAAGTCCCTCACTCTTTCGTGCGATGCTTCGTATATACGAAAGAGACTTCACGGGAAATGAAGGGATAATGGCAACGTATCATGCTTTATTTACGTATATAACAAAAGAGGGGAAGAGATGAAATGAAACAAGTACAAACAAAAAGGGATTGGAAAAAACTTGCATACGACGTAGTAGAAGAGAAAATGATTACGAAAGAAGATGCAATAGCAATATTAGAAGCTGATGATACAGAAGTTTTAGAAATTATGAATGCAGCCTACATCATTCGTCATCATCATTTTGGTAAGAAAATAAAATTGAATATGATTATTAATACGAAATCTGGCTTATGTCCTGAAGATTGTGGGTATTGTTCACAGTCTATTATTTCAGAAGCACCAATTGATAAATATGCATGGTTAACGCAGGAGAAGATTGTAGAAGGAGCACATGAAGCAATTCGCCGTAAAGCGGGTACATATTGTATTGTAGCATCTGGCCGTCGCCCGACAGATAAAGAAGTAAATCACGTAATTGGGGCTGTGAAGGAAATTCGTGAAACGACAGATTTGAAGATTTGTTGCTGTTTAGGTTTCTTAAACGAAGATCAAGCAGGACGCTTAGCAGAAGCTGGTGTTCATCGTTATAACCACAACTTAAATACACATGAAAACAATTATGAAAGCATTTGCTCAACTCATACGTATGACGATCGTGTTGATACGGTTCAAAAAGCGAAACAAGCTGGTATTTCACCATGCTCTGGGGCGATTTTTGGAATGGGAGAAACAATTGAAGAACGTGCTGAAATAGCATTTGAATTACAACGTATAGATGCAGATTCTATTCCGTGTAATTTCCTCGTTGCTGTAAAGGGCACACCGCTTGAAGGACAAAAAGAGTTAACACCTGTAGAATGTTTAAAAGTATTGGCGATGATGCGTTTCGTAAACCCAACAAAAGAAATTCGTATTTCAGGAGGTCGCGAAATTAATTTACGTTCTGTACAGCCACTCGGCTTATTTGCAGCAAACTCTATTTTTGTCGGGGATTACTTAACGACAGCTGGACAAGAGCCAACTGCAGACTGGGGTATGATTGAAGATTTAGGATTTGAGATTGAGGAATGTGCACTATAAGATAGAGGAAAAAGCAAACTTGTAAAAGAGTTTGCTTTTTTTGTAAATAAAATGTAATAAAAGGCTATTATCACTTGATACGAATGGGTTTTGAGTGAGAAAAAGAATTTTTGCAGACGAATTTTCCAAGCCCTAGTTGTACATAGTAAATATGTATTTTATATTGGGTTGGAGGATTTTACATGCACAAATACATATTAGCGATTATGACCTGTCTAATTTTAATAAAAGCAATAAGTACTGATCCAGTTAAGGCCGCTGAAAATCCTGAACAAAAAGAGATGCAACAAAGAATTGAACAACATTTTCGAACGAAAGCTGAACATTTTGGATTGAAAACGGAAGGGAAAGATTTAAAGGAAGTACGAAAAGAAATTACTATTATAGAAGAAGCGAAAAAAAGAGAGAATGTATGGAGAACAGCGCAAGCACTTCGTATAAAGACAGCAGGAAAAACGATGAATGAATTAATAAAAGATGTACGAAAAAAAGCGAAAAAATAAAAAGAGGCCGCAGCCTCTTTTTTTATGCCCATTGTTTTGATAAGTGAGCCATTTCAATGGCAGCAACGGCTGATTCATATCCTTTATTACCAGCTTTCGTACCTGCACGTTCAATCGCTTGTTCAATTGTTTCTGTCGTTAATACACCGAAAATAACAGGGATGTCAGTTTGTAGTGATAAAGACGCAACACCTTTTGCTACTTCATTACAAACGTAATCGTAATGTGTAGTAGCTCCACGGATTACAGTACCTAAAGTAATAACAGCATCATACTTTCCGCTACTGGCCATCTTTTTAGCGATTAAAGGAATTTCAAATGCACCAGGAACCCAAGCGACATCAATATCATTTTCTTCTACGCCGTGACGTTTTAATCCGTCTAAAGCGCCGCCAAGTAATTTACTTGTAATAAATTCATTAAAACGTCCAACAACAACCCCAACTTTTAATCCTGTACCAACTAAATGACCTTCGAATACCATAATAAATCTCTCCTTTGATTATAAGTTTAATAAATGTCCTAATTTGTTTACTTTCGTTTGTAAATATGTTTTATTCTCTTCTTTTGTTGGCATTTGCAACGGTACACGCTCGACTACTTCTAAATCGTAACCTTGTAAGCCAGCAATTTTTCTTGGATTATTCGTTAATAATCGTAAACTTTGTAAGCCTAAATCTTTTAATATTTGAGCGCCGATACCATAATCACGAAGGTCAGCAGGGAAGCCGAGTTTTTCATTTGCTTCTACAGTATCGAATCCTTCTTCCTGCAATTTATAAGCGCGAAGCTTATTAAGAAGCCCGATGCCTCGTCCTTCTTGTCTCATATAAAGAAGAACACCTTTTCCTTCACGCTCAATTTGAGCAAGTGCTGCATGGAGTTGTGGTCCGCAATCACAGCGACATGAACCGAATACATCTCCTGTTAAACATTCAGAATGAACACGTACAAGCACCGGTTCACCTGTTGAAATATCACCTTTTATGAGCGCAATATGTTCTTTCGTATCTAATGAGTTAGAATAGCCAATTGCTTGGAAAGTACCGAAATCTGTAGGTAAGGTAATTTCCACTTCTCTCGTCACAAGTGTTTCATGATGGCGGCGATAAACAATTAAATCTTCTATCGTAATCATTTTTATATCAAATTGTTTTGCGCACTGTAGTAAATCAGGTACACGTGCCATCGTACCGTCCTCATTAATAATCTCGCAAATGACACCAGCAGGTTCTGCTCCGCAAAGTTTTGCTAAATCGACAGCAGCTTCTGTATGACCTGAACGGCGAAGGACACCGCCTTCTTTTGCGATTAATGGAAAGATATGTCCAGGTCGATTGAAATCAGCACCTTTAGATGCAGGGTTTAACAATTCTTGTATCGTAGTTGCACGTTCGTGAGCGCTAATCCCTGTTGTTGTAGAAACATGATCAATGCTCACTGTAAACGCAGTATGATGTGAATCTGTATTATGAGATACCATTGGTTCTAATTGTAGGCGCTCTGCGTACCCTTCCGTAATCGGTACGCAAACGAGGCCGCGACCATGTGTAATCATAAAATTAATTGTTTCTGGCGTAATATACTCTGCTAAAGCGATAAAATCGCCTTCATTTTCTCGGTTTTCATCGTCGCATACGATAACGACTTTTCCTTGTTTTAAATCTTCTAGAGCTTCTTCAATACGATGAAACATTATGTTTCCCCCTTATAGAAATCCGTTTTCTTGTAAAAAGCTTTCGGACATTGACCCCGTTCGTTTTACAGGTTTAGAAATAAAGCGTTCGATATATTTACCAATCATGTCACACTCAATGTTTACGATATCTCCGGCATTCTTTTCTCCGATGACAGATTCGCTTACTGTGTGTGGGATGAGTGAAATTGTTATGGAAGATTCGTCTATATCAAATATCGTTAAACTCGTTCCATCAACAGCAACGGATCCTTTATGCAAACAATAGCGTAGCAATTCATCGGAAATTGCTATTTTGTAATAGACGGCATTGTAATGTTGTTTTTTAGTTAAAATTGTCCCGATGCCATCGATATGTCCTGAAACGAAATGTCCACCAAAGCGCCCGTTTGCAGCCATGGCCCGCTCTAAATTTACTTTAGAGTGTGATTTAAGCAGGCGAAGTGATGTTGATTTCATCGTTTCAGGCATTGCATCAACTGTAAATGAAGTAGTTGTAAAGCTCGTTACAGTTAAGCAAATCCCGTTAACCGCGATACTATCACCTAAATGGACATCAGATAAAATTTTATTTGCATGGATCGTTAATTTCATCGCTTCTCCGCTTTGTTGCATGTTTGTGATCGTTCCTAATTCTTCTACAATTCCTGTAAACATTTCGTCACCTCATTTCGGGCAGTCGCAACAATTTTGATATCATCGCCAATTTGTTTCATCTCTTGAATTTTCAAGGAAAGCGAATCTTGTAATTTTGAAAAACCGTTTCCTCCAAAAAGAGTAGGAGCACCTTTCCCGCCAATTAATTTCGGGCTTATATAGGTTACAATTTCATTGAAATTGTTTGTTTGTAAGAAACTTGCATGAACAGTTTGTCCACCTTCGATGAAGAGAGACAGGATTTGTTTTTCACCGAGTAGATCTAAAACATCTTGAATTTCAATTTGCTTCGTTTTCATTTGGAATATCGCTATATTTTTAGATTCATAAGAAGCTATTTTCTCTTTATTTACATCCTTACCTACAATAATCCATGTCGGTGCTAAAGTATCTGTTATGACATGAGAAGATGGTGGCGTTCGTAAATGGGTATCTAAAATAACGCGAATAGAATGTTTCCCGCCATTTGGAATTCTTGTTGTTAAATGTGGATTGTCGGCTATAACTGTATTCACTCCAACAAGAATTGCATCATGTGTATGGCGATATTGGTGAACGTCAGCGCGTGCTTCTGCACCAGTAATCCACTTACTTTCACCAGTTACAGTGGCTGTTTTGCCGTCTAAGCTCATCGCAGTCTTTATCGTGACAAATGGGCGTTTCGTTTTCATGTAGTGAAAAAAGTAGCGATTTAATAAAACTGCTTCCGTTTCAAGAACACCCGTAGTTACTTCGATTCCTGCCTCTTCTAATTTCTTTTTTCCATTACCAGAAACGAGCGGGTTGCAATCAAGGGTAGCAATGACAATGCGCTTAACTCCCTTTTCGATGAGTAATTCACAGCAAGGTGGTGTTTTTCCAAAGTGGCTACACGGCTCAAGTGTTACATAGACGGTAGCGTTTATGGCTTTCTCACCAGCCATATGAAGGGCATGAACTTCCGCGTGTTCTTCACCAGCACGTAAATGAGCGCCCATTCCGACAATTTTTCCATCTTTTACCACAATGGCACCAACCATAGGATTCGGACTCGTTTGTCCTGATGTCCCCTTAGCTAATTGCAAGGCAATCCTCATATATTCTTGATCAGTCATTCTCTTCACCTCTCCTAAAAAAATCAAAAAACCCCAAGGATTTAATATCCTTGGGGTTTGGGAGACGTGATTTCTAGAATTATAGTTCGAATACGAAAGTACAGGAAAGAAACCTAGCGATGATTGACATTTTTGCGTAAGGAAAAAACCTAGCAAAATATCGAATTTTTTAAACGCTAGTTGTCTCTTTTTTATTTCAGTATAAAAAATGAGTATAGAAAACTAAACATATATATAAATTCAAAATGAATGTATAAAAATATGCATACTGAAATAAAAGTGTATTCACTATATAAAAAACTAGAAACATATCCTTCTCCCATCCAGACTATACTGTCGGCCCTAGAGTTTCACTAGATCCACCGTTTTCGAGTTGAAAACGGGTCACGGACTTAGAAGTTTTCACTTCATCACCGCCGGTTGGGAATTTCACCCGACCCCGAAGGATGCTGTTTGGTCAAATTATAGCACAAAAAAGAAAAAAGGCTAGCAAAAAATATTTGAATGTGAAGAATTGTGTGAAAATACATGGAGATTGAAATGGAGACAAAAGTGTTAAAAATGTTGTTAGGAAAAGGAATATCCAGACTTTGATTAAAAGAAAAAACATGCACAAAAAATGTGCATGTCACATACGAAATTACTTTGCCTCTGGTGCTCTAACAACAGATTCGAATTTACCTTTATGCGAAGCATCGCAATAAGGCATATTTTTTGATAAACCACAACGGCATAAAGAAAATGCTGGTTTTGCTGGGAATACATTCCCTTGTGAGTCGACTAATTCCACGTCCCCTGTAACGCGAAAAGAGCCATTATCATTTACTTTAATTTGTACTTTTGCCAACGCTATCCCTCCTTCCCAAACGCTTAATTTCATCATATAATCAAGGGAAGCACTTGACAATATAAAGTGAAACTTTAATTAGTGGAGGGGGTTCATTCCACTGATTATTAGCCTTCACCAATCGGGCGATTACGGGCAGTTAATCTCCCGCCTAACTTCTTTGCTTTAGCCGAATTTTGAGATGGGAGTCTCACTGCCCGTTAACGCGGGATAAAAAGAGCACTTTCTTTGGGAGAGAAGAGAGTGTTATAATGTTTTTTATAACTGACTAGAGTAAGGTGACGAAAGATGGATAAACAATTACTTACATTACGAAATATTGCAAATGAGCGCACGTGGGCATCATTTTTGAATGATAATCATCCATATAGTTTATTGCACTGGTCGATTGCCGGTGTAGGACAAGAAGCGAAGGATGTTTGGTTACTTCAAGATGAGGTAACGTTTCAAACGACAGAATTTCCAACGCTAGATGAAGCTGTGCAATGGATTTCTGAAAACATGGAACAAGTTACAGACGTTTTATCGCAATGAAAAAAACAGGCTTATGCAAGCCTGTTTTTTGTTTCTTTTACGTATGTGTTCAAAAATTGATCAAGAGCTGCTTCATACTCCTCTTTATTTTCGTTATAAGAGCAAGCGTGTGCACCGTGTTCTGCAATATAAAGTTGTTTATTATTTTCTTTTGCTTCATATAGAGCTTTTGTCATATCGGCTAAAATATAATCGTCATCTTTACTATGAATAAAGAGAACGGGATTGTTAATGTTTTTTATACAGTCGATTGGTGAAACTTCACGAATTGTATACCCGTCACGAACTTTTAAAAAAGCATTTGCTAATGGTAATAAAGGCCATTTGGGTAAATGGAATTCAACCTTTAAGCGGTGCTGTAATTGCCCATAGAAATCAGAAAAAGGACAATCTGCAATATAGAAATCAGCACCATCTTCTACAAGTCCTGCGTATTGAAGTAGTGTTGCAGCGCCCATAGATTCACCATGAATACCGAGTATTATATTTGTGCCAAAACGACTTTTTAGCCAGTCAACTACTGATTTTAAATCATGTTTTTCATAGTATCCATAGCTTGTTGTTTTTCCTCCGGTTTTACCATGACGACGATGATCATAAATAAGGACATTAAATCCTCTGCTTAAAAATAAGTTTGCATATTTTACAGAGTTCATTTTGTTTACAGTTACGCCGTGACAAAAAACCATAAACTTGTTGGAATGACCTGCAGGAATGTAATATCCATGAAGATCATATCCGAATTGCGAAGGGATATGAATTTCTTCTTTATGAAGAGCGTCAAAATCTTCTATACGAAAATGTTTTTTCGATTCTCTTTCTAGAACTTCTTCCTCTGTTTTTTTCTTCAAGTACATCACTTTATTTGTAAAGAAAATCCCAAGGGCAGTTATCGCACCTAGTATAGTAAACAATGCTGCAAAAAAACGTTTCATACTTTACCTCATCCTCCAAATACCGTTACATGTGATACACTTACATTGTATCACAAGGATAGAAAAGGAGAGAAATAGGAAATGGTGCATATAAAAAAAATTACATCAACAATGAAAGAAAAAATCCGAATGTTCATGTGTGAAAACTGGGGGAGCTCATTGATGGTTTCGCGTGGTAAGGGGCATCAGTTAGAAGAGCTACCAGGATTTGTTGCGTTTTTAGATGACAGAATAATCGGAATTATAACGTATGAAGTGACTGGGAATTTGTGTGAAATTGTATCGTTAGATAGTTTTGAAGAAAGGAAGGGGATCGGGACGAAGCTTGTGGATTGCGTATTGCAAGTTGCTCAAGAAGCACAGTGCCAAGGAGTTTGGCTCATTACAACAAATGATAATATGAACGCGTTACGCTTTTATCAAAAACGTAATTTCATGATGACAAATTTATATGTAAATGCAGTAGAAGAGGCGCGAAAAATAAAGCAAGAAATTCCGCGCATTGGATATGATAATATCCCGATTTTACATGAAATTCAGATGGAGTATCGTTTATTGAAATGATGTAACAATTTTCAGAAATATAAGTTATTAATCTTGACGAATACTGTAATTTAAGTTACCTTAAAATTGTAATCTATTACCATATTAAGGGGTGACGATGTGGCAACTATACGTGATGTTGCAAAATTGGCAGGTGTTTCAGTCGCAACCGTTTCACGAGTTATTAATGAAAAAGGATACGTTCATGACGAAACAGTAAAACAAGTAAAGGAAGCAATTGAGGAATTACGTTATAGGCCAAACAGTGCAGCAAAGCCATTATTTAAAGAGAATTCAACAATCATTGCATTACTTGTAGAGAATTTATGTAACCCATTAAACATCACTTTGCTACATTGTATTGAGGAAATAGCATATAAAGAAGGCTATCAAATAATCGTTTGTAATATAGAGAATAAAGATAGATACATACATATGTTGAAGCAAAATAACGTTGCAGGTGTTATTTTGACAAAATCAGTTTTTAAAAGTCTAGGGAAAATCGAATTCCCATTTGTTGTGATGGAGGAAAAACAACCTCTTACAAATCATTATGAAAGTGGACAGAGGGCTGTTTCTTTATTAAAAGAGAAAGCATGTCACTTTCTTGCTTATTTCGGTGAGGGGGAAGAAAGTGAAGAAATGGAAGAGCGTATATCAGGATTTTTAGACGCTGTTTGGGATGAAGGGATCTCTTATCGAGAAGCATGTGTACAAAGGTATACGAATAAACAGTTTATTACATTATTGCAAACTCATCCGTATATAGATGGAATTGTAGCTTCAAGTGATAAGGTTGCTACCGAGTTAATTCGAGCAGCCAAATTTCTAAATATACATATACCAGAAAAATTAAAAATTATTGGACCGAATGGGAGTATCGAGAGTGAATGGATAGGTCCATCACTACCAGCAATTGAAAATTACGTCGAAGAAGAAGCGAAAATAGCTTTTCAACAATTAAAAGGGAAAATGAAAAAGTAAAAGGTGCGTTTTATACGCACCTTTTACAATGTAATTGCGGCAATAAAGCCAAATATAAGTAACGGTATATTATAATGCAGAAAAGTCGGTACACATGTATCCCATATATGATGGTGTTGACCGTCAGCGTTTAAACCTGATGTTGGTCCAAGTGTACTATCAGATGCTGGAGATCCTGCATCACCTAGCGCTCCTGCTGTACCGATAATTGCAATTGTAGCCATTGGACTAAATCCAAGCTGAATGCAAAGGGGTACAAAAATTGTTGTTAAGATAGGAATGGTTGAAAAGGATGAACCAATTCCCATCGTAACGAGAAGTCCGATAACGAGCATAAGAAATGCAGCAAGCGGTTTGTTATTTCCGATGAAATGTGCACTCGTTTGCACAAGTGATTCAACATGTCCTGTTTTTCGAAGAACAGCGCCAAATCCAGCGGCAGAAATCATAACAAATCCGATAAAGGACATCATACGCATTCCACTTGTTAATATTGCATCTGCTTCTTTAAGGGGGAGACTACCACTAATTGATAAGACAATAATCCCCGCTAAGGCACCGAAAATCATTGATTCTGTTGCTAATTGAACAGTTAATGTAGCTGTGATAGATAATAATCCGAAAGTGATGCTTCGCTTTGTATAGGGAACGATTTCACTTTCGGCGGTATGAATTTGTTCTGTTTCATATGTACGAGGTTTTCGGTACGTAATGAATACCGCTACACATAATCCGATAATCATTCCGATTGCTGGAATAGTCATCGCTTTTGGGATAAGCGCGACATCAAATGTAAGGCCGCTTTGGGCAGCATTTGTTTGCAATACGTCATGATAAATTTTTCCGAATCCTGCAGGGATCCACATATAAGGTGTAATTAACCCGAATGTAATAATACATGTGACAAGTCTACGATCTACTTTCAGCTCGTTTAATACTTTTAAAAGTGCAGGAATTAAGATTGGGATGAAAGCGATATGAACAGGGATAACATTTTGTGAGAAACAAGCCATTGTTAAAATGATGAATAAAATCAGTATTTTAGAATAAACTTGTTTTTTTGTGTCTTGTTCGTTGCCAATCCATTTTAATGCGGTTTGAATCATGGCATCTGGAAGTCCTGTTTTAGAAAGAGAAATAGCGAAACCGCCAAGCATTGCATAGCTTAATGCGATAGGGGCACTGTTTCCAAGACCAGTTGTAAAAGTGTTAATTGTTTCTGAAATACCGAGTCCGCCGATAAGTCCGCCTGTTAGAGCTCCAATAATAATGGCGACAATGACTTGGACACGTAACAAACTAAGCAATAGCATGACTGCTACTGCGACGAGTACAGCGTTCATAATAGATATAATCTCCCTAATTTTTATTCTGTTAAGGCAAGTGAATATGAAGCAGTTTGCTATATTTATACATAATACTTGCGACATATTATTATAAAATGTTTTCTATGAAATGTAAAAGAGCCTTTTGTATTTAATGATGAAAAGATAGCTCTTGTTTGATGGATTGTAAAGAATTAGCAAATAGTTCTGGTTCTTCTAGATCAGGAGAATGTGCTGAATTTGGAAACCAAATCATTTTCTTTATGGGTGCTTCAATAACATCACAATATTCTTGAACGAGTGCATACGGAGTTTGATAATCATAGCGACCAGAACAAAAATATACCGGAATAGATAAACTTGAAATAGACGAAAAGAAATCGATTGTCAGCATTTCTTCCCATAAAACGCCAGATTTTAAATTTCCTGCGAGAAACTTGAACCAATCTAATAGCGTATACTCAGGAGAAAAGAAACCTTTTCGTATGAAAGAAAAGGAAGATCCGTTTTGGATTGCGCCTCCAAATGTGCCAAGCCACTTTCTTTGAATAATAAGACGTCTCGTATCTAAAAATGGTGGTTTGCCTAATTTTAAAAGGGAAGCTAATGCTTTTTTATGATCATGTTTTTTGGCAGAATGAATTAAATGTTGATATAGCAATTCTTCATTTTGTTTCATATGTACAATTTGCCCTATACCGATGTAAGCCTCGATATATTTTGGATATTGATGTGCTATGTTAAGCCCAATAATACTTCCCCAAGAATGACCACCGAGAAATAGTTTTTGTTTGTTGAACCTTTTAAGTACATATTGAATCACTTCTTTTGCATCGGAAACGAATTGTTCGATTGTGAAATTTGCTCCGAAATCTTTCATTGAAAAGGATTTACCTGCCCCGCGTTGATCCCAATTAATAACGATAAAGTGCTTCTCTAATTCTTTTTGGAAATGGCGAATAAATCCGATTTGTGCCATGCCAGGTCCGCCGTGACAGCATAATAAAATAGGCTGTTCTATGTTTTGACCACGCATGAGGAGGAATTGTTTTCGGTTGTTAATCATAACGCTTTCCATCGTAGCAATACTATTAGGAATGAGTTGTTTATTTTCATTATAGAACTGTGGGGTACAGCTACGAAAAAGCATATTGAAAACCTCCTTTTCTGAAATCGTATGAATCGCACAGGCTATTTATTTTGCATATACTGTTAGAAAATCATTGTAACATACCATGCTAGTGTCATTTCAACATGGGAGGAGGGGAAATTGTGACGATTGGAGAAATTATAGATTGTTTAAATAGGCGTGAATCCATCGCTATTATAGCAAAGCGCCTTGAAATAAGTCCGTATACATTATCGAAGAAATTAAGGTGGATTGGATACGAGTATGATGGAGAACGGAAGAAACGTATTTTTGTAGGAGATGGAGAAGAACCACGTCACTTACAACTCCAAGAAGCGACCGCCCTTCAATATGCGAAAACAGATTATCAAGTATTAATTTATGAGCAATTACAAAGCATTTATGAATTATTAAGAAAGAGAGAAGAAGTAAGTGCACCAATTATGAGTAAAAGTACAGAAAAAAAGAAACGTACCTTCTCTATTAATAAAGAAATATTAGCAAGATTAGACATCATATCAGAATCAAAAGGGATTCAAAAATCTAAACTTGTAGAAGAGGCATTACAACAATTTTTACAGCAATATGACTTTAACAACACATCACATTTTGATAATTGAAGAAAAGGATACTGTGTTCATTATAAGAACGAGTATCCTTTTCTTTGTTTCATGTATATTACGGCTAGAATAAAGGATAAGTGCATATCCTTTGCAATGAAAAGTACAGAGTGCGTATTTCGAGCGTACTTAATTTATTTTTTGAATTCTACCATCAATAGTTGGTTGAATTGGCTCTTTTACTTGTTTTACATAATCAACTAGTGCTTCAAAGTCATTTGGACCAGTCTCTGCATTTTTACCATTTTTAAATGATACGAATCCATCACCACCAGAAGCTAAGAAAGCATTTGCAACTACGCTATACGTTTTAGATGGAGATAATTCTTCTCCATTTGTTAAGCGTATATTCGTAACCTTTTCACCGTTTGGTTTGCTTGCATCCCAAGTATATTGAATACCTGAAATTTGCAGCATTCTCGTTGTTCCTTTTTGCCATTGTTGATTTAAAATATCACGAATATCTTGACCTGTTAAATCTGCTTTAATCAACTGATTTCCAAAAGGTTGAATGCCGTACAATTCGCCCCATGTAATATCACCAGCGTCTAAGTCGTTACGAATCCCACCAGGATTCATAAGTGCGATTTGAGTTTGCATCGTTTGGCGCTGTGCATCGGCAACTAAATTTCCAAGTGTAGATTCACCAGCATCGTTTTGTTTACGGTCAATAGGTGCTGTAGATTTTCCGACTACTTCATTTACAAGAGGTGCGATTTTTTCTTTATATTGATCTAACTTTTGTTTTACTTGTTTATCAGGTTCGACACCTTCATGGTATGTTGTAACAACTTCAGCTTTTTTCTTTACGATATCTTTTGTTTTACGGTCAATTGTTACATCTACGTCTGAGAAAGCCATCCCGTAAGAGTTCGCTTGTACGATAAGTTTATTATTAACAGTACCATTTACATACGTATGACTATGCCCACCGAAAATAACATCAACTTCTGGATCAGCTTCATTTGCAATTCGGTTAAGGTCGCCATTTGTTATACCAGATTCATCTGTCGTTCCGCCAACATGTGCAAGGACGACGATAGATTTAACACCGAGACGCTTTAATTGTTGCGTTGATTTATTAATCGCTTCCACTTCGTCAGTGATCTGTACATTTTTAAGCATAGTAGGCATAACGACATTTGGTGTATCAGTTGTAACGACACCAATGAATCCTACAGGAACACCATCTACCATTTTTACAGTAAATGGTGGTAAGAATAAGCGACCAGTTGATTTGTTATAGAAGTTTGCAGCGACATAAGGGAAGTTTGCTCCTTTGAAATTCCCTGTTTTTTCGTGGTAACCACCGTAAATGAGTCGTTTCATTTCATCGATGCCTTCATCAAATTCATGGTTTCCGATTGTACCTACATCAAATTTTAAGTCGTTTAAAAATTCAATCGTTGGTTCGTCTTGTAACAATGCTGAAACTGGTGGACTAGCTCCGACAATATCGCCAGCATGTACGAGAAGTGTATTAGTGTTTTGTTTTTTACGTTCTTTTAAATAAGTGGCTAAGTAATCAGCGCCACCAGCTTCTTTATTATTAATTTTTTTAACAGTATCTAGTTGTCCATGGAAATCATTAATGCCAAGCATTTGTACGTCTATGTAACGGTTTTGTTCGGCTGGAGTCTGAGATGGGGGAGCGGCGAATACACTTGAAAAAGTAATGGTGCTTAAAACTGCGACAGCGGGAATAATTTTTTTCCACATAATTCATTTCTCCTTTTTTTATAATCTGACATCATACGACATAATTTTAATAGATTCATAGGATTATATCTATATAAAAATTTAGTTTTTTTAAAAAATTAACAAATTTACAAATAATGAATAATAGAGTAATGAACCTTTTTTATTGTCGATTTCAGCATGTATCCTCTATAATGGAGAAAAAAGTAAAAGGTGAGCGGTATGAAGAAAAAGAAACAAAGGCAAGTGCAAAGACAATCTCAAATGAACCAACCGAAGAAAGAATCACTTACATTAGGTGATCAATTAAATGATTCACTCATGCAACAATTAAAAAATAAGAAAAAAGAGTTACAAGTGAGAGAAGAGAAAAAAGAGGCAGCAGAACTGGAAAGAAAGCGTCAAGAGCAAAAAGAACGTGAAAAGAATAAATCATTTGAAGAACTGTTAAGTGAAAGTAATCTTACTTGGAAAGACTTTAAATAATAACGAAAATGATCAGTGTATATCGCTGGTCATTTTTTTGACGAGCTTGTAAGAAAAGGGGAGTTAAAATGAGAAAAATTGTAGTCGTACCATATGAAAATCATTTGATTGAAAAATTTCAAATGGAAGCCGAAAGATTGAAGTCTGTGCTGCCAGAAACAGTGGAGATTCATCATATTGGCAGTACATCAGTGCCAGGACTAGCAGCTAAACCTATTATCGATATGATTATGGAGGTAGAAAGTATCGATCGTGTAGATCGTTGGAATGAAAGATTTAAAGAGCTTGGTTACATCGTAAAAGGAGAAAATGGTATTTCAAGACGCCGTTATTTTATTCATGGAACGGAGGAAAAACGCTCGTATCACTTACACGTGTTTGAAAAAGGAAATCCTGAGATAGTAAGGCATTTAGCGTTTCGTGATTATATGATGGCGCATTGTGAAGAAGCAAAGGCGTATGCAGTTTTAAAGAGAGAACTAGCCGAAAAATATACATATGATGGCACGTTATATACGGAAGGGAAAAACGAGTTTGTACGTAATATTGATGAAAAAGCAAAAGAATGGAGAAAAGGAAACGTAAATAATTGAGTTCGTATTTTTAGTGTATAAAATTATTATGTCAACTATACGTATATTTTGACTTTTTGGATGAATCTTGTTGAAATAAAGTAGTGGTTTATAAAATGTAACAATGAAAGGGAGAACGACTGTGCATATTCCAACAACTACACTTCATAATGGCGTGAAAATGCCGATGATTGGTCTAGGCGTCTATAAAGCGAAAGAAGGCGACGAAGTAAAGCAAGCAGTAAAAACAGCGTTAGAAGTTGGATACCGTTCGATTGATACAGCAGCTGTATATGAAAATGAAAGCGGTGTCGGTGAGGCAGTTCGTGAATCAGGAATTCCGAGAGAAGACATATTTATTACAACAAAAGTTTGGAACGACGATCAAGGATACGAGGAGACACTCGAAGCATTTGAAAACAGCTTAAAGAAATTACAGATGGACTATGTAGATTTATATTTAATCCACTGGCCAATTAGAGGGAAGTATATTGAAACGTACCGAGCTTTAGAAAAATTGTATGAAGAAGGTAAAGTACGCGCGATTGGTGTTTCTAATTTTCATAAACATCATTTAGAACTGTTATTACCAAATTGTAAAGTGAAGCCTATGGTAAACCAAGTGGAACTTCACCCCATGTTAACACAATTTGAATTGCGTAATTTCTGTGAAGGCGAGCAAATTCAAATGGAAGCGTGGAGTCCGTTAATGAGGGGCGGCGAAGTATTCGAGCACCCAATTATTCAGGGGATTGCTAACAAATACGAAAAAACACCCGCACAAGTTATATTACGATGGGATATTCAAAGTGGGATAGTAACGATTCCTAAATCTGTGACACCATCTCGTATTCAGGAGAATTTTACTATCTTTGATTTCTCATTAACTGAAGAAGAGATGAATCAAATTAATACGTTAAATCGCAATTTACATGTAGGAACGAATCCGGACAAATATGATACGTTATAAAAAAGACTGCCTCCTAATGTTTAATGTTGGGGGCAGTCATCTGTTTTTATCAGTAAATCGATATTTTAACGGTGCAAGGCATATGAATCATGCTTAACGATTTTTTGAAGTTGTATATATTCTTCTTTTGTTACAGGTAACTGTTGGCAAGCGTGTACATTTATCTGTAATTGTTGAATAGAGCTTGCACCAGGTATAACAGCTGCAACAGTTTCGTTATGTAAGCAATAGTGAATAGCTGTTCCTGTTAAAGATTTTTCTCCGATAACTTCTTTTACACTCCCGAGTGTAGTGTTTAATTCATCGTAAGAATAAGAGAGATAGTCCTTTTCTTTTACTCTTTCTATCTTTCTTGCATTGTTGTCAGTTAAAATCCCTTTCGCAAGTGGTCCGCGGGCAATGACACTAATTTGGTGTTCATTAAGAAGTGGGAACCATTCTTCTGGACGACGATTTAAAAGGCTATATTCCATTAGTACACTAACGATATTTGAGCGTTTTGCATACTCACGGATGACATTTGGACGTATAGAAGAAATACCGTAATGGCGAATAATACCTTCTTTTTTCAATTCTTCAAAAGCTTCAATAGTTTCATCTATCGGATCTTCCAGCGTTCCGCCATGAAGTTGATAAAGGTCAATATAATCAGTTTGAAGTCTACGTAAACTTTCTTTTACTTCGGCTTTTATGTAGGCTTTAGAAGGGTCCCAAGCCCAGCCGTTTTTTTCTTCTGTCCATCGATTTCCAACCTTTGTTGTAAGAACAATTTGGTCTCGTTTTCCCTTCAATGCTTTTCCAACAAATTCTTCGTTTAATCCATAATCATATAAATCCGCTGTGTCAAAAAAATTGATTCCTAAATCGATTGCTTCATCGATAATGCGCATAGCTTCTGTTTCAGATGTGCCGAGAGACATACAGCCAAGTCCCATTTCTGTCACAAATAAATCTGAGTTTCCTAATTGACGTTTTTTCATAAGTCAACCTCCTTTCCTTTATTGTACGAAAGGGAAAAGAGGTTGACAAACGTTTACTTTTTATTCGCTGTAATCCACTCTTGTACGGTTGTATACTCTTTGCCATATTGTTTTAGTTTATGGCGAATTTGCCATGCTTTGCCGACTAACGTGATGCGATTTGGTAAAATATAAACTTTCATTTCTATCACGCTCCTTTCAATGTGGTAAAATGTATGAAGAAAGAATAGGAAATAGAACAGGGAGATGAAATAGTATGAGTAATCTTGCAGAGAGAACGGTAAAAACTGAGCCGATTTTTGATGGTAGAGTTATAAAAGTTCGTGTTGATGATGTAGTATTACCAAATGGAGAAATGAGTAAACGTGAAATCGTAAATCACCCTGGTGCAGTTGCTATTATTGCTATTACTGATGAGGGGAAAATTGTGCTTGTTGAGCAGTACCGTAAAGCGCTTGAGAAGGCGATTATTGAAATTCCTGCTGGGAAATTAGAACCTGGGGAAAAGCCAGAGGTGACAGCAGTTCGTGAATTAGAAGAAGAAACAGGATATGTATGTGAAAATATGGAGCTCATTACTTCTTTCTATACATCTCCAGGATTTGCAGATGAAATTTTATATGTATATAAAGCGACAGGTTTGACAAAAAAAGAAAATAAAGCAGCTTTAGATGAAGATGAGTTTGTGGAATTAATGGAAGTATCATTAGAAGAAGCGATTGATCTTATGAAAGACCTTCGTATCCATGATGCGAAGACGATGTTCGCTGTGCAATATTTACAATTACAAAAATAAAACACTCGCCAAAGGCGAGTGTTTTTTAATTGATTTTTGCATATACACGTGCATCACGTAAGCTACCATCTGGCGCAAGGAAATCATTTTCCATTGTACCTTCTAGAATAAATTCTAAACGTTCTGCTAAGTTACATGCATTGGCATTTGTTGCATCAGTACGAATTTCAATCCTTCTAGCACCTAGCTTATCAAAGGCAAATTGAATGGCACCTTTAACAGCTTCAGTCATATAGCCTTGTTTTGTATAAGCACTATGGAGCCAAAAATGAAGTGAAAACTTTGGAATATCCCAGTTTTCAGGCTTGAGCGTAATAGCTCCGATGAATGTACCGGATACTTTATCGTATAAGTGAAAATCAAGTGTTTCACGAAGTAAAAACTGCCCGTGAGCGTTACGAACGATTTCTTCAGCACTCTCTTCTGTTTCAGCGTCAATTGGCATCCATGGTACTAAGTCTTCTAGAGAAGCTTGGATTGCTTCATATACTTCTGCACCATCACCTGGAAACGGCTTGCGAACTTGTAAGCGTTCAGTTTGAAATAATGTTGGAAAATCTAATAATAATGGTTTCAAGAGAAATCCCTCCTATTCTCTACTTTTTAGTTTAGCAAAGTAGAGCGGAATTTCAATGTTAATTCGTCATACTTTTTTTCTTTCTTTCATACATTTTTAGTAAGAGTGTGAACGGAGGGAAGAAAAATGTGGCGAAAAACTTGGCAAAACCGCGTAATGTCTCACATACAGGAAAACTCTTCATTATATATATTTAATGCTGTTTTATTATTGATGGGAGTAATATTTGGAGCTATTCTTGTGAATAGTTTACAAATGAATCAAAAGCAAGATTTATCATTTTATTTACAACGTTTTTTTGGACAAGTTTCTAAAGGAGAATTTGCTATTGCAGGCGAAATGTTTCGAGAAAGTTACTTTTCGCAATTAAAATATATCGGCTTTATTTGGATTTTAGGGATTTCAATTATTGGGTTGCCCCTCATTTTTATTTTATTATTTGTAAAAGGAGTAGTTGTTGGATTTACAGTAGGTTTTTTAGTAAGCCAGCACGGATGGAATGGATTATTATTAGCATTTGTATCTGTATTGCCGCAAAATTTAATTATCATTCCAGTCTTTCTCGTTATGACAACAATTGCTGCAAGCTTTTCCTTACGTATGATTAGGCATCAGTTTATTAGGAAAATAACCGAGCCACTATTACCATTATTAATTCGTTATACATGCTTCTTTCTAGTGATCGGAGTGGTGTTAGCTCTTGCTTCTAGCGTTGAAGCATATGCATCACCAGTTTTAATGAAAGAAGTTGTTGAGGCTATTAACAAAAAATAAATATTTTTTGAGAATAATTATCAATTTGTTTTTATTGTTTTTCTTTTGACAGAAGCCCTTCTTCTGATATAATGGTGTAAGAGTGGCGAGGAGGGAGTAGTACCGAATGGAAGAAAGAATTGAACGAATTAAGAAGCAATTACATGCAGCGAGCTATAAATTAACACCGCAACGTGAAGCAACAGTTCGTGTGCTGCTAGAAAATGAAGAAGATCATTTAAGCGCAGAAGATGTTTACCTCCTTGTAAAAGAAAAGTCGCCAGAGATCGGATTAGCAACCGTCTATCGAACTTTAGAGTTATTATCTGAGTTAAAAGTTGTCGATAAGATTAACTTCGGAGACGGTGTTTCACGCTATGACTTACGCCAAGAAGGTGCGCAGCGTTTCCACCATCATTTGATTTGTACACAATGTGGTGCTGTACAAGAAATACAAGAAGATTTACTTGGTGAAGTGGAAAGGAAAGTAGAACGAGATTGGAGCTTTAAGGTGAAAGATCATCGTTTAACATTCCATGGGATTTGTAAAAACTGTCAAGAAAATGAAACGGATGAAAAATAACCTTTTCCTATTTATCTAGGAAGAGGTTTTTTATTTGAATAAGGTATAAATTGGTGAAAGCTTGGCATATGTTGTAATAACTTATATTTTGGAGGAATTTACAATGCGCCGAGCTTTAAAATTAACTTTTGATGGAATAAAAGTATTTTTATTATTTACAAGTTGTACGATTTTGTTTTATTTCGCTATACTATGGATAAATGAAGAATACGAAAGCTATCATCGTTATGAAAAGCCAAAAGAAGAGACTGTAGAAAAAGTATCAGGGAATGAAGAACCGGCAAAGGATGCTTTCGTAAATAGAATGATGTTTTTCTATGAAAATGGGGAGTAGTGTAGATTGGAAGATCAATTAAAAGATTTTATTCATTATATGATTGTCGAAAAGGGATTAGCGAAAAATACAGTAGTATCTTATGAACGTGATTTAAAAAGCTATGTAAAGTATTTGCAAAATGTAGAACAGATGAAAACCTTTCATGAAGTGACACGTTTGCATATTGTTAACTTTTTGCAGTATTTAAAAGAAAACGGAAAATCTTCGAAAACATTAGCACGTCATATTGCATCAATTCGTTCATTTCACCAATTTTTACTTCGTGAAAGAGCGGTAGAGCACGACCCATCAGTACATATCGAAACGCCGCAAGGAGAACGAAAGTTACCAAAAGTATTATCAATCGATGAAGTAGAGGCGTTACTGCAGACACCAAAAATGACAAGTGCTTTTGGGATTCGTGATAAGGCAATGCTAGAGTTATTGTATGCAACAGGACTTCGTGTTTCAGAATTAATTGCTTTAAATTTAGAAGATGTACATTTAACGATGGGATTTGTTCGCTGCATTGGGAAAGGGAATAAAGAAAGAATTATTCCATTAGGAAGTTTAGCGACAGAAGCGATTCAAAAGTACATTGAAAAAGGAAGAAGAGAATTGATGGGTAAAAAAGTAGTAGATGCACTATTTTTAAACCATCACGGTAATCGATTATCAAGGCAAGGTTTTTGGAAAATATTAAAACGATTAGCGAAAGAAGCGAATATTGAAAAAGAACTTACACCTCATACGTTACGTCATTCTTTTGCTACGCATTTATTAGAAAATGGGGCAGATTTACGTGCTGTACAAGAAATGCTTGGACATGCAGATATTTCAACGACGCAAATTTATACGCACGTTTCAAAAGCTAGATTAAAAGATGTATATAAACAGTTTCATCCGAGAGCATAGTTACTATGCTCTTTTTTCATAGATTAAGAAGAGTAAGCCGTTTCACAGAAACTTCACAAACATTTCGTATATTGTTTTCAGCAGAAGACTGGAATATTACAATGTATTTCCTCTATACTAAATAAAGTATAAAGGAGGAAATGATGATGAAAAAACTGATTATAACTTTATTTATCGCGATGCTAGCGTTGGCTGGCTGTAATACAAACAAAGAAGAACCGAAAAAAGAACAGAAACTTGAAGCTGTAAAAGTAGCAGTCCAAACAAATCCGAAAGAAATTAAACCAGGTGAAAAAACAGAAGTACAAGCACTTGTTACACAAGGAAAAGAAAAAGTAACAGATGCTGATGACGTAAAGTTTGAAATTTGGAAAACTGGTGACGAAAAACACGAGATGTTAAATGGTAAGCATAAAGGAAAAGGTGTTTATGCAGTAGAGAAAACATTCGAAACGGATGGCGTATATCATATTATCGCTCATACAAATGCACGTGAAATGCATGTAATGCCAGAAGTAAAAGTCGCTGTAGGAAACGCAAAAGTAGAAGATGCGAAAAAAGAAGAGGCACATGGTGATCATAAAAGTGACACAATGATTCATCTTATGGCTGGTGACATAAAAGCAAATGCTGAATCAACGATGAAAGTTCATTTAAAGCAAAAAGAAGAAGCGTTAACTGGTGCTGAAGTGCAACTTGAGATTTGGAAAGATGGCGTTGAAAAGCACGAATTTATTCCAGCAAAAGAAGGGAATAAAGGAGAGTATGAAAGTAAACATACTTTCAAAGAAAACGGTGCTTACAAAGTGAAAGTACATGTAAGAAAAGGCGAACTGCATGAACATAAAGAAGAAACAGTAGAAGTAAAATAAAAAGTAGCTCTTTAGAGCTACTTTTTATTTTTATATGAAGAAATAAATCATAAAATAATTAGCACTTCTTCGCCGAATGGATTACAATAGAAGTGTGAATAAAATAAGAAATTCTACGAAAATGTATTAAAAAGAAAGCGTAAACATGTTATGATATCAATATCAGATGTCTGACATCTGACTTAGAAAAAACTAGAAATGTTTTTGAGTCGTTTCAAGTAAAACGAAATAGGTTAGAGAATGATTTAAAGAAGTACTGTTTGACAATGAGAAGGAAAGAGAATTCTTATGAATAACAGTTTCACTTTATAGCGTTTTGAACATACTACAAGAAGTAGAACTGAACTTATAGGAGGTCGCAGTTATGAATAAATATAAACGTATATTCCTAGTCGTAATGGACTCTGTAGGAATCGGTGAAGCACCAGATGCTGAACAATTTGGTGATCTAGGTTCTGACACAATTGGTCACATTGCTGAACATATGAATGGATTACAAATGCCAAACATGGTGAAATTAGGTCTTGGTAACATTCGTGAAATGAAAGGTATTTCTAAAGTAGAGAAACCACTTGGATATTACACAAAGATGCAAGAAAAATCTACTGGTAAAGATACAATGACAGGACACTGGGAAATCATGGGCCTTTACATTGATACACCATTCCAAGTGTTCCCTGAAGGATTCCCGAAAGAATTACTTGATGAATTAGAAGAAAAAACAGGCCGTAAAATTATCGGTAATAAGCCAGCTTCTGGAACTGAGATTCTTGATGAACTTGGTCAAGAGCAAATGGAAACAGGCTCTTTAATTGTTTACACTTCTGCAGATAGCGTACTACAAATTGCAGCACACGAAGAAGTAGTACCACTTGATGAGTTATATGAAATTTGCAAAATTGCACGTGAATTAACACTAGATGAGAAGTACATGGTAGGTCGTGTTATCGCTCGTCCATTCGTTGGAGAACCAGGGAAATTCACACGTACACCAAATCGTCATGACTATGCATTAAAGCCATTTGGTCGCACAGTAATGAATGAATTAAAAGATAGCGATTATGATGTTATTGCTATCGGTAAAATCTCTGATATTTATGATGGTGAAGGGGTAACGGAATCACTTCGTACGAAGTCTAATATGGATGGAATGGATAAGCTTGTAGATACATTAAACATGGACTTTACAGGTCTTAGCTTCTTAAACTTAGTTGACTTTGATGCATTATTTGGTCACCGCCGTGATCCACAAGGATATGGAGAAGCACTGCAAGAATATGATGCACGTCTTCCAGAAGTATTCGAAAAACTAAAAGAAGATGATTTATTATTAATTACAGCAGACCATGGTAATGATCCAGTACATCCTGGTACTGATCATACACGTGAATATGTACCGTTATTAGCATATAGCCCAAGCATGAAAGAAGGCGGACAAGAATTACCACTTCGTCAAACATTTGCTGATATTGGTGCAACTGTAGCAGAAAACTTCGGTGTGAAAATGCCAGAATACGGAACAAGCTTCTTAAACGAGCTAAAGAAATAGGGGGATAAACAAATGAATCGTGAACTTATTACAAAATCAGCTTCATACTTAAAAGAGAAATTTCAAGAAACACCACAAGTAGGACTAATCCTTGGATCTGGACTAGGCGTATTAGCAGATGAAATCGAAAATGCGGTAACAGTGCCTTACAGCGAAATTCCTGAATTCCCAGTATCAACTGTAGAAGGACATGCAGGTCAATTAGTATTCGGTACACTTCAAGGTGTAACAGTAGTAGCAATGCAAGGACGTTTCCATTTCTACGAAGGATATGACATGCAAAAAGTAACATTCCCAGTTCGTGTTATGAAAGAGTTAGGTGTAGAAACTGTTGTTGTAACGAACGCGGCTGGTGGTGTAAATACATCGTTCGAGCCAGGTGACCTTATGTTAATTTCAGATCACATTAACTTCATGGGTACGAATCCATTAATCGGACCAAATGATTCTGAAATGGGTGTACGTTTCCCTGATATGTCTACATCATATACGACAGAACTTCGCGAAATGGCGAAACAAGTTGCAGCAGACTTAAACATTAAAGTACAAGAAGGTGTATACGTTGGAATGACAGGTCCTGTATATGAAACACCTGCTGAAATTCGTATGCTTCGTACACTTGGTGGAGATGCAGTTGGTATGTCAACAGTACCTGAAGTAATTGTAGCTCGTCATGCTGGTATGAAAGTACTAGGTATTTCTTGTATTTCAAACATGGCAGCTGGTATTTTAGATCAGCCACTTCACCATGATGAAGTAATTGAAACGACAGAACGTGTCAAAGCAAACTTCTTAGCATTAGTAAAAGCTATCGTAAAACAAATGAAGGGGTGACCTCACAATGAGAATGGTGGACCTAATTGCAAAAAAACGTGATGGACAAGCATTAACGACAGAAGAAATTAACTTTATTGTTGAAGGATATACAAATGGTGATATTCCTGATTATCAAGTAAGTTCACTTGCAATGGCAATTTTCTTCCAAGATATGAATGATCAAGAACGTGCAGATTTAACGATGGCAATGGTAAATAGCGGTGATACAATTGACTTATCAGCCATTGAAGGGGTAAAAGTAGATAAGCATTCAACAGGTGGAGTTGGTGATACAACGACACTTGTATTAGGTCCATTAGTAGCTGCTTTAGGTGTACCAGTTGCGAAAATGTCTGGGCGTGGTTTAGGACATACTGGTGGCACAATTGATAAATTAGAAGCAGTTCCAGGATTCCATGTGGAAATTGAAAATGATGAATTCATGCGTCTTGTAAATGAAAATAAAATTGCTGTTATCGGTCAAAGTGGAAACTTAACACCTGCTGATAAAAAATTGTATGCACTTCGTGATGTAACAGCAACAGTAAACTCAATTCCGCTTATTGCAAGCTCGATTATGAGTAAAAAAATTGCTGCTGGTGCAGATGCAATTGTTCTTGATGTGAAAACTGGAGCAGGTGCATTTATGAAAACAGATGAAGATGCAAAACGTTTAGCAGAAGCAATGGTACGTATCGGTAATAACGTTGGCCGTAATACGATGGCTGTTATTTCTGATATGAGTCAACCACTTGGTGAGGCTATTGGTAACGCATTAGAAGTACAAGAAGCAATTGATACATTACAAGGTAAGGGACCGAAAGATTTAGAAGAGTTATGTTTAACACTTGGAAGTCAAATGGTATACCTTGCTGGGCAAGCTTCATCTTTAGAAGATGCGCGTGAAAAGTTAATTGAAGTGATGAACAACGGTAAAGCGTTAGAATCTTTTAAAACGTTTTTATCAGCACAAGGCGGAGATGCATCTGTTGTTGATGATCCTTCTAAATTGCCACAAGCACAATTTAAAATTGAAGTAGAAGCGAAAGAAGACGGTTATGTATCGGAAATCGTTGCAGATGAAATCGGAACAGCAGCAATGCTTTTAGGAGCAGGACGTGCAACGAAAGAATCTGAAATTGATTTAGCAGTTGGCTTAATGCTTCGTAAAAAAGTAGGGGATAGCGTGAAAAAAGGTGACTCCCTTGTTACGATTTACGCAAACCGTGAAAATGTTGAAGATGTAAAAGCGAAAATTTATGAGAACATGAAAATCTCTAAAGAACACGTAGATGCACCAACTTTAGTACACGGAATTGTAACGAAGTAATAAAGTGAAACTTTAATCAGCGTGGGCTTTATCCCCACTAATTATTACCCTTCACTAACCGGGCGTTTATGAGCAGTTGATCCCAGACCTAACTTCTTTGCTTTCGCTGAATGTTGAGGTAGGGGTCTTACTGTACGTTAATATGGGATAAAAAAAGGCTGAGGAGATTTCTCCTTGGCTTTTTTTACTATTTTTTGTTTATAATAATAATGGGTGAAATTATGATTAGAATATGTGCAGTAACAAAAACAGATGAAGTATTATATGACGTTTCGCTAGAAGAAACAACGAAAGACCATATTGTATGGTATTGGCTAGATTTATATAAGCCAACGAAAGAAGAGTATACATATATTTTGCAAGACCATTTTAAGTTCCATCCCCTTGCAATTGAAGACTGTATAGAATATGTACAGAGGCCAAAGGTTGATTTTTATGATGGATATAATTTTTTAGTTCTCCATGGATTTGGTGAGGATGGATTAGAACCGCATGAAATCGATTTATTTATTAGTGATCGTTATATTGTTTCTTTCCATTTTTCTCATAACAATGCAATCGAAAGAGTATGGAAAACACTTGGCGAAAAAAAACGTATTAAGAAAGGTCCTTTGCATGTGGCACATACAATTATTGACCAAATTGTAGATGACTATTTCGCACCTGTTTATTACATTGAAGACCATTTAAATGCGATTGATGATAATTTAACGGGTGAGACAGCAGGAAGCGTGCTAGAAGAGGTATTTGATATACGTGCGGATTTATCTAAGCTAAGGCGGACAATTATTCCGATGCGTGATTTATTGTATCGTATTTTAAATTCAACTCGTTTTTACGGCATAAGTGATCATGAGATTTACTTTAAAGATATACATGACCATTTGCTTAAATTAACTGAAATGATTGAAGCGAGCCGAGAGTTGACGGCAGATATTCGGGATAGCTACTTTTCATTAAACTCACATCATATGAATAACATTATGAAAACACTAACTGTTTTCTCTACTATTTTCATGCCACTAACATTTATTGCAGGAGTATATGGAATGAACTTTTCACATATGCCAGAGCTTGGTGGGAAGTATAGTTATTTTATTTGTTTATTGTTAATGGCGTTAATTGGTGGCGGAATGATGGCCTGGTTTTATAAAAAAGGATGGTTTAAGTAAAAAACACCGAGGTATTCACCTCGGTGTTTTTTTATTTAACCAATAGCATGTAATACAAACATGGCTAAGAATAAGCATGTAACGATATACATAGATGGTGCGACTTCTTTACGCTTTCCAAGTGCAACTTTTAAGATAGGGTAAGCAATAAATCCGAACGCAATGCCATCAGCGATACTATATGTGAGCGGGATCATAACGATAATTAAAAACGCTGGAAATCCTTCTGAAAAGTCGTTCAGAGGAATTTGTTGAATGCTTGTAATCATCAGACCGCCAATAATAATTAAGATTGGTGCAATGGCACTATCAGGAATTAATTTGACAAACGGAAGAGCGAACAGTGATGCAAAGAATAACATCCCAGTAACGATAGACGTCAGACCTGTTTTTCCGCCTGCAGTAATACCTGCGGCACTCTCTACTGTTGAAACGGTAGGACTTGTGCCAAATAGACCACATGTCATTGCTGAAATCGCATTGGCTTGGTAAGCACGTGGGAATTTGCGGTCATCTTCTAATAAACCGTGCAGAAGTCCCATGTTCTCAAAAATAAGCACCATGCTTAAGGAGAATGTTGCAATCCAAAACGGTAAGGAAGAAAGTTTCCCAAATGACATAGCTCCAAACACATCGCCGTAATTAGCGAATGAGAATGAACTATTTCCCATTTGACTCGTATCAACAAGACCAAATAGCCATGCAATACCAGTTCCTATTGCAATCGTCCATAAAAAGTTTCCACGTACGTTACGAATAAATAATACAAGTGCAACGATAAGAGTAAGCAATGTCGCAAGAACGACAGGATTACTTAATTTCCCCATTGCAACAGCAGTATTTGGATTCGAAACGACTAAACCACCTTTTTGCAATCCGATAAATGCTAAAAACAATCCGATACCGACAGTAATAGCTTCCTTTAATGACTTTGGAATCGATACTGAAAGCACGCGAGCAATTGGTGTAAACGCAGCAATTGCAAAAATAATACCAGAGATAAAGACAGCTGCTAATGCTTCTTGCCAAGTTAAACCGAGCGTATGCACAGCTGTGTACGTGAAGAATGCATTTACACCCATACCTGGGACAAGAATAGCAGGTGCATTTGCCCAAAATGCCATGAGCAGACATCCGACAAATGAACTGAAAACAGTTGCTAAAATTCCAGCCTCAAGTGGAATGCCGGCATCTGATAAGATTGACGCATTTACAATCATTATATATACGATTGTGAAAAATGACGTAACTCCAGCTAAAACTTCTTGTTTTGGTGATGTTTCGTGTAAGCCTAATTTAAATGTTCTTTCAAGTATTCCTTTCATGTTAAACCTTCTTTTTCATATCCCTCTCCCACCCGTGATATCTCTTTTGTAAGAGCTCACCGTCCTTTATTATATCAGAACATCATGTTTTTACAACAACGAAAATGATAACGTTTACTTATAAACGAAATTATTTATAAATACGTAAAAATAGCCCGTATAGTTGAAATGATTTCTAATTCTCCCGATTGAATAGGTGGAGCTGTTTGCGCATGCAAAGTAGCATAGGAAGCAATCTCCCGAGGTAATTGAGCAGATTCTTCAACGAGTGAGAGGGGGACAGGATTAATATTTAAATTGTATGTACTCGCAATAGCACGAGCTTTTTCTACCGCTTGATGCAGAGCCTGAATAAGAGCTTGCTCATAATATTTATTTGGATGAGATATTCGAAAACGTAAACCTTTTGCTAAATTTGCTCCATTTGAAACGGCTATATCATATACTTCCCCTGCTTTTTGTACATTTAAAACGGTAATTTCATACAAATGTTCCACACGATATCCTTGTAGTAACGCTTTATCATTTACATACTCGTATTGAGGAGTGATCGTATAAGAAATCGTTTCTATATCTTTATCAGCAATACCAAGCTGTTTAAGTGCATCCAGCAATTGTTTTGATTGTACTGCATTTTCTTCTTGCGCTTGTTTCACATTTTTACTATCAGTTCGAATGCCAAGTGTTAATAGAACAACATTTGGTTTCGCTTTGACAACACCTTCACCTTGTACAGTAATAGTCGCTTCTTTACCAGTATTAGCTGTGCGTACGTTTTGTAAATAAGGATTCATTCCACCCTGCATTTTCCATCACCATCCTTTTTATATGTATATGTGTGAACAAAAAAGAAATTTATATGAAAAAAGTTACATAAATGAGAATGTTGAGGAAAGAAAGCATATACAACATAGGTATTTATAGATTATAATATGTGTAAATATGATAAAAAAGGGACGAGGCTAGTGAACGAAAAAAGAGAAACACTGATTTTAGATTTATCCGCATCATTTCGAAAGATGATACGTTTATTACAAAATGATATTAATACACGCTTTGCAGAACATATGCCATATAATGAATTTTCTGTATTACGTGCGTTATTTTTAAACAGTCCACAGATGGCTTCGCAAATTGCGAGTGAAGTAAACGTAACCTCCAGTCATATTACAGCTGTTACAGATCGTCTCGTACGAAAAGGGTTTGTAGAAAGAAAGCGTTCAAATTCAGACCGTCGTATCGTGTACTTAGAAATTACAGAACACGGAAGAGAAGTAACTGAAAAACTTGAAGCTGTGCGTAAGGAATACTATAAAGAGAGATTTAAAGGTTGGAGCGACCAAGAAATAGAAATGGTATTAGAATTATTTGGCCGCGTATTATAATAAATGAGGATAGGAAGCGAAAGCTTTCCTATCCTTTTTCTTTTGAATAAAAATATTTTGAAACTCCAATACTTTAATTAAAAAGAATCGGAGTGAAAAATTATGAAACGTATTTTTACGCTTTTCATTATGATTGGAAGTATGTTCTGCTTTAATAAGTTCGTGGATGCCGCAACGCCAATTCATGTCGTTCAAAAAGAATTACAACATATTTCAAATAAGCAACCTGTTTTATATTCAAAACTATGGATTCGTTCTATGCAGAATGCCATTTTATTTCATCATAGTGATAACATGCGGCATGAAGATACGATAAGCAATGTGACAAAGTCTTCTCTTGTAAAAGTAAAACAACTTCCACTTCAGAAAGCATCACAGTACATCCCGAGATTATCACAATATATTGCTAAGTTTGAGGCTGAAAATGTTCAAGTGTATTATGTTGCAGCTCGTTATGAAGTGAAAAAAGAAAATCCGTATCAGTTAAATGGAATGAATTATTTTATGCAAGTGTTTATTCAACAAGGGGGAGAATGGAGAATTGCTGAAAGTATAGTTGCTCCAACAGATCAAATCGTAGCAAATGGTGACGGATTTGGAACGAAGCAAGAAAAAGAGTATGGGAAAAGAAGAGAGAATGTGAAATAACCTCCTCAAGAAGAGGAGGTTATTTTATTTGAAATTCCAAGAGACTTTCCATTTTAATATTTTAGGTAGAAGGAAGTAGGTAATTATGCTCGTCACGAAAAATCCAATGTAAAAATTCAGTAATGATTTGTCTCTCCCCAAGACTAAACCACCAACTATTCCTATAAAGAAAATAGCAAGGCTCATAACTATTTTTTGAAACTTCGGATATAGTAAGAAACTTCCATTTCGCTCATTGACTGAACGAACATATAAATATAAACTGAGTGGTAACAAAATAATGATATATATAATAGGTGCAATCAATAATTTTGCTGAAGGGATTTTTGTAAAGTTTGGTTCGTTATGACGCACTCCATCATCATCAATATAAGAACTTTGTGGATCGTAATCAAAGCGAATAGTAAAATTTTCTGCCGGACCAGAAATCCGCATGTTTTCCATAACCCGATGCATATTGCCATTGTTCTCATGAAAGTCAATATTTGAGTGGACAGCGATGACTCCTGAGATAAGTGTTGGAAGTAATAATGGGAATATGAATATAGCTGCAGTGAGAAGTCCTTGCGAGATAAGATTCCCAGTTATTGTCCCTATACATAAGGCAAGTGTATAAATAGCAATTAATACAATTAACATGTATATAAAATAAGAATGAAATGGGGAAAATACTTGATATTTATTATGAAAAGTTAACTTTTTCATAATAGCAAATAGTCCCCAGTTTATACTAACAGCTGCTACAATGTTACAAATACCAAACAACCATTTTGTCATAAAAAGGTGTGAACGTTTAAAAGGCATAGACCAAAGAAAATCGATGGAGTTATTTTGCCTTTCCCAACCTATTAACGTACAGGCTAGAATGATAAGTGCACCACCTTGAAAGATGACAGGGTCCATAAGTAATAAACCGAAATTGTAATGATATACATATTCCCCTTCTTTTTGCATTTTTAGAAGGTATTGTTGTTCAATCGATGCCAAATAGTATTTGTATGACAAATTGTATAAGCTAACGAACCAAAAGAGCCATAAAACATATTTACTTTGTTGATACGTTCTTAGCCATAGTGCTTTTTGAAACATAGGATCTCTCCTTTAAAAAACTTTATAATTTGTTAGGCGTGATAATACAATATAAGTAATGATTCCAGCGAGAAACAAACCGATATAGTAGTTAAATAAGAAACTAAATTGATTTATTTTATAGCCACCTAGTAATGCAAAATAAATGGTTGTTCCCCATATCCATATTCGTAAATGTTTTTGGAAAATAAATATCTTTTGAGTGTTTTCATTAGGCGATCGTGTATATAAAAATGAGCCAAGTAGTAAGTAAAATATTGTATACAAAATAGGGACTAACACTGATTTAGCCGAATAATACGTATAAGATGCTGGATCTCTTAAAGTAGTTGGGTCATTTTCTTTTTTGCGCGATTCAGGATTATATTGGTAATAGATCGCGAAATTATATATTGGTGCAACTATATTTGTTTTTCGATTGATTTCATCAAGCTGGTGATACAAGTTGGTATTTGTAGTATCTGTAGCCTGTAAATGGTTTATTGTAAAATTGTACAATAATGGAGTAAATGTAAGTCCCATTAGTAGCCATGGAATACAAAAAGCGATTTGTGAAACAATGCTCCCAGTAAAAGTACCGATACATAATGCAGCTGTATAGACTGCAACATAAGAAACAATTGCATAAAGAAAGTATCGATGAAATGGACTGAATGTTTGATACTCAAAATGAATGGTTGTTCTATAAATAATGTACATAAGGATCCAGTTTACAAGGAGAGACCCTATAATCCATAGTGAACCGAAAGCCCATTTAGAGAAGAAAATATCTTTTCTTGTAAATGGCATTTCCATAAGTAGGGTATTAGATTGGTTGCTACGTTCCCAACCTATTAATAGACAAGCTAAACAAATAATAAGAATAGTTAGCCAAAAACTATTACCTGTATTTGACAAAAAAGCATAATAGTAATAGAAAGTCCCCTTTTCTGAGAGTTCATAATAATTAGCAAGTTGTTGCTGAGCTGCTTTATAGTATCCGAAAGATAAAAGATAAAGTGTACTCAAGAAAAAGAGTAATACAGCATATTTCCCGCGTTTCCAATTCCACATCCATAGTGCCTTATGAAACATACCCATCCTCCTCAAGTATCGTAACGAAGACATCTTCAAGTGACATTGTTAACTCTTCAATAAGTATTGGTTGCTCTTTATAAAACTTTTCAAGCGTTGTAGCAACATTTCCTTCGATTAAAATCGTAAATACTTTTCCTGTTTGATTTAATATTTTAATATTGCTTAAGTTTTCTAGTTTTTGAGGTAATGACCGTTCATAAGCTACTTGTATTTTTGCAAATCGTGATTTTGCATCATCAAGTGAAGTAATAGATGCCACGGTATGGCCTTTTAACATAATGATTGTATCTGCAATTTGTTCCACTTCATCTAAATGATGAGTTGAGATGAAAATGGTAATCTCTTTTTCTGCAACTTCTCCAACGAGAAACTGCAAAATCTGTCTTTTAACGATAGGATCGAGCCCATTTGTCGGTTCATCTAAAATGATATACTCTGCTTTTGTAGCAACGGCTAAAATGATCGCAAGCAGCGCTTTCATTCCTTTTGAGTAACTACGAATCCGCTTGTTTGGTAAGTTAAAACGTTCAAGCAGTTCGTAGAAATATGATTCATCAAATGCTGTATAAACTGCTTTATAAAATTTCACGATTTCTTTTACTGTATATCCGTTCAGTATGTTAGTAGAATCTGGGACATATACGACCTTTTGTTTCATTTCAGGCTGCATATGAATATCTGTATCTTCATATGTAACCGTGCCTTCATCTGGGTCTAAAATGCCGATCATCGTTCGTAATAAAGTTGTTTTCCCCGCACCGTTTCTTCCGAGTAATCCGACGATACTACCTTTTTGTAATGTGAAAGAAACATCGTCTAAAATCGTTTGATTATCAATTGTTTTCTTCAAACTTGTCACTTTCAGCATCCATATTTCCTCCAATCTCTTTATAGTATGAATCTATCCAATCATGAATTTTATCTTTCGTAATCCCAAGATAAGAGGCTTCTAGTAATAATTGATGAAATTGCTTTTCAACCATAGCGATTTTCCTTTCGTCTAATGTTGGGGTAATCGATTGAGATACAAATGTTCCTTTTCCTCGTAACGTTTCAATAATCCCTTGTCGCTCTAATTCTTGATACGCTTTACTCACTGTATTTGGATTTATAACAAGTAATGAAGCGAGCTCACGTACAGAAGGAAGTTTATCACTTGGAGCTAACATGTTTTTTAATACGAGTTCTTTTATATTTTGAACAATTTGTTCCCATATCGGAGTGTTGCTTCTTGGATCAAGTTGAATATGCAAGAGCAATGTCTCCTTCCTTATATGTATTAAGTGTACCACTATGCGTAATACACTTAATACAATATAGGGTATGAATGTGTTTGTCAACTGAAAAAAATAGAAGAATATGGTATTAAAAAATAATAAATTGGAAAAAATAGGTCTGATATAGAATGGAGGGTTAGTCATGAAGCGAGTTTTTGGAATACTTGTTTGTTTCATGTTATTGCTTTCTGGTACTTCAGTTAGTTTTGCACAATCTGAGAAAACGAAGCAGGAGAAAACAGAAGAAACCGCGCCGAAGTTAGCGGAGCAAGCATCGTCAGCAATCGTAATTGAGCAAGATACAGGTAAAGTTTTATTTGATAAAAATCCGAATGAAAAGTTACCACCTGCTAGTATGACAAAGATTATGACAATGCTATTAATTATGGAACAAGTTGAAAAAGGAAAACTAAAACTAAACGATAAAGTTAGAGCAAGTGAACATGCAGCTTCAATGGGTGGATCACAAATCTTTTTAGAACCTGGGGAAGAGATGACCGTAAATGAAATGCTAAAAGGTATTGCCATTGCATCTGGAAATGATGCATCTGTTGCAGTAGCAGAGCATATCGCTGGTTCAGAAGAAGGATTTGTAAATATGATGAACAAAAAAGCGAAAGATTTAGGGTTGAAAAATACACATTTTCAAAACCCGACAGGTCTCCCGGCTAAAGATCATTATTCTACAGCAAATGATATGGCTATAATGGCGAGAGAATTGATGAAGTATCCACTTATTCGCAAATACACAGGTAAATACGAAGATTATTTACGAGAAGATACGGATAAGAAGTTTTGGCTCGTCAATACGAATAAGTTAGTGCGTTTTTATCCTGGAGTAGATGGTGTAAAAACGGGCTTTACAACAGAAGCAAAATATTGCTTAACAGCATCGGCTGAAAAAAATGGCATGCGTGTTATTTCAGTTGTTATGGGAGCACCTACATCTAAAGAACGGAACAATCAAGTGACGAAGCTTCTTGATTATGCATTTGGTCAATATATGACGAAGAAAATGTATACGCGCGGTGAAAAAATTAAGACTGTACAAGTAGGAAAAGGTAAAAAAGAAAAAGTAGATTTAGTTGCATCAGATAATGTGTCTCTTCTTATGAAGAAGGGCGAAAATATGGACAAAGTAAAGCAAGAAGTAATTGCTGAAAAGAAAGTGAAAGCACCGATTAAAAAAGGTGATGCACTTGGCACGCTTGTTATTAAAAAAGATAAAGAGGTTTTATTAAAACAAACAATCGTAGCAAAAGAAGATGTTGCTGCAGCAAGCTGGTGGGAGTTATTTAAAAGAAGTTTTGGGATGTTTTCAACATCAAAATAGCGGCAAACATTTTGCCGCTTTTCTATTCGTATGTAAGTAAATAATTGTTGAATGGTTTCACTTTATGGCGAAATAGTTCTTCTTTTGTCAGTAGGAAGGATTCTTATGTTGTATCACGAAAATCTTTATGTATGTAAATGAGTAAAGTTTGAGCATAAGGAGGAAATCGTGTGAGTCTTTCCATGCAATTAGAAGTAAAACGTGACGTCCTATGTGTGAGACTAGCGGGTGAATTAGATCATCATACTGCTGAAGAGTTGCGAACGAAAGTGACAGATATGATTGAGACACATGGTGTTCATCACATTGTTTTGAGCCTAGAGAACTTATCATTTATGGATAGTTCTGGTTTAGGTGTGATATTAGGCCGATATAAGCATGTAAAGGGATTAGGTGGAGAAATGGTTGTTTGTGCAATTTCACCGCCTGTTAAGCGTTTATTTGAAATGTCGGGCTTATTCAAAATTGTTCGCTTAGAAGAAAGTGAAGCGCACGCGCTCGCGACGTTGGGGGTGGCATAAATGAGAAATGAAATGAACCTTCAATTTTCAGCATTAAGTCAAAATGAATCATTCGCTCGCGTTACAGTGGCAGCATTCATTGCGCAACTAGATCCAACGATGGATGAGCTAACGGAGATTAAAACTGTTGTGTCAGAAGCGGTTACAAATGCAATTATTCATGGATACGAAGGAAATGCAGAAGGTACTGTTTATATTTCTGTAATTTTGGAAGAGGCAATGGTGAAACTCACGATTCGAGATGAAGGGATTGGCATTTTTAATTTAGATGAGGCAAGACAACCCCTTTTTACAACTAAACCTGAATTAGAGCGTTCCGGAATGGGATTTACTATCATGGAAAATTTTATGGATGAAGTAGAAGTTATTTCAAACGAATCTTTCGGGACAACAATCCATTTGACAAAATACTTATCAAATAGTAACGCTCTATGCAATTAAGGAGAATAGCCTATGGACATAGAGGTCAAAAATGAGAAGAAGAAACCTCAGTTAAAGGACCACGAGCTAAAAGCGTTAATTCAAAAAAGTCAAGGTGGAGATCAACAAGCAAGAGATACGATTGTTCAAAGTAATATGCGTCTAGTATGGTCGGTTGTACAGCGTTTTTTGAATCGAGGATACGAACCAGACGATCTATTTCAAATTGGATGTATTGGGCTCTTAAAATCGGTAGATAAATTTGATTTATCTTTCGACGTGAAATTTTCAACATATGCAGTTCCAATGATTATTGGAGAAATTCAACGATTTTTACGTGACGATGGATCAGTGAAAGTAAGTAGATCTTTAAAAGAAACAGGCAACAAAATTCGAAAGATGAGAGACGAGCTTTCGAAAGAATTCGGAAGGGCTCCAACGATTAATGAAGTAGCAGAGGCGCTAGAACTAACGCCTGAAGAAGTTGTTCTGGCGCAAGAAGCGAGTCGTCCTCCTTCATCGATACATGAAACCGTGTATGAAAATGATGGAGACCCTATTACTATTTTAGATCAAATTGCAGATCAATCTGAAACGAAATGGTTTGATAAAATAGCTTTAAAAGAAGCAATTAGAGAATTAGATGAACGAGAACGTCTTATTGTATATTTGCGCTATTATAAAGATCAAACCCAATCAGAAGTAGCAGAGCGCATAGGTATTTCGCAAGTACAAGTTTCAAGACTTGAAAAGAAAATATTAAAACAGATGAAAGATCGAATAGATGAATAACTGTCTATTCGATTTTTTTATGACTTTAATAGGAGGGAGTTGTTAATTTTCGCAAAAATTAACAGAATTTATTGGTAATTTAGTTAATTTAAAATATAATCCAAGTATGAACTTGTCATAAAGGGGGAAGGAAACATGGAAACGAGGCAACAATGGGGAACGAGGGCTGGATTTATTTTCGCAGCGGTCGGCTCAGCCGTTGGATTAGGAAACATATGGCGTTTTCCTTATACAGCGTATGAAAATGGAGGAGGTGCATTCTTTTTACCGTACTTATTTGCATTATTAACGACTGGTATTTCATTGCTAGCATTCGAATTCGCTCTTGGGCATCGTCATCGTGGTTCTGCACCACTTACATTCTTCCGTATTCATCCACGTGCTGAATTTATTGGATGGTGGCAAATGTGTGTAACGTTTATCGTTTCAACATATTATGCAGTAATTATCGCTTGGTCTATTTCGTATACGTATTTTGCAATTACTGGAGCGTGGGGGAAAGACACGCAATCATTTTTATTTAAAGAATATTTACATGTTGCAGATAAACCAGGGCAATTTGGGGGGCTTGTGCCAGAAGTATTAATTCCGTTAGCTCTCGTTTGGATTATTGTGCTTGGCGTTGCATTCAAAGGCGTTAAAAAAGGAATCGAAGTTGTTAACCGCATTTTTATTCCTTTATTAGTTGTTATGTTTTTAATTATCGTTGTTCGTGCAGTGACGATGGAAGGTGCGATGCAAGGGTTAGATGCATTCTTTAAACCAGACTGGAGTCGTATTTTTGATGGGAAAGTATGGCTTGCTGCTTATGGACAAATTTTCTTTAGTTTATCTCTAGCATTCGGAATTATGATTACGTATTCTAGTTATTTACCGAAAAACTCAGATACAACAAATAATGCTTTTATTACAGGGTTTGCAAATTCAGGATTTGAATTATTAGCCGGAATTGGAGTCTTTGCTGCTCTTGGATTTATGGCAAATAACATGGGGGTACCAGTTGATAAAGTTGCGAGTGCTGGCGTAGGGCTTGCGTTTGTAGTATTCCCACAAATTATTAATGAATTACCGATGTCACCGTTATTTGGAGTATTATTTTTCTTATCGTTAACTGTTGCTGGAATTACATCACTCATTTCACTTGCGGAAGTATGCTTTGCGGCTGTATCTGAAAAATTTAGTTTGAGTCGTCAAAAGACGATTGGAATTATGGGAACACTTCTCGTGTTAGTTTCTCTTGTTTTTGCAACACGTGGTGGGCTTATGTTTCTAGATGTTGTTGATTATTTCGCTAATAATTTTGGATTAATTACAATTGCACTAGCTGAAGTGGTTACGATAGGTCTTATCTTGCGCCGTCTACCTATTTACCAAAATCATGCTAACTTTGTATCTGATATAAAATTAGGAACGTTTTGGAGAGTTAGTTTACTCGTTATTACTCCACTCATGTTAGGGTATATGTTAATTGATGGTGTAATCCAAAATATTAAAAAGAACTACGGAGATTATCCGACGGAATTTGTTGTAACATATGGTTGGTCGATAGCGGCAGCATTCCTTCTAGTCGCACTAGTCATTGGTTTGAAAAAATGGAATGCACAAATACATTCAGATTCTGCCCAGCTTGAAAAAGAATGGAAAGATCGAGGTGTTTCATGATGAGTGGATCAGCGATTATGATGATGGTTATTGGTATCGTAGTCATTTGGGGAGGACTTGCATTAAGTATCGCAAATTTATTTAAGAAAAAGGCATAAGCTAAAAACATCTGTACCGAAACGGTACAGATGTTTTTTTATGAAAAAATTGTATTAGAAAAAAATTCAATAACCATACTACAACTACGAGGAAGAGTGAAGGGGTGAATGAAAATTGGAAGGAACGATTTATATTAAAATGCGCAATCGTTTAAAAATTTCTCCTGCGTATGAAATAAAGCTGAGTGATGTCGCTCAACTTGCAGGAGATTCTTTTGTAGTTGAGTCTTTACAAAATGAAATAGTTTACAACGTAACAGCACATGATAAGACGCATGTTGTAATTGATGTTATGAAAGTAATTGAAATTATTCAACAAAAAGCATCTCATGTACAAATTAATTTACTAGGTTCTGGACAAACTCTTGTTGAAATTATATATGAAAAAAAGAAAGTGCCCCCAATTTTCTTTGGGCTTGTATGGTTGTTGTTGTTCATTGGGGCGGCCCTTGCGATCATTTATTTCCATGAGGATGTAAGTATGCAACAAGTACATCAGCGGTTATATTACATGATTACTGGAGAGTTTAAGGAGCAACCACTATTATTTCAAGTTCCCTATTCAGTAGGTCTTGGATTAGGTATGGTTTTATTTTTTAATCATGTATTTCAAAAGCGAATTAATGAAGAGCCGAGTCCGTTAGAAGTTGAGATGTTTCAATATCAACAGTCGCTTGATCAATATGTAATTGTTAATGAAAACAAGGATAACACGAAACAGCTTGCCGATGATTGAATGTGGGTTTGTTATATTAATTGGTTTAGCTGGCGGGATTGCAGTAGGTAGCGGATATGTTGCCTTTTTGGCTGTACTTGGTATAATCCCTCGTTTAGCTCAATTAACGAGAAGTGGAAAGCATATTCAATATTTTGAGTGGGCTGTCATTGCGGGAACTTTAACTGGGGCTTGGTGTAGTTTGAAAAACATTACATTTCAAACATCGCAATATTGGCTTGTAATATTAGGTTTATTTTGTGGTACATTCATTGGAATGCTTGCTGCGGCATTAACGGAAGTATTAAATGTTTTACCTATTTTAGCGAAACGAGTCGGGGTAGAGGGGAAAATTGTTGTTTTACTCGTTGCTCTTGTACTTGGCAAAGTAATAGGCTCATTGTTTCACTGGATTTATTTCGTAAAGTAGGAGGCAATATATAAATGACAAACCGAAAACTGAAAGATGATTACATAAATAAAGTGAAGGAGTACCATCCAAAGCCAAACTATTTACTAAATTGTGTGAAGGCATTTCTTGTAGGTGGGCTCATTTGTACAGTCGGAGAAATATTGATGAAATTTTATATACATTATTTTCACTTTAGTGAACAAGAGGCAGGAAATCCGACAGTTGCAACTCTTGTTTTATTGTCGGCGATTTTAACAGGATGTGGTGTATATGATAAAATCGGTCAATTTGCTGGAGCAGGATCGGCAGTACCAGTTACAGGATTTGCAAATTCTATGGCGAGCGCTGCGCTAGAACATAAGAGTGAGGGGATTGTTCTAGGGATTGCTACAAACATGTTTAAGCTTGCAGGAAGTGTTATCGTGTTTGGCGTTGTTGGAGCATACATTATCGGATTAATAAGATATACTTTTAAAATTTTTATGTCTTAAAGGAGGGGCGAGTATGAGGTTGACAGGAAAACAAACGTGGGTATTTCAAAATGATATTTACGTAAATGCAACGGGTACTGCTGTCGGTCCGAAAGAAGCTGAAGGCCCTCTTGGAAAATATTTTGATATTTCATATAATGACTTGCATTGTGGAGAGGAAAACTGGGAACTTGCTGAACGAAAATTAATGTCAGACTCAATGCAACAAGCAGTGCAAAAAGGGAATATAAAAACATCACAAATTGATTTCTTTTTAGCGGGCGATTTATTAAATCAAACAGTGACAGCGAATTATGTTGCGCGTCAGTGGGGGATTCCTTTTTTAGGAATGTTTAGCGCTTGTGCGACGTCAATGGAAACTTTAGCAGTTGGATCAGCATTTATAGACGGTGGATTTGCGAATCGTGTCTTAGCTACGGTGAGTAGTCATAATGCAACGGCTGAAAGGCAATTTCGTTATCCAACAGAGTATGGGGGACAAAAGCCAGAAACCGCAAATTCAACTGTTACAGGTGCAGGGTCCATATTAATTAGCAAAGAAAAAAGTGCAATTAAAATTACGGCAGCTACGATTGGAAAAGTGCAAGATTTAGGAATTATGAACCCTCTAGATATGGGATCGGCAATGGCACCAGCTGCTGCTCATACAATCCAACAGCATTTTGAAGATTTAGGAAGAAGCGCAGCTGATTATGATTTGATTGTTACTGGTGATTTATCGGCTGTTGGGACACCAATTGCAAAACAACTTTTACTTGAGGAAGGTTATGACCTTGGGCATATATACAATGATTGTGGATTAATGATTTATGATTCAAATCAAGAAGAAGTGTTTGCAGGTGGCAGTGGTTGTGCTTGTTCCGCTGTTGTCACATACGGCCACTTATTACGTGAAATGCAAAAAGGGAATTTACAACGCATTTTTGTCGTTGCAACGGGGGCTTTATTGAGCCCAATGATGATGCAACAAAAGGAAACGATTCCAACAATTGCGCATGGTGTTGTGTTTGAAAGAGTTAAAGGAGAGTGAATTGTGGATTTTGTATATGCATTTCTTGTAGGAGGAGCGATTTGTGTAATTGGACAAGTATTGTTAGATTTTGCAAAGTTAACACCGGCCCATTTAATGGCAAGTTTTGTAGTTGTCGGAGCCATTTTAGACGGATTCGGCTTGTATGATAAGCTTATAAAATTTGCAGGTGCTGGAGCAACAGTCCCTATTACAAGTTTTGGACATTCACTATTACACGGAGCAATGCATGCGGCGGAAAAACATGGGTATTTAGGAATTGGTATCGGCATGTTTAGTTTAACGTCTGCGGGCATTTCCGCAGCTATATTATTTTCATTTTTTGTAGCACTTATATGTAAACCGAAAGGATAAATCAAATGAGACGAAGGGTTGTTTTGGTAACAGATGGAGATGAATATGCAAAGCGGACAATTGAGCTGTTAACAAAGGAATTTGGGGGCAGGTGTATTTCAGCATCGCAAAGTAATCCAACCAAATTGACAGGGAAGAAAGTTGTTGAGCTTATTATGCAAACGCCATATGACCCTGTATTTGTCATGTTTGATGACAGTGGATTTATTGGAGAAGGATCTGGTGAAAAGGCTTTAAAATATGTAGCCACACATAAACAAATTGATGTACTTGGTATTTTAGCGGTAGCATCTAATACACATCATTGGGAATGGGCGCGTGTAGATGTAAGCGTAGATCGGAATGGGAATTTAACAGAATACGGTGTTGATAAATTTGGACTTCCAGATGGTGAAATTGGCAGGATTAGTGGGGATACGATTTATTGTTTAGATGATTTGAATGTTCCAGTCATTGTGGGGGTCGGTGATATTGGCAAGATGTGTGGAAATGATGAATGGGAGCGAGGATCACCTATTACTAGAAAAGCAATTCAATTAATTTTGGAAAGGAGTGGGTTTTATGACGAAGCCTAAAAAAGTGAATATCCCGATTTCGTCTTTTTTAAGTGATAATGAAAATTACTTAAAGCAAACTGTTGGATTGGGTGTCACATATGATGTTGGTATTCGTAAATTTCAAATTTTAAACAAAGAAATTGGTGTGTTATTTGTAAATGGACTTTGTGATACGAATTATATTATCCCTATTTTAGAAGAAGCGGTGGATACAAATGAAATAAGGGATGTAGAAGAAGATACAGTAAAGCTTTTAGAGAATCGTTTAATTCATCAACAAGTAAGTAAAGTAAAAACGATGGATGAAGTAATGCTCCAAGTATTATCAGGGCTTATTGTTATATTTGTGGAAGGTGAAACGGAAGCTTTTGCAATTGATGTTCGTAGTTATCCGGGGCGGACACCGACAGAACCAGATACAGAAAAGGTAGTACGTGGTGCAAGGGATGGTTTTGTTGAAAATATTGTTGTAAATACAGCGTTAATCCGTAGAAGGATCCGCGACCCACGTCTTCGAAATGAAATGGTTCGAGTAGGGGATAGATCACAAACCGATATTTGTATTACATATGTACAAGATGTTGCAAATCCAGATTTAGTGAAGATTATAAAACAAGAATTAAATAATATTGAAGTAGATGGGATTACGATGGCGGATAAAACGGTGGAAGAATTTGTAGTCAAACAAGGTTATAATCCATTCCCGCTTATTCGCTACACAGAAAGGCCAGATGTAGCAGCGAACCATTTGTTAGAAGGACATGTGTTAGTACTTGTTGATACATCACCAAGTGCTATGATCACTCCAACAACATATTTCCACCATTTACAGCATGCAGAAGAATTTAGACAAAATCCAGCTGTAGGTACATTTTTACGTTGGGTACGTTTTTTAGGTGTTATTTTCTCGTTATTTTTATTACCATTTTGGTTAGTATTTGTATTTGATCCAACTCTTTTGCCACCGAATCTTGCTTTTATTGGACCGACTAAGATGACGCATTTACCAATTTTATTACAAGTGTTAATGGCAGAGGTCGGACTTGAGTTTTTAAGAATGGCTGCCATTCACACTCCGACGTCGTTATCGTCTGCGGCGGGGTTAATTTCTGCTATATTAATTGGTCAAATTGCCATTGATGTAGGGTTGTTTGTACCAGAAGTTATTTTATATGTAGCTGTTTCGATGATTGGGGCATATGCAACACCGAGCTATGAATTAGGACTAGGAAATAAGGTTGGGAAATTGTTTGTAATTATTTTAACAGGTCTCTTCCATGAGATAGGGTTTGTAATTGGAATGACGATATTGATTTTATTTTTAACGTCTATAAAAAGTTTACAAACACCGTATTTATGGCCGTTTCTACCATTTGATTGGGGCGCGTTAACGAAAATTTTACTCCGACCAACTATGTCTAGTTTAAAAGTGCGTCCTAGTATTGTGCGACCTCAAAATGTAAGAAGACAAAAATAAACGGGATTATGCTCCCGTTTATTTTTTTATTGAAAATTTATTTTTTTTTTAACAAAAACCAAACATTTTTTGTGTACACTTAGAGTAGATATTGTGTATGAAAGGGGAAGAGGACATGATTAAATTATTTGTAAGTGATTTAGATGACACGCTCGTTTACAATGTGAATGATATGCAAAAAGAAGATGAACGTGCACTTTGTTGGCTAGCTGAAAAAGGGACAAATATTTGTTTTGCCTCTGGCCGCTTTACTCACCGAATTGATGAAGTCGTAAAAAAGTTTTCATTCCCGTATTACACAACAGGTTTAAATGGGGCGACAATGTTACTGCCGGACGGTAAAATATTTCATGAATCAAGTTTTGAAGATAGTGTTGCCCAGGAAATATATCGATATATACATAACAAAGGACTAGCAGATATTGTTTGTGCAAATGAGCAGCGATATACAAAAAGAAAAAATAAAAATCATCATACTTTTGAAGAGTATATGGGGGTACATATTGCTGAAATAGAAGCGTTAGAAGAAGAATTTGGTAAGACTGTACATCCAGCGAAATTATTTGTATTTGGAGAAGAAGAGAAAATTGTAGCATTAGATCAAGAGTTACGAAATACGTTTCACAGTGAAGCGGAAGTTTTTATATCAGGTAAACGTTATGTTGATATTATGCCAAGGGGTGTAAGTAAGGGGAGTGCTTTAAGGCGACTAATGGAACATTTAAAAATTGAAGCAAATGAAGTTGCCTGCATTGGAGATTCTTTTAATGACATTTCAATGTTTGAAGTAACCCCGCATTCATTTACTCTTCATCATGCTCATCTATATGTGAAGAAGAAAGCAAATCATGTTGTTCGTTCGGTTGAAGAAGCTGTTATGAAATTACCGTTACTTGTATAAAAAAGAAGCTCGTCACTGACGAGCTTCTTTTTACTTGAATAAAGATTTAACAAAATCAATGATGCTTGAGAAGAAATCTTTAACTTTATCTAGGAAACTTTGCCCTTCTTCAGACCCTAAAAAGGCAGAAACGTGTTCTTTTGCTTTATTTAACTGACTGCCAACTTGATTCCAATCGATATTAAGATTTTTCATTTTATCAAATAACGCTACTAAGTTATCCAACTGTTCATCCGTTAATGTAATGCCGAGTTGATCAGCAATTTTTTTAATTAATGAACGTAAATCTTCCGTTGTTTTTGGCTGCTCTTTTGCAATCTCTTCTTTAATTTTTGCAACAAGTTGAACTGCTTTTTCTTCACCAATTTTATCACCGAGCTGGGCCGTTTGCACCATTTCTTCATTGGCTACTTTTTTTACTTCCTCAGGAATTGCTTTGTTCGATGTTGTTTCATAGGCCTTCATTAAACCTGTTAAAGCAGCAGTTCCTGAAACTTTAAATGGTGCAGTAATTTGAATCTCTGCATCTTTCACACCTGCTGTAATAAGTGCGTTTGTGTACATTGCATCTGTTATTGAATTAATGTTTTTTGAACGTACAATGAGACCAGATCCTGGCTTTGTGTATGTAATCATAGAAGAGGAAATTGCTCGCGTACCAATTTGTGCTTTTGGAACAATTCCTTCTAGAAATTTATGTTCTTCCGCATTAGACACAGTAATAATTGTAGCATCTTTCGGTGCTTTCATTTCTTTTAACAGATCTTGTTTTTGTTGTTCAGATAAGTTTTCTCCTAGTGTAACAATTGATTCTCCCTCAATGATGTCTGCAAATGAAGCTGTTGGCATCATAAATACCGTTACAGCTAATAGCAGAGCTAGTAATTTCGTTTTCACGAAAAATCGCTCCCTTTCTCTTTCTAAAATTTTCGGGCAACACAGTTATTATAGTATATATTTCTTATTTGTCACCTAGCTTTGTCCACATTTCGAAAAAGAAGTATGTAGATTGTCGGATTCTTTTTTGTTTCTAGTCATGAATGTGGTAATATAGTGCTGAGATACTTGAAAGGAGACATATACATATGAAAACTTTAGGATACATATTAATGGAAAATGGTGAAAAAATCGAATTGGAATTTTTCCCAGAAGAAGCACCGAAAACAGTAGAAAACTTTAAAAAATTAGCAGAGCAAGGATTTTATGATGGTGTGACATTCCACCGCGTTATTCCTGGCTTCGTAAGCCAAGGTGGAGACCCAACAGGAACAGGTGCAGGTGGCCCAGGTTACTCTATCCCATGTGAGACTGATGGAAATCCTCATAGACACCTTGTAGGATCACTTTCTATGGCACATGCTGGCCGTAACACAGGTGGTAGCCAATTCTTTGTTGTTCATGAGCCACAACCGCATTTAGATGGCGTACATACTGTATTTGGTAAAGCGACAAGCGGTATTGAAACAGTATTAAACATGCGTCAAGGCGATGTAATGAAAGAAGTTAAAGTTTGGGAAGAGTAAGTTATGGAAAAGGGGAGCTTTTGCTCTCTTTTTTATTTTTTAAATAGGAATGAGTATTTTCTTTACAGTACATGATACAAACTGTACTGTAATTGTTGCTAAAATATATGACTTATGAGAACAAACTTTTAACAAATTACATAGAATACACTAGATTATATGTTTCAATAAACATTTTTTATTATATTAATTTTGCTAGAATTAAGTTGCTCTATGGTGACTAATAATGAAGCGGTAATGAGTAGCGGATGTTACTTTTAACTATCATATAGCATTGTCTTTTTTTTAAATCTACTTAGAAAGAAATAGTACTGAAACATATATTTGACTTTCTTCTTTTCGCTTTGTATGATTATCAAGTTGTTTTAGGCTCTTCTCACTCTGTTGAAAATATTGTAAAATGAATGTGATATGAAAAGAGTGATTGAGGGGATTCATAGTTTGTAACTTTTGTAAGAAGGGATAAGGGTTATGTTAATTCGTTTTAAAAAAAGTTATGAAAAAATTGCAATGGGGCTTCTTTCGTTTATGCCAACTGAAAAAGATGTGAAAACATTACAATTGACAATGAAAGAGTATGAAGCGAAAGAGGATTGGCAATTGTATTTGTGGAAGCAAAATGAAGATTTTGTTGGAATAATGGGGATTGTAAAAAAAGAGAATCAAGTATTAGAAATTCAGCATTTGAGTGTGAACCCGTCTCATCGTCATATGGGAATTGGGACGATGATGGTTCAAGAGTTAAAGAGCAAATTTCTTGAGTTTACAATTTGCGGAAATGAGCAAACAGCAAGTTTTTGCGAAAAGTGTAAAGGGCTTGAACAAAATATACATTCATGAAAGCAGGGATAAGTAGTTTATTATCTCTGCTTTCTTTTTTGTAATTGTTCTTTGCGTTCAGTGATGACTTCTGTTCGATCACGTAATGTGTGCTTGTGTAGGATATATTCACTAGGAGTAGCGTTCATATCTTTCCACGGAAGGTTTTGTTTCTGACATAACTGCATACATTTCTTTTCCAATGATGTGTCCGATAATGGTAAAAATAACGGTACAAAACTTTCTTTTTTTTGTATAGATTGCACTCTTTCAGTGAGTAAGGGTAGAAGTTGCGCTTGATTGATTCCTAAACGTTGTAAAAGTGCACTGTTTTTTTCTAAAATTGTGATTGCACTTTTCATCATCTTTGTGGCGCCATTCCAGTTAGTGCGTCTTTGGTGGTATAAAGAAACTGCCACTTGAATGAGACCGACTAAGTAATCATCACGATTTCCTCTCGGTTTGGTTTTCCAATACTCTTCCAATATTTCGTGACATTCAAAATAGTCATAGTCTCCGTGAAAATGAATTAAAAATTGTATGTATTCGGTAGGATACATATTTTTCGCCCCTATCTAACGGTTATAAATACAAGTGTATCATAGAAATATGAACAATAAACGACTAGGGGATTTTCCCTAGTCGTTTATTGTTCATGTTAGCAGAAGCAAGCTGCCCCTACAATAATTAGTAAAATAAACAGTACAACAAGTAATGCGAACCCACCGCTAAAACCGCAATCAACGTGACCCATAGTTTTTTGACCTCCTACATTGTTCTTACTACACTGTTATCATATGAAGCTGTGGGCATGATGACATAGGCATAGGTCTATTTTTAATTAAATTTCTTAAAAAGGTTGGATAGAACATGAGTATGCTCTATACTTATGTTGTTATAGAAAAAATGTGGTGGGATGCTTTGTGCAGTATAATTTTAAAGTAGAGGCTTTTGAAGGGCCTTTAGATCTATTGTTACATTTAATACATCGTTATGAAATTGATATATATAATATTCCTGTAGCGGATATTACAGAACAATATTTGTCTTATGTCCATACGATGAAAGAACTACAATTAGATGTTGCAAGTGAGTATTTAGTAATGGCTGCAACGTTATTGCAAATTAAAAGTAAAATGTTGTTGCCGAAACATGAAGAAGATGTACTTGATAATGGTGATGACTTTATTGATGACCCTCGTCAAGAATTGATGGAGAGGTTAATTGAATATAAGAAATATAAGCAAGTTGCTACTGAGTTAAAAGAAAGAGAACAAGAAAGAGCACAGCTATATACACGTCCGCCAATTGATTTTGCATCGTTGCAACAAGAAGAGGAGACAAGCTTACCTCTTGATGTTACGTTATATGATATGCTAGCGGCATTTCAAAAATTAATGCGCCGTAAAAAAGCAAAGAAACCTGTAACAGCACGAGTTACTCGTCAAGAAATACCAATTGAACAACGAATGGCTGATATTCTAAAACAGTTAGAAATAAAAGGTGGCCGTCAAAGTTTTTATGATTTGTTTGCTGATGAAGAACGTGAAATAATGGTTGTAACATTTTTAGCGGTTCTTGAGCTTATGAAAAAACAACAAATTAGCATAGAACAAGAACATAATTTTGATGAAATTTTTGTATCGAGTTCTAATAAATCCGCATAGAGCTTGTATGGGAAATGGGATAGAGAAACAGTTTATCTCATGTTACGTTTTAATGAATCGTTTGGAACAAGAAAAGAAATATTGAACCGAACGCATTGATTGTGATTCGGTTTTTTGATGTGTATTTTTAATGAGAAAATAGGAGGAAGGAGCTCGGACAATGGATAGAAAAGAACAAAAATCAATCATTGAAGGGCTTTTGTTTGTTTCTGGTGATGAAGGGATTTATCCAGAACAAATAGCGAAAGTTCTTGAAATTGAAGTGAATGAAGTAATAGATATTTTAGAAGAAATGCAAAAAGAATATGAAGGTGCACATCGCGGTTTGCAAATTGTACAATATGCAAAAGTATATCGCTTTGCTACAAAGAAAGAACATGCTTCGTACTATCAGAAATTAATAGATATGCCAACAGCTGCCTCACTCTCTCAAGCTGCTCTTGAAACGTTAGCGATCGTTGCATATCGTCAACCGATTACAAGGACAGAAATGGAAGAGATTCGAGGGGTAAAAACGGACAAGGCACTACAAACGTTAGTTTCACACTTACTTATAAAAGAAACTGGCCGAGCAGAAGGTCCAGGGCGTCCTATTTTATATGGAACGACAAAAGAATTTTTGGACACATTTGGATTGAAAACATTAGATGATTTACCGCTACTTTCTGAAGAGAGTGAACAAATGAATGAAGCAGATTTATTCTTCGGTTCTTTACAAGAAATATCAAAATAAAAGCTTAGCATTTTGCTAAGCTTTTTTTGTATATCAATTATATCCCGTGCCATACTAAGTGAAAAAAAGGAGACGAGTTATGAAGGGTATACGAAGTATTTTGTTGTTAATTTCTGTTTTATTATGTTTTTCTTTAAATAGTACCTCGGCTAAAAGATATATGATGTCTATTCATGCTACGTCTCCTTTACATATGCAGCGGCAACATCTTAGTAAAATGCAAGTGAACTTTTTAAAAGTTGGACAAGGTGATGCAACACTTATTGTATTGCCAAATGGACAAACAATGTTAATTGATGGAGGACCTTATGAAGCAGGAGAGGTTATTATTCAAAAACTAATCGAAAAAGGGATAAACCATTTAGATGTTATTGTCAGTACGCATCCTGATATGGATCATATTGGTGGACTAATTCCGATTGTAGAGCAAATGCCGGTCTCACTTATACTAGATAGTGGAAAAACATATAGCTCTTTTACATATCATACGTATCGAAATAATATTAAGAAAAGGGGAATACCTTTTGTTTCGGTAAAGGAAGGACAATATATACCGCTAGATCCACATGTTTCTATACAGGTATTAAACAATGGGAAATCGAAAGATGAAAATAATGAATCCTCAATTGTTTTAAAGGTTCGATATGGAAAGGCTGACTTTTTATTGATGGGCGATGCTGATGTACGGACGGAACATGAGATATTAAAGCAATTTGATGTACATGCAGATATATTAAAAGTTGGGCATCATGGCTCATATACTTCAACAAGTGAAACGTTTATAAAAAAAGTAGAACCACAGTTCGCTATTCTTTCGTATGGGAGTAGCAATCCGTATGGCCATCCTCACCAAAGTGTAGTAAGGAGATTGAAACGGCACGGTATAATGATATATGGAACAAATAAACGCACTGTAGAAGTGAATACAGATGGGGAACATATTATGATAGGGTCTAGTGGATTCATGCCATTATTGAAGTAATTCATACATTAGAGATGGAGACCGTCCCTTTTTGGAAAAAATGAATAACATATATTATAATTACGAGAGACGTAATTATAATATATGTTTCGTTAAACAAAATGGAAATTTCATTAGAATGTATAGACAACTACTCGTGCGTATATTAAGATGGAATTAGGCGAATAAGGTAATAAGAACAAGTAGGAAAGTTCATGGGAAAGGGTCGATGAAAATGAAAACGCAAATTGTCATCAATGCCAAAATTTACACAGGTCAAGAAGTAGTGGAAAACGGATTTATTCGTTACGCAGAAACAATTAAAGAAATTGGTTTGATGGCTCAATATGTACCACAAGAAGATGAAACTGTTATTGATGCTACAGGGAAGATTGTAATTCCAGGTATGATTGATGTTCATATTCATGGTGGATACGATATTGATGCGATGGATGCAAATAGCGATGGATTAGTAACTCTAGGTAAAGAAATGTTAAAAGAAGGGGTTACAACTTACTTCCCGACAACAATGACACAAGCTCCAGAAGCGATAGAAGCGGCACTAAGTGCTGCAAAGGAAGCGAAAGAAAAAGGAGCACATTTCGAATATATTCATTTAGAAGGACCGTATGTTTCAAAAAAACGTGCAGGTGCACAACCACTAGAACATATCGTTCCTGCGAATATTGAACAGTTTAAACAATGGCAGGAAGCAAGCGGTAATTTAATTAAGTTAGTAACATATGCACCAGAGGAAGAAGGAGCATTAGAGTTTGAACAGTATCTTGCTGAAACTGGTGTTGTTGGCACAATGGGGCATACAGATGCAATTGATGCGCAACTAAAAAATAGAAACATTACACATGCAACACATTTGTACAATCAAATGCGTGGATTACATCACCGTGAACCAGGAGTTGTTGGTCATGTGTTATTAAATCCAGATGTAATGGTTGAAGTAATTACAGATGGCATTCATATTCACCCTGATATGGTGAAATTAGCATATAAATTAAAAGGACCGAAAAAAGTAAGTGTCATTACTGACGCAATGCGAGCAAAAGGTCTTGAAGATGGATTATATGAACTTGGCGGACAGCCAGTACATGTAAAAGATGGTAGTGCTCGATTAGAAGATGGAACGTTAGCTGGTAGTATTCTAAAAATGGATCAAGCTTTCCGAAATGTAATTGAATTTACAGGATGTTCAATCGAAGACGCAGTACGTATGACATCAGTTAACCAGGCAGAAGAGTTTGGATTAAATAATAAAGGTGCGTTAGCGGTAGGGAAAGATGCAGACTTTGTTGTGATGACTGAAAATTTACATGTATATGATACCGTTCGTTTAGGAATTCATATGAAGGAAGGGAAGTAATTAAATGAATATTCTTGTTGTAAAAACTCCAGAAGAATTAGCAGAAGCGGGTTATAAATTAATTGAAGAAGTTGTAAAATCAAAAGAAAATCCAACATTAGGAATGGCTACAGGAAGCTCTCCATTAGGTATTTATGCAGAAATGCGAAAAAATAAACTTGATACAAGTCATGCAACCACTGTAAACTTAGATGAGTACGTAAATTTACCACACGAAGATAAAAACAGCTATCACTATTTCATGCAAGAACAGTTGTTTGATTATCTTCCATTTAAACAAACTTATGTACCAAACGGGATGGCAAGTGATTTAGAGGAAGAGTGCACACGTTACGAGAGCATTCTAGCTGCTAACCCAGTTGACCTACAGATTCTTGGAATCGGTGAAAACGGTCACATCGGATTTAACGAGCCAGGAACAGCATTTAATTCTCCAACTAACATTGTTGAATTAACAGAATCTACACGCCAAGCAAACCTTCGTTTCTTCGAAAAAGAAGAAGATGTGCCAACTCATGCGATTACAATGGGAATTGGAAGCATTATGAAAGCAAAACAAATTCTACTTGTTGCTATGGGGCCTAAAAAGGCAGAAGCACTTAAAGAGTTATTGCAAGGTGAATATAGTGAAGCGTGTCCTGCTACAGTTTTACAACGTCATCCGAATGTAACCGTAATCGCTGATCAAGAAGCTCTATCTTTATGCAGTGAGGCGATTGCTGATGAACATCGACAAGTATTCACCATTTCCGATCTATTATCAGATTCAAGAGTGGGTGAAACAGCTAATTGAGGACGGCGAATGGAAGCCGGGAGACAAAATCCCATCTGAGAATGAACTTTGTGATAAGTTCGAAGTGAGTCGTATGACAATCAGACAGGCGATTAATAATTTAGTGGAACAAGGCTATTTATATCGGAAACGTGGAATTGGAACGTTTGTCCAACTTCCGAAAGTGGAACAAAAATTGCAAGGAATGACGGGATTCACAGAAGATATGATTTCTCGCGGGATGAACCCAAGTAGTCAATTACTTAGTTTCCGCCTAGTTCCAGCTACTGCGAAAATAGCAGACCGGTTGAGAATACAGGAGGGGGAGTCGGTTTATGAAGTGAGGCGTATTCGCTTAGCTGATGATGAACCGATTGCTTTTGAGACGACATATTTGTCGCCAGCTCTTGTAAAAGATATTAACGAAGAAATATTGCAACAATCTTTATATGAACATTTAGAGAAAAAACTGGGCTTTAAGCTTGTTAGCGCTACTCAATCAATTGAAGCTTCCATTGCAACGGATAATGAAGCTGAACATCTGCATATTCCTAAAAAGGCGCCTGTGCTTGTAATGCGCCAATGGTCATATTCAGAAGGTGAGATACCGTTAGAGTATGTGAAATGTATTTATCGTGGGGATCGTTATAAATTTATTACAAACATCGCACGTAACAAATAATATATTTCAGTTTGTAAAGTACAGTAAATTTTAAAGTGTTTAACATGTAAAGAAATAAAAATACGACTCATCCTTATAAGGAGTGAGTCGTATTTTTATTATGAGTAATTACGTGGTTAACAGCATCTTTAACCGTATTTACTACATAGTGAGCGTGCTCTTTTACTGCGTCATCTGCTTGAGACATAGCAAAACTGTGAGGAGTTAAAGAGAACATTGGAATATCATTATAAGAATCCCCTATGCAAGCAATTTCCTCTGGTTGTATTTGAAATTCTTTTAATAAAATAGAAATAGCAAAACCTTTACTAATATTAGGTGGCATTACATCTAAACATTGTTCTGCTGAAATGAAGGTGCTAACTTTCCCATGAAATTTTTCATCAATTTTTTTCTGAAGGAGTTGTAAGCTTTCCTTCGTTCCACCGACAGAAATTTTATTTGGAAAAATTGTATCATCAATTTTCTGTAATAGATTAGGTTCTTCAACAGAAGTCATCGTTACTTGTTGTTCAAGTTCATGAATAAACGGTGTTTTTTCTTCAATGTAGTAGCTATGTTCATCACTTACATAACGGAAATAAGGGTCTTCATTTGTCATAGCTAACAAATCTGGAAGAATGCTGGAATCGAAAGTTGCAGATAATAGCTTCTTATTTTCATGTGTATATACAAAAACACCATTTACACTAATGCGATGGAAATTTGTATTAACCGCTCTCATTAAGTCTGCAATTTCATTATCAAGTCTTCCAGAAGCGAAACAAAGAATTACATTTTGTTCAGCTAAGCTGCGCAAAGCGATAATATCTTGTTCGTCGATAAAACCTCCGTGTTGCATCATTGTTCCATCAATATCACTTACAAACATTTTAATCATGTTGCAATCTCCTTTCTATGTACAGTTGCCCTTACATTATACGCATCATATACAAACATGTCTAAAAAATGAATTTTTATTAAATGGTAGATGTTTTACATTGACGACAAAGAAGAATATTCTGTAACATAAAAGCAGGCTATTTAAGTACGAGGGTGGTGTTATATGAGTAATTATCTAGAAATTAAAAAAGTTTTAAATAATAATGTCATCATTGCTAGCCATCCTGAACACGAGGAAGTAGTAGTGATTGGTAAAGGAATTGGATTTGGAAAAAAAGCGAAAGATGTATTGGAGCAAGTACAAATTGAAAAAATGTTTGTTTTAAAAAATGAACGTGATCGAGAACAATACAAACTGTTAGTGCCGCATGTGAGTGAAAAATTAATTGAATTAATGAATGACATTATGTTCTACATTCAAGAAAAGGCAAAATCGCCATTAAATGAACATATTCACATCGCTTTAACAGATCATATTTCTTTTGCAGTTAAGCGGTTAAAACAAGGACTTACAATAGATAATCCTTTTCTGGTTGAAACGAAAATGCTGTATCCAGAAGAATACGAAATTGCTGAAGGTGTTGTAGACCTTTTAAATTCTCGTTTGCAAATTACATTGCCAGAAGGAGAAATTGGTTTTATTGCACTCCATATTTACAGTTCACTTACAAATTCAGATTTATCTTCAGTTAATCAAAACTCCCGTCTCATTGCACAACTTGTATCTTTAATTGAAACAAGCTTACAAATTACATTAGACCAAGAAAGTATTCACTATTTGCGCCTTATTCGTCATTTACAATATGCTATTGAACGGGTGAAAAAGGGAGAAAAAGTTGAGGAATCACAAAGCTTTGCTGATTTATTAAAGGCAGAATATCCCGTCTGTTATAATTTAGCCTGGAAGCTGGTTAAGGTCATGCAAAAAGAATTGCAATTGCCTGTATATGAAGCTGAAAGTATTTATTTAACAATGCACTTGCAACGATTAGTGAAAGCGGAGCATGTGTAAAAAGACATATATTTTTGTCTAAAATGAAAACGTTAAAAAAAATCATTGAATCGCTTACAATAGTTATGTATAATAACTATTGCAAAGTTATACAAATTTCGACAAACACATTAAGGTAAGTAACGAAAACGTTTGCCTTAATTATAGTGAACTTATACGTAAACCTATTTTTGACACGTGTTACTGATTCGATCAGGCATGAGTGGAGAAAAGCCAGGAATGTAAGCTAGAGAAAGGGATATACTACCCTTTGTATAGCTATCGTTCTATCTTTTTTTCCTCATGCCTTTTTGGCGTTTGTCGGAAGGTATCAATATAGATAAGAGAGGAAGGGTTTCCATGTTTAAGAAGATCTTTGGTGTTCTTCAAAAAGTCGGGAAAGCGTTAATGCTTCCAGTAGCGATTTTACCGGCAGCAGGTATTTTACTTGGATTTGGTAATGCATTTCAAAATCCACAGTTAACAAATGTTATTCCTGCTTTAAAAGCAGATTGGTTCGTAATGGTTGCAAAAATTATGGAACAATCTGGTGATATTATTTTCGCTAACCTTGCATTATTATTCGCAGTTGGGGTAGCAATTGGTTTAGCAGGTGGAGACGGAGTAGCTGGTTTAGCAGCATTCGTTGGCTACCTAATTATGAACAAAACGATGAGTGTGTTCTTAGAAGTAGATAAGTTAGTAAAAGTAACAAGTTCTGGAGCAGACCCAGTGAAAATTGGATTTGCAGATCCAGCATATGCGAATGTATTAGGAATTCCAACGCTACAAACAGGAGTATTTGGTGGTATTATCGTCGGTATAGTAGCGGCATATTGCTATAATAAATACTTCAATATTGAATTACCTTCATACCTAGGTTTCTTTGCAGGTAAGCGTTTCGTACCGATCGCAACTGCAACATTCTCTTTAGTAGTAGGTATTATCATGTGCTTCATTTGGCCATACATTCAAGGTGGCTTAAATACGTTCTCACATCAAATGATTGATGCGAATAGAACGTTAGCAGCATTTATTTTTGGTTTAATTGAACGTTCATTAATTCCATTTGGATTACATCACATTTTCTATTCACCGTTCTGGTTCGAATTTGGTCAGTACACAAATGCGGCTGGCGAATTAATCCGCGGTGACCAAAAAATCTTTATGGCACAGTTAAAAGATGGTGTAGAATTAACAGCAGGTACATTTACAACTGGTAAGTATCCGTTCATGATGTTCGGTCTTCCAGCAGCAGCTTTAGCAATGTACCATGAAGCACGTCCAGAAAATAAAAAATTAGCAGCTGGTATTTTAGGTTCTGCTGCATTAACATCTTTCTTAACAGGTATTACAGAACCACTTGAATTTTCATTCTTATTCGTAGCACCAGTATTATTCGGAATTCACGCTGTATTTGCTGGTCTATCATTTATGACAATGCAAATTTTAGGTGTTAAAATTGGTATGACATTCTCTGGTGGTTTAATCGACTTTATGTTATTCGGTGTATTACCAGGCCGTACAGCATGGTGGTGGGTAATTATTGTTGGTCTTGTACTAGCAGTTATTTACTACTTCGGATTCCGCTTTGCAATCCGTAAATGGAATTTAAAAACACCTGGTCGTGAAGTAGCAAATGCGAATGACGGCGCAGGAAAAACAGAAGCAGGTGAACTTCCTCGAGAAGTATTAGTAGCACTTGGTGGTAAAGAAAACATTGCTTCTTTAGATGCTTGTATTACTCGTTTACGTGTTCAAGTTAACGAACAAAAGAATGTAAACAAAGACCGCTTAAAAGAACTTGGAGCGGCTGGTGTACTTGAAGTTGGAAATAACATTCAAGCTATTTTCGGACCAAAATCTGACACATTAAAATCACAAATTCATGATATTATGTCAGGTCGTACACCTCATGTTGAAAAAGAAGAGCCTGTAAAGGTAGAAGAAACTCCTCAAAAAGTTGATGAAAATGAAACAATCGTATCACCAATTGAAGGGAAAATCTTACCGATTACAGAAGTACCTGATCAAGTATTCTCAGGAAAAATGATGGGAGACGGATTTGCAATCGAGCCAACAGAAGGAACAGTAGTTTCTCCAGTTAATGGTGAGATCGTCAATGTATTCCCTACAAAGCATGCGATTGGTATTCAATCTGAGGGTGGAAAAGAGATATTAATTCACTTTGGTATTGATACTGTAAAATTAAATGGTGAAGGATTTGAGGCACTTGTAGCGCAAGGCGACAAAGTGAAACAAGGACAACCATTATTAAAAGTAGATCTTACATTCATAAAAGAAAATGCACCATCTATTATTACGCCAATTGTATTTACAAATTTACAACAAGGGCAACAAGTCGAATTGAAAAAAGATGGAAATGTTAAGAAGGGCGAAAACGCTATTATTGACATTCAGTAGGAATTTGACGCAAAATGTTTATAATTATAATAGGCGATGTGGTTGACCGAACATCGCCTATTATATACAATAGATGATGTAGTACTCACGTCTATACAACTAAAAAAAACTGTAATTTAAAGGAGATAAATTATCATGGAAAAAATCTTTAAAGTAACAAGCGACTCAGGAATTCATGCACGTCCAGCAACACTACTTGTAAACACTGCAAGCAAATTTGGTTCTGACATTAACTTAGAGTATAACGGAAAAAACGTTAACTTAAAATCAATCATGGGCGTTATGTCTTTAGGCATTCAACAAAACGCAGAAATTAAAATCACTGCAAATGGTGATGATGCAGCTCAAGCACTAGCAGCTATCGAAGAAACTATGAAAAACGAAGGATTAGGAGAATAATGACTCTTAATATTCAAGGGATCGCTGCATCAAGTGGGATTGCTATTGCAAAGGCTTTCAGACTTGAGAATCCTGAATTTAACATTGAAAAGAAATCAATTACAAACGAAGCTGCTGAAATTGCACGCTTAGACGCTGCGCTTGAGAAAGCAAAAACTGAATTAGAAGCAATTAAGGACCACGCTTTTGCTGAGCTGGGTGCTGATAAAGCTGCGATCTTTGAAGCACATTTATTAGTATTAAATGATCCAGAACTAGTAAACCCGGTAAAAGATAAAGTAAATAGCGAAAAAGTAAATGCTGAATTTGCAATGGATGAAGTTGCATCAATGTTTATTTCTATGTTTGAAAACATGGATAACGAATATATGAAAGAACGTGCTGCGGACATTCGTGACGTAACAAAACGCGTTCTTGCACATTTACTAGGAATTAACTTCTCAAACCCTGGTACAATTTCTGAAGAAGTAATCATTATTGCTGAAGATTTAACACCATCTGATACAGCTCAGTTAAACCGTAAGTATGCAAAAGGTTTCACGACTGATATCGGTGGACGTACATCTCACTCTGCAATTATGGCTCGTTCTATGGAAATTCCTGCAGTTGTTGGTACGAAAGTTGTTATGGAGAAAATCCAAAATGGCGATATCGTAATCATTGACGGTTTAGATGGAGAAGTAATTGTAAACCCATCGGAAGAAACTCTTCGTTCTTTTGAAGAAAAGAAAGCGAAATTTGAAGAGCAAAAAGCAATATGGGCAAAATTAAAAGACCAAGCTACTGTAACGAGCGATGGACATCACGTTGAGCTTGTTGCTAATATCGGAACACCAAATGATGTACAAGGTATTATCGATAATGGCGGAGAAGGCGTTGGTTTATACCGTACAGAATTCTTATACATGGGCCGTGACAATCTTCCAACAGAAGAAGAGCAGTTCGAGGCGTATAAAGCAGTTCTTGAAGGTGTAAAAGAAGGTCAACCTGTTGTTGTTCGTACACTTGACATCGGTGGAGATAAAGAGCTTCCATACTTACATTTACCAAAAGAAATGAACCCATTCTTAGGATACCGTGCAATTCGCTTATGTCTTGATGAGCAAGATGTGTTCCGTACACAACTTCGTGCATTACTTCGTGCTAGCGTATACGGTAACTTAAAAATTATGTTCCCAATGATTGCAACTCTTGATGAGTTCCGTCAAGCGAAAGCGATTTTATTAGAAGAGAAAGCAAAGCTTGTAGAAGCGGGTACAACTGTTTCTGATTCTATTGAAGTGGGTATGATGGTTGAAATTCCAGCTTCAGCAGTATTAGCAGATCAATTCGCAAAAGAAGTTGATTTCTTCTCTATCGGAACAAATGACTTAATCCAATACACAATGGCTGCAGACCGTATGAACGAACGTGTAGCTTACTTATATCAACCATATAACCCATCTATTTTACGTCTTGTAAAAATGGTTATCGATGCTGCTCATAAAGAGGGCAAATGGGCTGGTATGTGTGGTGAGATGGCGGGAGATTCACTTGCTATCCCATTATTATTAGGATTAGGCTTAGATGAGTTCAGTATGAGTGCAACATCTATCCTTCCTGCAAGAACACAACTAAGCAAGTTGTCAAAAGCAGAAATGGAAACATTAGCAGAAAAAGCATTAACAATGTCAACTGCTGAAGAAGTTGTTGAATTAGTTAAAAGCATATAATCAATAAAAAAACCTGAGTCGATTTGAAATCGGTCTCAGGTTTTTTCTATGAGAAAAGTAAATCTTATTTGCTTACTATCGAGGATAAGAGACAGAATTAGATAGCGATTGCAACGATATCAGTTGGGCATACACGTAAAATACCAGTAAAAGTATTTCGATTTTGATTGTTCTTATCGTCTTTATTGTTATCTTTGTCGTCTTTGTTATTACGAGCTAAAGCAGAGAAAAGAGCAACACCGTTAGCGAAACCTTCAAAAATTACATTGTTGAAAGTACCATTACCTCTAATGCTTAAAAGAGAAAGCTCTGTTCCAACTGAAATGCTAGCAAGTACGTTACATACAGCTGGTTGTTGTGGTTTTACCTCTCTCTCTTTCTCACGATGGTCGCGATGGTCACACTCTCTTTCACGATGATGACAGTCTCTAAAGTTATCACAGCATCCAAATGATCCAAACATAATCCTCATCACCCCCTTCACACTTATAATCTATGTAAGTTCGGTAGTTAGTGACTGGACAGAGCGTGGAATTTTTTCTAGGGTATTTTCTCATTTTAAAAGACTAGCTGGGTGTTTAGTACGGAATGATGTTTAAAATAGGGGAAATATCACAAAAAAGTGTAAAGACCACCAAAATGAATGAAATAGGTAGGCTTTACACTTTTTTACTTTTATATAAAACAATGATATATACTGGGAGAGCTAAGAGTAATGGTGCAATGGATCGCGCAGTATGTTTTTCTGCGTCTAATTGGAACGCTTCTTCTTTTGGGAATTGTAACACTGATATGTTTGCAGCATCGCCAATAAAATATAGAAGTAGTACAGTTACTATGTAACTTAAAAGTGCGATAAAGCTTCCGTATGAACTCAATGAAAATCCCTCTCTTGTTATCTATTTGTTATCATTGTATCATAATTGTAACAAAAATACACGGTTATATTTCGATGTTTTAACAAATTTCGACACAAAACGTCATATTTGTTTATGGAATTAACATAAACTGTACTGTTTATCTATCTGTAGATATCGAATAACACATTGTAATATTACGGATGTGTGACAGAGTATAAAAAAACGAAGGTAATGAAATTACCTTCGTTTTTACTATTTTGCCCATTCACTCACTTGCTCTACGCTCATTCGTGGTGCAGGGTGGCCTTTTAAAGTTGATTCACCAATTGTAATAAGCATAATTGGTACGTATCGAGATGAAACATTGAATTCTTCTGTAAGTGCTTGTGGATTGAAACCACCGATAGCGCAAGTGTCCCAGCCAGTTGCTTTAGCTGCAAGCATAAGTTGCATTGCTGCTAAAGATGCATTTGAAAAAGCAGCATCTCTTGGGAATTGTTCACGAGTATATGCAGATTCAATGTTTTTAGCTAAGCGCTCTTTTGCTTCTTCTTTCATAAAGCCTTGTTCAACAATTGGACCATAAACGGGTTCAACATTTTTATAAGCTTCTAAATCACCTAAAACAGCGACTACTGCAGAAGCATCGAGAATTTGTTGTTGGTTATAAGCAATTGGATGTAATCGTTTTTGTACATCTTCTCCTTGGAAAACAAGGAATTTCCAGTGTTGCAGGTTCCAAGCAGAAGGTGCTTGTGCAGCTGCTTTTAAAATTTCATGTAATTCTGTCGATGAAATTTCTTTGTCTGGGTTGAATGCACGTGTAGACGTGCGTTCATATAGAACGTTAAAAAAGTTATCGTTTGTCATTATATATCCTCCAAATTACATATCAAATTATTTAAAAATAAATGTAATATCTTCTACTTACATTTTGTAAGTTGTCGAGTTTAAGAATATAATATCTTTATTTTAATTGTCAAGTTTTAAAGAGTAAGCTAGGGCATTCATACAAACGATACAATTCCTATAATCATACACTAAAAAAGGAATTTATAGAGTGAAAAAGCGAAGATTACATTCTCAATTAGCTTGTTACTATGTATCCCTCACGCATTAAAGTTTTTGGGAATAGCTATTTATAAAACGTTTGTGAGGAATTCTGTAGAACAAGATATATGAAGTGAGTGAAGACTAGTGATGAACATACTACATTTTTTATTAGAGAATACGGTTTTCCAAAATGTATTACAAGATCTTAAGTTAAATGTCCTTTATATAGAAAATGGATGCACACATCAACAAACGATTGAAAATATTCATCCCAAATGCATGTTTATAGCAAATAGTTTTGAAGAAGGAGAACTATTGTTTCATAAGACTAAACCGCATATTGTAATTATGTATGTAACAGATTTTTCTCAAATAAAATATATAAAGAATATGTATAATCCACATAGTACATTCATTGTCATTTGGGATCAACAAATAACAAATGAGTTTACAGAGGTGCTTACGTTAGGAATACGTAATATTGTGATAGCACCAGTAACTCCACAAGTAGTTTTAGAAGAAGTAAATAAAAGTTTGTATCAACTTTCTTTAGTGCGGCAAGTAAGTTTGCAACAAGAACTACTGCAGATGATGTTTGATTTTCACAATGATCTATTATTTATAGTAGAAGATGATGAGATTGTTGATTGTAATACGAATTTTTTAGAGTTTTTTGGATATGAAAATTTGTTTGATTATCGTGAGCAACATTTAGTGTTTGCCGAACATTTTATTAGAGAAAATGGATATTATTCGACGACTCATGATATAACATGGTTAGATGATACATTATCATATGATAGAAGAATTAAGATGTCTAATTATGAAGGAATTGTATCAACTTTTTTATTACGTGCGACGCCGTTACCAGAAGATTTATCGAGATTTATTGTAAAGTGTACAGAGATTACAGAATTAGATGAAATCTATCAAGAACAAGAAAGACTTGCCATGATAGATTCATTGACAGAGATTTATAATCGTTTGAAGTTCCAACAAATATTAGAGGTAGAGTGGGATAATGTAATACGTAACGATGAAAAAATGGCAATTATATTATTTGATATAGATAATTTTAAAACAGTAAATGACACATATGGTCATGATTTTGGAGACTTAGCATTAATACAACTTGCAGAACTTATGAAGTCTAAAGTAGAGCAACAACATGTATTTGCAAGATGGGGAGGAGAAGAATTTATTATATTAGTGACAAATACAGTAGAAAAAGAAGCATTTCAAGTTGCAGAATCATTGCGCTTTTTTATTGAAACAAAACAATTCTCTGGAATTTCGAAATTAACAGCGAGTTTTGGAGTAGCGTTATATGAGAAAGGAATTACAAGAGAAGAATTAATGCAGCGAGCGGACATTGCATTATATGAAGCGAAAAAAAATGGGAAAAATCAGGTATGTATATATAGAAAAGAAAAAATGTGATTTTTCGCAACTAATTGTTGCGATTTTTTTTATTGCCTGATAATAGTAGTAGGGAGACCATATGTAATGAAGTAATTATGGAGGAACAATATGATAAAAAAAATAATAGTAGTTGCTTCACTATGTACTGTTGTTTGCGGCGGAGTATACTATGCTTTCTATGCTCCCAGTGTAATGGAACAAACAGTGTTAACTACTAATGTGGCCCCGGCTATTGGGTCAGAAGTGCAAGATAATATAGAAGAAAAAGAAGAGAGACAAATTGATTATGCTAGTATATCTCAAAAATTAGATCAATATTTAGTAGGAAAGCAATTTAATGGGACAGTTTTGGTGACTGATAAAGAGCGTGTTATATTGAATAAAGGATATGGATATGCTGATGTTCAAAATAAAATAGAAAATACACCTCAAACAAAATATCGTATCGGTTCTATTACGAAAACAGTAGTTGCTACATCTATTTTACAGCTACAAGAACAAGGGAAATTAAACATTCAGGAAAATGTAAATACATATATTCCTTCATTTCCAGCAGATAAAAATATCACTTTATATCATTTATTAACGCATACATCGGGTTTACCGGAAAGCGGCAAAGGAAAAGTGAATGCGGCTTCTCGTATAAACTTAGTAAATTGGATTGGGAGTCAAAAAGTAGAGTTTCCACCAGGAGCAGGTTGGAGATATACAGATTATAATTATATGGTGCTTGCTTATATTATAGAAAGCATATCAAAAAAAACGTTAGGAGATTACATAAAAGAAAATATATTTATTAAAGCAGAAATGCACGAATCTGGTATGGGAAATATGGCTCCGGGAGATCAGCATTTTACTAAAGGGTACGTTAAGAAAGATAATGTACTTGAACCTGCACAAAAATTGTCAATGGATTGGTTATACGGTTGCGGCGAGATGTATACGACAGTTGGAGATATGAAGAAATTAGACGAAGCAATTATAAATGGGAAACTTCTTTCTGAACAAAGTATGCAAGCGATGTTTTCACCTTCAGAAGAACGGAAATATGCATTTAGTTTTTATATATACCCAGATTATTTTCATAATCATGGTGTACTATCTGGTTGGAACACTTTCAATAATTTTAATAAAGAAAAAGGGACTTTTGTTATTTTATTTTCAAATGTGAAAAATAGTATGGATGATGATTTTAATAATGAGTTTCGAAAGATGGTAAATGATTTATTAGAACAAAGGGGATGAGAATATGGAAAACAAAATTTTATCAATAGGTTTCATCGGTATTGGTGTAATGGGAAAAAGTATGGTTCGTCATTTAATGCAAGAAGGTCATAAAGTATATGTATATAATAGAACGAAAGCGAAGACAGATTCTTTAGTACAAGATGGTGCAAATTGGTGTGATACACCGAAAGAGTTAGTGAAGCAAGTAGATGTTGTAATGACTATGGTTGGATATCCACATGATGTTGAAGAAGTGTACTTTGGAAGTGAAGGGATTATAGAGAATGCAAATGAAGGCACGATAGCCATTGATTTTACGACATCTACACCAACATTGGCAAAACGTATAAATGAAGTTGGTAAAAGAAAGAATGTATTTACGTTAGATGCCCCAGTATCTGGAGGAGATGTTGGTGCTAAAGAAGCAAGACTTGCAATTATGGTCGGTGGAGAGAAAGACATATATGATAGATGTTTACCGTTATTTGAAAAACTAGGAACAAATATTCAGTTACAAGGACCAGCTGGGAGTGGACAACATACGAAAATGTGCAATCAAATTGCAATTGCATCCAACATGATTGGAGTATGTGAAGCTGTTGCTTACGCGAAAAAGGCTGGACTAAATCCAGATAAAGTATTAGAGAGTATTTCAACAGGTGCAGCAGGTAGTTGGTCATTAAATAATTTAGCTCCTCGAATGTTAAAAGGAGACTTTGAGCCAGGGTTTTACGTAAAGCATTTTATGAAAGATATGAAAATCGCTTTAGATGAGGCTGAAAAATTACAATTACCAGTACCAGGTTTAAGCTTGGCGAAAGAATTGTATGAAGAGTTAATTATGGATGGAGAAGAAAATAGCGGAACACAAGTGTTATATAAAAAGTATATAAGGGGGTAAATGAGATGGATCTCCAAAAGTTTGATGAGATGATTGATGCTGTGCAGCGAGCAACTTGTATACAAATCAATGAAAAACAAAAGGAAGCCTTTAAACAAAAATATGATTTTGAACCAAACTTTGAATATGGAAGAGATGAGAAAGGGCATTATGTCATTCGAACTTCAAAAAAGATGTTAGAAGAAATGGAGTTTTACTTGGCATTAAAATATGATCGTGATGGAGTGGATCTTTATATGCAAGCTGAGATTGACGATATATGTCATGTGTCTGTTAGCTATAGTGAAGATGCGTTACATCTACAAGAATTGTTTCAATTTCTAGAAGAAAATAAATAAAAGTCCTCATTTGAGGACTTTTATTTATTTAGGTAAATATATTTCATTTTTATAATTATAAGCTAGAAGCTCGACGGCACCGTTCAACCGGGAACGGGATAACTTGCGCCATGTGGTTAGCGCCAAATTGTTTTGAGCGAGCGTGGCGTAATATATAAAATGCGCACAGAATAGCAACAGGAATAGCGCCGTATAAACCAAAAAATAAAGCGCTTACACAAGAGGCGACAAAACCTAAAACACCAACTTCTAACTCTTCCATAATAGCTCCTAAAATAACAGGAATAGCTCCGCATAAAACTCCTAGTATAAGTGCGATAAGTAAACTCATGATTATCCCCCTCTGTTTGCAATATTATTTTCCTTCTTATTAGTTGTAGTATATCATATATAAAACAGAATTTTCAGAAAAAATTCAAAAAAAGTTCAAAAAGGGTTGAGAAATACACTTGAAAAATCGAGTGGATAGATTGTTTCTTGGAAGAAGAGGAAAGATGCTTTGAATAAATAAAAAATCAGGCCTATTTCATTTTTTGAAATAAGCCTGTTCCATAGGAGGATGTATATATGTAGAGTGAATAAAAGGTTGGAAAAGGGGGTCCAAGTCCTTTTATTCAACTGGCTACCTTAATAGATTGGAACCCAGCCTTCAGTTGTAACAAAAATACGAATAGCTACAACTTGACGATCATCCTGCAAAGTAAAATAATGTCTTGCATTTTCAGGAACAGAGATTAGGTCGCCTGGCTCAAGTTCAACGTCAAAGAATTTTCCATCTTTGCCTTCAATAGCAAAGATGCCATGGCCACTGACAATAAAGCGAACTTCATCATCAGTATGATGGTGTTCTTTTTGGAAATTAATTAATAATTCGTCAAGGTTAGGTGTGCTACTTGAAAGTGAAATTACATCATGCGCTTTATAACCTCGGCGTGCTGAAACATCAGCGATTTCTTTTGAAAAAACAGTTAATATTTCAGCTTTGTTATCATCTGTTAACGAATAATTTTCATTTAAATGAGTAGGAAGTTTAGAAATATTCCATTTCTCATATAAAACGCCTTCCTCTTGTAGAAATTTTGATACTTCCACTTCATTCTCAATGCGAGTATTTACTTCATGAATACGAATTTGCGCCATTAGAAACGCCTCCTTGAATTGATAATAGTTTTATATGAAATTGGAATAAAAACTCATAAGCTTCTAATCTTTTCTTTGCATCAAAGCTATCACGGCCCCATACAGTGATGCCGTGATTTCGAATTAATACTGCTCCCGAATCTCCTTGTATATGTTTTCGGAAGTTCTCCCCAAGTGTTGGGATATGAGCATGGTTTTCGATAATAGGAATGTGAATTGTTGCACCTTCCTCCCAAATATCAAGAGCTTTAATGATTTCTTGATTTTGAAGGGTGACTGTATCGCTATACAAATTTGTGATGACATTGTTATCCGTTGTATGAACATGAAGTACGCACCCGGCATTCGTATTGTTATAAATATGTGTATGCAATATTGTTTCTGCTGAAGGGCGTAATTCAGTCTCTAAAACAGGAACTCCTGCATGATCTACTAATAGAAAATCATCTGGAGTGGTTTTTGTTTTATCTTTACCGCTTGCTGTAATAAGGAAAGTAAGCGGCTCATGACTAACTTTTATAGAAATATTGCCACTTGTTGCTGGAAACCAATTTCGAGTTGTTAATTCTTTTTTAATCTCGCTTAAGTCATACCATTGACGAAACAGTTGTTTCATGATTTCACCTCCAACAAATGTTTTAATTCAGCTTGAACATCGTGAAATGTTTCAAACGGTGTATAAACAATATGATTTTCTTTACACTTTGTAATAAGGAAATCGCGAGCGAATACTTTATCTGCTTGTTTCGCAGCTTGTAAATCAGTAATAGAATCTCCGATTACAATATGGAAATTATTTGTATCACTTAATTTGCGGATTAAAGATGATTTACATAATCCACAATGATTTTGACAGTAATGATCACAAGGGTTAGGCCACTTAACTGTAATGTATTCATTTGAAAAGTCTGTTTCATTACAGTAAATTTGCTCTTTTGGAATGATTCCTTGTAAGAGTGGATAGACGAAGAAATCCATTCCACCTGATACAACGTAAAAAGAAATATTATTTTCATTTACAAATTGTATAAATTCACGAAAGCCACTACGAATTTCGGCAGTTTCTTTTAAAAATTGAATTATATCATCATGCAAATTAGTAGGTAGCAATTGAAATAATTGAGAAACACCTTCTTGAATAGAAAGCTCTTGTGATAAAATTCTTTGCTTTATTTCTTCTGCTTCTGGTGGTGCGAATTTTTCCATAATCGACATAATGTTATCGTTATTTGTAATCGTACCATCGAAATCACAAAATACTTGAATACTCATAATTTCACCTCATAAGAGGGATTTCCCCATATTTGTAGTGCGCTATGCAAATTTATGTCATCTACTTCATGGAGTAGATTACCTTGCAAAGTAGCATCAATTGCAGTGCGGAAAGCCTTTCCACCACCTTGCGCCCCATACGGATGCCCATGTATGCCGCCGCCCGCATTAATAACAACATCTTTACCGAAGTCTCGTAGAATAAAGGGAACGAAACCAGGATGAATGCCAGCAGATGGGACAGAGAAACTTTTCTTGAAAAACGCATCGTCTTCAGTTAGATAGTTTGAAATGTTGAAAGCATCTTCCTTTTCTAACGCAACACTTCCGTATGGAGACGGGAATAAAGAAAAATCAGCACCAGCATAACGTAGTAGCTTTCCAAGTAATAATGGAGATGAGACCCCATATAGCTTGGATGCTGAATAAGCACCACTTACAGCAGGGTGTGCCATAATAGGAACTGGGATTTCATCATCTTCTGCCAGTGATTGTAGTACATCTAGTCCGTAAGCAAATACATTAAATAATAGAATATCAGCACCAGCCTGCACTGCGCGTTTCGCATTTTCTTTTAAGTCGAAAGTTCGCCCTGTTAAATTTACGGCATATAATGTTTTATGGCCGTATGTTTCATATACGGATTGTAAAACTTCTTTTCCAGATACAATTCGCTTCGCAAGTGGTGTTAAGGAGTTCTCGAATAAAATTTCATCATCTTTTACGATATCCACACCACCAATTGCTTGATCGCGTAATTGAGTTTTTAAGTATCCAATATTTCGTCCAATCATTCCTTTGAAAATGCTCATTAAAAGGGGACGGTTATACACTTGTACACGATTTCGAATACCGTCTATACCGAATTTTGGACCAGGGAAGTGCTTTTTTAATTCGTCTGAAAACGTTAAGTCAATTAATTTCACTTCGCCATCAAGTGATAACTTTCCGAATGTAGTTGTTAAAATCGCTGGTAAATCTGGACTGAAATTTAATAATGGGTATTCGATTTTAATAATCCCACGTTTTACTTTTTTGCGTAGATACGAATTGATATGTTCTTGTTCATCTAATTCCTCAATATGAATGACGTTGCCTTTATGTTGTTTTAATTGTTCTTGTAATAAATGTGGCAAATGAGTCCAAGAGCCAATTGTTAAACCGAGTGCAATTTGTTCAGCCTTTTTGTCTAAGTTAAGTGAATCGTCATGGATTAAATACGTCGCTATAATTCCGCTCATTGTTATAACCTCCTAGTTAAATAAAAAAACCTCTCAGCTAAGGAGAGGTTTTTTTACAACCAGCTCCTTATCTGTCAGCGTAATGCTGCGAGAATTAGCACCGTGTCTACAATTGTAGATCGGTTGCCGGGTTTCGTCGGGCTCGTCCCTCCACCTGCTCTTGATAAGAAGTATTTAGAAATGTTTAAATTTTTAAGATAACTGAATTTTGTCAGATATTTTTCATGTTGTCAACGACTTTTTGAAAAAATTTAATTTATCAATTCGATTAATTGCTTCTCGTAATCGTTCTTCTGTGTGCAAGAGACCAACGCGGACGTATCCTTCACCGTGTTCACCAAATCCAACACCAGGAGCAACTGCAACGTGTGCTTTTTCTAGCAAAATATCAGAAAATTGCTCAGATGTATAGCCTTCTGGTACAGGAAGCCATGCAAAGAAGGATCCGGTTGGGATGTCTACATTCCAACCGATAGAGTGACAAGCTGAAATAAGAGCATTTCTTCGAGATTCGTAACTATTTACAAGATCTACGACGCAAGATTGTGAACTTAATAGCGCTTCGCGGGCAGCGTCTTGAACTGCACCAAAAATACTAACATACATATGATCTTGCAATAGGTTAATTGTTTCGATGACACTTTCATTCCCTATGGCAAAAGCAATACGCCATCCAGCCATATTGAAAGTTTTGGATAATGTGTAAATTTCAATTCCTATATCTTTTGCACCGTCTGCTTGCAAGAAACTAACCGGTTTTTGACCATCAAATCCGATCGCACCGTAAGCAAAATCGTGAACGACTAATATATTATGTTTATTAGCAAAATGAATGGTTTCATCAAAGAAATCTTTTGATGCAGTAGCACCAGTAGGATTGTTTGGATAGTTTAAAAACATTAACTTTGCTTGTTTCGCAATAGCGTCATCAATTTTTGTATAATCTGGTAAAAATTTATTTTTGGCAATAAGCGGCATTGTTTCAAATTGTGCTTTTGCTAAAGCAACTCCGGATAAATAATCTGGATAGCCTGGATCGGGAACGAGAATCGTATCACCAGGATTGGTAAAACACATTGGTAATTCTACTAATCCAGCTTTTCCACCAAACAAAATAGCAACTTCAGTTTTTGGATTTACTACTACATCATATTCACGTTGATAGAATGTTGCCACGGCTTCTTTTAAGCTTTCGTGTCCGCGAAATGGCGGATATTTATGATGAATGGTCTTTTCTGCAGCATGTTGTAAAGCTTTTACGATATGCTGCGGTGTTGGTTGATCTGGATTACCTTGACCTAGATTAATAACATCGTGACCAGCCGCAACGACTTTGTTAACTTTTGCAACAAGTGAAGCGAAAAATTGTGTTGGCAATGATGTTACTATCTCAGAAGGTTGAAATAATTTCATACTTTCCACCTCTTTTGAAAGTTGTTACAATTCTAGTGACAAATGATATAATCTTTCCAGTATTTTGTAAAGAGAAAATTAAGAATGGGGCTGAAAAAATGAAAGTCGCATGTATTCAAATGGATATTGTATTTGGAGATGTAGAAAAAAATATGGAGAACGCTAAAAACAAAATAAGCGAAGCGATGAAGGAAAGACCAGATGTTATCGTCTTACCAGAACTATGGACAACAGGATATGATTTAACGAGGCTTTCTGAAATTGCAGATAGAGATGGATTAGAAACGAAAGAAAGGTTGAAAGAATGGTCGAAGCAATATGGTGTACATATTGTTGGTGGTTCTATAGCAAAGCAAACAGAGCAAGGGGTTACCAATACAATGTATGTCGTAAACAACGAAGGAGATCTAGTCAATGAATATAGTAAAGTACATTTATTTCAGCTTATGGATGAACACAAATATTTAATAGCGGGTAATGAAACAGGTGAATTTAAACTAGATGATATCGAGTGCGCTGGCACAATTTGCTATGATATTCGTTTTCCAGAATGGATGCGCGTTCATACTGCTAAAGGGGCAAAAGTTTTCTTCGTTGTAGCAGAATGGCCATTAGTTCGTTTAGCACATTGGCGTTTGCTATTGCAAGCAAGAGCAGTTGAAAATCAATGTTATGTTGTTGCATGCAATAGGTCAGGAAAGGATCCGAATAATGAGTTTGCAGGTCATTCTCTAATTGTGGATCCTTGGGGTGAAGTCGTGGTAGAGGCAAATAAAGAGGAATCCATTTTATTTGGAGAACTTACATTCGAGAAGATTAAAGAGGTACGTAAAGGAATTCCAGTTTTTGCAGATCGCCGTCCAGAACTATACAAATAAAATATTGACAAGTGATTTTTATTCTTGGTATAGTCTTCAACATAAAGTTAAAAATTCTAAAAAATTATATAACTCTTATCAAGAGCAGGTGGAGGGATTTGGCCCGATGAAGCCCAGCAACCGACCGTAATACCATTGTGAAATGGGGCGTTTATGACGCCAAAAGGCACGGTGCTAATTCCAGCAGAAAGTAAAATTTCTGGCAGATAAGAGGGGAGAAGATAAACTTCAAACCTCTTTCTTAGTGGAAAGAGGTTTTTCTGCGTTAGAAAAACCTCTGAATTTAAAAAGGAGGAAAAGACGATGGGATATTATTCATTAACAGAAGTAACAGCTGTACAATATGCGAAAGAACATGGATATTTTGACAAGAAGGCGAATGTAGTTTGTCATGAAATAGGAGATGGAAATTTAAATTACGTGTTCAAATTAGTTGATGGAGAGAGATCAATTATAATAAAACAAGCACTTCCATATGCGAAAGTAGTTGGTGAGAGCTGGCCGTTGTCTATAAAAAGAGCGACGATTGAAAGCAAGGCATTACAAATTTTCGCGAAGTATGTACCAGATTATGTTCCGGTAGTGTACAGTCATGATGAAGAGTTAGCAGTTACAGTAATAGAAGACTTATCAAGACTAACAATTACAAGAAAAGGATTAATAGATGGAGAAGGATATCCACTTTTATCCCAGCATATCGGTCGTTTTCTAGCACATGTTTTATTTTATACTTCAGATTTCGGTTTACAGTCAGAAGAGAAAAGGGTGCTAGAAGGTACATTTGTAAATCCAGACCTTAGTAAAATTACAGAAGATTTAGTTTTTACGGATCCGTTTGGACATTACGATACGAATGATTATGAGTCAGATTTACAGTCAGTGATTGATGAACTTTGGAGTGACAAAATTTTAAAACTAAAAGTAGCACAATATAAATATAAGTTTTTAACGAGAAAAGAAGCGCTTATTCATGGTGATTTACATACTGGTAGTATTTTTTCATCACCTTCTGAAACGAAAGTGATTGATCCAGAATTTGCAACGTACGGTCCATTTGGCTTTGATATCGGTCAATTTATTGCAAATCTATTATTAAATGCTTTATCGAGAGAAGAAGAAAAGAGAAGTGTACTATTTTTCCATATAGAAAAGACATGGAGTTATTTTGTAGAAACTTTTACGAAGTTATGGATTGGAGAAGGGGTAGAAGCATATACGAAAGAAAAACAATGGTTACCAATTATTTTGCAAAATATCTTTACTGATGCCGTCGGATTTGCCGGATGTGAACTGATTCGTAGAACAATTGGTTTAGCTCATGTAGCGGATTTAGATGAAATAGCAAATAAAGAAAGAAGAATTCAAGCTAAGAAGCAAGCGCTGTACTTAGGAAAAGAACTAATAAAATATGAATCTAAGTGTGCTGATATTCAACTGTTTCGAACATTATTTCAACAGACAGTTTCAGGAGGCATAAAAGCATGAGTACATTTGTAACTGTTCCGAGGTCTGTAAGTTGGAAAGGTGATGCAATTGCGGTATTAAATCAAACAAAGTTGCCGTATAGTACAGAATATAAAACGTTGACGACTATTGAAGAGGTATGGAAAAGTATTGTAATGCTAGAAGTACGCGGAGCACCCGCAATTGGAATTGTAGCAGCATTTGGTTTGGCGCTTGCATCAAAAAAATATAACACGATACATATTGAAGAATTTCAGAAGATATTTAATAGAGATTGTAACTATTTAGGGACATCACGACCGACGGCAGTGAATTTGTTTTGGGCAATTGATCGTATGAGAGAATCTATTCGAGAGATTATTACAATAAAAGAAGCGCAAAAAACATTAGAAGAAGAAGCGCTTCGCATTCAGCAGGAAGATGAAGAGGTATGCCGGAGTATTGGGGAACATGCGTTAACATGCTTTACAGACGGTGATAACATTTTAACAATTTGTAATGCTGGAAGTATTGCAACTGCAAGGTATGGTACTGCATTAGCGCCGTTTTATATCGGGAAAGAAAAAGGTGTACACTTACATGCGTATGCATGTGAAACGAGACCGGTTTTACAAGGTGGCCGTTTAACGACATGGGAGTTAAAGCAAGCGGGTATTGATGTGACGCTTATTACAGATAATACGGCAGCTCATGCAATTCGTACGAAAGAAATTGATGCAATTATCGTAGGGGCAGATCGAATTGTCGCAAATGGAGATACGGCAAATAAAATCGGAACAATGAATTTAGCTATATTAGCAAAGTATTTCGAAATTCCATTTTACGTTGCAGCTCCGTTATCTACGTTTGATATTACGAAACAAACAGGTACCGAAATTGTTATTGAAGAAAGAGATGAAACAGAAGTTACGAAAATTTTTGGCAAACAAGTGGCACCGATTGGTACAGATGTTTATAATCCTGCATTTGACGTAACACCGCATGAATTAATTACAGGTATTATTACTGAGAAAGGTATCATACGTGGAGATTATGAGCGAGAAATTGCATCATTATTTGAAAAACAAGCTAATACATAATAGCTTGTTTTTTATGCCTAAATGTGCCTTTTCCCCTTATTTATATAATGAAAGGAGGAGAGAAGGATGGAAGAGTGGATCGGGATGATAGGTAATGTAGGCTTTCCAATTGTTGTAACATTATATTTACTCCATCGGATTGAAAGTAAATTAGATGGGATAACTGTTGCGATAGAGAAACTGCCACAGCAATTACTAAAGTACGATGATCCTCGTGATAAAAAATAAAGTTTGCTCTTCGTGAGCAAACTTTATTTTTTTATCACGCATTAACTGCCCGTAAAAGCCCGATTGGTGAGGGCTACGAATCAGTGGGGGATGAAGCCCCACTGATTAAAGTTTCACTTTATTGAGCAATATAACCACCATCGATAACGACAGCTTGACCAGTTATGCCTTTTGCTTTTTCACTCGCTAAAAACATAGCATAATCAGCAATTTCTTGTACTTGTAATAAACGTTTTTGTGGTACAAGTGGATAAATGACATCTTCTAAAACATTTTCAAGCGGTACATTTCGTGTAGTAGCTAAGTCTTGTAGTTGATTACGTACAAGAGGGGTATCGACATAACCAGGGCAAAGTGCATTAACAGTAATTCCATGGGTAGCACCTTCTAATGCGGCAACTTTTGTCAGTCCAATTACGCCATGTTTTGCGCTATTGTAGGCAGCTTTTCCGGCGAATCCGACAAGGCCATTAATAGAAGCGACGTTAATAATCCGGCCGTATTTTTGTTTTTTCATAATAGGAAAAGCGTGTTTGATGGCGATAAATGGAGCGATTTGCATAATTTTAATAAGAAGCTCGAATTTCTCAGTTGGAAAATCTTCAATCGGTGAAACATGTTGCATTCCTGCATTGTTAATTAATACGTCTAATGAACCGAAATGACTAACTGTTTGAGAAAGCGCTACTGTAATTTCTTCTTCAGATGTAACGTCACATTGTAAACCGATAGCTTGAAAGCCTTCTTTTTGTAATTGCTCAGCAGCTTCTTTCGCACGATCTTCAAGGCGATCAGTAATAACAACTTTTGCGCCTTCTTTTGCAAAAGCATTCCCCATTTCATAACCAATACCACTCGCAGCACCTGTTAAAAAGACAACTCGATTTGTAACCATGATGAAAAACACTCCTTCATAATAAAAGTTCCCTCATTGCTCTATTTAGAGGGGGAACTACGAAATTCCTGCAAACATTTGGAAAAAATCCGTTAGCTATCTTGTTTTACAAAATAGTCCCTGCTATACTATTTTGTAAAGCAAGATACTTACGCTTATCTATCTTGTAAAACAAGATAGTGGGAGGATTTCAATTATGTCGACAAGTCAAATGCTGAAAGGGATTTTAGAAGGATGCTTACTTGCTATTATTTCTGAAGGTGAAATATACGGTTATGAAATGAGTGAAAAGCTAGCGAAGTATGGTTTTACAATGGCGAGTGAGGGAAGTATTTATCCGTTGTTAATACGGATGCAAAAAGAGGGGCTAATATCAAGTGTAATGAAGGAATCTCCATCTGGTCCAAAAAGGAAGTATTATACGTTAACAGAAAAGGGAGAAGATGAACTGGATGAATTTATGGGTCGCTGGGAAGCGATGCAAAGTAGTGTAGAACGTCTACTTGAAGGGAAGGGAAGAAAATAATGCTATCAAGTGAAGCACAAAAGTTTTTGTTAGATATGAGATTGTTTTTGACCGCAAAGAGTGTGAAAGAAAGCGATATGGAAAGCTTTTTAGAAGATGCAGAGTTGCATTTAATAGAAGGTGAGAGTGACGGGAAAAGTGTAGAAGAAATTTTTGGAAGTTCGCCGAAAGAATATGCTAATGAACTTGTAAAAGTGATGGAAAGAGATAGACAGGAAACGTGGAAGCAAATTGGTTTTACAGTAATGAATATCGTAGCATTTTGGATTATTGCTTCTATTTTAATAGTGAATAACGGAAAGTTACAAATTTCACTTATTCAGTGCATTGGTTATAGTTTCACATTAATGTTAGCTGTGTTAGGCCCTAATTTTTTGCTTCGTAAAATGACCTTTGTAACAAGCTTTACAAAAACGTGGTTTTCTATGTGGTCTTTAGTCATGATCGCTCCAATGTTTTTATTAGGAGTTGTTACGATATTAGATGTAATATATCCTACAAAGATGGTTACATTCACCCAAATGCAAAGTTATATGTTAACTGGTGGGATCTTTATCATGACAGTAGCTATAAACATGTATTTTGAAGGATGGTTTAAAAACTTATATTTAATTATTCCTCTTTCTATTATGTTAGTATTTCAAGCATTTACATCAGAAGATCTCATGCCAATGTTATTTCAGATTATATGTTTATACGGAAGTTTATTTATTTTAATTTTCGTTGAAATTATGATGAAGACGAATAGAAGAGAAACGGTTAATTAAGGGAGGGGTTATAATGAAGGTTTCTAAAGAAGGAGAAGAGTTTTTAATCGATACGAAAGTATATTTAATAACAAAAGGGATTAAAGAAGAAGATGTGGACGCTTTTCTAGAAGATGCAGAACTTCATTTAATAGAAGGTGAAAAAAAGGGGAAGACGGTAAGTGATATATTTGGTGATTCACCAAAAGAGTATGCAGAAGAATTGGTGAAAGAGATGGAGAAGGATAAAAGCGGGAGTATAAAAAGTATTTTAGGAATGATTATTGGTATTGGTGGATACTGGTTACTTACAAATATTTTATTTGAAAGTCCGAATCATGAATTTACATTAAAGAATGTACAATTGATTGGATACCCAATTGTTTTAATGATTACTATTGTGGATATTATTTTTGCTTTTAAGATGTCATCATTTAAAAGCAAAATAAAAGAATTTAGCATTATTTATGTAGCAGCTTTGCTACCAATTTTATTACTAGTATTATTAATGTTTATGAATAAATGGTATGGGACACCTGTATTGCAATTAACTACTATACAAAGTTACATACTAGCTGGAATTGTCTTATTAGTATTGTTAATTGGGGAAGCGTACATACTTGGATGGATTGGAATGCTAGTTGTTATTATACCGCTATTAATTATGTTTGTATTTAAAGAATTAGGAAAGCAAAACCCATATTGGGGAATACTAGAGCCTTTACTTCTGTATGGAAGTTTATATGTATTAATGCGATGGTCTTTAAAAAATGAAGAGCAAAAAACTGTAAACTAGTGTTTTACTGATATTGAGCGAACGGAATATTGTATTGAGAGGGGAACAAATATGCAAAGTATATTTCTAGGTATATTATCTATTATATTTCTAGGTTTAACAATTTTCGGGCTATATACTACCTTTTCGAAAAAAGGTACATGATAACTATTTTGATACTTTATTAGATGACACATCAGGATATATTTTGTTCTTCGGGTTAATAGGAAAAAGGCTGCTCTGGATATGCAAAAAATTATTTCCAAAGAAATATTATATAGGGATTTTTAGAGGGATTACATTTACGTTTAGTTGTCTATTTTTATTTCTAGCAGCCGGGACTTGGTTTGTTGATTAAATAAGTTGTTTTAAACAGTAATAAGATTGTTACTGTTTTTTTCTTTGTAATAAAGAGCTTTGTAAAGAGAGTTCTTTTTGTTCGTTTGTTAATAAGGAATGAATATGGACGTTTTCTGGGCGGGGGACTATAGGGTACATCAGATTTGATGGAGAAGGGTGGTGTTCCGAGCCAGTTGGAGAATGAGGATCTGCATGTGTAAGTTTTCCGTGAACGCGCCTTGTGAATAAAATATGGCCAATTTCGTGAGCGAGCGTATATATATTTTTCATAGGAGCGGCTGAATTTGTTAAAACGATATAACCAGTAAGTTGTTGTTGTTTGGCTAAAGAGTAAGCACAGGCAATTACTGCTGTTTCTTTAAAATAATCACTGCCAATATAACAAATATAAAGATCACATTCTGGAGCTTCATTTACACACGTTTGGAAAAAGGATGCTAATTTTTCCTGACTTTGAATAGAATTTTTATAACTAATTTCACGGTCTGAAAAACGAAAAAGCTCATTTAATACAATTACTTCTTGAATTTGAAATGTAATGGGGTGCCAAATTGATTCTGCGACTGCTAAATCTTTTGCGATACGGTCTTCAGAAATGTTGGCGCCTGGCGTAATGCAAATACATATATTGACGTATGGATCCATAGGGAACACCTCAAATGAAAAAATTCTTCCTATAATATATGTGAGAAAAAGGTGCTATGTATGGATAAACGCCTTGTTTATTACATGAATATATAGACTACAAGTCGAAAAAATTTCATAGTTCTATAACGTAGTATGGTCATCTTTTTGATATAGTAAAGGAAAGGGGGAGAATATATGTATACATTAAAAATCGTTTCAGACAGAGAAGCTCTTTATCAATTTGCGAGTTATGTAAAAGTTGTGCAAGGGGTTGAAGATGTATATGTAGAGGTGGGAGAACCTGTATATGAACATCCATTAATGAAGTTTTACGTACATATTAAGCTGGGGGAAACATATGATCAACATAAAGCGTTACAAGAAATAGCAAGATTAGTAGAATTGGGGCGTTTTACATACGTTCATTATCGTAATGATGAAATTGAAGAAGCTTTTGAAGCTGTAAAATATGAAAGTTTTAAGAAATAAAGTGAAAAAAGGGAGCGAAAGCTTCCTTTTTTTCTTGAAATTTACATCAACAAAATGAGAAAAATTTTGTTATGATAAGGGAGGGTGAGGAAAGGAGAGTTTACATATTGGGGTATATTGAAGAGTTACGTAAAGTCGTTGGTACAAGGCCACTTATTTTAGTAGGATCAGCAATTATTATATTAAATGATAGGCAAGAAGTATTGCTTCAATATCGTTCAGACACATATGATTGGGGTGTACCTGGCGGAGCGATGGAGCTAGGAGAAACGACAGAAGAAACTGCTCGCAGAGAACTATTTGAAGAGACGGGACTAAACGCGAAAATTATGCAATTTATCGGGGTTCTTTCGGGAAAAGAAGTGTACTTCCAATATCCAAATGGAGATGAAATTTTTAATGTCATTCATCTGTATCAGGGGCATCATGTGAGTGGGGAAGTTAAGCTTGATCATGAAGGATTACAGCTTCAATATTTTCCGGTAGATAAGTTACCGAATTTGAATAAAACAACAGAGAAGATTTTACAAAAATTCCTATACGCATTAACAGAATAGAAGGTTAATTCCTTCTATTTTTATTATATTAAATATTTTGATTTTTTAGTATGTTTATAGTATGATAGTTTTAGATATACATCTTATGGAATTTCACCTAAAAACTGACTAGGGTACATAAGAGAGGGGCAAGTACAAAATGCATAATGTTGTCATTACAGCTGCAGTTCGTTCACCAATTGGAACTTTCGGAGGAGCACTAAAAAATATAACACCAGTAGAATTAGCTGTTCCTGTACTTCAGGAAGCTGTAAAACGAGGCGGGGTAGAACCACATGAAGTTGATGAAGTAATTTTAGGTCATTGTATTCAAAGAACTGATGAAGCAAATACGGCGAGAACGGCTGCATTAGCGGCAGGATTTCCTGACACAGTTACGGGCTATACAATCCAACGCCAATGTTCTTCAGGTATGCAAGCAATTATGTCAGCTGCAATGCAAATTCAATTAGGTGTGAGTGATGTTGTTATTGCAGGTGGAGTAGAAGCGATGAGTTCGAGCCCTTATGCATTGAAACAGCACCGCTGGGGACAACGTCTACAGCACGGAGAAATTCGTGATACGGTGTGGGAAGTGCTAGAAGATCCGATTCATCATATTATGATGGGTGAAACAGCGGAAAATTTAGTTGAACAATATGAAATTACAAGAGAGGAACAAGATGAAGTTGCGCTTCGCAGTCATACATTGGCACTACAAGCAATCGAGTCTGGATACTTTGACGATCAAATTGTTCCTATTACAATAAAAGAGCGTAGAAAAGAAATTGTATTTTCTAAGGATGAACATCCGCGTGCAGATATTACAGCGGAAAAATTAGCTGGATTAAAACCAGCTTTCCGTAAAGATGGATCTGTAACGGCAGGGAATGCATCTGGTCTTAATGACGGAAGTGCAGTTCTAGTATTAATGAGTGAAGAAAAAGCGAAAGAAAAAGGCTTACAACCGTTAGCTAGAATTGTTGGCTATTCAGTAGCTGGAGTAGATCCTAAAATTATGGGAATTGGACCAGCACCAGCAATTCGTAAAGGATTAGAAAAAGTAGATTGGTCATTAGAAGATGCAGATTTACTTGAAATTAATGAAGCTTTCGCTGCGCAATACCTAGCTGTAGAGAAAGAATTAGGTTTAGACCGTGAAAAAGTGAATGTAAACGGTAGTGGTGTAGGACTTGGACACCCAATCGGTTGTACAGGAGCTCGTATCACTGTAAGTTTAATTCATGAATTAAAAAGACGTGGATTAGAAAAAGGAATTGCCTCTTTATGCGTCGGTGGCGGTATCGGGGTTGCCTTATTTATAGAAGCATTATAAAAAAGAAGCAGCGTTTGCTGCTTCTTTTTTACGACTCAAATAGATGATGGAATAATCGATCGCGATTTTCAAAGAAAAGTTTCGTCGTTTGATAATGCTCCGTTTCTTCTAAAGATGATTCGTGAATCCCCTCTTGTGTTAAAGAATATATAGTAGATTCAGGATAAGCCATTAATATAGGGGAATGCGTGGCAATAACAAATTGTGAACCTTGTTCAGCTAGTTCGTGCATTCGAATGAGCATGGAAAGTTGTCTCATCGGGGATAAAGCTGCCTCAGGCTCATCTAAAATGTATAAACCTTGTCCTGAAAAACGGTTCATAAATAAGGAGAAAAATGATTCGCCATGTGATTGTTTGTGTAGTGAGATACCACCATATGAGTCAATAACTGGATTTCCGCGTGCTTCTGGATCAGCATCCATTTCATCGATATAAGAAGCGACGTTATAAAATGATTCAGCGCGAAGAAAGAAACCATCGCTTGGTGTATTGAAACTTTTGGAAATTCGAAGATATTCATGTAAAGATGAATGTGAATTATTTGTGCTAAAACGGAAATTCTTCGTTCCACCTTCAGCATTAAAACCTAAAGCAATTGCAATTGCTTCAAGTAGTGTTGATTTACCTGTTCCGTTTTCTCCAATAATGAATGTTACATTTGGATGGAAAAGGAGCGATTGTAATGTTCGAATAGCGGGTAAACAGTAAGGATATGCGGAAAAGCTAGGGATATCTTCTTTTTTTAATGTGACACTTTTTAAAAAGGGTACGTCAATCAATATATAAACCTCAATTCATAACGGATTTTGATTTAAAAAAAGCAAAAAATACAAGTGTAAGACGACTTGCTAATAAAGTGCGCCAAAACCGAGATTTTCCCAGCCGAACGTCATTCTCTGCAATATAAAAATGAAAAGAACGCTTATAAAGCCAACGAGAGCAGGCGTATATTTTATAATTTTTAAGTTCTTCCATAGAAAAAAGAAAAGTGTTAATGACATGAGAACTCCCATTTTATTTTCTGAATATTTCATGAGGATTATAACATGGAAACTATCATATTCCAATGTGAAAATAAACATTGCATGAAGGTCAATTCTCTCGTTATGATAGATGATATTCTATTGGAAATATGAAAAGGAGTTAAAATATGCCGTTTACATTTGCGCATCCAGCAGCTGTTCTCCCTTTTTCTAAAAAGCAGGTTAATTATATTTCAGTAACGGCTCTTATATTAGGTAGTATGGCACCTGACTTTGAATATTTTTTACACTTTAGACCATATGGCGTGATTGGACATACGTGGCTTGGGTTCTTATATTTAAATTTACCTCTTGTCTTTCTATTAGCATACATATATCATTACATTTTAAAAAAGCCGTTTATAACACATTTACCTAAACCATTTGCTGGCTACTATACATATGCAGTAGATGAGAGGTGGGGACTTCATACATGGAAGGATTTCTTTGTATTTTGCTATTCTGCTTTATTTGGTATGCTCACGCATGTTGTTTGGGATGCGTTTACTCATAATACAGGCTACTTCGTTATGGAAATACCATTGTTACAAAGAGAATTACATAGTATTCCGGTGTATAAATATATGCAACATGGGAGTACATGTGTTGGTTTATTATTACTATTACACGTACTATGGAAGTATAAAGATGAAACAGGGAAAGATATTATTATAGCTTCAGAAAAAAGGAAGTATTGGGTTTCGGCAATCATTGTGGCAACTATTATATTTATCGTTCACGCGTTCGTAAATCCCTATTTTCATATTTTCCAAATAGGGGGTATAATAGTATCTGGACTGACAAGTTCGTTTTGTGGACTTCTTATTGTTTCTATAGTTTACAAGACTAGGGACTAATTTATTTTAATGAATGATAGTGTTAGGAGAAATTAAATGATGAAAGCATGGAAAAGTATTTTTGTTTTATGTAGTTTTCTTCTTATGTTAAGTGGTTGCTTCCATCAAGAAGAAAAGAAAGCTGAACCGAAGAAGAAAGAATCTATTCCTGAAACAAAAGAATATGGTGGGCGTGAGCTAAAAAAAATTGGGCAAAAAGTGAAAGAAACAGGATGGGGTACTTTCAAGTTAGAGCAGATACATTCTGTGAATCAAACATTTGAAGTAGCACCAATGAAAATTCATGTACAAGATGTGAAAGTAATCTCTTTATCACAAATGAGTGAAGACGCAAAAAATACATTAAAAGCATATACGGCATTAACTCCTGACGAAGTAAAGCGTAGATTGGGCGATAAGGTAAGTCAAGAAGATGCTGAATTATATGCATCGCTAAGTGGAACAGAGATTAGTGATACGATTCGTTACGTTGAAATTACATATAAGGTGGAAAATAGCGGGAATAAAAACATGCAATTTTTCTCTATGAATGATGTTACGATTAATGATAAGCAACATTTTAAAGTAGCGACTCAAAACTTTTTATATGATGAAGATACGCTCGTTGGTACGAAAAATGTATCAAGAGAAGATTATAAGCCTGGTGAAACAAGAGATGGAATTATCGGTTTAATACTTGATGATGGAAAAGAAAAGGTAAAGGATATTAAATTTACAACGGATGATTTAATGGCAGGAGACACAGAAACACAAGAAACTGTTAAAGAATCACAAAGTTTTAACATTTCACTTTCTGAGTAATATGTTTTTAAAATGATATAAGGAAAAACAGTCAGCATTCTATATATTATGCTGACTGTTTTTTTATTTCTTTTATGTATGAATCTACATTTTGAAAAGGCACTTTAATTTTAAACGCATCTTTTTGTTCATTAAATTGTTTTTCATTATAGGGACCGAAACGTTTATTGTGCTTTACGTCAATAATCCAATAATGTTCACTTTTTTTATTTGCAATTGCTGCGTCAGGGTTATTTGGATCTGACTTTTCCTCTGTTTGTTTTACAATAATGTATTTATCATCCCAAGCGATGTCTGTAATTTTGGCAGGGATGTATTGTGTGGCATATACAGCATCTTGCGTAGGGAACAGTTCAAATGCATTTCCAGAAGTACGTATGAGTTCGTATTCATCGTTAATCGTATAAGATACATGGTTTGTATTTCCTGTACAAGCAGTTAATAGGACGGCGACGAATAGGATTATCCATTTTTTCAATATGGGAACCTCCTTTACAATGCTGTTGTAACACATTGTACAAGAAAAGTAAGAGAAACGCCAGTTTACAATGTTTTTTAGAAGTGGTACGATGTAACGGGTAAAGAAGGATACGAAGGAGTCGACATAAAATGAAGTTGAAGATGCATCGTCCAGCGCTTGTAATGAATCGCATAGGTGCTTCCCTAATTGACATGTTTTTAATCTCGGTTATGTATGGTGCAGTAGTAGCTGTTATGACCGGAAACTATAGTGCTATTTTTAATCGGTTTAATATAAGTTTCGGTGACTATAGATATGATCTCGCAGTAGTTTTCATATTAATGGTTCTATATTTTATTTTGTTACCTTTTATTTGGAACGGTGTTACACTTGGGAAAAAAATAACGAGAACAAAATTGATTTCATTGACGAGTGAAAAATTAACGTTGCAAACATTAACTTTACGATTTTTTGTATTGTTATTACCGAACATGTTGTTACTTGGAATTCCGTTAATATGCAACGTATATATGATGTTGTTCCGCAAAGATAATTGCGGTTTTCATGATTTAATTACAAAGACAAAAGTGATGAATCTAGTATAATAAAAAACCTTTTTATGCTTGTACATAAAAAGGTTTTTTATTATGGAAGGATATTTTTCGAAGTAGAAAGTCCTTTTTCAATAGATTGAAAATTAAGAAAATGGTATAATAAATGAAAATAATATCTTTATATAATGAAGGGGGAAGCTGTAATGACGGGAGGTAGCATAATCTTTTGGGGGATTTTAATTTTCATTGGTCTCGTTTTCGATCAGTGTAATAGTAAGAAAAAAGAAGGAGTAAAAAAGTAATCGCTTACAAATAAAAGAGTAACTTTTCTTGCTTGCAGACTAATCTTATAAAGGAGTATACTGAATGACGGTAAGACTTATAGAAGGGGTAATGAAAATGAAGCTTGCAGGAAAAGTTGCTATCGTAACTGGCGGTGGCATCGGTATTGGACGTAATACAGCTCTTTTGTTGGCTAAACAAGGCGCAAAAGTAATTGTGACGGACATTGATCAAGATAGTGGACAAGCAACAGTGGAGGAAATTACGAATCTAGGCGGAGAAGCCCTTTTTGTATCCTATGATATGGAAAAACAAGGAGATTGGCAACGTGTTATCAGTATTACTTTGAATGCATTCAGTCGCATTGATATGCTTTTTCAAAATGCTGGTTTATATAAAATAGATTCTATTTTTTCTCGCCAACAAGAGAACGATTCCAATGTACTTTGTATTAATGACGTTTGGATAGAGATAAAACAATTAACGTCATCTTTTATGAAACAGCAAGAAGAAGTGGTGCTTAGTGACTTACCGATTTTCGGTATTATTAGCACGAAAGGACAATCATTTCATACAGTAGAAGCCCTAGTATAATAATGAAAACCGCCCTCAATGTATGTGGACGGTTTTTTTGTATGTTATATACAAGAAAATTTTTTTAGCGAATACGTTGTTCGGTTTGGCTATCAAAGAAATGCGCTTTATTTAAATCAAATGCTAATTTAATTTGGTCTCCAGGTGAGAATATATGTCTTGCATCAACACGTGCTGCAAAATCTTGATTTCCAAGTTTCATATATAAAATGGATTCAGCACCTAACAACTCAGCAACTTCAATTTTTGATGTGAAAGTAGTAGATTGTGAAGCCTCTAAAAATAGTAGTTCATCATGAATATCTTCAGGACGAATTCCTAAAACGATTTCCTTATTTACATAACCTTGTTCACGTAATAATTTCATTTTTCCTTCAGATACTTTGATTTTCAATGAATTATCTATAACGAAATCAGTTTCAGTTAATGTACCACGGAAGAAATTCATAGCTGGAGAGCCAATAAATCCGCCAACAAAAATGTTTTCAGGTGTTTCATATACTTCTTTTGGAGTTCCAATTTGTTGAATCTTTCCGTCCTTCATAACAACAAGACGGGAAGCCATTGTCATTGCTTCTGTTTGATCATGTGTTACATAAATTGTCGTTGTTCCAAGGCGATGGTGTAACTTAGAAATTTCTGAGCGCATTGCAACACGGAGTTTTGCATCTAAGTTTGATAATGGTTCATCCATTAAGAAAACTTTCGCGTCTCGAACGATTGCTCTACCTAACGCAACACGTTGGCGTTGTCCACCTGATAACGCTTTTGGTTTTCTATCTAAATATTGTTCAAGCCCTAAAATTCGTGCGGCATCTTTCACACGACGATCGATTTCATCTTTTGGTATTTTTCGAAGCTTTAATCCAAATGCCATATTATCATATACACTCATATGTGGATAAAGAGCATAGTTTTGGAAAACCATTGCGATATCACGATCTTTTGGAGGAACATCATTCATTAGCTTACCATCAATTGAAAATTCTCCTTTTGAAATATCTTCAAGTCCAGCTACCATTCGTAATGTTGTAGATTTTCCGCATCCAGAAGGACCAACAAATACGATAAACTCTTTATCTTGAATGTGTAAATTAAAATCTGTTACAGCGGTTACGTTATTATCATATATTTTATAAATGTTTTCTAATTTCAGTTCTGCCATGGTATTTCCCCCTAGAAAAAATTATGCAAACGTTTTCTTTGAATTTATTATAAACGAATAGATTCAAAAAATAAATAAAAAAATAAAACGTTTTCATTTATTCGAGTGATATGTAGTAGTTTTCATATGTTTTCCTAGAAAAAGAAGGATAAAAATTGTAAGCGCTATTTTAAATTAAGATAGAATCTGTTATCATTCATTAGTGAAAACGTTTGCGCCTTGGGAGAAAGAGAAGAATGAATTACTAATGAAATGGGGTAGCATAATGGAAAAACAATGGTGGAAAGAAAGTGTAGTATATCAAATTTATCCTCGTAGCTTTATGGATAGTAATGGTGATGGTATAGGGGATCTTCGTGGTATTATTTCAAAGCTAGATTACTTAAAAGAATTAGGGATTGATGTAATTTGGTTATCGCCAGTCTATGAATCTCCAAATGATGATAATGGTTATGATATAAGTGATTATTGTAAAATTATGAACGAGTTCGGAACAATGGAAGATTGGGATGAGCTATTACATGAAATGCATGAACGTAATATGAAACTTATGATGGATTTAGTTGTTAATCATACTTCTGATGAACATAATTGGTTTATTGAATCACGTAAATCAACAGATAATAAATATAGAGATTACTATATATGGCGTTCTGGAAAAGAAGGGAAAGAGCCGAATAACTGGGGAGCAGCTTTTAGTGGATCTGCATGGCAATATGATGAAATGACAGATGAGTATTATTTACATCTGTTTTCTAAAAAACAGCCGGATTTAAATTGGGATAATGAACAGGTAAGACAAGATGTTTATGAAATGATGAAGTTTTGGTTAGAAAAAGGAATTGATGGATTCCGCATGGATGTTATCAATTTTATTTCTAAAGAAGAAGGTTTACCGACTGTTGAAACAGAAGAAGAGGGGTATGTTTCAGGTCATAAGCATTTTATGAACGGTCCAAACATTCATAAATATTTGCATGAAATGAATGAAGAAGTATTGTCTCATTATGATATTATGACGGTTGGTGAAATGCCTGGTGTAACGACAGAAGAAGCTAAATTGTATACAGGAGAAGCTAGAAAAGAACTACAAATGGTATTTCAATTTGAACATATGGATTTAGATTCAGGAGAAGGCGGAAAATGGGATGTAAAACCATGTCCACTTCTTACTTTAAAACAGAATTTAACAAAGTGGCAAAAAGCATTAGAGCATACAGGATGGAATAGCCTGTATTGGAATAACCATGATCAGCCGCGCGTTGTATCTCGTTTTGGTAATGATGGGATGTATCGTACTGAATCTGCGAAAATGTTAGCGACGGTGCTTCATATGATGAAAGGAACACCATATATTTATCAAGGAGAAGAAATCGGAATGACTAACGTTCGATTCGAATCAATTGATGAATATCGAGATATTGAAACGCTAAATATGTATAAAGAAAAAGTGATAGACCGTGGTGAAGATAAAGAAAAAGTCATGGAATCTATTTATATAAAAGGTCGTGATAATGCTAGAACTCCGATGCAGTGGGATGATCAGTATCACGCTGGATTTACAACGGGTGAACCTTGGATTACGGTAAACCCTAATTACAAAGAGATTAATGTGAAACAAGCAATCCAAGACGAAGGATCAATTTTTTATTACTATAAGAAATTAATTGAGTTACGCAAAAATAATGAAATAGTTGTGTATGGATCGTATGATTTAATACTAGATAATAGCCCTTCTATTTTTGCTTATGTAAGAACATATGGAGAAGAAAAGCTACTTGTGATTGCAAACTTCACTGCGGATCAATGTGTATTTGAATTGCCTGAGAACATTGTTTATAGTGAATCAGAACTGTTAATACACAATTATGACTCGGAAAATGGATTAATGGAAAACGTTACATTGCGTCCATATGAAGCAATGGTGTATAAATTGAAATAAGAAAAAGCCTTATGTCCGAGCGGCATAAGGCTTTTTCTATTACCATTTTAATATTGAGAATCCGTGCGGTGGAAGTGTAACTTGTAATACACTTGCTTCTGCTGAAAATTCTTCGTTTGTATATATATTGACTATTTTCTTCCTTGTAATATGGATAGGGAGTGAAGCTGTAATTTCATCGTTAGTAGGATTTAAAACGAAAAAGATAGTTTCATCTCCATATGTTTTCGTATAAGAAATGTAATTATGTTCATCATTTGCTTCGATGAATTGGAATGTACCATGTCCTCCAAATGCTTTATATTGTTTTCGTAATGAAAGTAATGTTTGTATATGTGTAAATAATACATGGTCTTGTTCTTTTGTATCCCAAATCATACATTTGCGGCAATCCGGGTCCATGCCGCCATCCATACCGATTTCGTCTCCATAATAAATACAAGGAGAGCCGATGTAAGAAAGATGGAATACATAGAGTAACTTTAACTTATTTTTATCTCCGTTACATGTTGTTAATATTCTTGGTGTATCATGGCTGTCTAATAAATGAAATGCGGCTTCATTTATATTCATAGAGTAGGAATGTAGGGATTCTGTAATTTGTTTCATGAATTCACTTGCTTTAATGGAATTGTTAGCAAAGTAAGAAAGTAGAGCATTTGTAACAGGATAGCTCATGACAGCATCAAATTGATCTCCGTGTAGCCATGGGAGGGCGTCGTGCCAAATTTCTCCTAAAATATATACTTCAGGATTTAACGCCTTTATCTCACTTCGGAATTCTCTCCAAAAGCAGTGGTCAACTTCATTTGCTACATCAAGGCGCCAACCGTCTATATTGAATTCTCTTACCCAATAACGCCCTACTTCAAGTAAATATTCTTTTACATCTGGGTGTGCAGTATTTAATTTAGGCATATACGGTGTAAATGCGAAAGTATCATAATTAGGAAGTGGCTCGGTTATAATTGGGAATTCATGAATGTGGAACCACTCTTTATATGCTGACTTTTCACCATGTTCTAGTACGTCCTGGAATTTATCGAAAAAGTAGCCACTATGATTAAACACAGCATCGAGCATTACTTTTATACCGTGTTTATGACATGCCCCAACAAGTTCTTTGAAAGTTTCTTTCGTCCCGAATTGCGGATCGATTTCCATGTAGTCAATAGTGTCATATTTATGGTTTGAATGAGCTTTAAAAATAGGTGTGAAGTATATTCCGGAAATCCCAAGTTTAACAAGGTAATCAAGGTTTTGAATAATACCAGCAAAATCTCCTCCGAAAAAATTAGTTGGAGTTGGTTCGGTACTTCCCCAAGGGAGGGTGTTTGCTGGATTTAATGTGCTGTCCCCGTTAGCGAATCGTTCTGGGAAGATTTGATACCATACTGTGTCCTTAATCCAAGGTGGTGCCATGAAAACGTCTTTTGTATGAATGAATGGAAAGCAGAAAAAGTTACCGACATCGTCATCTGGAATGTTTGAGAAAAAGCCTCGTTCTGCATAAATAAGAGTTTCTGTCTCAGTTTTTAATTCGAATCCATAACGTAAGCGCTTAAATTTTGGTTCGATTGAAATGGACCAATAATCAAATAATGCAGTAGAACCGGTTTTGTTCATCGGCGTATTTGACGTAATCCATTTTCCATCTGTCCATTCGTAAGGGTCACCATAAATAAGAGTGGCGATTTGAACATCGTTTCTCTTAGTACGTATTCGGATGTGAATTGTTTTTTCATCGTAAGCGTATGCATAATTATCTTTCGGCCTATGGTAAACGGCTTCTTTAAGCATATAGAAAATCCCCCTTTAATATCTCTATACATATTATTCCCTTAAATGTAATAATAAAGCCTGTATTGCAAACGATTGCCTTTCTATTAGCTTTAATATTGCTTATAAGAGTAGTATTCATTTCATATAAAGTCAATGTATAAAGAGCATAATGACATTATTTTTAAAATTAATATTTGCAAAATGAATAAAAGAATGTATAATGATAGACAAATAGCGCAAACGTTTTCATAGATTTGAGATAAGGTTTGCGCTTCTATTAAACTTTCAAATGCAAACGTTTTCAATTAGTAAGGTACATAGACAATTTAGGGAGGTTTTTTGGGATGAAGAAAGCATTATCATTATTAACGGTTTCGGCATTATCAATTGGTATGTTATCTGCATGTGGGCCGAAAGATTCAGGGAAAAAAGAGGAAAGTAAAGCGAAGAAAGACTATGACCTTCTCGTTTGGGAAGATGATAAAAAAGGCGTTGGTTTAGAACCAGCAGTGAAAAGCTTTGAGGAAAAATATAAAGTAAAAGTAAAAGTTGTTGAAATGCAAATGACAGATCAAGTGAAGAAGTTACGTCTTGATGGACCAGCGGGGACTGGACCGGATGTTGTAACATTGCCACACGATCAAATCGGAAATGCAGTAACAGAGGGCTTACTTTCTGAAGTGAAAGCAGATGATGCTGTTAAGAGTAAGTTTACTGATTTATCAATAGAAGCACAGACATATAACGGGAAGCTATATGGCTTACCAAAAGCGATTGAAACACCAGTCTTTATTTACAATAAAAAGTTTATGCAAAAAGCACCAGAAACAATGGACGAATTGTTTAACTTCTCAAAAGATTTTACAAAGGATGGCAAGTACGGATTTTTAACATTAGGAGATAATTTCTACTTTGCTAATGCATTCATGGCAGGTATGGGTGGTTATGTGTTTGGTGAAAAAGATGGAAAACCAAATGCAAGTGATGTTGGGTTAAATAATAGTGGTGCTGTACAAGGTGCTGAATATCTTCAGAAATGGTACAAAGAAAAACTATTCCCGAAAGGTATTATCGGTGAATCTGGTGGACCTGCTGCTGATGGATTATTTAATGAAGGAAAAGCAGCTTCTATCATGAACGGACCATGGGCGTTCCAAGCGATGGAAAAGAACGGAATTGATTATGGTGTTGCTCCAATGCCAAAATTACCAAATGGTCAACCGATGAAAACGTTCGTTGGGGTAAAAGGATGGCATGTAACAAGCTTCTCTAAACAAAATGATTTAGCTACTAAATTCACTGAATGGGTAACGAATGAAGAAAACGCGAAAATTAGATTTGAGAAAACGAAAGAAATTCCGCCAGTAAAATCAGTAATGGAAGATCCGATTATTAAAGATAACGAAGCTGCAAAAGCGGTTGCAACGCAATCAGAAAATGGAATTCCAATGCCAAACATTCCAGAAATGCAAGAAGTATGGAAACCAGCTGGAGATGCCCTTCAATTAGTTGTTACAGATAAAGAGGCGCCAAAAGCAGCTCTTGATAGTGCAGTGAAGCAAATTAAAGGTAATATTGAGGCAAATCATAACAAGAAAAAATAAGGTGAAGTTCGTGCCTCTAATATGAGGGGCACGAATTCTCTCCCTTCCAAGTAGGAAGAAAAAAGGGGGAAGGAATATGCAAACATCTATGGAACCAATGAAAGATATGAACGGTTCAAAACATAGGAAAATGGCAACCATGTTATCAATCATTCCGGGCGTGGGCCAAATGTATAATAAACAATTTGTAAAAGGTCTTATTTTTCTAGTATTAACAGGTTCATTTATTGTAGCCTTTGCTGATTTATTAAATATGGGATTATGGGGGATTGTAACGCTTGGTACAGAAGTTCCACGTGATCATTCTGTCTTTCTATTAGTGGAAGGGATCTTAGCACTTATCGTTATCGGGTTTGGACTCGGAATATATGCATTTAATTTATATGATGCGTATCAAAATGGAAAGAAACGTGATATCGGAACACCTTTAAACTCTGTAAAAGAGCAATACCGTAATTTATTAGATCAAGGCTTTCCGTATTTAATGGTTTCGCCAGGTTTTCTACTACTTATCTTTGTTGTTGTATTTCCAATCATTTTCGTAATTTTAATTGGATTTACGAACTATGATTTATATCATTCTCCTCCAGCTAAATTAGTAGATTGGGTGGGCTTTAAAAACTTTATTGATATTTTCACACTACCGATGTGGAGAGAGACATTTTTAAGTGTATTCTCTTGGACGGTCATTTGGACATTCGTTGCAACGACATTACAAGTTGCACTCGGTATTTTTTTAGCGATTATCGTAAATCAGCCTGGTATTAAAGGGAAGGCAATTATTCGAACAATCTTCATTTTACCGTGGGCTGTTCCAGCATTCGTATCTATTCTTGTTTTCTCTGGTATGTTTAATGAAACATTTGGAGCAATTAACAATCAAGTATTGGCGTTATTCGGAATTGAAAAGATAGCTTGGATGACAGATCCATTTTGGGCGAAGATAGCTTTAATTATGATTCAAACGTGGCTTGGGTTCCCATTCGTCTTTGCAATGACAACAGGTATTTTGCAATCGATTCCAGGAGAATTATATGAAGCGGCTACAGTAGATGGAGCGACAGCTTGGCAACAGTTTCGTAAAATTACATTGCCACTTGTTTTATATGCAACAGCACCAATATTAATTACGCAATATACGTTTAACTTTAATAACTTTAGTATTATCTATCTATTTAACGGCGGAGGTCCTGCTGTAGCTGGACAAGATGCAGGTGGAACAGATATTTTAATTTCATGGATTTATAAGTTGACGATGACTTCAGCGCAGTACGGGAAAGCAGCAGCTCTTACAATGATTTTATCGTTAATCGTTATTACAGTTGCGTTATGGCAATTTAAGAGAACAAAATCATTCCAAGAAGAGGATATGATGTAAATGAATATTAAAAGACAGAAGATGTTACGTCTCTCATTAAGCTATTTCGTTATTTTTGTAATGTGTGCCATAATTTTCTATCCATTATTATGGATTATTGGCTCATCGTTTAATCCGGGTGATAGTTTATCTGGATCAAGTATTATTCCGCAAAATGCAACGTTAGATCATTATCGTAAGTTATTAGATCTAGAGAATAGTAATTACTTACTATGGTATAAAAACACATTAAAAGTAAGTGTTTTAACGATGATTTTCTCAGTGTTAGCAATTAGTTTTACTGCTTATGCATTTTCGAGATACCGTTTTGTTGGAAGAAAAAATGGCTTACTAACATTTTTAATTCTGCAAATGATTCCGAACTTTGCAGCGTTAATCGCTCTATACGTATTAGCGCAGTTAACAGGATTAATTGATACACACCTTGCATTAATTTTAATTTATGTAGGCGGGGCAATCCCTATGAATACATGGCTTATGAAAGGGTATTTTGATACGATTCCGAAAGAATTGGATGAGTCAGCTCGTATGGATGGAGCAGGGCATTTTCGTATTTTTTGGCAAATCATTATGCCGCTTGCAAAGCCAATCGTAGCGGTTGTAGCGTTATTCACTTTCATCGGTCCATTTACAGATTTCATTTTAGCGAGTATCATTTTGCGCACACCAGAAAATTATACTTTAGCAGTTGGATTATATGAAATGGTAGCGAAGAAATTTGGTAATGAATTTACGACGTTTGCAGCGGGTTCAGTATTAATTGCAATCCCAATTTCAATTTTATTCCTATCACTACAAAAATACTTTATCTCTGGTTTAACAGCTGGAGGTACGAAAGGATGAAAAATGGGACATTACGTCCCATTTTTCTTTTCATCTCCCTATAAAAAGCTTTATAGGGAGATGAAAAGAGATTTGACATCACATGTGAAAATAAGTGAAATAAATAGTATATTATAGTATAGGAAAAAAGAGCTATATCCCTTACAATACATGGAGAGGGAGAATATGATAAGTTTTGCAAGATAAAATAAATAAATGAATGAAAGTTTATGACTTCTCCTATGACTTGCAACGAGTGCAAGATAAAATATATGAAAAATGGCAGAGAAGTGAGAGGAGGGGATTTTTTATGACAGTTACAATTAAAGATGTGGCGAAGAAGGCGAACGTAGCACCATCAACTGTTTCTCGTGTAATTGCTGATAATCCAAGTATAAGTGAAAAGACAAAGCGCCGTGTTCGAAAAGTAATGAGTGAATTAGGATATCATCCAAATTTAAATGCAAGAAACCTTGCGAACCAAACGACGAAGACACTTGGTCTTGTTATGCCAAGCTCTGCAAGTAAAGCTTTTCAAAATCCGTTTTTCCCGGAAGTTATAAGAGGAATTAGTTCATTTGCACATGTGGAAGGGTATGCACTTTATATGTCGACAGGTGAAACGGAAGATGAAATTTTTAATGGTGTTGTAAAAATGGTACAAGGGCGTCAAATTGGTGGTATTATTCTTTTATATTCAAGAGAGAACGATCGGATTATTCAATACTTGCATGACCAAAACTTCCCGTTTGTTTTAATTGGAAAACCATATGATCGAAAAGATGAAATCACATATGTAGATAATGACAATTATACAGCTGCAAGAGAAGTGGCAGAATATTTAATTTCACTAGGACATAAACAGGTCGCGTTCATTGGTGGTGGCTCAGATTTACTTGTAACAAGAGATCGTTTAGCAGGTATGAGTGATGCTTTAAAATTAGCAGACATTGTATTACCGAAAGAGTATATTTTACATTTTGATTTTTCAAGGGAAAGTGGTCAACAAGCTGTTGAAGAGTTAATGGGACTAAAACAACCACCGACAGCAATTATAGCTACGGATGATTTAATTGGACTTGGTGTGTTAAGTGCGCTTTCTAAAAAAGGATTCGTTGTACCGAAAGACGTTTCAATTGTAAGCTTTAATAATGCTTTATTATCAGAAATTGCGAGTCCGCCGCTTTCAACAGTTGATGTGAATATATATCAGTTAGGATACGAAGCAGCAAAAGCTTTAGTTGATAAAGTGGAGAATGCTGAATCTACTGCCAAGTGTATCATTATTCCGCATAAATTATTGAAGCGTCAAACATGTGATCATTATGCATAAAAAAAGCTAGGAGTTTAACTCTTAGCTTTTTTTTGTAGAAAGGCTTCTAAACGATCACAGCCTTCTTTTAAAGTTTCGATACTATATGCATAGGAAAGGCGAAGATAACCTTCACCATACTCAGAAAATGCTGTTCCAGGAACGATGGCTAGTCCAGCTTCTTTTACTAGATCAAGTGCAAAATCAAATGATGAAGATGTTAAATGGCCAACATATGGGAATAAGTAAAATGCACCTGTTGGTTTTTCAACTGTTAGCCCCATTTGAGTGAGTCTATTATATACGTAATCACGGCGTTTTTTGTATTGGTGGCGCATCATCTTCGGTGCGTCTTTAGCGGCAGTTAATGCTTCGATTGCGGCATATTGGGCGATTGAAGTAGCACATGTTACATTGTATTGATGAACTTTTAAAATATGTCCTGCTAAATAGTTTGGTGCGAATAAAAGTCCAACACGCCAGCCAGTCATAGAATGTGATTTAGATAAACCGTTAATGACGATCGTCTTTTCACGCATTTCTGGGAAATGGGCGATAGATGTGTGTTTTTCTTCGTATACAAGTTCGCTGTAAATTTCATCTGAAAGAACAAAAATATTTTTATCTTTTAAGACTGATACAATATCTTTTAATTCTTCTTTTGATAAAGTTACACCAGTTGGATTAGAAGGATATGGCAGTACGACGCATCTCGTTTTTTCTGTAATAGCATTTTCTAGTGCTGCAGCAGTTAAACGAAATCCAGTTTCACGAACATCTACAAAAATTGGCGTTGCGCCGCATAGTCGAATAATAGGCTCGTAACCTGGATAAATAGGAGCAGGCAAAATTACTTCTGTCCCGGGCTCTAAAATCGTTCGGAATGCAACGTCAATTGCTTCACTAGCACCGATTGTAACGATGGTTTCGTTTTCAGCTGAATAATGTAAATCGTAGTTATCTTTTACAAAGTTACAAGCGGCCTTTCGTAATTCTAGTAAACCAGCGTTATGTGTGTAGCTTGTATAATTTTCTGTAATGGCCCGTTTTGCCGCTTCTTTTACGAGAGAAGGTGTAGGGAAATCGGGTTGCCCAATTGTTAAAGAGATAAGATTATCATAGTTTTGAATCATATTAGAGAATTGGCGGATTCCAGAAATTTGGATGTCCTTTACTCTAGGATTAATGAATTGTTCCATTGTATCTCCCTTTCTTCCGTTTGAAAATTAAGTTCATTTTATCATACTTTCTATGATTGCGCTTTGTATATGAAATTTAGAAAGAGAGAACAGAAAAAAAGCCGCTATAAGCGACTTTTTAGTATCCGTATTCCCAATCTATTTCATCTTCATTCCAAAGTACAGAGGATACTTTGCCAAGGTGAACAACTGATTCGTTCACAGCACATGTGCAATCTGCTTCTCCTGTTTTATGCTGTAATTCCTCATACACTGATTTTTCAACATTTTCTAGAACTACCAAATTTTCTTCTTTTAAAACAAGCGTAGTACCTGCCATATTTATCTTCCTCCTACTAAAGTAATGATCACTTATTTGTAAACATAGATAGTATGGATTATATGCTGTATTTTACTATAGTTGTCCGTCTAGTGAAGTATTTTTTATATTTTCTTTGTAATCCGTATTCATTGTATACTGCATGAAGGAAATTTGGTACAGGGTTTACAATCATTTCGAAAATCTGTAACAATTAATATGTGTTGTTAACAAAGAATTAACAAATATGTTAAGAAAAATCAAAATTTTAAAACAAATACACTAATAAAATGATATAATCATATCAAAATACATATAGGGGATGAGAGGCTATGGAGCTTATCCGTGATTTATTGATCCAAATTGCCATCATTATTTTGCCATTATTTTTATATGAAGCGATTCGTTTAAATCGCTATCAAGAAATGCCTCCGAAGCCGAATCGTTACTTTATTATGTTTTTATCTAGCGTTACGCTCGTTCTCTCCATGACATATTCTATTTGTTTTGACAATGTTTGCGGGTATAACTTTCACCCAATCCCAATTGTCAGTGGTTTTTTATATGGTGGGATTGTCGGTTTAATCCCAGCAGTTATTTTTGTTACATATGAATGGGCACTAAAAGGAATGAGCATTCTTCCAGTTGTAGAAGTAATATTTCTATTGATAGTTCCATTGTTCTTATCAAAGAAATGGTCTCTTTTTTCAAGGGGTAAGAAGCTAATTTTAGCATTTATGATTTCGTCATTTTATGTGTTGGTTTTTCTAGTATTTGGTATAATTAATGTGCTGTTAGAAACAGGTTTTACACCGTATATTTCGCAAATATATAGCGGATTTATATTTGCCTCGCTTATTATGGTTATGACTATGGTATTTCAGGTGTATTTAACGGAATATTTAAATGAAAACGCATTACTACGTACTGAGATGCAAAAATCAGAAAAACTTAATATCGTAAGTGAATTAGCAGCAAGTGTTGCACATGAGGTTCGAAATCCGCTCACTGTTGTTCGTGGATTTATCCAATTGCTAGAAAGTACGGAAGAAATGAAGAATAAGGACTATATGCGTCTCGTATTAGCTGAATTAGATCGGGCGGAACAAATTATTTCAGATTATTTAAATTTAGCAAGACCGCAAATTGAGAAAAAAGAACACATTTGTTTATCCGCGCAACTTATAGAAATGACTACTTTAATGTCATCATTTGCAGCGATGCAAGGTGTATATTTGCAAGTTGAGATTTCTGAGAGCCTTTATACGATTGGTGATAAGACGAAATTGAAGCAAGCTATTATGAATGTTGTTAAAAATGGTATTGAAGCAATTCAAGGAAATAAAGGATATTTAAAAGTAACGGCTGTTCAAAAAGACGAAACAATCGTAATAAGAGTTAAAGATAGTGGCGTTGGTATGACAAAAGAACAGTTAGCAAGGCTTGGACAACCGTATTATTCTTTAAAAGAAAAAGGGACAGGATTAGGACTTATGGTGACATTTAGTATTTTACAAGCGCATAATGGTACACTGGAATATAAAAGCGAAAGCGGAAAAGGTACTGAAGCGATTATTATATTACCAGCTGTAAGAAATAAGGAATAAAAGTTACCGATGGAAGGTAACTTTTTATTGTATATTGTTTATTCGTTTGTTCTTTCTTGTTTTGTTCGGCTAAATAAACTTTTAAATGAATGGAAGAAACCTTGTTCTTTTGAGGCGGCGACCATTCTTTTTGTTTCTTGAATTTCGCGAATAACTTGCATAAGTTGTGTATCACGGTTACTGTCTTTATTGTAAATTTGATTAACGAGTTTATTCATTTTTTCTTCTTGCTTGGATTCTCGTTTATACATATGATTCATTAATAAGTCCATCTTTTCTTTTTGCAAGGCATCTGTTTGAGCGGCGTGATCAACTAACTCTTGTAGCATTTTTTCTTGAGAGCCTTCTTTTACATAAACTTGTTGCATCAATTCATCTAATTTTTCATCTTTCAAACGATTTTGTGTAATTAGAGTAGAATTTTGATGAATAATTGCTTCATTTAATTGAGCGAGCATTTCGAGTTTTAACATGAACTCCTCAAAGTTACGCCCATCTTCTTTTTCTTTCGTTTGTATTTCTTGCTTATCTTGTATAGCGGGTACAGGCGGGGCCTCTTTTTCTTTTAAAATAATAGGTATCGTTTCTGAAATATCTTCTTGCAGTTTAGCAGCTCTTTCATGTATAGATTTCAATAGTTTTAAATCATCCAGTTTATAAATACGAGCATCAGCTGTTTTTGAAATGATATACCCATGTTCCTCTAACAGTTGACTATATTTACGGACTATATGTTTTGGGATGCCTGTTTTATTCGTGACATCTTTTGTTTTATAGATAGCTTCCATGTTATTTCCTCCCCAAAAAGTATCGTATATATCATTTCAATCTTTTTATGAGGACTTCCTTTGAAAAAGAATGTCGGAAGGTTATTAGTTTTCTACAGCATTAGTGAAAAGATGAAGAAAAATGAGAGATTTTTGGCGGAATGGCGAAGAAGAGCTAAAATAATGTCTGAAAACATATACAGGAGAAGTTTGTTATAATAACGGAGGAAAAGAAACTGGTAGAATCATGGAGGTATACATGAAGCAATTAAAAGGTATTATCATTTCAATTATTGCAATTCTTTCTATTGTAGTAGCGGTGTATGAAGTACTTGTTCCAGAGGAAACAAGTATCAAAAAAACGAATGCGTATGATCAAGTTCTAGAATTTCCGAAAGAGCGATATCCAGAGACAGGGAAACATATTACGGATGCTATAAAAGAAGGACATTCAGAAGTTTGTACAATTGATCGTGGTGGTGCTGGAGATAGAAGGAAATTATCGTTAGCTCCATATCCATCAAAAAAAGGCTATGATCGTGATGAATGGCCAATGGCGATGTGTAAAGAAGGCGGAAAAGGGGCGCATATTGAATATATAAGTCCAGCGGATAATCGCGGAGCAGGTTCTTGGGTAGGAAATAAGTTAGATAAATATCCAGATGGTACGCGTGTGAAATTTGAAGTGAAGTAGTGTTACATATTTTATAATGAAGGAGAAGGGGAACGATGGAGTTAACAATTTCTTATTCACAATTAATGTTGATGAACTATGACGGTGAACAGCCTTACGTAGACTGGACGGATGAAGATTTTGATAGAGGTTATGCTAAGGCGGATGGAACTGTTATTTTTGAAGCACTTTCTGATTATACTTGTGAAATAAAAGTGACTTGTGGAAAACATATTGAGAAAGAAGAAGTAATTAGAACAGTTACGGTTCCTTTTACAATTAAAAATGAATGTATCGTTGTAACGAGTATTCTTTCAAATAAATTTCAAATTCCTATTCCAAATGGTGAGTATACAGTTGTATTGCAGGTAATTCCTCTTGAAGAACCAACGGATGATGAGTTATATAAACTACAATACGAATTCTTTTTTGAAAGTAAAGAATAAAAAATGGGTTATCCTAAGGAAGGATAACCCATTTTTGTTATGCATTTGTTTTTAAAAGGGAACGAGCATCTTTTGCTGCTTGCACCATGTGTTCTAAAGCTGGAATAACTTCTTCCGTTTTTCTTGTTTTTAAACCACAGTCAGGATTAATCCAGAAATATTTAGGATCACATACTTGTAAAGATTGTTCTACGATTTCAAACATTTCATCTTTACTCGGTACACGTGGGCTATGAATATCGTATACCCCTAGACCGATCCCTTTTTCATATGTTGTATGTTTTAATGTATCAATAAATTCTCCGTGACTACGTGATGTTTCGATAGAAATGACATCCGCATCTAATGCACGAATAGCATCTACAATATCTTCGAAGTTACTGTAACACATGTGCGTATGAATTTGCGTTTCATTGGCTACAGAAGATGTTGCTAAAAGGAAGGATTGAACTGCCCATGTAATATATGCATCCCAATCTTTTTCTTTTAGTGGCATTCCTTCACGAAGCGCTGGCTCATCGACTTGGATTACTCTAATTCCAGACGATTCAAGTAATTCAATTTCATGACGAAGTGCTAATGCAATTTGATAGGAAACTTCTTTTCTTGAAATATCATTTCGAACGAATGACCAATTTAAAATAGTGACAGGTCCAGTTAGCATACCTTTTACTACTTTTTCTGTTAAGCTTTGTGCATATACAGTTTCTTTAATAGTCATTCCATTTATAAAGGCAACATCACCATAAATAACAGGTGGTTTCACGCAACGGGAACCATACGATTGTACCCAACCGTTTTTAGTGAAGGAGAAACCAGCAAGACGTTCACCGAAGTATTCGACCATGTCAGTTCTTTCAAATTCACCATGAACAAGAACATCAAGACCGATTTCTTCTTGGTAACGAATCCATTTTTCTGTTTCTTTTTCAATAAATTGCTCATATTGTTCATTTGAGATAACGCCGTTACGCCATTCTTTTCGCGTTTGACGAACTTCAGTTGTTTGCGGGAAGCTACCGATAGTTGTTGTTGGTAACAACGGTAACTGCAGAGCAACTTGTTGTAATTCGTATCGTTTTTCAAATGGAAGAGGGCGTGAAAAATCTTCTTCTTTTAGTGCTGTTCGTGCTGCTTTGACATCTTCTCGGTTACGTGCAGCAGATGAACGTATTGTATGGTGCGCATTGCGATATGTTTCAAGTTCGTTACTAATGCTTTCTGTACCTTGAGTCAAAGCAGAATGAATAAGAACTAGTTCTTCTAATTTTTGGTTTGCAAATGCTAGCGCATCAAATAGTTCAGTCGATAAGTGAGTTTCTTCGGTTTTATCAATTGGTGAATGCATTAAACTACAAGAAGGCTGAACGATGAAATCTTTTGTTTGGACTTGTTTTTGTAACGTTGTAAATAACGTAAGAATTTCATCAAGGTCCGCTCTCCAAATGTTACGGCCATCTATACAACCGACTGCTAAAGTTTTGTCAGCTGGGAATCCGTATTTCGCAATAGCATTTAAATTACCTTCTTTACCGTGGACGAAATCTAAACCAACACTAGATACAGGGAATGTAATAATTTCTTCATAGTTTTCTTCTACACTATCAAAATATGTTTGTAAAAGAAGATTCGCGTTTGGAACTTCTTTACGAATAGTTTCATAAATTTCTTTCGCATGCTGAATTTCTTCTTTAGTTAAAGAAGCGAAAATCGGTTCATCAACTTGAATGATTTGTGCACCAGCCGCATGTAGTTCTGAAAGTAGTTGTACGTAAGGTGTAACTAACTGTTTTAAAATAGTAGCAAATTGATCTTGTTTATAGCCTTTTGCTAATTTTAAGAAAGTATATGGTCCTAAAATAACAGGCTTTCCATCTACGCCTAATTCTTGTTTTGCCTCTTCGTATAAGCGAAGTGGACGATTATCTTTTAAAGAGATTTGTAATCCCTCTTCATATTCAGGAACAATATAATGATAGTTTGTGTTAAACCATTTAGTCATTTCGGAAGCTACGTGATCTTTAGAGCCACGCGCCATTGCAAAATATACATCAAGGTAAGATGTAAACTCAGAAAAACGTGACGGGATAAAACCTAACATATAAGCAGTATCCAGAACGTGATCATAATATGTAAAATCGCCGACTGGAATGAGTTCAATTCCTTTTTCTTGCTGTACTTTTACGTGTTGAAGGCGAATTTCTTTCATCGTTGTTAAAAATTGTTCTTCATCAATTTTATTGGACCAAAAAGCTTCCAATGTTTTTTTCCATTCTCGTTGTAGTCCGATACGTGGATAACCTAAGTTACTTGTTTGAATTGCCATTTTAAATTCCTCCCTAATTGAAAGTAAGCATTTCCGTTTACTAGGAAATACTTATAACAAAAAGTACAAAGACATAGAAAATAAGCCTTCCTTTTTGTTTTAACACCTCATCATCATCCGTGAATCTATCAGTGTTGTTAAAACAGGCAGGTCTCCTGACTTATGCTTCATATAATTTCTTTCACCTTCCCGTTCTCACAGTGGCACTAACAAAGAAATCTCAGCATTTACAGTGGCGGGACCGTGTTGGAGTTTCACCAAGCTTCCCTTTTAAACACGAAACGAAATTTTCGTGTACCTATTTTCCTTTTGAAAGGAATTTAACAAGCGATATGATATTGAAACAAATTCTAACACAATTTTTGGAATTTTGTCTACTGTTTTAAAATAAGAAAATTCTAAAGGTTTTATTTCTTAATATTCTGAATAATTTAGGTGTTTTTCAGATTAATGATATATAATGGAATGTGAAAATATAGAAAAATTGAGCGAGTAAAGAAGAGGGAACGTCTTCTTTACTCGCTCAATTTTCATCTACATCAAATTTTGAAAGTCGTCCTGCTATGGCATCGTTAAGGAGGGTGCTTAACCATTGTAATTCAACGGTAATATGCTCAATAACACTTTGTAAAATATATAGTTGTGCACGTGGAATTTTTCCTTTACTGTAATCATATATAGTTTGCATTTTATGTAAATATTGAACGGTATCATGTTTCTTTTTTTCTAAAATTGGAACCAATTCTTGATCATCACCAAAATGAGTGAAAGAAAGTGCTGAATAAATTGGTTTATATATTTGGTTTTTTGCTTCGAACTGTTTTAAGAGTAACGTGTGAAATAGTTGTTTACCTTCCTCTGTTATATGAAAGATTGTTTTATCTGGTCTATTCGTATCACGAACAATAGTTGTAATGCGAATTGCACCTTGCTTTTCTAATTGCTCGAAGGCGTAATAAAGTGATCCTTTTGCATATTTAATATAATAATCCATCTGTCTGTCTTTCATTATGTGCTGCACTTCATATGGATGTTTATCTCCTTCGAGTAGCAAGCCGAGAATGACTAATTTCATGCTCATTCTGTCTCAACTCCTGTACATAAAAACTGTATCCCTACTAATTAAAGTTTGATTTTATACATATTATAAACGGCATATCCTTTTTCATAAAGGGATATGCCGTTCCTTTTTTTATACTAACTTACTTGTTTTTGCTTTTGTTTCGCTTTCGGTCCTGTAAATAGGCGTTCATTTCCCATAAGTAAAATACAAATAATACTTAGTACAGCTGGGATCAGTGCCCAGAAGAATGTGTTGGCAATAGATGTAGCGAGAGCTTCTTTAATACCAGTTAATATTTCTGCTGGAATCTTCTCGGTAGCACCTGGTGATAATAAGAAACTTGTGTCTCCACCTTTTGGAGCTAATTTTGCAAGTTCAGGAGGGAACACAGTGTTTAATTTATTAATAAAAATATGATTTTGAATTGTACCGAAAATCGTTACACCAAGAGTCATACCGAGTGAACGGAAGAATGAGTTTGTTGATGTAGCAGAACCACGGTCTCTCATTTCTAATTTATGGATAGAAGACATACTTAAAACTGAGAATGAGAAACCAACCCCAAGTCCAGCGAGAACCATAAATAGCGTTACGAGCATACGAGGTGTGTCCATTGTTAAGGTGCTTAGTAAATAAATACCAAGAACGAAGAAAACGCCAGATACCATCATAATGTTACGATAGCTTGTTCGTGAAGCTAACTGTCCACCTGTTTGACTTCCGATTACAGAGCCGACCATCATTGGTGTTAAAATTAATCCAGCATTTGAGGCTGAACCTCCGAGAACACCTTGAACGAAGATTGGGATATAAACTGTACAGATGATAAAAGCAGCACCATAGAAAAAGGCAACGCCTTGGCTAGCTGCAAATAAAGGTTTTTTAAATAGATGGAAAGAAATGATAGGCTCAGTTGCTTTTCGTTCTACGAAGAAGAAAATAATAAGCATAATAACAACAGTTGCAAATAAACCGATAATTACATTAGAGTCCCATGCATACGTTTTACCACCAAGTTCTAGTGCGAACATTAAGCAAATAATACTAATGACAAGTGTAATAGCACCAGCCCAATCAATTTTTTGTTTTCTGAATTCTAGAGATTCACTGTAGTATTTAGTAATGAAGAAGAAGGAGATAAGCCCTAATGGAATATTAATATAGAAGACCCAATGCCAGCTTATATAGTCCGTAATATAGGCACCTAATAAAGGTCCAAATACACTTGATGTCCCGAAAACTGCACCGAATAGCCCTGTCATTTTCCCACGTTTTTCTGGCGGGAATATGTCATACATAATTGTGAAGGCGATAGGCATAAGGGCGCCACCACCAATACCTTGAATTGCTCTATAAATACTTAATTGTTCAATACTAGATGCTGTCCCGCAAAGTGCAGAACCGAATAAGAAAAGAATGAGTCCACCAATATAAAAACGTTTCCGTCCGTACATATCAGAAAGTTTTCCGAAAATAGGCATCCCTGCCATTGTTGCTACCATATATGCCGATGTGACCCAAACAAACTTGTCAAATCCTCCTAAGTCTCCGACAATCGTCGCCATTGCGGTTGCAACAATTGTATTATCCATTGCTGCCATTAAAATACCAAGTAGTAAACCAGCAACAACAAACTTTGTATTGTTGGAGTCTTTTTTTGATAGTTGAGTTTCCAAATATGCCCCTCCTTTAATAATAAGTAAACTATATTAAGTTTTAAATGCAACGCATAAAAATCTAAAGCATAGTTCCTCTTAAATTCTCTTACATAAGTGCACTGACATGCCATAAAGAATATTATAGTCAAATTTGACTAAAAGGCAAACTTTTTCTTTCACCAAAATATCCTTTTGTATGGAAAGAAAAAGAGTGAGCAATACTGAATATTGTTATAAAGTCAATGAAGTAAATTGTAAAAAATATTTCAGTAAGAATACTTCCTGTTAACAGTTGAAAAATGGTTTTTTCTTTATATTGTCGAATAGGATAAAAGGAAGGGAACTATTAAATATCGTTTGTAACAAGCGTTCATCATTTTTGTAGTTTATTGTGTAAAGCGAAAGAATAGAATTGTATGGATGGTACATCTGAAATGAGGTGAATATATATTATGAAAATATGGAAGCGAATTTCGGATCAAGGAAGGGATACAATACCGTTACAGCCGGTATTGTGGATTGATGGCTCAAAAAAGGAAGGCGAACTTCCTAATGTAGCAGTTACATTACAAATCCGTAGTATGTATGAAGAAAAATTTTCATATGAACTAATCTATGATGTAAACGACATACTTATTATGCGAATTGAAGTTGAAAATAAAGGAATTGAAGTGATTTCACGAGTCGTTGTAAGTCATATGATTAGAGATTACTTTTCGTATATTCCGAATTCTCTGCAGGTTAATAAGGGGATGAGCGAGTTTTTATTCCAGCTTGTAAGGTGGAGAATCGATAATTTATTGCCGAACGAGAAGGTGGAACTAAGTTGTAAATTAAAAGCAAATAAAGATAAAGCGGTTAAAACTGCATTGTTTAAGGCTACATACACATTTCAACATAAAGCAGTCTCATATGGCCCATTGCAAACAAATGAAGTTGTGGTGCGGCAATGATAAAAAGGAACCTGTGCGAAAGGTTCCTTTTTTAATGGAGGTTGTGCTTCTTGAGTATTTTCTTTTGTTCGATTCCTTTTTTTCCTACATAGTTATTTTTATAACCAAAATATAGAATGAATAGAAATGAAATAACATTTACAATAGCGTCGATTTGATCGTTCGTAATAAAGTTTATTCCGAAAGAGGTAAATAGTAGCTTTAATGATAACAAAAAACCAGCTAGTAAACGTATAGCATCTGATAGATTTTCTTTTTGTAGCATATAGGTCACTCCTTTCTATAAACGATATATAGTATATATATGAAATAGAATAAAAAAGGAATACAAGCTCTAGCGGAAATGTACATAGAATATGTACATTTTTTATTTGGTAGAAAAACATTATTGTTATAGAAACATATATTGGTATAGAAAGGAGAGGAAGTATGAAACATAAAGGGAAGATTAGTGGATTATTACTAGGGAATACTGTTGCTGTTACGGAATGGATTGCGCTTCAGGATGTAATTGCAAAATTAGATTCGCGATCATTTTATACTGTCTTTATTATTTATATTTTGCAACTGTTGCTAAGTTGTTACTTTGGCCATTGGTACGATAAAAGAGAAAACGGACGTATGAATATGGAAGTAGGGGGAATGGCAAGTAATGATTTTGTTGTTGATTTTTTTGAAAAAGTAGCTGCTTTATCTGAACGAGATTCTCGCAATATTACAGTGTACATTCTTTCCGTTAAAGAATGGGAGGGATTAAAGGAAACAGTGCAAGAAAAAAAGTTGGAAGCGTTAGTACAGAGAGTGGAGTCTACTATTGTAAAGACGATTCGAAAAGGTGATGTCGTTACAAAATGGGATGAAAATAAATATGTTATTGTAGCGATTGATAATGGTCATGAAAAATCAACAATAACACGACGATTAATGAAAAATATTGAAAGTGAAATAGAAAGTGGTTTATTAAGTGTGACGCTATTATTTGGGGCTGCTAGTTATCCAGTAGAAGGGAAAACTTTTGAAGAATTGTTAAGAAAGGCACAGAATCAATTGTACCAGTATAGAAATTTGAAAGACAATGAGTAAAACTTTGAGTTGAAGAAATATGATATGAAGAAATTCGGATTGTAACATTTTTTTGACTTTTATTACAAAAACAACTTTTATTGTAATAAAAGTCTTTAAAAATATATGAAATAGGCATATAATTATGATGGATGTGTCAATGCATTTGCACAATGTGTTTCATTTTAAAAGTGTAGAGGAAAACATGCTCTACACTTTTCCTTTTTAGGAAAGGAAAAGAATATTTGTAAGTTGTTGCGAGGTAGTATTTGTACTGTGTAAAATGAACAAAGAGATTATTTGATAGAAAGCGGAAAGGGAATGATAGATGTGAGAGATCGACAATCATCTTTTATCAGGTGAATTATTATAGTTGTTCTTCTAATTATTATGGCTCTGGTGAATTCCATTGTATTTTAAGGTAATACATAGTGTGAGTAGAGAATGAAAAGTGCAAAGTGAAATATACTTAGTAGATGGACATGAAACTGCTACATAATTCAAAGAGAATAACGTGAAAAATAATTTCAAGTAATAAATGTGTACAAGCATGATAAACAATACTGATGATCTTCGTAAAAAAGATGCGAGTGTGAAGTGTATAGAAGGATTATATGATTTTTATAGCTTTTTTACACAAGGATCGTTTATAAGTAGGAGGAAAAGATGTTGAAATATAGTAAATTAGCAATTGTAGCCACATTATCAATGGTTTTATTAGCGGGTTGTTTCGGGCCAAAACCAGAAGAGGAATTATATGTAGCATTTGAAAATGCTGCCAAGCAAGAAAAAACAATGTTTGAAGATGCAAAGAAACTTGAAACTTTAGAAAAAGAGGGACAAGAATTATATAACCAGATTGTTCAAGAAGGAAAAGATAATAATCAAACTGTTAAGGAAAAACTGAACCAAGCAGTGAAAAATACAGATGAACGAGAAAAAGTGCTTAAAAAAGAAAAAGAATCTTTAAATAAGGCGCAAGAAGAAGTGAAATCAGCAGATAAATATGTGAAGAAAATTGAAGATAAGAAATTGAAAGAGCAAGCGGATAAAGTGAAAAGCACATATGAGAAACGACATGATTCATTTAACAAAATGTATGACAGCTATAATAAATCGTTAAAACAAGAAAAAGAATTATATACAATGTTACAAGATAAAGGTACAAAATTAAAAGATATTAGTGAGAAAGTTAAAGTAGTAAATCAATCGTATAAGGATATTGAATCAGAAAAAGATAAGTTTAATGAATTCACGAAATCTTATAATACAGAAAAAGTTGCATTTTACAAGCAAGCCAATATTAAAATTAAAGAAGAGAAAAAATAAAACAGTTTGGCCTAACATAGGCCAAACTGTTTTATTTTTTTGTATAAGTGCGGCTATACCATGGAACAGGTTCACTTAATTTTTTTTCTTGTTTCAGTGCTTCAGGACCAATATAATCTTGAAGTGTTTTTTTGGAAACTGTTAAAGACAAGGTTGTTTTCGGGTTTCGGTAGGAGGATTCAAGATGACCAAGATGTGGTAGGTTTCGAAAATCTTCTTTCGTAGGAGGGATGTGGAAATAATAATCGCCTAACCGTATAAGAACATCAGATTGTTGTTGGCTAAAACGTGGATTTCTAGAGAAATGTAATCCTTCTTTAATTGCTTTTTTTTCGGCGATTAAACGCTCTAAAGCTGTCTTTTTTAACCAGTATAAATATTTAGGGTTAGTTGCAGCTTTGGCATGACGATTCACAACGAAAATAGATTGAGCTAGTCGATTAATAGGATGTTGGTTTTGTAATTGAGATTGTGGTTGTGAAGGTTTCATATTGAATCTCCTTTCAATTTTTCATTATTATAACATAAATAAAAGAGGTTTTTATTATATGCAAAAAGTGATTGTATACATTTTCAATATTAAAGCAATATTGTTACAAAAAACAACTATTTTGTATAATAGTAATAGAATGTGTTTTGAAATTTGATAATGAAAGAGTGAGAAGTTTGAAAGAACTATTAAAACAACAATATGCCATTATAGATATTGGATCTAATACAATGCGTTTAGTTATTTATGAAAAGCAAAATGGAGGTTTTTATAAAGAAATTGAAAATACGAAAGTGGTTGCTCGGTTAAGAAATTATTTAATCGATGGTGTTTTGAATGAAGAAGGTAAGGAAGTATTGTTACAAACATTATTTCAATTTCAAGAAAGTACAAAATTCCATCAGCTGCATCATGTACTTTGTGTTGCAACGGCAACAATTAGACAGGCTGAGAATCAAGAGGAGATTAAAAAACTTGTTGAAGGACAAACAGACTTTACTCTTAGAGTGTTATCAGAATATGAGGAAGCACGTTACGGCTATTTAGCAGTTATGAATTCTACTTCGTTTTCGGAAGGAATAACAGTAGATATTGGTGGCGGAAGTACGGAAGTTACATATATTAAAAATAGAGAGATTTTAGAGTACCATAGTTTTCCTTTTGGTGCGCTTTCTTTAAAACATCTATTTATTAAAGGTGATATTCCTACTAAAGATGAATTAGAGGAAATTCGAGAGTATTTAGAGTGTCAATTTCGAACGTTACCATGGTTAATTGATAAGAAATTGCCTCTTATTGCAATTGGTGGTAGTGCGAGAAACTTAGCAAAAATCCACCAAAATTTAATAAACTATCCTATAGCGGGAGTACATTTATACAAAATGAAAGAAGAAGATATTGAAAATGTAAAAGGTACATTAGAAAAACAATCGTTTATCGAACTTCAGAAAATGGAAGGATTGGCAAAAGATCGAGCTGATACAATTATTCCAGCGGTTGAAGTATTTCATAAACTTGTAAATATTATAGAAGCAACGGCATTTGTATTAAGCAAAAAAGGATTAAGAGAAGGTGTTTTCTATGAAGAGTTGACGAAAGATTTAGGGATTTCATATTATCCGAATGTAGTTGAAGAAAGCTTACATTTGTTATCACACGAATATGAAATGGATATGGAATTTGTCATTCAACTTATTAAACATGGAAGATTGATTTGTAAACAACTCGAAGAAATGGGACTGATTTCTGTTTCGATAAAAGACTGGGAAGCATTCCATCAAGCAGCGAAAGTATTTAACATTGGAAAATATATAGACGAAGAAGCGAGTCGTTTACACACGTTTTATTTATTGGCGAATAAAACAATTGATGGCATGATGCATAAAGATCGAGTGAGGTTAGCGCTTATTGCATCTTATAAATCAAAAATGCTATTTAAACAACATTTATCTCCATTTGAAGGTTGGTTTGATAAAAGCGAACAAAAAAAAATCCGCCTATTAGGGGCTGTTTTACAATTTTCAGCTGCTTTAAATGTAAGACAAAGATCGCTTGTCGATACGATATCCATAACAGAAAATAAAGAAGGATTAACGTTTAGAATTTTATGTGAGCAATCGGCATTAGCAGAAAAAGTACAAGCTGAAAAACAAAAAAAGCAGCTAGAAAGAGTGTTAAAAACGAATATTAACTTGTCATTTGAATGAAAATGTTAGGTTGTACGGATGTCTTTACAAAAAATTTACACTTTATAATATTGTAATTTGCTAAAATAAAAGTAACTAAATTATAGTAAAAAAGTTTCAAGGGGAAGTGTGAAGAGAATGGAATTGTTGAAGGGGAACATCGTAAATTTAAATGATACAGCATATTATAATAACCGAGAGCTAAGTTGGTTAGCATTTAATGAACGTGTACTACAAGAAGCGCAAGATGAAAATAATCCACTCTTGGAAAGATTAAAGTTTATTAGTATTTTTAGCTCGAATTTAGATGAATTCTTTATGGTACGTGTAGCGGGTTTGAAAGATCAAGTGAGTGCTGGGTTTAATCAACCAGAAAATAAAGCTGGCTTAACACCAAAAAAACAATTAAATAAAATTGCGATAAAAGCCCATGAATTAATGACCGTACAATATGATACTTTTAAAAATTATGTATTGCCAGCGCTTGAATTAGAGGGGATTGAGCGTTTAACATTCCATGATTTGACGAAAGAACAGAGAGAATTTATAGAAGATTATTTTGATGAGCAAATTTTTCCGGTTTTAACGCCTGTAGCTATCGATGCATACCGTCCATTTCCGATGTTATTAAATAAAAGTTTGAACTTAGCTACTCTTTTATATGATGAGAAGCAAGTGGAGGAAGAAAACCGTACGAAGTTAGGAATTGTGCAAGTTCCTTCATTACTTGAACGCTTCATATTTTTACCGAGTGAAGGGCAAAAGCATAAATTTATTTTATTAGAAGACGTAATTAGTAGTTTTACTCATAAATTATTCACAGGATATAAAGTATCATCTGTTACTCGTTTCCGTATTACACGTAATGCGGATTTAACAATTCATGAAGAGGGTGCGAGGGATTTATTAAAGGTAATTGAAAAAGAGTTGAAAAAGCGTAAGTGGGGAGCTGCTGTACGTTTAGAAGTTGGCAAAGAACACATTGATGAAAGAGTATTAACATTATTATACGAGGTGTTGGAAGTAAAAGATGAAGATGTATATATAATGGATGGACCGTTAGATTTAACATGTTTATTCTCTTTATATAAAAAATTAGCACCATTATATGAACATCTCATTTATCCAGCCCTTATTCCGCAACCACCTCAAGACTTAGGTGATGAGGAAGATGTATTTGAAAAGGCGATTGAGCATGATATTTTATTACATCATCCTTTTGAATCGTTTCAGCCAGTAGTTGATTTTGTCCGTGATGCGGCAGACGATCCGAATGTACTTGCGATTAAACAAACATTATATCGAGTAAGTGGTGATTCTCCGATTATTCAGGCACTAAAAGTAGCAGCTGAAAAAGGAAAACAAGTCACAGTGTTGGTGGAGTTAAAAGCAAGGTTTGATGAAGAGAATAATGTTCATTGGGCTAAAGAATTAGAACAGGCTGGGTGTCACGTTATTTACGGTGTAAGTCACTTGAAAACGCATAGTAAAATTACGCTAGTTGTAAGAAGAAAAAACGGAAAAATCGAAAGGTTCGTACATCTTGGAACCGGAAATTATAATGATGCAACAGCAAAGCTATATACCGATTTTGGCTATATTACATCACGAAAAGACTTTGGGGTCGATGCAACAAATTTCTTTAATTATTTAAGTGGTTATACAACGAAACCGCATTTTCACCATTTATCAGTTGCACCATTTGATATAAGAAAGCAATTTATGGATTTAATAGATGAAGAAATTCGTTATCATAGGCAATATGGAAATGGCTATATTATCGCTAAGATGAATTCACTAACGGATAAACCATTAATAAAAAAAATGTATGAAGCATCACAAGCGGGAGTAAAGGTAGAGCTCATCGTTCGAGGAACATGTTGTTTAAGACCTGGTATTCCAAATGTAAGTGAAAATATTCGTGTAGTTAGTGTTGTAGGAAGGTATCTAGAACATAGCCGTATTTATTATTTCCATCATAATGGAGAGGAGAAAATATATTTATCTTCAGCTGATTGGATGACGCGAAATATGGAGAAACGAGTAGAAATATCCTTCCCAATTCTAGATATTGAAATGAAAGCAAGAATAAAGGCGATTTTACAGCTTACTTTAGCAGATAATGTGAAAACACGCGAACAAAATAAAGACGGTGACTACTATTATGTTATTAATAGTGGTGCAGAGGAGATTGATAGCCAAGTGAAGTTGTTTAAGATGGCGTATCAAAATACAGATGCTGAATAGCAAGAACAAAGTAAAAAACCTCTTATTGATAAGAGGTTTTTTACTTTGTTCTCTACTTATTATACGTTCTCAAAATAGAAGAATGTGTAGAGAGAATAGTTTTTATTGTAAGCATATTAATCGATTGTCTAATAGAGAGAATAGCGTTGGTAGAATTGTTGGCATACATTAATAATAGTATGGTTGTTGACAAGGTCCACCATAACAAGGATAAGGTGCTGGTGGCGGGTAAGGTGGTGGATAAGGTGGATAAAATGGTCTAGGGCCGAAAGCTAATGCTCCGCCGAGCAATCCACCAGCAATTCCAGCTAGAAATGGAACGCCAAAAAACGGAAAGAATCGTGAGTCGCCTACTGGGCCAATAGGTGCTGAACGAACTGGGATTGGTTGATAATATGGATACATGAACAAACCTCCTTTATTGGACTCACTTTTATCATATGGTAAACGAAACGTGGATGAGCGCGTACAAGAAAGGATATGTAAGAAAATAGGCGAATTATTACGAATGTTGTAGGGTGAAGAGTGTAATTTCAGGTTTTGACATAAACCGGAATGGGACACGTGTTCTTCCAAGTCCGCGATTGACATAGAGAGATAAGTCTTGAATGGAATAGAAGCCTTCAATGTAGTGTTTGGCAAGTGATGGGGTAACGATAGCACCTAAAAAAGGGATTTTTACTTGTCCGCCGTGGCTATGACCAGAAAGTTGCAAGTTGATTGGATATGTAGCAATTTGTGGCGCAATATCTGGCTCGTGAACAAGAACAATGTTATAAGTATTTTGCCGCGCTTGTTGTAGTGTTTCCGCTATTTTTGGTTTGCCAAGTAGTATATCATCGAGTCCGAAAATAGAAATTTCACTATTATCCAGTAGACGAATTCGTTTTTCGCTATTTAGTAATAGTTCAAATCCAGATTCACGCATGATGTGATCATAGTATTCAGTTCCATATCCGCCGTGATCATGGTTACCATAAATAGCAAATTTACCGAAGGGTGCTTGTATATTCTTTAAAATGGATGCAACGAAAGGAGTATCAGTATATGTTTGGTAATTATCAATGAGATCACCAGTAAAAAGGACAATATCTGGGTTTGCAGCATTAATCTTAGAAATGATTTGAGATAAATGTTGGAGTGAGAAATAGTATCCGAGATGTAAATCGCTAAATTGAAGAATCTTCATACCATGAAAACTTTTTGGTATGAGCTGTGATTTTAGTGTGTGCTCTGTAAAAGAGATCATATGCGGCTCTATGTATTTAGCGTAATAGTAACCGATACTAGTGGTTATAAATGAATATAGACAAGTGCGTATTCCATTTTTCAAAAAATTTCTTCGTGTAATTTGCTTCATAAAAGTATGAGTATACCTATTTGATTTATATCATGTGTTTTCGTTCCATATACAGGCTACTCAAATCTCCTTTCAGTTTTTTTTAATATATTTAAAATAATAAAGAAGTAGTATAGCTTACGGAAAAATGAATGAAAAGAAGTCTCTTTAAGTTAAAATATCAGAAAAGTTTAAAAATATAAAGATTTCTATCAAATAAAATGATAAAATGAATGTGTATTCATTTTTGGGAGGGATATATATGAAAGAGAAGGTAGTAATTATAACAGGTGGATCGAGTGGAATGGGAAAAGGAATGGCAACTCGTTTTGCAAAAGAAGGGGCACGAGTTGTTATTACAGGGCGTACAAAAGAAAAACTGGAGGAAACAAAGTTAGAGATTGAACAGTTTCCAGGGCAAATATTGCCTGTACAAATGGATGTACGAAATACTGAAGATATTCAGAAAATGATTGAACATATTGATGAAAAGTTCGGACGAATTGATATTTTAATAAATAATGCAGCTGGCAACTTTATTTGTCCAGCAGAAGATTTATCTGTGAATGGCTGGAATTCGGTCATTAATATTGTGTTAAATGGTACATTTTATTGCAGTCAAGCTGTCGGGAAGTATTGGATTGAGAAAGGTATAAAAGGAAATATCATTAATATGGTAGCGACATATGCATGGGATGCAGGTCCAGGAGTTATTCATTCGGCTGCAGCAAAAGCTGGCGTATTAGCAATGACTAAAACGCTTGCTGTTGAGTGGGGACGTAAATATGGAATACGAGTTAACGCTATCGCACCAGGGCCGATTGAACGTACGGGCGGTGCCGATAAATTATGGATTTCAGAAGAAATGGCTAAGCGTACACTACAAAGTGTACCACTTGGAAGACTAGGTACGCCAGAAGAAATTGCGGGTCTAGCTTATTATATATGTTCAGATGAAGCTGCATACATAAATGGAACATGCATGACAATGGATGGAGGACAACACTTGCATCAATATCCATTTTAAGAGGGATGACCAAATGAATGTTTGATTCATTTTTTTGTGGTAAAATGTGACGGAATTGTGACATGTGAAAGAAAGGTATTTACAAGAGGTCATATATACGGTATATTTAAGACCTCTTTTTTCTTCATAGTAGAATTGCTAATTCCCCTTAGCATTTTACCCCTCTAATCCCTTCAGGAAAACTGAAGGGATTTTTTATTATTTTTCCGTAAATATCGTGTTATAATTTTTGAAAAGTAAAGGGAGGGAAGCACGTTGATAGATGCATTAGATGTAATGAGTAACTTGGATAAAGTCCTTCCTTATTATCAAGCTATTTTTAGTGCTGATGAACATACAGTAATTGGATATGAAGTAGTAGGACGTATTCAAACAGAAGAGGGCATACAAAGTTTAGCTTCGTTCTTTCATGATGATTCTATTCCAAGTGAGTTTCAACTGGAAGCGGATAATATTATAGTAGAAAAAGCTTTAAACCGTTATTTAGAAAGCAATCAAAAATTGTTATTATTTATACATCGAAATGCTAACGTATTAATGAATGACGAAGATGAAAGTTTACTTCAACTTTTATTGATGTATGAAAAACAAGGTTTAAATTTGAACCACATTGTTTTAGAGATAACAGAGCATGAATGTAAAGAAGATATTGAGCAATTTAATCATTTGCTTATGTATTATCGTACATATGGTATTCAGATTTCGATTAATAAAGTTGGAACGGGTACAAGTAATTTAGAACGTATTAGCGTGTTAGCACCTGATATTTTAAAAGTAGATTTAACAAACTTAAGGCAAACTGCACTTATACAATCTTATCAAGATATTTTATATTCCTTATCTTTACTTGCAAGAAGAATTGGTGCAACGTTGTTATATGAAGAAATTGATGCTTTTTATCAACTACAATATGCTTGGAAAAACGGTGGTAGATACTATCAAGGTAATTATTTAAAAGAATGTTTACCTGATTTTATTGAAACGAATGTTTTAAAAGAGAGACTTGGTAATGAATGTCATCAATTTATTCAGCATGAGAAAAAGAAGTTGCAAAAAATTTATCATTTAACAGAGATGTTACGTGATCGAATTGGTGATGTTCTGTCAAAACAAAAAAAGAATGAAGATATAAATGATTGGTTATTACAATTTAGCCAAAGTATATCACAATGTAGTTTTCGCATATTTATTTGCAATGAAGATGGTTTTCAACAATCAGGTAATGTTATGAAAAAAGATGGGGAATGGATTGTTATGCCGGAGTATTATATGAAGAACTGGAGTTGGCGTCCGTATTTTCTTGAGAATATTATGAAAATGCGTTTTGAAAATAAGGCGAGACTTTCAGATTTATATGCCGATATTGAAACTGGTGAAATGGTACGAACATTTTCTTTCCCGATTGATGATGAAAACTTTTTATTTATAGATTTATCTTATGAATATTTATATGAAGAAGATGTTTTATTTTAATGCACGAAGAGATTCGTGCATTTTTTTGTTTGTTTTTATCAGAAATTGGTAATAGTGAAAATGGTGATGAAAATGCTGTCTATCGTTGTAAAGATTTTACGAACGAAACCATCCCTTTCTTTGCATAATCATTGTTACAATGAATACTACAAAGACAAGTTCTTTTAAAAGGAAGGTGAAAAAATGAGGAAATATGGAATATGGCTTGTTCTATTTGTATGTGTTGCCTTTCTAGTTGGTTATAGTGTTACAACTGTTTTAGGAAAAGAGGAATTGAAAGTCGATCGGAAAGACGTGTTTACAACGATACAAAAAGGCTATGAAACCCAATTTTCAATTCGCGGGAAGCATTTGCCGATGAATAAGATGATAGAGACGTTATCACCGTATTTTACAGATAATTTCCTTCAAGTATTTACAGATGAAAATAGTAGAAGTGATAAACAAAGTGGTGAATATTTACTTCCAGCAAAAGAAGCACCGTTTTCTTTTAATTCGGAAACGAAAATGGCGTATGATGAAGAGCATAAAAATTTATATGTATATGAGCGGGCGAAAAGTGGACAATATCAAATTGTAACATTGAAAAGGGATCAAGATAAATGGAAATTAGCAGGGTATCATGAAAGCCAAGAACTTTTAACTGAAATAAAAAGGTTACAACAATTATAAAGTGCAACTTTAATCAGTGGGGGCTTTATATCCCACTGATTATTAGCTTTCATCAATCGGGAGTTTTACTGCCCATAAATAGCGGGATAAAAATAGGAATAGGTATTTACCTATTCCTATTCTATATTGAGTAGCTGTTGTAATTTTTCGATTTGAAAACCTGCAACCACTTCACCGTCGATTACAACTGTTGGAGTTGAATAGGAATCATAGTCGTATAAAAGACGATCGCGAGCAGCAGCGTCTTTTTTTACGTCAAATTCTTCATATGCAACGTTATTATGCTTTAAAAATTCTTTCACAATGACACATGGCGGACAATCAGGTTGTGTGTAAACCTCAATTTTTTTCATTGTAATTCCTCCTTTTTTCTGTTTTTTATTATATTATTCCAGTATGAAAATCGCAATAAAGAAGGAAAAAGATGTTCTTTCTGTGTTTTCCTTCGCATTTCGACAAATTTTTAGTTGAGTTTCTGGCCAATAACCTTTATCCTAGACTGTGGAACATTTTTTCTGTTATGACGGATAGAATGAGTATAGCTGTAAAACCTATTGGTAGGAAGATTAGAGAAAGGAGAGATTTCATGTCTCTACTCCAAGGAATTTTAACACGACTTGTTAGTCTACAAGAACAAGCTGTAAGCGGTGAAGTAGCACAACGCTATTTTGAAGTGAACGGTGAGCGCAAATGTAGCGTGAAATTTTTCGATAAAAGTGAAATGTATGAATTAGAAGTGTATCAACAAGGTGAAAAACCTCAAGTGTATCAATTCGATAATATCGATATGGTTGCAATTGAGATTTACGATATCATTTCTTGATACATATAAAAAAGGTACTGCCTATGGCAGTACCTTTTTTAGTTCTTTTACTTTCCAGTATATATGTATAGGAATTTTTCGTTTTTCCTACAATGGTAATAAAGTGAGACTTTAATCAGTGGAAGTGCTTATTATCGACTGATGATTGGACTACATCAATCAGGAGTTTTACTGCTCGAAAATAGCGTGATAAAAATAAATAGGAGGTGTGTTATGTGGAACGTTTACCAGTTGTGATCTGTCCTAATTGCCACAATTCTGCAGAGATTATTCATGTATTAACGGCTCAATCGAATCAAAATGTAATTTATACTTGCCAAGTTTGTCATTTTGTAATGCGAAATATTGAGACGAATAAAGGATAGTAAGTTATAATTTTTGTTTTTGTCCCATACAATGAGAATACGAAAAGTCTGTCTAATGGAAAGGACGTGACTATGTGGACGGTGGGCATAAATTCTATAATGTTTCAGAGAGACATTTGAATTTTGATACGGTCTTTAACCGCATTTGTAGTTTCATTGAAAAGGATCCACGAAATTTATATCGATTATCTATTGGGACAGACTCACAAGCACATCAAAAAGATACGAGATTTATTACGGCAATCCATATTCACCGTGTTGGAAAAGGGGCTTGGGGATGTTTACACCATAGGTCAGTAAAAGATAAGCCGGCAACATTACGGGAGAAAATATATTTAGAAACACAGTTTAGTCAAGAAATCGCTTGCCTATTTACTCCTAACCATATACAAACCATATGGGATTTATTGCATCCATATGCTCAAGATGGGGCTGGGTTCATAATGGAAATTCATTTGGACATAGGGAATGATGGTTTAACAAAAGAATTTATTTTAGATATGACAGCGAAAATTCAAGCGATGGGATTAACTGCAAAAATTAAGCCGGATGCTTATGCGGCATTTAGCTATGCAAATCGATATACGAAATAATTTTTATAAGGTTACAATTGTTACATGTTTTTATTAAAAACTGAATATTACATCTACTAAATAAGTTGGAAATTTTATATAATGAGAGTAACGATGGGATTATAAGGAGAGGGGTATATGCAAAGGGAATTTGTTTTAACGAAAGAAGAAGAAAGTTTGTTACTAGATATTTTATTTCAACAAAATTATGCGAGTGAAATTTTAGCTGTAGAACTTACAGATATTGAGAATGGTTTGAAACAGACAGATGTGACGCAATATAAAAAAATCACAAGGTTATTTTACAGATTAAAAAATAAAGGGTATTAAGTGCTACCGTAATGGTAGTCTTTTTTTTGTGTTGTATGCTAAAATAGCTGTGTAATTGTATTTTTATTGAAATAAAGTTAGGACAAAATAATAATATGAAAACGCTGTCATAAAATAAGGATAGAATCGGTGAATATAAGCAGGAAAAAGGGAAAATGGGGGATGTAACATGATTAGTATTCCAAAAGACGAGTTTCAGCAAATTCTTGTGAAAGATTTAATGATTTCATCAGAAAAAGTAGCACATGTCCAAATTGGGAATGGATTAGAGCATGCTTTACTCGTTCTTGTGAAATCTGGATATTCGGCAATACCTGTTTTAGACCCAATGTATAAATTACATGGGTTGATTAGTACTGCTATGATTTTAGATGGTATGTTAGGGTTAGAGCGCATTGAGTTTGAAAGACTTGATGATATGAAAGTAGAACAAGTGATGAAGGAAGATATTCCGGTTCTTAAGTTAGAAGATTCATTTGCAAAAGCTTTAGAAATGACAATTGATCATCCTTTTATTTGTGCTGTAAATGAAGAAGGGTATTTCGAGGGGATTTTAACACGTAGAGCTATTTTAAAATTATTGAATAAAAAAGTACGGCAGCATAATCGATAGACAATAGGAGGAAAGTGACTTCATAGAAACGGAGAAGTCACTTTTTTTCGTGCATATCAGTTGTGTATGTATTATATTTAAAAAGACATAAAACATAAGGAAAGTTCGAACTGAAAAATTGTATTTTTTGTATAAAAGTATTCAGTTAAATTCAGGATGAAAAGCTTATTGAAATAAGGTGTATGGAAGCTAAGGAAAGAGGGAGAAAGTTGCAAATTGATGATTTTCAAATGATGGTTGTGTTAGCCCAGGAATCAAATATGAGAAAAGCGGCGGAACGTTTATTTGTTTCCCAACCTGCGCTTAGTCAACGATTACAATCTATGGAGAAACAATGGGGAATGAAATTTTTTATTCGTTCACAAAAAGGATTGACAATTACACCTGAAGGGGAAAAAGTCGCAAATTATGCAAAAGAAATGTTACAAAGAGAAGAGAATATTAAGAGCGAACTGGCAGTTTTTAGAACGGAAACATATGGAACGTTAAAAATAGCTGTTGCATCGGTTATTGGTCAATATTGGCTCCCTCCTGTGTTGAAAAAGTTTGTACAAAAGTATCCTTCTGTGAAGATATCGCTGTTTACTGGCTGGAGTAGTGAAGTGCAAAAGCAATTTTATGAGGGCGATGTTCATGTAGCTATATTAAGGGGATCACAGGAATATAAAGGACAAAAGCAACAATTATTTGAAGATGAATTATATTTAGTCGATAAAGAAATAAAAGATATTTCGATGTTAAAAGAAACAAATAGACCATTTATTCAATTTAAAAGTGATTCGACTTATTATGGTCAAATACAAAATTGGTGGTATGGGTTATTCTCTAACCCACCTAAGCGAACAATTGTAGTTGATCAAATTGAGACGTGCAAACAACTTGTTCTAAATGGTATAGGTTATGCATTATTGCCTTCTACAGTATTAAAAGAAGTGCAGGAAAATATGTATAAAACACCTGTTCAATTAACGAGAGAAACATGGTTGTTAACGAGTGAATCAGCAAGACAATTGAAGCAAGTACAAGCGTTTTTAGAAATTATAGAAGAAATTCAAAGGGAAAAATAAGATTATTGTCTTGCTACTCGCTCTATCGTTTGGTAGAGTAACAATATAAATGGATTTAGGAGGCAACAAGAATGAAAATGATGGACGCTAACGAAATTATTTCGTTTATTCAAAAAAGTGAAAAGAAAACTCCTGTAAAGGTATACATAAAAGGGGATTTAAAAGAAGTAACGTTCCCTGAAACAGTACAAGCATTTGTAAATAAAAAATCTGGTGTAGTATTCGGAGAATGGTCTGAAATTAAGACAATTCTTGATGAAAATAGCAAGCACATTGTTGACTATGTAGTTGAGAACGATCGTCGTAATTCTGCAATCCCAATGCTTGATTTAAAAGGTATTAAAGCTCGTATTGAGCCAGGCGCAATTATTCGTGACCACGTTGAAATTGGTGACAACGCTGTTATCATGATGAATGCAACAATTAACATCGGTGCTGTAATTGGCGAAGGTACTATGATCGACATGAACGCAGTGCTTGGTGGACGTGCAACGGTTGGGAAAAACTGTCACGTAGGTGCAGGTGCTGTACTTGCGGGTGTTATTGAGCCACCTTCTGCAAAACCAGTTATCGTTGAAGACGATGTTGTAATTGGTGCAAATGTAGTTGTTTTAGAGGGCGTTACAGTAGGTAAAGGTGCAGTTGTAGCAGCAGGAGCTGTTGTAACAGAAGATGTGCCTCCATATACAGTTGTTGCGGGAACTCCAGCACGTGTAATTAAAGAAATTGATGAGAAGACAAAAGCGAAAACTGAAATCAAACAAGAGCTTCGTCAATTAAACCCAGAGAAATAAAAAACAAAAAGCGTAAGAGCATAAATAGGCTCTTGCGCTTTTTATAGATAGAGGTGCAAAAATGACAGTAAGTAAATTTGTCCAAGTTCGTAGAGATTTACACAAAATCCCGGAAATTGGATTTAAAGAGTGGAAAACACAACAGTACATTTTAGAGTATATAGAAACACTTCCTAACGAATATTTGGAAGTGAGAACATGGAAAACAGGTGTAATTGTTAAAGTAAATGGGAAAAGCCCAGAGAAAACAATAGGTTATCGTGCAGATATAGATGGTTTGCCAATAACAGAGGAAACTGGATACGAATTTGCTTCTGTACATAAAGGAATGATGCATGCATGTGGACATGATTTGCATACAACAATTGGTCTAGGCCTCCTAACAGCAGCTGTGAGTGAAAGAATAGATGATGACCTTGTGTTTCTATTCCAGCCGGCAGAAGAAGGTCCAGGTGGCGCTCTTCCTATGTTAGAAAGTGAAGAGCTAAAAGGATGGAAGCCTAATATAATTCTTGGTCTTCATATTGCACCAGAATACGCTGTAGGAACAATTGCGACAAAAGAAGGTCTGTTATTTGCGAATACATCAGAATTATATGTTGATTTAAAAGGAAAAGGTGGACATGCGGCTTATCCACATACTGCGAATGATATGATTGTTGCAGCCAGTCACCTTGTTACACAACTTCAATCCGTTATTAGTCGTAATGTGAATCCTCTTGACAGTGCGGTAATTACAATTGGAAAAATAACAGGTGGTACAGTTCAAAATATTATCGCAGAAAAATCTCGTTTAGAAGGAACGATTCGAACATTATCAGTGGAATCAATGAAGCGTGTGAAAAGCAGAATTGAGGCAATTGTTGCAGGTATCGAAGCTTCTTTCCAGTGTGAGGCGATTATAGATTACGGAGCAATGTATCATCAAGTATATAACCACGAAGAGTTAACGAGAGAGTTTATGCAATTTGTACATAAACAAACTGATATGAATGTTATTACATGTACTGAGGCAATGACAGGTGAAGATTTTGGTTATATGCTTCGAGAAATCCCTGGATTTATGTTTTGGCTTGGAGTAAATTCAGAATATGGTTTACATCATGCGAAATTAAAACCAGACGAAGAAGTGATTGAAAAGGCAATTACATTTTTAAGCCAATATGTAAAGTGGAAAGGAAATAGAAAATAAAACTTCCGCTTTCTTGAAGGTTCCAAAAAACTTTTTGTTCTGAGGTGTAAGTAACGCTCGTATAGATTGATTTTAGACATTTACATACAAATGAAAGAATTAAAGTTAATTGTACTGTTTTAATAATGAGCAGGGGGTTTTAGCCACTGCTCATTATTAATTATTTGACTAACTTATATATGTTTACTTTTAGTATGAAAAGTGTGTAAAATCAATGTGAAACATAGAAAAAAGGGTGGGGAATTACGTGCAAATTAGCAGTGCGATTTTATGTTTTGTCTTATATGCGTATGTTATTATTGCGGCGGTTTATTTTGGAATAAGTTTTTATGCCTATCGTCTAGTAGATAATAATGAATATGACGAAACATACAAATGGGTGAAGAGGTATTTATCACCTGTACTAGAAATTATGAATGGGTTTGTGCTCTTTTTATTTATTGGATTAATTGCTTTCTCAACGAGTTTAGTAGGGAATAAAACTACATTATTTGTACTAGGTATCATTATTTTTATGCTGCTAGGTATACGAATTGGTAATACGGTCTTTTGGAATGAAAGAAAAGTAGATGGTTGGACGGGAATGTTAATCCCGTGTATGCTAGCTGCAATCGTGACAAATATAGAGCATGAATATTATCAATTACACTTTTGGCTTATTATCGTTTTAACGATTCTTTCTGTTTTGTATATAAGTACAGTAGTACTAACATACATTGCATATGAAAAAGGAGATGTTCAAGGTACCCGCTTCTTTAGAGGGCGAGCACTATTCTGGAGTGTGCCAACAATGGCGGTTATCGGGATTATTGCGATATTAGTGAATGGATACCAATTTTCTAATTGGCAACTGTTGTTAGAAAATTGGTGGATTTTCATCGTTTCATTTATTGCTTTTTTAGGCGCAACGCATTATTTATTCCATCAACATCATTACATATGGGCGCTTGTATTTGCTTTTACGCAGCTTCTATTTGCTTTTTTCGGCCAAGAAACGTTATTGTTCGTTTTTGAAACATTTAGTTCGTTTGGAAATATATTTGTATTTGGTATGTTACTTGTTGGTATCGCCTTTTATTTACAACAATATTTTTATATACAGAAACAAAAATAAGTATGATTTACACGTTTTTGTGACGTATATAAAGTATGTTACAATGAAAATACATAGTACTTGAAGTTATTGGAGGAATTCCTGTGAGTGAGAAAGAAAAAGAATTTGCTGTCATCGGGCTTGGGCGTTTCGGTGGAAGTATTTGCCGAGAACTAGCTCAATTAGGTATGGAAGTAATGGCAATTGATTCAGATGAGGATAAAATTAATGAGTTTGCAAATATAGCTTCACATGCTGTAATTGCAGATTCAACAGATGAGATGGTATTGAAAAGTCTCGGCATTCGTAATTTTGATCATGTAGTCGTTGCTATTGGAGATAATTTAAATTCAAGTATTTTAACAACGTTAATTTTGAAAGAGTTAGGTGTAAAAAATATTACTGTAAAAGCTCAAAATGACTATCATGAAAAAGTATTAAGTAAGATAGGTGCAGATCACATTGTACATCCAGAGCGTGATATGGGAAAACGGATTGCTAATAATATTGCATCAAGTAATGTATTAGACTATCTTGAGCTTTCAGATGAGCATAGTATTGTAGAGATTATTGCAAATAAAAAAATTGATGGGCACTCTTTAATTGAATTAGATATTCGTGCGAAGTTTGGATTGAATATTGTAGCAATTAAACGTGGTAAAGAAGTTATCGTCTCTCCTCGAGCTACGGAAAATATTCAAGCGGGGGATATATTAATTGTAATTGGTCATGATGACGAAGTAGATCGTTTTAAACACTTTTTAAGATAAGAGAAAAGGACAATGCCATGAAGGCATTGTCCTTTTTCTTATATTTCCATAATGATTGGTAAAATCATTGGGCGACGTTTCGTTTTTTCGTATAGGAATGGTGCTAATGTGTCTGTAATCTCATTTTTAATTTCAGACCATTGTGTTGTTTTACGTTCCATTACTTTTTCTAAATGTGTTGTAATCAATGTTTGAGCATCGTTAATTAAATCGCTGCTTTCACGCATATAAACGAAACCACGCGAGATGATATCAGGTCCTGCTGCAACTTTAAATTCTTTCATATCAATGCTTACAACTACAATTACAAGCCCTTCTTCAGAAAGGATGCGACGATCGCGTAATACGATATTACCGATATCTCCAATACCATTTCCATCAATATAGACAGAACCAGATGGAATTTTTCCAGCTACACTTGCTTCATCTGAACGCAAGGCAAGAACATCTCCGTTATCCATGATGAAACAGTTCTCTTCTGGAATACCGCAATCATTCGCTAATTTCATATGCATACGTTGCATACGATATTCACCATGAATTGGCATGAAATACTTTGGTTTAATTAGACGTAGCATTAGTTTTTGCTCTTCTTGTCCGCCATGTCCACTCGTATGAATGTTTGACAGCTTGCCATGGACTACATTAGCACCAGCACGATACAACATATTAATTGTACGGCTTACACTAATTGTGTTACCAGGGATTGGTGAAGACGAGAAAACAACTGTGTCGCCAGGAATAATTTGAATTTGACGATGAGTACCATTCGCAATACGGGAAAGTGCTGCCATTGGTTCACCTTGACTACCAGTACATAAAATAACCACTTTATTAGCTGGTAGGCGGTTTAGTTGAGATGTGTCTATGAATGTATCTTTTGGACATCGGATATACCCAAGGTTTTGTCCAATCTCGATAGCTGCTTCCATACTTCGACCAAATACAGCTACTTTACGATTATTTTCAACAGCAGCCTCAACAACTTGTTGTAAGCGATGGATATTCGATGCAAAGGTTGCGAAGATAATACGACCTTCTACTTTGCGGAATATATCTTGAATACTATCGCCAACACGGCGCTCAGACATCGTAAAGTTTGGAACTTCACTGTTTGTACTGTCAGATAAGAGACAAAGTACACCGTCTTTTCCGATTTCAGCCATTTTTGTTAAATCTGCTGGCTCACCGACTGGTGTGAAATCGAATTTGAAATCACCTGTATGAACGACTTGTCCTTGAGGTGTTTTCACAACAACTCCGTATGAATCCGGAATACTGTGAGTTGTACGGAAGAAGGAAACAGATGTCTTTTTAAATTTAATAACATCATCTTCTTGAATTTCATAAAGCTTCGCTTTACGAAGTAATCCGTGCTCTTCTAATTTGTTTTTTATTAGTGCAATTGCTAATTTTCCACCGTAAATTGGAATGTTTACTTGACGTAATAGATAAGGGATTCCACCGATATGATCTTCGTGACCATGTGTAATGAATAAGCCTTTAATTTTATCTTCGTTTCGCACAAAATAAGTGTAATCAGGTATTACATAATCGATCCCGAGGAGTTCGTCTTCTGGAAATTTAATTCCAGCGTCAATTATAATAATTTCATCTTGAAATTGAACAGCATATGTATTTTTACCGATTTCACCAAGACCACCGAGAGCAAAAACGGCAACTTGATCATTTTTTAGAAATTTCATATGGCTATACAATCTCCGCTAATACTAAATCAGCGTTTTGTTTTTCATATTCAAGATGAGCGCCAGTAACAGACTGAACAAACTCGATATTATATGCGAACTTATTTAATTTTTTACGAACATCCTTTTCAGACGTAGCCTCTAAATATACAACTTTTGTATTTTCACGTACTGGGACCTCAGTTAATTTTTCTTGATAAAATACTTTAAAAATCATTTGGAAAACCTCTCCTTGTCTATGTTTTGCATTATCTGTTACTTATTATAAAGCAAACAGTCACGATTTTCATGTTTTTTCGAATGAGAATGAAGAAAAAGCCCGAAATGGGCATAATTTAAGCGATTGTCTTCTTCCGGACTAAATCGTTTAAATAACGCTTAAGCTTTTTCTTCAGCTTCTTCAGCATGATTACTCCTTCCTTTCCTTATTCTAAACATGCATATTACTAGTGAAAACTCTATCTCTGACATAAGAAAGAGGGGAAAGTGAATGGAAAACCTTGTCCTTTCTCATACAGTGAAAGTTATTCTATAGTAACGATTAGTAGCCGTTAGTTATAGATATAGTATGAGGAAGAATGGACAAGAAAATTCATTAGAACAAGTATTCACCCTTTTTACTAATATATATATGCATGTTTCATAAATAAGGTCAGAAAGTGAACGCTTTCTTCACAGATGTTTAATATGTTATACTTTTTTTTAGAATTTGAAAAGCGATTATCAAAATAGGAGTAAAGAGTGCCAGAAAGGGTTTTGACAAATGAATGATAAAATTGTCTTTTTTGATATTGATGGAACATTATTAGATCACGATAAAAAAATTCCGCAATCTACACGAGATGCAGTAAGACATTTGCAGGAAAAAGGGGTGCATGTAGCAATTGCGACAGGACGCGCACCGTTTATGTTTGAAGATATTCGTAAGGAACTCAATATACATAATTATGTTAGTTTTAATGGACAGTATGTTGTCTTTGAAGATGAAGTAGTATTTAATAATCCGTTACACCCAGCTGCCTTGCATAAGTTTACTCAGTTTGCAAAACAAGAAGGATATCCACTTGTATATCTTGACCATCAAGAAATGAGAGCGACAGTGGAATATCATGATTATGTGAAAGAAGGTTTTGGAAGCTTGCAGTTCGAGCATCCGGCATATGAACCTGATTTTTACGAAAAACGCGATATTTATCAAACGCTTCTTTTTTGTGAAGTAAATGAAGAGGAAAAGTTTATTAATCAATATCCAGATTTTCATTTTATTCGTTGGCATGCGTATTCAATGGATATCATTCCTAATGGTGGTTCTAAGGCAAAAGGGATTGAGAAGTTCATTGGAAAATTAGGATTTAGCCGTGAACAAGTGTATGCATTTGGGGATGGTTTAAACGATTTAGAAATGATTGAAGCAGTTGGGACGGGCATTGTGATGGGGAATGGTCATGAAGATTTGAAAAAACTTGCAAATCATGTGACAAAGGATGTAAGTGAAGACGGTATATATCATGGATTAAAATGGGCTGGCCTGTTATAAGTAAATATGGAACCCATTTCATAAAATAAAAAGGCGGGAGATTAATTCCCGCCTTTTTATTATTAGCGCTCTAAAGGTTTTGAATCATCAGGAGCGGTAAATGGATTTTCTTTATTAATATGGTCATAGAACATAACACCATTTAAATGATCAATCTCATGTTGGAATACAATTGCCGGTAAGCCTTTTAAGCGTAATTTTACTTCTTCTCCATTAATAGATGTTGCTTTCACTGTAATTCTTGTGTAACGAGGGACATAGCCAGGTACTTCGCGGTCTACAGATAGACACCCTTCACCGCTTTGTAAATATGTACGTTCAACAGAATGACTAATGATTTTTGGATTGAATAATGCATGGCTATATAACGTACCGTTCGTATCAGTTACATGAACCGCAATCATTTTCTTTGAAATACCGATTTGTGGAGCTGCTAATCCGATTCCAGGGCGTAAACTGTATTTTTCAGCCAGTTCAGGATCCTGGCTATTTATTACAAAATCAATCATTTCTTTAAGGGTATTTGTATCTTCTTCACTCGCTGGTAACGACACCTCTTCTGCAACATCTCGCAAAATAGGATCTCCTTCGCGAATTACATCGTTCATTGTAAGCATATGTAATCTCTCCTTTCCTCTTTAGTCTACCAAAGGAGATGAGAAAAGTCATCGGCAAGTAAGGGTAACTATTTGCAAATCGTTCTTCTATAGAGGAGTTATGTATGAGATAAAAAGAAAAGACGGCAAAGCCGTCTGTTTCTTTCCATAGTTGTTTCATTTTACATTAGCGAATGCAAGCAGCACCAACGATAATTAAAAGGATAAACAACACAACGATTAAGGCAAAGCCGCGTCCAGATCCGCCACAAGAACCGCCATAACCGTAGGAAGGATATGAACAAGTTGGATAGCAATATGAGTATCCGTACATGAGATGACCTCCTTTTTCATTTCCCGCTAATACTGCGGTTACTATAATGTATGGAAGAGAGTGTGGTGATGTATAGGTATTTACCTAAAAAAGGAAGAAGAGTTTGTATATTTTTGTTACGAAGAGAGAAAAACTAAAGAGAATTAAATCGTTTACATATTATTCTAAGAGAAAAAATAAGTGAAAAAGGGAATAATATAACAGTGGGTCAATGCTTACTAATACAGATGTGAAAAATAAAAACACGTTTGTGTAATAGAAACCTGCATATTATTTATAAAAAAACGTATTCAAAGTAATTGACATCGTAATTAGAATAGTTGTAAACTAAAAAACGTGATCAAGATTGTATTAATATGTTTCTGAAAAAACATTAGTACAGATTGTTAGGTACACAAAATTATTCTCAACCGACAGACAAACATGTTGGTTTACATCGTTGCGCTTTTTAAACTGGAAAATAGCCAGTGAAAGCGTTTCAGAATATGGTTCAAGAGAGGAAGAGGTGAACGGAATGGGTACTAAAACAAAAAAGACCCTATTTAATGTTGATGAGCAAATGAAAGCTATCGCAGCTCAATTTGAAACATTACAAATTTTAAATGAAAATGGCGAAGTTGTGAATGAAGCAGCTATGCCTGAATTATCTGATGATCAATTAAAAGAATTAATGCGTCGTATGGTGTATACTCGCGTACTAGATCAACGTTCTATTTCTTTAAACCGTCAAGGACGTTTAGGTTTCTACGCACCTACAGCTGGACAAGAAGCTTCTCAATTAGCAAGTCATTTCGCACTTGAAGCAGAAGACTTTATCTTACCAGGATACCGTGATGTACCACAATTAGTATGGCACGGATTACCATTATATCAAGCATTCTTATTCTCTCGTGGACACTTCATGGGTAACCAAATGCCTGAGAATGTAAATGCACTAGCTCCACAAATCATTATCGGTGCGCAAATCATCCAAACTGCTGGTGTTGCGTTAGGTATGAAACTACGTGGTAAAAAATCTGTTGCAATTACTTACACTGGTGACGGTGGTGCTTCACAAGGTGACTTCTACGAAGGTATGAACTTTGCAGGTGCATTCAAAGCTCCAGCAATCTTCGTTGTTCAAAACAACCGTTATGCAATCTCTACTCCAGTAGAAAAGCAATCTGCAGCTAAAACTGTAGCACAAAAAGCAGTAGCAGCAGGTATTTACGGAATTCAAGTAGACGGTATGGATCCATTAGCTGTATACGCAGCAACTGCTTTCGCTCGTGAGCGCGCAGTAAATGGTGAAGGCCCTACTTTAATCGAGACTTTAACATTCCGTTATGGTCCACATACAATGGCTGGTGATGATCCAACTCGTTACCGTACAAAAGATATCGAAAACGAATGGGAACAAAAAGATCCAATCGTACGCTTCCGTAAGTTCTTAGAAGCTAAAGGCCTATGGTCTCAAGAAGTTGAAGAGAAAGTAATTGAAGAAGCAAAAGAAGATATCAAACAAGCAATTGCTAAGGCTGACCAAGCTCCAAAACAAAAAGTTACTGATTTAATGGAAATCATGTACGAAAAAATGCCTTACAACTTAGCTGAACAATATGAAATTTACAAAGAAAAGGAGTCGAAGTAAGCCATGGCTCAAATGACAATGATTCAAGCAATCACTGATGCTTTACGCGTTGAAATGAAAAATGACCCTAACGTACTTGTGTTTGGTGAAGACGTTGGTGTAAACGGCGGTGTATTCCGTGCTACTGAAGGTTTACAAGCTGAATTCGGTGAAGATCGTGTAATGGATACTCCACTTGCAGAGTCTGGTATTGGTGGACTTGCAGTTGGACTTGCACTTGAAGGATTCCGTCCAGTTCCAGAAATCCAATTCTTCGGTTTCGTTTATGAAGTAATGGATTCAATTTCTGGTCAATTAGCTCGTATGCGTTACCGTTCTGGCGGACGTTGGACTGCTCCAGTAACAGTTCGTTCTCCATTCGGTGGCGGTGTTCATACTCCTGAACTACATGCTGATAGCTTAGAAGGATTAGTGGCTCAACAACCTGGTCTAAAAGTTGTTATTCCATCTACTCCATACGATGCAAAAGGTCTTTTAATCTCTGCGATTCGTGACAACGATCCAGTTATCTACTTAGAGCATATGAAATTGTACCGTTCATTCCGTCAAGATGTACCAGAAGGTGAATACACAATTGATTTAGGTAAAGCTGATATCAAACGTGAAGGTACAGATGTATCTGTTATCGCTTATGGTGCTATGGTTCATGCTGCATTAAAAGCTGCTGAAGAACTTGAAAAAGAAGGTATCTCTTTAGAGGTTGTTGACTTACGTACAGTTCAACCATTAGATATCGAAACAATCATCGCTTCTGTTGAAAAAACAGGCCGCGTAGTTGTAGTTCAAGAAGCTCAAAAACAAGCTGGTATTGCAGCTAACGTTGTAGCGGAAATTAACGACCGTGCAATCTTAAACTTAGAAGCTCCAGTTGTACGTGTTGCAGCTGCTGATACAGTATTCCCATTCTCTCAAGCTGAGAGCGTATGGTTACCAAACCATAAAGATATTGTTGAAGCTGTTAACAAAGTAATGAACTTCTAATTTTTAGTTTTTCATGTGCAAAAGAAATCAGCACATGCTGGTTTCTTTTGTACATATTCCATAATAATGAAATGAATCAGGGGGCTGAATTCCGTGGCATTTGAATTTAAACTACCAGATATCGGTGAAGGTATCCACGAAGGTGAAATCGTAAAATGGTTTATTAAACCAGGCGATGAAGTAAATGAAGACGATGTACTTCTTGAAGTACAAAATGATAAAGCAGTAGTAGAAATCCCTTCTCCTGTTAAAGGTAAAGTACTTGAAGTACTTGTAGAAGAAGGAACAGTTGCAATTGTAGGAGATACATTAATTAAATTTGATGCTCCTGGATACGAAAACCTTAAATTTAAAGGTGACGATCATGATGAAGCTCCAAAAGCTGAAGAAGCAGCAGTAGAAGCTCCAGCAGCGGAAGCTACTCCAGCAGCAACTGCAGAAGTAGTAAATGAGCGCGTTATCGCTATGCCATCTGTTCGTAAATATGCTCGTGAAAAAGGTGTAGATATTCATAAAGTAGCTGGATCTGGTAAGAACGGTCGCGTTGTGAAAGCTGACATCGATGCATTTGCAAATGGTGGACAAACTGTAGCAGCAACTGAGGCTCCAGCAGCAGTAGAAGCTACTCCAGCAGCAGCGAAAGAAGAAGCACCAAAAGCACAACCAATCCCAGCTGGTGAATATCCAGAAACTCGTGAGAAAATGAGTGGTATCCGTAAAGCGATTGCGAAAGCAATGGTTAACTCTAAGCATACAGCTCCTCACGTAACATTAATGGATGAAGTTGATGTAACTGAGCTTGTTGCTCACCGTAAGAAGTTCAAAGCTGTTGCAGCTGACAAAGGTATTAAATTAACTTACCTTCCGTACGTTGTTAAAGCTTTAACATCTGCATTACGTGAATACCCAATGTTAAACACTTCTTTAGACGATGCATCTCAAGAAGTAGTTCACAAACATTACTTCAACATCGGTATCGCAGCTGATACAGACAAAGGTCTATTAGTACCAGTTGTTAAAGATACAGATCGCAAGTCTATCTTCACTATTTCTAACGAGATCAATGATCTTGCTGGTAAAGCACGTGAAGGTCGTTTAGCTCCAACTGAAATGAAAGGTGCTTCTTGCACAATTACAAACATTGGTTCTGCAGGTGGACAATGGTTCACTCCAGTTATCAATCACCCAGAAGTAGCAATCCTTGGTATCGGCCGTATCGCTGAGAAGCCAGTTGTGAAAAATGGTGAGATCGTTGCAGCTCCAGTATTAGCATTATCTCTAAGCTTTGACCATCGTTTAATTGACGGCGCAACTGCTCAAAAAGCATTAAACCAAATTAAACGTCTATTGAATGACCCACAATTATTAGTAATGGAGGCGTAATAACAATGGTAGTAGGAGATTTCCCAATTGAATTAGATACAGTCGTTGTTGGTGCAGGTCCTGGTGGATACGTTGCGGCAATTCGTGCAGCACAATTAGGTCAAAAGGTAGCAATCATTGAAAAAGCTAACCTTGGTGGCGTATGCTTAAACGTTGGATGTATTCCTTCAAAAGCGTTAATCAATGCAGGTCATCGTTATGAGAATGCAATGCATTCTGATGACATGGGTATCACTGCAGAGAACGTAAAAGTTGACTTTACAAAAGTTCAAGAATGGAAAAACGGCGTAGTTAAGAAATTAACTGGCGGTGTTGAAGGCCTTCTTAAAGGTAATAAAGTTGAAATCATTCGCGGTGAAGCTTACTTCGTAGATGCTAACACATTACGCGTAATGACTGAAGATGCAGCTCAAACGTATACGTTTAAAAATGCTGTTCTTGCAACTGGTTCTACACCAATCGAAATTCCTGGATTCAAATACTCTAAACGTGTTATCAACTCTACAGGTGCTTTAAGCTTACCTGAAATTCCTAAAAAACTTGTTGTAATCGGCGGCGGTTACATCGGTATGGAATTAGGTACTGCATATGCTAACTTCGGTACAGAAGTTACTGTAGTAGAAGCTGGCGACGAAATCTTAGCTGGTTTTGAAAAAGCAATGAGCTCTGTTGTTAAACGTGCTCTTCAAAAGAAAGGTAACGTAAATATCCATACAAAAGCTATGGCTAAAGGCGTTGAAGAAACAGAAACTGGCGTAAAAGTTAGCTTCGAAGTTAAAGGTGAAATCCAAACTGTAGAAGCAGATTACGTATTAGTAACTGTAGGTCGTCGTCCAAACACTCAAGAAATCGGTCTTGAGCAAGTTGGAGTTAAAATGACTGACCGCGGTATCATCGAAATCGATGAGCAATGCCGTACAAACGTACCAAACATCTATGCAATCGGTGATATCGTTCCTGGACCACCATTAGCTCACAAAGCTTCTTACGAAGGTAAAGTAGCTGTTGAAGCAATTAGTGGCCATGCATCAGCTATCGATTACATCGGAATTCCTGCAGTATGCTTCACTGATCCAGAATTAGCATCTGTTGGTTACACTAAGAAACAAGCTGAAGAAGCAGGAATGACTGTAACTGTATCTAAGTTCCCATTCGCTGCAAACGGTCGTGCGTTATCATTAAACAGCACTGACGGTTTCCTACAACTTGTAACACGTAAAGAAGATGGTCTTCTTGTAGGTGCTCAAGTTGCAGGCGCAGGTGCTTCTGATATTATCTCTGAGATTGGTTTAGCTATCGAAGCTGGAATGACAGCTGAAGATATCGCTCAAACAATCCACGCTCACCCAACATTAGGTGAAATCACAATGGAAGCAGCTGAAGTTGCTCTTGGAATGCCAATTCACATTGTAAAATAATAAAAAAACGTCTTCTAAATTTAGAAGACGTTTTTTTATGTATGTGTTATATGAATAGAAAAACAAGAGGTGAATCGGAATGATTCACCTCTTGTTTTTTATTCTTTATTTTCAAATTGATACATTTGTTTACTTGTACTAGTGTCATTATAAAGAAATAAGACGATATCAGCATTTAGTTTTTCAAGATCTTGTTTAATATTTTTACTTGCCCCAAATCGTGGATCAATAAAAGTTGTTTGTTCGAATTCTTGTGCGAATAAAGGATAAGTTGCATCTGCATAAGAATCTTTAATAATGACAGCATGCAATTTACTTTTTGCATTTGGATTTAAGATGTTAATCTGTGAATAGTCTGTTTGATAAACCGATGCATAGTCTGGTGAAAGCTTCTTTTTGTTCACTGCAAAGAATTCTTTCATCGGTATTTTACTTGTTTCTTCTGATTTTGGACCGAGATAGACAGTATAATTATCCCACACATTTGGGTTTTCTTTTAATTGTACATATGGAATTGTTTCAGGTGTTTTTATTAATTTGTATAATTGTCTATTCCAACTACCGATAAATTGCCCATTAGGTTCTTCTATAGTGGTTTTATAATCATCTCGATTAACAACATTTCCTGTAAATACTTTAGAGTGATTAGCAATGTAATTCATTGTTTGTTCGTATGCATAAAACGCACCTTTCATATTCCAATGGTGATCCGTTTTAAAGTATAGTTCTTCTAATTGTTCGTGAGTAAATTCTTTTTGAATAGCAGGTAGAACATCAATAAATGGAAAATTTATTGATGTAATTCTTGTACAAAATAATCACGATGTTTTTGATCATACCCACGATCTACATATGGTGGGTACTTATACGAAAATGTCGTTAGTTTACTTGGAGCTAACAGGAAATAAAATTCTGTTTTTGTAAATTGATTTCTTAAGTTGTCTAGTTCACTTACAGATTGTTTTATTTGATCACGCATATCAATATTTGTAGGTGCAGACAAAATGAAACCGTCATCTGTGACGAAATTATTATTTACAAAAGTGCGATTGAATTTTAATTGCAACTTTGTGTAAGTTTCAATAAATTTATCTCGTGCGGCAATATGATCTGTAAAGTGTAATTCAGTATCTTTGAAATATTTTCCGGATTTTATAGTATCCATAGTTAGGACTGGATCTAAAGCTAATTCTCTGTTTTCAAAATCAGAAAAACTTTTTTTATCCCAATATATTATTTTGGCTGTCCATATACACATCCCGAAAATAATAGCGAGAAATCCAGTGATTAATATACGATTAGTTAAATTTTTCATAGTTAGCCCTCCTTTAGAAGCGGAAGTAAATAAATGGATTGTAAGTTGCATTCGTTAAGTACATCATAGTAATGATTAAAACACTCAAATAGTAAAGTGGAGATAAAAGTACTATCTTTTTATTTACAAATAGAGTCTTGATCCAAGAGAAAATTGGAGCTGATGTCACTATTGCAAGTATAAAGATTCCCCAATAATTCATCACATAGAAATAACTAGTAATGTCAGTCAACGATCCATTTAATCCGAACATTGCTTGTAAAAATTTAGAACAGTAGCTAAAGTTGTCAGCTCTGAAGAAAACCCAACCGATAATCACTAAAAACAGCACGTATACATGTTGAATTGGCCACCATAATTTTTGCAAGATTTTCTCAAAACCGGATTTTTCCAAAGCAATTAAACATCCGTAATAGATACCCCAAATCATAAATGTCCAACTAGCCCCATGCCAAAAACCTGTTAGCGCCCATACTATAAAGAGATTACGATAGATTTTCCAGCTAGATACTCGATTGCCACCTAGTGGGATATAGACATAATCACGGAACCATGAACCAAGGGAAATATGCCAGCGACGCCAAAATTCAGAAATCGATTTTGATATATACGGATAATTGAAGTTTTCTAAGAAATCAAACCCGAACATTTTTCCTAATCCAATGGCCATATCACTGTAGCCTGAAAAATCGAAATAAATTTGTAATGTATAAGCGATCGCACCAATCCAAGCAGTAGATACGCTCATTGTTGCTGGGTCCATTGCAAATATTTCATCGGCAATAGCTCCCAATTGATTTGCAATCAAAACTTTTTTTCCTAATCCAAGGATAAAACGACGAATGCCTTCTGAAAACATATCAGCATTAACGGTTCTAACATGTAATTGATGAGCTATTGTGTTATACCGAACAATTGGTCCCGCAACTAATTGAGGGAAAATAGTAAAGTATAGCGCCAAATCAAACAGATTTCGCTGAGCCTCTACTTTTCTTTTGTAAATATCAATAATATAACTCATTGCATGGAAAGTGAAAAATGAAATCCCGATTGGTAATGGGATTTTTTCGAGTACAATGTTTGTATGAAAAATCCCGTTTATATTATCTACTAAGAAATTAGCATATTTAAAATATCCTACTATAGCAATATTGACGACGATTGCTATAGTAAGAATGAGTTTTCTATTTGTATTAGATATTTGTCCTGTATTAAGCCATAACCCGAACCAATAGTTAATGAAAATAGAAAAAAGCATAAGGAAGACATATATAGGCTCTCCCCAGGCATAAAATAATAAACTAAATAACAAAAGAACGATGTTTTGTTATTCTTTACGTACTGAATAGTACACTAGAAGAATTGCAGGTAAAAAAAGACATAAAAAAATAGGTTACTAAATACCATGTATCATTGATTCCTTTCTATAGTTAATCCAAAGGAATTATACCACGCTACTAATGGAATAATCTATATTGTAAGGAAAGAAAGAGAATGTAACGTAAAAAACGAGGAAGTTTTGGCATATAAAATAGTTAAGAGCTTACATAAATGGTAGAAGATAAATCATAGAGTAAGTAGAAGCTTCAAATATTTTATACACGTAGAAGTTTGTTTTTAAAATAAGGAGAGGGATGGGCTGCACAATATAATAGAAGAAATAGGAGGTAACGCTATGAAAATTACGCTAGTTTCATTTTTACATCTAGTTTTATGGAGTGGATTTTCAGCAGTGTTATTATTGTCAAGTCGTGATAAACTTCATTATAAAATTTTTCTTTTTCTCATATTCTTTTATTTAGCGTATGTGATAGCGTATGTCATACTAAGTGCAAGGAGAAAAGCAATGCTTCTCACTTGCACGAATAGTATGATTTTTCTAATCGTTTATTTTTGTTTTTAAACTAACGTTTATAGAAATACATTATCCTTCCATTAAATAATTGTAATTCTCCTTCTAATTTCTTCGCTAGAAAACGGCAAAATTCATTTGCTTTCCCTTTATCACCAAATGTTGCATTAGAGGGTAAAGAAATTTGAATGAAAGATTGTTCATTTTCTATTCCAACACCGACATAAATTGAGTCATATCGATCATGACTGGATTGAAGCTTTAATGTTGTTGCTGATGTATCTAAAATTTCATAAGGAAAAGCGGTATTTGTATAAGCGTAATTAATTTGAACTCCGGTTTGGGAAGTAACTGTTTTATAGTACTGAAAAAGTTGTTTTATATCATCTGTTGAAACAGAGTGTTGATTGGATTTAGGTACAAGCGTAATAAAGGCATGCTGCATATAAGTTCCCCCTAACTTAGTAGAATACTATCATATTACATCCTACTGAATTTTTTGACAATTGAAAGGAGTATTCCTTTTTTTGTTTAATATACTAATGAAAGTGATGTAGAAAGGTGGAAACCGATGTTTGAAAAATTGTATGATGAACATGAAAGTGTGAAGGTACGATTTTTGGGGTTTATGACACACGATACTCGGTATGATTTTGGTGTTATTTATACAAATATGTTTTTTGGAAAGCCACTCATTGTTTGCATGCAAACAGGGAGGTCTACTTTACTTGGACGAGATGATGTGGAGAATGTTCAATATTTGCAGGAAATTTTCAAGTTAGGATCTCAAGAGGAAGCAGCGGAGTTAGCTCAGTTTTTTAAATTTCTCGTTCCATCTACTTCATTGCATGCAGAATATGAAGAATAATTAATTTGAAACAGTCGTACGTATAAATATGGCTGTTTTTTTGTGTTAATATCGCATACTAATTTAAAATTAAAATATTTAATGTGTTATACTAAAAACCTATTGACGTAAAAAGTATAACATATTAAAATAAAGACAGAAAGTTAAGCGGTTACAAAAGTTTTTGGGATTATAAACTTAGGGGGAAATGAAAAATGGGAACAATCGTATGTCAAGATTGTGAAGGTACAATTGCACACTTCGAGGATGAGAAAGTAACGGTACTTTACGGGAAATGTGGATCTTGCGGATGTGATCACACAGAGCATACAAAAGCCCAATAATTGATAGGACATGGACAACTGAAAGTTTTTAGGACCATAAACTTAGGGGGAAATGAAAAATGGGAACAATCGTATGTCAAGTATGCGAAGGAACAATCGCACATTTTGAAGATGAGAAAACGACAGTACTTTACGGGAAATGTGGTACAAATTGTGATTGTGCTAATAGAGATAATGCGAAAGCTTAATGATAAATAAGTAGATTACTATTAAAAATCAGGGGGAAATGAAAAATGGGAACAATCGTATGCCAAGTATGTGAAGGAACAATCGCACATTTTGAAGATGAAAAATCAACAGTATTATATGGGAAATGTGGATCTCATTGCGAATGTGACCATAAAGAACATACAAAAGCTTAATTATTAAAAAAAGCGCCTACATGTGTAGGCGCTTTTTTTAATAAATTGTAGTTGTATGGCCAACTGTAGCAACGATTGCATCATCTCTAATCGGAATAAACCCTATGGCTGTTTGTGGTGTGTTTGGAGAGGCGTATTGACTCATTATACGGCTATCAATACGAGTAATAGTATCGGTCAAAAAAGCTGAAATAAAAGCGTAAGGGACGCGTCGTTCATTTAATGAGTAGATAATTTCTTCTTTTGTTTTTACACCTACGCCATGTCCGTAAAAAAAGAAATTTCCTAGATAGATTGTGTTTTCTCCTTGCCACTCAATCGTAGCTGGATTCACTTGTGGGTTTTTAAAGTAAACGAGATCGCCAGGAACAAGGTCGCCACCTGTTTTTGTTATGAGTTTTAAATCTTGATCGTAGTCCCAAGTATAAAGTAAAAGATTTGCAAAGAGGCGATTGAAGGTTTCTTCCTCATACAATGATAGTAAAGCTTTGTAAAAAATAATTATCATAGCGGTTGCGCATTCAGTCCCATATAGTTTCCCGTTTTTGAAAATATCTTGTATGGCAATAGAAGGTGGTATATTTGGAAGTAGTTGGAATCCCCCTAAAGATGTTCTTTTCCAAAACTGGGGGTTGCAAAAGGATTGTTGAAACGTACGAAACTGAAATCCACTTTGAAAAAGTTCTAATGCAGAAATAATAATATTAACTCGCAAATTTAAATCAAAGCTGAGTTCGTCAGCAGTTCGGAAGGAATAAACTTCTTGATTTCCTGCCATTATGGATAAAATTTGTTGCTTCTCAGCTGCAAATGGCTCATATTCATTTGTGATATAAGGGTGTACAATAGAACGACCTATTACAATCATAATGGTATCCCCACCTATACGTTACATTCTTTAGTAGCGTATGAAGAAAGGGAAAAAAGGTGAAAGAAAAGCCTATCAACTGATAGGCTTGTACTCTTTAATAACACGTAATGTTTGTAATGTCATATCTTCAGGACCTTGTACAGGTAAACCTGCTTCTAAATTTTTACGAATATACTCTAAGTTATCTTGTGTAATAATTTCCCCCGGAGTAAAGATTGGAATCCCTGGTGGATAAACCATAACAAAATCAGCTATAATACGACCTGCCGCATTTTCAAATGGAATGACTTCTGTTTCTGAATAAAAAGCATCTCGTGGAGAAAGTGCTAGCACCGGTATTTCTGGAATTTCTACTTGTACTTGAACACCTTTATCTGCCCTATTTCTAAATGTTTCCGCTAAATCTTGTAATGCTGCAATAAGCGTATTTGTATCGCTTTCTGTATCTCCAAAAGTGATAAGACATAGTATGTTGTATAAATCGGAGAGTTCTACTTCAATGTTATATTGCTCTCTAAGCCATACTTCAGCCTGATGGCCGGTAATACCTAAATCTTTCACAGACACAATTATCTTTGTAGGATCATAGTTAAAAGTAGCGTCTGTACCTAACATTTCTTTTCCAGGACAGTAAAGGTGCTCAATAGCATTTATAGCATCACGAACATGTTCAGCTAATTGTATTGTTTGTTCTATGAGCGCTGTTCCTTCTGTAGCAAGACGTTTTCTTGCTACATCAAGAGATGCTAATAAGATGTAAGAAGTTGATGTAGTCGTAAGCATGCTAATAATAGATTGAACATGTTTTACGTTCACAAGACCTTCTTTCACATTAAGAATAGAACTTTGAGTTAAAGAGCCTCCTAATTTGTGAACACTTGTTGCTGCCATATCTGCACCAGCTTGCATCGCTGACATCGGTAATTCATCGTGAAAATGAATATGAACACCATGAGCCTCATCGACTAGTACAGGGATATCGTACGAATGTGCTAATTGTACAATCTGTTCTAAGTCTGCAGCAAAGCCAAAGTAGGTTGGATTAATAACAAGTAAGCCTTTGGCATCTGAGTGTTCTTCAAGTGCTTTTTTGACAGATTGAATTGTAATTCCATGAGAAATACCAAGTTTTGGATCGATTTCAGGATGCATGAAAATAGGTTTTGCACCTGAGAAAATAATAGCTGACATTACTGATTTATGCACGTTTCGTGGTACTAGGATTTTGTCACCAGGACCGCAAACGCTCATCACCATTGTCATAATAGCGCCACTTGTACCTTGAATAGAAAAGAAAGTATGATCTGCACCAAATGCAGCAGCAGCTAAATCCTGTGCTTCTTTAATCATACCCTTTGGATGATGTAAATCATCGAGTGGCGCAATATTAATTAAATCAATTGCTAATGCGTTATGCCCAATAAATTCGCGAAATTCAGGATCCATGCCCTGTCCTTTTTTATGACCAGGAATATGGAATTGGATTGGATTTCGCTTACTGTGCTCAACTAAAGCGGTAAACAATGGTGTTTCGTATTGGGACAATCTATACACCCCTTCTTTTTTGTAATATTTATTAGAATTTGTTTTATATGATTTCATCTCATTCTAAAAGGAAAGTAAGGTAATTAACTTTTAAAACGAGACTTGTTTTCCTGCCATTCACAAAATCCTTTTGGATGGTAGTCACACTTTATTTTCTATAAAACAAAAGCATTATATCACCAATAATTATAGATGTATATAAAAAAATATTTTTATGGTGAGTATGTGTAATAGTTATTTCCAAGTCAACTCATAGAGGAAGACAATTCCATTAAAATGAATAAATAGTGTATAATGCAGAGTGGCTATAATGAAGAATAAAAAATTCTCTTTAAGATAGCATAATGAAACACGTAGAAATGATAAATGAGGTGCAAAATGGAATATCAATATCCGTTAGATTACGATTGGTCAAATGAAGAAATGGTTGCCATTGTGAAGTTTTATGAAGCAATTGAGAAGGCATATGAAAAAGGAATTAGAAGAGAAGAATTAATGGGATTATATCGTCGTTTTAAAGAGATTGTTCCATCAAAAGCAGAAGAAAAGAAAATTGATAAAGAGTTTCAAGAAGTAAGTGGATATTCTATATATCGTACTATTCAAAGGGCGAAAGAAGTCGAAGAACAAAAGCTTGTGAAAATGTAAAAAATATTTTGAAAAATAAAAACTGAAGTGATATAATGTGATAACAACTAAAAACGGACAATATAAATTGTCCGTTTTCTACTATCGATTACAAAGTGCATATAAAGGAAGGAGTGATTGCATCGTAGATTCAATCTTAGCAAGGAATTGTTCGTTGGTCATTGCTGAAAACTCCTCTGGTGATATATGAATACCAACTAATAGTTCTGCTTTTTTCACAGTAGCTAAACGTTCAATCATCTTTTGTAAGTCTTCTGTTTCAAGCGTTTTATGCAATTTTACACTTGGTTTAGTATGGTCAATGGACCAAACGAAGTCATTTGGAATATTTGTTTTTAAATCATTTAAATGTTCTAAGAAGGCGTGAGCCGTCTCCACTTTTTGTGGACACTCATAGATTAAACCAAAGTATATGAAGGCATGAGTACCCCATAAACCAATTTGAAAATGTGGTAGCATTTTATATCCTCGTTTATTTGTTGAAAAAGCAACCCAAGTATCGTTTGGTGGATTGACTTTGCGGCGTGCATGTTTTGCAACATGATAAAAAAAGTTCTCATCAGTTTGTTTGGATAAATACTCTGCAAACTGTTCCCCTAAAGCTTCTAGCTTAGGATGAATGTTCGTTTTAATTGCACTCATTCGTTCTTCGAGACCATCAACTGTAAAGACATCAAAATCAGTTGATTTGAATGTTTGTAGTGTCATGATTGTTCCTCCAACTCCTATTTTGTTTTTATTTTAGCATAGCTTGTACTATTCATAAAAAAAACAGCACAAAAAAATTTAAATAAAAAAATATAATTTTGTTGCATAGATGATTTATCCAACATAGTATAGTATAAAACAAAAAATCAGAAAATTGAATTAATTCTAGTCCGAGGGCAGACGAATATTGGGAGGAGGCAAATAATATGAGACAGGTGATTAATGCGTTAAAGAGAACAGATGCTGAAAAGAGAATACCGGTGCTACGTTTGGAGTTAGATTATGAATTAGCAACTTTATATGATGCAATGATGGAGGATGACAAACAGAAAAAAGAAGAGTGCGTACAAAAATTAGAAGTGTTGAGACTTGAAATGATTCGTTTAGAAGCGTAATAATAGTATATGTATAAAAAATTAGTTGGTGCGAACCTTATAAAGGGTTCGTTTTTTCTGTGAACAGTATAGATCGGAGTGTTTAAACATGCAAGAGGTATGGAAAGATATCGATGCACACGCCAAACGGTGGATTCGAGATGCAGGAGAGCGTTTAATGGCATCACTGAAACAAGCACTTATTATAGAAACGAAATCAAATGCAGCTGATTTAGTAACAAACATGGACCGGGAAATAGAACAGTATTTAATTGGGAAAATTAAAGAAACATTCCCAACCCATAATATTTTAGGAGAAGAAGGCTATGGAGATGAGATAACTTCTTCTGACGGGGTTGTTTGGTTAATTGATCCAATTGATGGTACAATGAATTTTGTACATCAAAAAAGAAATTTCGCAATTTCAATTGGAATTTATGAGAACGGTATCGGAAAAATTGGTCTTATTTATGATCCTGTTCATGATGAATTATATCATGCGGTAAAGGGAGTTGGAGCGTTTTGTAATGATACGCCAATTCCTCTATTGGAAAAAGGAACAGTAGAGAATGGTATTATAGCTTTAAATGCGATATGGCTTACCGACAATCCATTGCTTAATATGGAAAGTATGATGGCACTTGTTAAGAAAGCAAGGGGTACGAGATCATATGGCTGTGCAGCATTAGAAATGGTATACGTTGCAACGGGAAGAATAGATGCATATGTAACGCCGAGATTATCACCATGGGATTTTGGTGGGGGGCAGATCATAGTTGAGGAAGTTGGAGGAAAGGTGACAACATTCTCCGGAGCTCCGCTGTCTATTATAGAGAAAAGCAGTGTATTAGTTGCAAAACCGGGAGTATATGAGGAAGTATTATCATTTATATCGCAGTAACAAAAAAAGTAAGAGGCTATATACAAGCTTCTTACTTTTTAACATTATTGCGATTTACGCATTTTTCTTTTTGTTACAAAACCATATCCAACTGTAACAAATGTGCCGATAATGCAAATAATAATACCAATGGGACTATTTTCAGCAACCATAATGCCGATACCGATTAAGAAAATAACACCGATAATTGCAGTTAATAAAAAGCGATATTGAATGTGTTCCATTTCTTCACCCTCCAATCTCATTTTACTTTCACAAAAGTAAGAATACAACTATATTTTCATTCTTGATTTTATTTTGATTGCCATTGTATCCCCTTCGCTCTTATAATAGAGAAGGATTAAAAAGACATTAGGAGTTGGACATGTTGAAAAAACGACAAGATTTACGAAATATAGCAATTATTGCCCACGTTGACCATGGTAAAACAACACTTGTTGACCAGTTATTACGTCAAGCGGGGACGTTCCGTGCGAATGAACATATTGAAGAACGCGCAATGGACTCAAATGATCTAGAAAGAGAACGCGGTATTACAATTTTAGCGAAAAATACTGCGATTCACTATGAAGATAAAAGAATTAACATTTTAGATACACCTGGTCATGCGGACTTCGGTGGAGAAGTAGAACGTATCATGAAAATGGTTGATGGTGTTCTACTTGTTGTTGATGCATATGAAGGTTGTATGCCACAAACACGATTTGTTTTAAAGAAAGCTCTTGAGCAAAACTTAACACCAATCGTAGTTGTAAACAAAATTGACCGTGACTTTGCTCGCCCTGACGAAGTAGTTGATGAAGTTGTTGACTTATTCATCGAGCTTGGTGCAAACGAAGATCAATTAGAGTTCCCAGTTGTATTTGCATCAGCAATGAACGGAACAGCAAGCTTAGATTCAAATCCAGCAAATCAAGAAGAGAATATGAAATCATTGTTTGACACAATTATTGAACATATTCCAGCACCAGTGGATAACAGTGAAGAGCCACTTCAATTCCAAGTAGCACTTCTTGATTACAATGACTACGTTGGTCGTATCGGAGTTGGACGCGTATTCCGCGGTACTATGAAAGTAGGACAACAAGTTGCATTAATGAAGGTTGACGGAAGTGTAAAACAATTCCGTGTAACGAAATTATTTGGTTACATTGGATTAAAACGTCAAGAAATTGAAGAAGCAAAAGCTGGAGATTTAGTAGCTGTTTCAGGTATGGAAGACATTAACGTTGGTGAAACAGTATGCCCAGTTGAGCATGAAGAGGCTTTACCATTATTACGTATTGATGAGCCAACACTACAAATGACATTCCTTGTAAATAACAGCCCATTTGCAGGTCGTGAAGGTAAATACATTACATCTCGTAAAATTGAAGAGCGTCTTCGTTCACAATTAGAAACAGATGTAAGTTTACGTGTAGATAATACAGATTCTCCTGATGCGTGGATCGTATCTGGACGTGGTGAGTTACATTTATCTATCCTAATTGAAAACATGCGTCGTGAAGGTTATGAACTACAAGTATCTAAACCTGAAGTAATTATTAAAGATGTTGATGGCGTAAGATGTGAGCCTGTAGAGCGCGTACAAATCGATGTGCCTGAAGAATACACTGGTTCTATTATGGAATCAATGGGTGCACGTAAAGGTGAAATGTTAGATATGGTGAATAACGGAAACGGTCAAGTTCGCCTTACTTTCATGGTTCCAGCACGTGGTTTAATTGGTTACACAACAGAATTCTTAACATTAACTCGTGGTTACGGTATTTTAAACCATACATTCGATTGCTACCAACCAGTACACGCTGGACAAGTAGGTGGACGTCGTCAAGGTGTTCTAGTTTCACTTGAAACAGGAAAAGCATCACAATACGGTATTATGCAAGTTGAAGATCGCGGTGTAATCTTCGTTGAACCAGGTACAGAAGTATATGCTGGTATGATTGTTGGAGAACATACACGTGAAAATGATTTAACAGTTAACGTTGTAAAAATGAAACAACAAACTAACATTCGTTCTGCAACGAAAGACCAAACTTCAACAATGAAAAAACCACGCTTAATGACTTTAGAAGAGTCATTAGAGTACTTAAACGATGACGAGTTCTGTGAAGTGACTCCGGAATCAATCCGTCTACGTAAAAAGATTCTTGATAAGAGCGAGCGCGAAAGAGCTGCTAAGAAAAAGAAATCTGTAGAAGCGTAAAAACAAAAAAACAACTACCTTTCCAAAAGGTAGTTGTTTTTTTGTTTTTATTTATTTTTAGAATATTTATTCTTTTTTGTGGACAGTATTTTTTTTGCGAGTTACTCTTGTATTAAGTGTATAAAGAAAACTTGTTTTTATAGCTAGGGGGGAAGAGTGTGTTAGAAAGGATGTCTTTTTTTGCTAAATTATGTAAGGTGGATGAAAATCCAGAGTTAGGAATGTGGTTACTTTATGGAACGATTATTATATTAAGTGCTCTCGTTTATAATTTAGGATTTGCTAGAAAATTATCTGTACTAAAAAATATCGTGATATATATTTCTTTAGCAATTGGATGTACAGTGTTAACCTTTTTTGCTGTATTTTTACCTGTTGGGGAGGGGCTTGTTGTAGCAGCAATTGTACTAGGAATTTATAGATTGCGCTTACGTCAAGCAAAACAAGAAAAAGTAGGATGAGGGGGAATTAATGACATGCATTCAGTACAAGATGCACTATATAATTGGTTAACGATTAAAACAGTTGCGGAAGCACGCCCCGATGATAGTGCTGCGAAAGAAACGTATTTGTTATTTCAAAATATGATATATGAAGAACATAAATTAAGGGATGTGGAAGTTAAAAAGAATGAGGAAATGTATTTGATTACATATGAAATTGATGGGGAAAGAAAATCTGTGAGATTTCCATTAGAAGCTATTGATTGTTTTTTGGATCAGATGAATCGTGAACCTGAAAAATATAAATAAGTCCTTATCGATATGATTAAGGACTTATTTATATTTTACCAATCGTCTTCAACTTTTTTATCACGGTATAATCGGAAATTACCACTTGCATGACGTTCCATCGTACGCTCTGCAATTCGTTCCGAACATTCCATGCACATATATGTATGAATAGGGCGATTACGCAGTTTTTTTGCCGTAGGATTTTCGTCATCTAACATATCTTTTTTATCACAGATCATACATTTGACTCTCATTTCGTCACCTCAATACGAATTCTATCGGTATAAGTATATCATGGAAGTATGATGTTTTTGAATAATAGGAGGAAAAAATAATATTTTCGCAATTCGAAAAATAAGTTATGATAAGGATATATTAAGTATATTTGGAGGTGGAAATATGGCGAATGTAGTAGAGCCTACATTAACAGATGATTTAGTACAAACGTTCCGTAAAGAATGTATTGTTATGGTAGCAACAACAGATTTCGAAAAACAAGTTCCTAACGTAAGTGCTATTTCTTGGGTGTATGCAGTGAGTGAAACTAGTATTCGATTTGCGGTAGATCAACGTTCACGTATTGTGGAAAATATAAGGCGCAATCCGGGAGTGGTATTGACTATAATGGCGAATGGATCCGTATTTTCCATAAGTGGTGCAGGTGAAATTTTGACAGATAGAATGGAAGGCATTCCTCTAAAATTAGCTGTAATAGAAGTAAGTGTGCAAGAAGTACGTGATGTTATGTTTTATGGAGCAAAACTTGCAATTGAACCAAAATATGAAAAAACATACGATCTTCGGGCAGCAAAAAAACTGGATAACCAAGTGTTGGTAGGGATAAAAGAATTATAAGTGAGATGAATAAGAAAATTGTTCATTAACTTTTGGAATCAGTTATTGTGGTTTAACGTTAATAATTAAAATTAAAAGTAATATATTGAATAGAAATGAATAAAAAATAAAGAAAAGGTTTAATTGCTATAATTTTCGATTCTACCTCGTTTATACGGTACATATAATTATAACAATGGTTCGTCCATATTTTATGGATGAAACCCTTGTTCTACAAATTTAAAAGTGGAGTCAGGGGGTAACAGGTTGGATAAAATTTATGTGTTAGATACGAATGTACTTTTGCAGGATCCTTTATCTATTTTTTCATTTGAAACCAATGAAGTAGTGATTCCGGCAGTTGTATTAGAAGAGGTTGATTCGAAGAAACGTTATATGGACGAAGTAGGACGAAATGCTCGTTATGTATCTAAGTTAATAGATAAATTTCGTGAAATAGGAAAGCTGCATGAAAGTATTCCGCTAGAAAACGGCGGTACATTTCGTATTGAATTAAATCATCGTTCATTTGTTCAACTACAAGATATTTTTGTAGAAAAAACAAATGATAATCGAATTTTAGCAGTAGCAAAAAATCTATCTTTAGAAGAACAAGAAAAAGAGGACGGGAAGTCTGTTATTTTAGTAAGTAAAGACGTGCTCGTAAGGGTAAAAGCTGATGCAATTGGATTGAAGGCTGAAGATTATTTAAGTGATCGCGTAATTGAAGTAGATAATATATATTCAGGTTTTTTAGAAGGGTATATATCAAAAGAACAATTGGATTATTTTTATGAAAAAGGTGAATTACCTTTATCTGAAATTGCAAATCATCCTTTTTATCCAAATCAGTTTGTGGTAATGAAGGATGCACTTGGGGGTTCTAGTTCTGCACTTGGCATTGTAGATCACTTAGGTAAGAAGGTGAAGAAACTTATTTTTCACAATGAGCAAGTGTGGGGGATACGACCACGAAACGTGCAGCAAATAATGGGATTAGAATTGTTGCTTCGCGAAGATATTCCGCTTGTAACGTTAACGGGGAAAGCTGGTACAGGAAAAACGTTACTTGCGTTAGCTTCGGGATTAATGCAAACGGAAGATTTAGGGTTATATAAAAAATTACTTGTTGCAAGACCAATTGTTCCAGTCGGAAAAGATATCGGTTATTTACCAGGAGAAAAAGAAGAAAAGTTAAGACCATGGATGCAGCCGATTTTTGATAATCTAGAGTATTTATTTAATACGAAAAAGCCAGGGGAATTAGATGCTATTTTAGCTGGAATGGGTTCGATTGAAGTAGAGGCTCTTACTTATATACGTGGCAGAAGTATTCCAGACCAATTCATTATTATTGATGAGGCACAAAATTTAACGAAGCATGAAGTGAAGACGATATTAACGAGAGTAGGAGAGAAAAGTAAGATTGTATTAATGGGAGATCCTCAGCAAATCGATCATCCATATTTAGATGAATATAATAACGGTTTAACATACGTTGTCGAGAAATTTAAAGAGCAACGTATTAGTGGTCATGTAAAGTTTGTTAAAGGGGAGCGCTCGAATTTAGCTCAACTAGCAGCGGATTTATTATAAAAAGGAGTGAGCTTCAGCTCACTCCTTTTTTTAGTATACTCGTTAAATAATTGTGAATTTACGGATGTTACGGATTGGATTTTGTCTATTAGATCCATCATTGAAATATAGATGTACAGGTCCGTCCTCTTTTAATGGTTTTCCTTCTTTTGAAAAACCAAGAATGGCCTTGTTGACCGTTTCTAATGGTAGTGTAATGGTAGTATCTACTGTTTCAATTTCAACTTGCATAGCGTCCTCTAAAATTTCGGCGTTAGCAAGAAATGGATGAAATGGTATACCAAATGTCCCAGTAATCAGCTGTTCTTTTTTATATTTCTTTACACTTTGTTGTATTGGCGGGAAGGCAGCACCATCACGGATTTCACGATCCCAATGTTCTGAAGTGTTCTTTAAGTAAGCTTCTAGTTCAGACGTGTTTTCTCTAGTTTCATCAAAGTAAGTTGTCAAATCTACTTTTCGATCGTCAAAAATCCAAACAGTTGGATCAATAGTGATTGGAAAACGTACTTTTCCATTAATAAATAAAATTTCGCTCATTGTTGTTCCCCCATTTGTGTTATACTCCCACTTTTCAGTATAATAGTATTAGACACTGTTGTCACAAAAAATGTTTCTATTGCAATTTATTAAAACTATCGCTAATATTAATAGATATGAGAGAGTAGGACGGAAACGGAGGGAATCAATTTGGCGTCTGAGACAGTATCAAATCATCAGGAAAAGGCACTAGCCCTTCTACAAGCGGATGCAGAGAAGATTTTAAGACTTATTAAGGTGCAAATGGACCATCTTACAATGCCGCAATGTCCATTATATGAAGAAGTTTTAGACACACAAATGTTTGGACTATCCCGCGAGGTCGATTTTGCGGTTCGCCTTGGTCTTATTGCAGAAGAGCAAGGGAAAGCAATGTTAGGAGAGCTCGAACGTGAGTTATCTGCACTTCATGAAGCATTTACAAACAAACAACAATAACGGGTTCAAATAAGGGGGCTCAAACTAAAACAGTTTGAGCTTTTTATTTGTATAATAAAGCAGGAAGAACGTATATACATATGGAATACAACAATAATTAATTTGAAACAGAGAGAGGAAATGAAATGAAAAGAATATGGAAATCAATGGATTATTCATTATTACTTCCTCTTGTTATTTTATGTGTGCTGGGAGTCATAATGGTATATAGTTCTAGTTCCATTGTTGCGATTTCGCGGTTTGATAAACCAGCAAATTTCTTTTTTAAAAGACAATTACTTACTTTAGCTGCTGGGACAATGGTATTAATAATTATGGCTATTATCCCATATAAAGTGTGGAGAAAACGAATTTTCTTATTGGGAAGTTACGGTGCTAGTGTTGCCTTATTAGCGGCAGCAGCCTTTTTCACTAAGAAAGTAAATGGTGCAAATGGATGGATATTTGGAATACAGCCTGCGGAATTTGTAAAGATAACAGTTATTCTCGTATTGGCTCATTTTTTTGCGAAAAGGCAAGAAACAAATACGTCTGTTTTCAAAGGATCGGGACCGGTACTTTTAGGTATTGGTTTAATCATGTTTTTAATTTTAAAGCAAAATGACTTAGGTACCGATATGTTAATTGCGGGAACGGTAGGAATCATGTTTCTTTGTTCAGGAGTTAGTGTTAATTTATGGATAAAAAGATTCTTATTAACGTCTGTAGTATGGGTCCCAATGTTGTATTTTATTGGGAATTATAAATTAAGTTCATACCAAAAAGCGCGATTTTCAGTTTTTCTGGATCCGTTTAACGATCCTCAAAATGATGGATTCCAATTGGTAAATTCATTTATTGGAATTGCTTCAGGTGGGTTAAATGGTAGAGGGTTAGGGAATAGTGTGCAAAAGTATGGATACTTACCAGAGCCCCAAACGGATTTTATTATGGCGATTATATCTGAAGAACTAGGCTTTATAGGTGTAGCTATCATTTTAATCTGTTTATTGTTAATTATCATTCGCTCATTTAGAGTGGCGCAAAAGTGTACAGATCCATTTGGAAGTTTAATAGCCATCGGAATTGCAAGTTTGTTTGGAGTTCAAACGTTTATCAATGTCGGTGGTATGTCTGGATTAATACCGCTTACTGGGGTACCGTTACCTTTTGTTAGTTACGGCGGAAGTTCCTTGTTAGCTAATCTACTTGCGATGGGGATATTATTGAATATTGCTAGTCATGTGAAAAGACAAGAAAAACAACAAAATGAGTTAGTTAAAGAAAGAGAACAGGGTGGACCGCATCTTGTAGTTGTAAAATAAAAACACATTGCGCTGTAGAGCACAATGTGTTTTTTTATTTAAAGTAATTTCAAATGTGATATATTAATTGTTTTTATATCCAAAAGATATATCACATTAAAACAAATGTGATATACAATTAGGTTGTTCGAAAAGGAAGAGGTATGCTATACTATTTTTGTGAAACAAATTGCACAGAAAACTTATCATTTGTTAAAAAATAAGGTATGATGGATAAAAATAAAGTGAAACTTTCTAAGTATAATATAATGTGGAAAGTGAAGAACTTCACGCTTTTTATGGTGTGTATATATTTTATCTCTAGAGTGGTAGGAAAGTAGAGGGGGAAAATCATGACAAAGCTGCAACGTATTCAAAAAGTATTGGTAGCTAACCGTGGAGAGATTGCAATTCGTGTGTTTCGAGCTTGTTCGGAACTTGGATTAAAAACAGTTGCAATCTATTCTAAAGAGGATAGCGGTTCTTATCATCGCTATAAAGCCGATGAGTCCTATTTAGTTGGGGAAGGGAAAAAGCCAATTGATGCTTATCTAGATATTGAGGGCATTATTGAGATTGCGAAAAGCAATCATGTAGATGCAATCCACCCTGGATATGGTTTCTTGTCAGAAAATATCCAATTCGCAAAACGTTGTGAAGAAGAAGGAATTATCTTTATTGGTCCGAAAAGTGAGCATTTAGATATGTTTGGAGATAAAGTGAAAGCAAGAACACAAGCGCAGCTAGCACAAATTCCGGTTATTCCTGGTAGTGATGGTCCAATAGATTCAATAGAAGAAGTCGAAGAGTTTGCTGAAAAGTATGATTACCCGATTATTATTAAAGCGTCCCTTGGTGGTGGCGGTCGAGGTATGCGTATAGTACGAGCTAGTGAAGAGTTAAGAGAATCGTATAATCGCGCGAAATCAGAAGCAAAAGCAGCCTTTGGTAATGATGAAGTATACGTTGAAAAATTCGTTGAAAAACCTAAACATATAGAAGTACAAATTTTAGCAGATGAAGAAGGCAATGTTGTTCACTTATTCGAGCGTGACTGTTCTGTGCAACGTCGCCATCAAAAAGTTGTCGAAATCGCACCAAGCGTTTCGCTTTCAGATGATTTGCGTCAACGTATTTGTGAAGCTGCTGTGAAGTTAACGAAAAATGTAAACTATTTAAACGCAGGAACGGTAGAATTTCTTGTAAAAGGTGATGAGTTTTACTTCATAGAAGTAAACCCACGTGTTCAAGTTGAACATACGATTACAGAGATGATTACAGGAGTGGATATCGTTCAATCGCAAATTTTAATAGCTGATGGACATGCATTACATAGTAAAATGGTAGGTGTTCCGAAGCAAGAAGAAGTGGTTGTGCACGGATTTGCAATCCAATCTCGTGTAACGACTGAAGACCCACTAAATAATTTTATGCCGGATACAGGAAAAATTATGGCGTACCGATCAGGCGGTGGCTTTGGTGTTCGTCTTGATACAGGTAATAGTTTCCAAGGTGCAGTTATTACACCGTACTACGATTCTTTACTTGTAAAAGTTACGACTTGGGCTCTTACTTTTGAACAAGCTGCTGCAAAAATGGAACGTAACTTAAAAGAATTCCGTATTCGTGGTATTAAAACAAATATTCCATTCCTAGAGAATGTAGTAAAACATAAAAACTTCTTATCAGGAGAATATGATACGTCGTTTATTGACGCGTCACCTGAACTGTTCTTATTCCCGAAACGTAAAGACCGCGGAACGAAAATGTTAAATTACATTGGTTCAGTAACAGTAAATGGTTTCCCGGGAGTAGGGAAAAAAGAGAAACCAATTTTCCCAGATGCTCGTATACCAAATGTAGTACACTCAGAGCCGATACAAAATGGAACAAAACAAATTTTGGATGAGCGTGGAGCGGATGGATTAGTAAAGTGGGTTCAAGATCAAAAACGTGTACTTTTAACTGATACAACATTCCGTGATGCGCATCAGTCACTACTTGCAACTCGTATTCGTACAAAAGATTTACATCAAATTGCAGAGCCGACAGCGAGAATGTTACCGAACTTATTCTCAGCGGAAATGTGGGGCGGTGCAACGTTCGATGTTGCGTATCGTTTCTTAAAAGAAGATCCATGGGAACGATTACTAGATCTTCGTGAAAAAATGCCGAATGTTTTATTCCAAATGTTACTTCGCTCTTCAAACGCAGTTGGTTACAAAAACTATCCAGATAATTTAATTCAAAAATTTGTGGAATGTTCTGCTCAAGCTGGCATTGATGTATTCCGAATTTTTGATAGCTTAAACTGGGTAGAAGGTATGAGAGTTGCGATTGATGCTGTACGAGATACTGGCAAAATTGCAGAAGCGACAATGTGTTATACAGGAGATATTCATGATCCGTTACGTAGTAAATATGATTTGAATTATTATAAAAACTTGGCGAAAGAATTAGAAGCATCAGGTGCTCATATATTAGGTATTAAAGATATGGCAGGTTTATTAAAACCTAATGCTGCATACGATTTAGTTTCTGCATTAAAAGAGACAGTATCGATTCCGATTCACTTGCACACACATGATACGAGCGGAAACGGTATATTAACGTATACGAAGGCAATTGAAGCGGGTGTTGATATTGTCGATGTAGCGGTGAGTTCAATGGCAGGTCAAACGTCACAACCAAGTGCGAACACACTATACTACGCATTAGGCGGAAATGAAAGACAACCAGATGTTAATATAGATTCATTAGAAAAACTATCTCATTACTGGGAAGATGTACGCAAATACTATGCACCGTTTGAAAGTGGTATGAATGCACCTCACACAGAGGTATATATGCACGAAATGCCGGGTGGGCAGTATAGTAATCTTCAGCAACAAGCAAAGGCGGTTGGGTTAGGAGATCGCTTCGATGAAGTGAAAGTAATGTACCGTCGTGTGAATGACATGTTTGGAGACATTGTAAAAGTAACGCCATCTTCAAAAGTTGTTGGTGATATGGCATTATTTATGGTTCAAAACCATTTGACAGAACAAGATATTTTAGAGCGTGGACATGCTTTGGATTTCCCAGGATCTGTTGTTGAAATGTTCTCTGGTGATTTAGGTCAACCGTACGGTGGTTTTCCGAAAGAATTACAAAAGATTATTTTAAAAGGGAAAGAGCCGTTAACAGTAAGACCGGGTGAATTGTTAGAGCCAGTAGATTTTGATGCTTTAAAAGAAGAGTTATTCCATAAACTTGGACGCGAAGTAACGATTTTCGATGTAGTTGCGTACGCGTTATATCCGAAAGTATTTATGGACTACGAAAAAGTTGCTGAGATGTATGGTAATGTATCTGTGCTTGATACACCGACATTCTTCTATGGTATGAGACTTGGTGAAGAAATTGATGTGGAAATTGAGCAAGGTAAAACATTGATGGTTAAACTAGTATCAATTGGAGAACCTCAGCCGGATGGAAATCGTATTCTTTACTTAGAATTTAACGGACAACCACGTGAGATTGTTGTGAAAGACGAAAGTGTGAAAGCAACAGTTGCACAACGTGTGAAAGGAAACCGTGAAAATCCAAACCATATTAGCGCAACGATGCCAGGAACGGTTATTAAAGTAGTTGTAAAAGAAGGCGATGAAGTGAAAAAAGGCGATTCTATGGCAATTACAGAAGCGATGAAAATGGAAACGACAGTTCAAGCGCCGTTCAATGGTAAAGTGAAGAAAGTATATGTTAACGATGGTGATGCAATTCAAACGGGTGATTTACTTATTGAATTAGATCACTAAAATAAGAAAAGAGCTGTGTAAATACAGCTCTTTTCTTATTGCAAAAAATCCCTTGCCGATTCGGCAAGGGATTTCAGTTTTAAATTATTTTGTTTGTTTAGAAGTTGATTCGGATTCTTTTGCGTTCACTTTACTTCTTGTTCCTAACATAACTAAATAGCATAATACAGCAAACAAGCAAGAAATGAATAGGGAATGTAATAATGCCATTGCTAAACTAGCATTTGTATATACAACTAAAATCCCAACAATAGCTTGAAGTGTTACAAGAATAAAGGAAATAATCCATCCCCAGTATACTACGCTTTGTTGCTTATATTGACGAATAGCAATAATCATTGCGTATAGTATCCAAAGGAATATTAATATCGCTGCAGCTCTATGCCCCATTTGAACCCACTCATGTAATTGAGTCGGCCATGGTCTATTTTTACTACATAAAGGAAAGTCTGGACAGGCTAAGCTAGCTCGTTCGTGACGTACTAAAGCCCCTGTGTAGACGACGATATAACTGTAAATTGTTACACCATAAATGTGAAATTTCATTTTTTTATCCATAATAAGTGAACGTGCATCAAATTTCTGATCAATTTCAAAAATAAGACACGTTAACAAAATAACAGAAGCGAATGAAATTAAGGAAATACCAAAATGGATAGCAAGTACAGCTGGCATTTGACCCCAAACAACGGCTGCCGCTCCCATTAATGCTTGTGCAACTAAAAATACGAAGGATAAAATTGCTAACGTTTTTGTTTCGCGCACATGTTTATAATACTTCCAGGATAAAATACAAAGGAGAGTGACAAGTATTCCTGCTGATCCTGATGTAAGGCGGTGACTTAGTTCAATAATAGTTTCCATCGATAAATTAGATGGAACTAACTCACCATTACAAAGCGGCCATGATTTACCGCAGCCTTGGCCAGAACCTGTTTTTGTAACTAAAGCGCCTCCTAATAATACTACTAATAAATCAAGACTTGTAATGACTGCTAACCATTTAATAAAGCGTTGCAATCTCTTTCACCATCTTTCTGCTATGAAGTTATTGCGAAATATTTTCATTCCATTATGTATAGAATAAAACGCGCTAGTTCCTATGATATATAAAAAATAATAAAATAGCAAAGAAATGGAGGGGGAAGACAAAGGGGAGAAAAAGGGTGTGAAAATAGAATTTATAAGGGGATTTTTAGGAGGAAAATAGGCTATTTTGAAAAGAAATGGGGAGAATACGTGTTAAATATGACAAAATAGTTTATTATAGAAAGTAACATCATGTTATGATAAGGATAAGTAAGAAGTAAGCTTTTTTATATTCGACACAAAAAGTTCATGTTTTCTTCACAAAATGTTCGGGAAATATGATTTAATATATTGGAGTATGGGCGTAGATTAGTAGTAGAATGGGTTAACAATATTTCTACTGTAATAATATTGCTATATAGAAGCGAATTATTTCATTCGAAATAGGCGCAAAAAGAAAGATGAAAGTTTTAAGAGGGGGTTAAAGTGATGAACCATGCAACAAGTGAGCTGCATGATGAGTCAGCTGTAACAAGTGTACCCGAAACAACTCGGTTACAAGATTTATCAGCGCTCGTTAAAATGGGGATTGTAAACTCAAATACACTTACTGTATTTACAGGATTTTGGTTGGCGTTACACTTTAATGGATTAAGTGTGATGGACAATCTGGATAAGCTATTTTTTACAATCGTTGGTTCCGGATTAATTATGGCAGGGGTATGTTGTTTAAATAACTACATTGATCGAGACATCGATCCGTTAATGGAAAGAACAAAAACCCGTCCAACGGTTACAGGAAAGTATAAACCAGGTTTTGCACTTACATTTGGACTAGTTATATTACTACTTGGATTTGTATTCTTATTATTAACAACACCGATGGCAGTATTAATGGGATTTATTGGTGCCTTCACATATGTTGTCTTATATACTTTATGGACAAAGAGAAAGTATACGCTAAATACTGTTGTAGGTAGTATTTCTGGAGCAGTTCCACCTTTAATTGGATGGGCAGCAATTGATCCATCTTTAGGCCATCCAATTGCTTGGATGTTATTTTTAATTATGTTTATTTGGCAAATCCCACATTTCCTTGCGTTAGCGATGAAACGTGTTGATGAATATCGAAATGCAGGAATTCCAATGCTTCCTGTAGTTCATGGATTTGAAATTACGAAACGCCAAATTATGATTTGGACAGTATGTTTATTACCACTACCATTTTATATGAGTGGACTTGGGATAACATTTATGGTACTTGCAACATTGCTTAACATCGGATGGATCGTTTTAGGATTTTATGGCTTCCGTAAGAAGGATGACATCAAATGGTCCGTACAAATGTTTGTTTATTCCCTAAATTATTTAACAATCTTATTTGTATCAATGATTGTAGTTACATTCTTCTAAGACAACGACATAATTGGATTTCTTTACGTTGAGATTTACTTTACTTAACTATAAAGTACAATCTAATTCACAAGGAAAGTGGGGGTTGTTTGTATGAAGAAACAGTGGCGACTGCTTTCGTTCGTTTCACTGCTGGCTTTACTGTTAGGGGGATGCGGTAAAGCCTTTCAATCTACTTTAATTCCGCAAGGAGAAGTAGCAAAAATGCAATATGATCTGCTCTTACTAGCGAGTGCGATCATGGTAGGAGTAGTACTAGTAGTTACTATTATTTTCTTGTATGTAATTGTGCGTTTCCGACAAAAGAAAGGTCAGGAAGATTATATTCCAGAACAAGTTGAAGGGAATCACAAACTAGAAATTATATGGACAGTTATTCCGATTATTCTTTTACTAATCTTAGCTGTTCCGACGGTTACATATACATTCAAACTTGCTGATGTAAGTGCGATGGAGAAAAAGAATATTGATAAAGATACGATCGTTGTTGATGTAACAGCGAATCTTTATTGGTGGGAATTTTCTTATAAATCAGAAAAAATAGTAACTTCTCAAGATTTAGTTATCCCCACAGGTAAGAAAGTGTATTTGAATTTGAAGGGTGCCGATATTAAACATTCATTCTGGGTTCCATCTTTAGCTGGTAAAATGGATACAAATACAGACAATGTAAACAAAATGTGGTTAAAGGCAGATAAATCGGGCACTTATAATGGTTTTTGTACAGAGTTTTGCGGCCCGTCACATTCTTTAATGCAATTTAAAGTGAAAGCTTTAGATGAAAGCGAGTACAAAAAATGGCTTGCTGATATGAAGAAGATTGATGGGAAAAAAGAAGTAGCTTCAACAAAGGCGCAAGAGGGCCAAGAAATATTTAATAAAAGCTGTATTGGTTGTCATGCAGTTGGATCTAATGATAGTAGACCACCTTCCGCTCGTATCGCACCAAACTTAGCGAACTTTGCTGATCGTGATACGGTTGCTGGTATTGCCGAAAATAATGAAGAAAACTTAAAAAAATGGCTGAAAGATCCTGAAAATATGAAGCCAGGAAATAAAATGACTGGTAAATATGGCAACTTAACGGATGATCAAATTGATGCATTAAATGCATACTTACAAACGTTAAAGATTGAAAAGTAAAGAGGGATTATTCGCGAAGGGGAGGTTGAAAACGTGAGCTCTGTAGCAAAAAAACAGGGGATGGGTGCTGTCATATGGGATTATTTAACGACAGTAGACCATAAAAAGATTGCCATTCTCTATTTAATTGCAGGTGGATTGTTTTTTATAATAGGCGGAATAGAAGCACTATTTATTCGCCTTCAATTAGCGATTCCTAACAACGCTTTTCTTGTTGGGGATGCTTATAATCAAGTATTAACGATGCACGGTACAACAATGATTTTCCTCGCAGCTATGCCACTCGTGTTTGCATTTATGAACGCCGCCGTGCCACTTCAAATTGGTGCGCGTGATGTAGCGTTCCCGTTTTTGAATTCACTCGGATTTTGGTTATTTTTCTTTGGTGGAGTATTTTTAAATTTAAGTTGGTTTTTAGGTGGAGCACCTGATGCAGGATGGACATCTTATGCATCATTAGCTTTAGCTTCTAAAGGCCATGGTGTTGATTTTTATGTACTCGGCTTGCAAATTTCAGGTATTGGTACATTAATTGGAGGTATTAACTTCCTTGTTACAATCATTAATATGCGTGCGCCAGGAATGACGTATATGCGTATGCCGATGTTTACATGGACAACGTTTGTAACATCTTCACTTATATTATTTGCTTTTCCGCCGTTAACTGTAGGATTAGGACTTTTAATGTTAGATCGTTTATTTGGAACAAGTTTCTTTAATCCAGCATTAGGTGGGAACACAATTATATGGGAGCATTTATTCTGGATTTTCGGTCATCCGGAAGTATACATTCTTATACTCCCAGCTTTCGGAATATTCTCAGAAATCTTCGCGACATTTTCGAAAAAACGATTATTTGGTTATTCATCGATGGTGTTTGCGACAGTATTAATTGGATTTTTAGGATTCATGGTATGGGCGCATCACATGTTTACTGTTGGCCTTGGTCCAGTTGCAAATGCTATTTTCTCAGTTGCGACAATGGCAATTGCGGTTCCGACAGGTATTAAAATATTTAACTGGCTCTTTACAATGTGGGGCGGAAGTATTCGTTTTACAACACCGATGATGTGGGCGGTAGCTTTTATTCCATCATTCGTAATGGGTGGAGTTACAGGCGTTATGCTTGCATCTGCACCAGCTGATTATCAATTTCATGATAACTATTTCGTAGTAGCGCACTTTCATTATGTAATCGTCGGTGGTGTTGTATTTGGTTTACTTGCAGGGGCTCATTATTATTGGCCACTGATGTTTAATAAAATATTAAATGAAACATTAGGTAAGATAACATTTTGGTTATTCTTTATCGGTTTCCATTTAACATTCTTTATTCAGCATTTCCTTGGATTGATTGGTATGCCACGTCGTTACTACACATATCTTGAGGGGCAAGGATTGGAAATGGGGAATATGATTAGTTCTATTGGAGCTGTGTTTATGGCTCTTGGAACGATTGTTCTTCTATTCAATGTAATAAAAACAACTGTATCAAAAGAGAAGGCTGGTCGTGATCCATGGGATGGACGTACACTAGAATGGACAATGCCAGCACCTACACCGGAATATAATTTCAAACAATTACCATTTGTTCGCGGGTTAGATCCGTTTTGGATTGAAAAACGTGAAGGTAATAAAGAGATGACGGCGGCGGAACCAGTTGGTGATATTCATATGCCAAATGCTTCATTTTCACCATTTATCATTTCTCTAGGCTTATTCATAGCGGCATTCGGTGCAATGTATATGCAAGGTGGAAAAGATAAGTTCTGGTTATTAGTAGCAATTATTGGTTTAATCATTACATTTGGCGCAATGTTCCTTCGTTCAGTAGTCGATGATCATGGATATCATATTCATAAGGAAGATTTAGAGGATAAGGGGGGCAAGGCATAATGCATGTAGATGAAAAATTAACGAATGAAACATTTCCAGCAGAGCCTGAAAAAGCAACCCTTGAGGGGAAAAATAAGTTTGTCGGTTTTTGGTTATTTCTTGGAGGCGAAACAGTATTGTTCGCTTCCTTGTTTGGCACATATTTGGCATTAAAAAACTCTACAAATGGTGGACCAACATCTCAAGAGATGTTTCAAATGCCGCTCGTTTTCATTATGACGATGCTTTTATTAACGAGTAGTTTAACGAGTGTATATGCGATGTACCATATGAAAAACTTTAATTTTAAGAAAATGCAACTTTGGCTACTTGTAACAGTGTTGCTTGGCTTAGGGTTTTTGGGATTTGAAATATATGAGTTTTATCATTATACACATGAATTTAAGCATACTATGAGAAGTAGTGCATTTGGCTCTGCATTTTATGCTCTTGTTGGTACACATGGACTTCACGTATTGTTTGGATTGTGTTGGATTTTAACATTAATCTTTAGAAATGCGAAGCGTGGTTTAAATTTATACAACGCACCAAAGTTTTATGTTGCATCAATTTATTGGCACTTTATTGACGTAGTTTGGGTGTTTATTTTCACTGTAGTATATTTAATGGGAATGGTGGGATAAACAATGGCGATAAGACAAACAAATAATCCTAAGGTGGATCTTGTTTATCGGAAGAGAAAAAGTGCAGAGGAGATGAAGCACCAAGTTATTACGTTTGCGCTAATGATTTTCCTGACATTAGTTGCATTTGTAGCGGTAGCATATCCAAAAACTTTTAGTCCAACCTTCTCTGTTCCGTTTATTTTACTATTAGCAGTGGTGCAAGTAATTTTTCAATTGTATTATTTTATGCATATGAGCCATAAAGGGCATGAGGCTGCAAGTTTCTTTCTGTATTCTGGCCTGTTAATAGGATTAATTACAATTTTAGCTTTTATGACAATCGTGTGGATTTGAAAAGTGAAGAATAAGGGGGCTTGTGTTGTCACAGCCCCCTCTTCACATTATGTGGAAGGATAACCATTAGGAAGGTGGGGGTGACAATGAGTAACTTATGGATATTTGGCTTTCAAGCTTTATGGAGTCCATTCTTTTTATTATTTATGCTTTCGATTCTTATTGGATACTTCTTAATTATTGGACCATATAGAACTCGATTTGAAAATGCGACGAAGGTAAGTAAAAAGCAAATTTTTTATTTTACGTCTGGAATTGTTCTTTTGTATTTTGTAAAGGGTGGACCTATTGATTTAATTGGCCATATTATATTTAGTGCACATATGTTTGAAATGGCAGTCATGTATATTGCAGTTCCGCCTTTATTATTACTTGGTATACCAGTTTGGTTATATCGTTATATTACTTCTTTTAAGCTAGTTCAAATTGTGTTGAAAATTTTTGCTAAACCGCTTATTGCATTGTTTGTATTTAATGGACTGTTTTCTTTTTATCATTTGCCAGTTGTTTTTGATGCAGTAAAACAAAGCCAAATTGCCCATCCGATTTGCCTCGCTATATTATTTTTTTCGGCAATCATGATGTGGTGGCCGATGTTAAATCCGTTACCAGAATATCAAACGTTAAGTGATATAAAGAAACTTGGTTATATGTTTGCTAACGGTATATTATTAACGCCAGCTTGTGCATTAATAATTTTTGCAACTGCACCGTTATTTGCAACGTATACGGATTCAGCTGCTTGGATGAAAGCGATGGAACTATGCGTACCTGCGGGAACTTTATCAGAATTAAATATAACTGGACCAGAATTTTTGCACTGGATGCCAGTAGTACAAGACCAACAAACGGGCGGTATCATTATGAAAATTGTCCAGGAAATAGTGTACGGTACGATTATTGGTTATGTATTCTTTAAATGGGCGCGTAGAGAACGCGAAAAGGATAAGGAACAGTTGCAACAATTGCCGCCATATTTACAGACTAAGTAAAAAAGTGTATGGGATTCCATACGCTTTTTCTTTTTCTTTTTTTTTAGTTTTAGCTTTAGGTATTTATAAAAGATTGAATTTTCAATCTTTTAGTGTTAAGTTAGTGTTGGCTTGTACTAAAAGTGGATATAAAATTTACTACTAGCTTTCATGTGTAATAATTCCATATGTAGTGCAAGTTTTTTAGAGAGTTACAAATTTATATTGTTATCTTTAATAAACACGAACTATTTTAAGGGGGAATTTAAATGGGTAGTAGCGGAAGTATGGTAAAGCCGATTAGTGGTTTTTTAACAGCGTTAATTCAATATCCAGTACCGGTAGTAGAGTCACGTGCAGACATTGATAAACAAATTAAACAAATCATAAAAACAATTCATTCAACTAAATCAGGTTATCCTGGATTAGAATTAATAGTATTTCCCGAATATAGTACACAAGGGCTCAATACAAAAAAATGGACTACAGAAGAGTTTTTATGTACAGTGCCTGGGCCAGAAACAGACTTATTTGCTGAGGCATGTAAAGAATCTGAAGTGTATGGTGTTTTTTCTATAATGGAAAGAAATCCTGATGGTGGAGAACCTTATAATACAGCGATTATTATTGATCCACAGGGTGAAATGATTTTGAAGTATCGTAAGTTAAATCCTTGGGTGCCGGTCGAGCCTTGGAAAGCTGGAGATTTAGGCTTACCTGTTTGTGATGGACCTGGAGGGAGTAAATTAGCTGTTTGTATTTGTCATGATGGCATGTTCCCTGAAGTAGCCCGTGAAGCAGCCTATAAAGGTGCGAATGTCTTGATCCGTATTTCCGGATATAGCACACAAGTTAGTGAACAATGGATGTTAACCAATCGTTCAAATGCATGGCAAAATTTAATGTATACATTGTCAGTGAACTTAGCGGGTTATGATGGTGTATTTTATTACTTTGGTGAAGGACAAGTATGTAATTTTGATGGGACTACTTTAGTGCAGGGGCACCGAAACCCTTGGGAGATTGTTACTGCCGAAGTATATCCAGAGCTAGCAGATCAGGCTAGATTAGGATGGGGGCTCGAAAATAATATATATAATTTAGGCTCAAGGGGATATGTAGCGACTCCTGGTGGAGTGAAAGAGAACCCGTATACGTTTGTAAAAGATTTAGCTGAAGGTAAGTATAAGGTTCCCTGGGAAGATGAGATTAAAGTGAAAGATGGATCCATTTATGGGTATCCAGTTAAAAAGACGATTCATTCTTAAGGAAGATAAATAGAACAAGCGCATCATATTGATGCGCTTGTTCGGTTTACTCAATAATTTGAAATTCTTTTAACTCTTTTTCGACATTTTGTAGGAGTTGTTCGCTTTTTTGGAGTACATTTGTTGGGAAAGTCTCATCATCACCATATTCAACACCGTGAGGATAATAATGTTTTCCTAATAAGGGAGGGAGTAGTTTTACTTCAGCGTGTCTGCTGCCAATGTCGCCTTCAACAGCAACTCCGCGCACTCGTAAGTAATAAATATCCTTTAATATTTCAAATTTATAATCGTATGTAACTCTTTCGTAATCCCACTGTCCAGCTAGTACAAAATGGTTCTTTTCCATAATCTCAGTTAAAAGGGATAAATCAACGACGGCCCCATTAAATTTCGTATTTGTAAATTGCATATAATACCTCCTTTTTTAATGTTACATCATTATTTTTATAATAGTATGAATAATAAGAAAGTGCAATTCATATTGAGAGAAAAGGGATAATCCAGACTTTTTTTGTGAAAATATGATATAGTGAAAAGAGTACGGTACACACAAAAAAGGAAATAAAAGGATTTGTGTATATCTCAATTTTATGTTTTGTGCAGGAGGTATATCGTTTGAAGAAATTATTGCGTATCGTAATGATTACATTTTTAATTTTAGCTGTTGATTTATACGGGAAATTACTCGTTTCACAATATATATTAACCCCATCTCAATCAAAACAAGAAAATAAAATTGTGAAAAAGAAAAAACAAGTCGATGAGGACTCCTCAGACACTGTTTTAAATATGATTGGTGGAGATTCTGAAAATCTATTGGCAAAGTGGGGAGAACCAGCTCGAATAGAGCCATCTGCTTACGGTTATGAATGGTGGGTGTACAATCAAGATTTAAATCAGTACGTTCAATTTGGAGTTGCTGAACGTAAAATTGTAACAGCGTATGTTGCTGGTGAACAAGTTAAGGTACCGCCTTATTATATAAATGAAAAATATGAAGATGTATACAAAAAGAATCCGCTCTCGCATGAGATTTCATTAAAAAGAGGGAAGAATAGTTATCAATTTGAGTTATCTGATACAGAAGTAATGGAACAGCCGTTAGTACCTGTAGAAGATGGATGGGCACAATTATATTTTGATCATTTCACACATGAACTCGTTGGTGTTCGTTATATGGATGATGAAACGTTATTGCGCCAAAGACCGTATCAGCTTGTTTATTCAGGTGAATTAATAGCAGAACAACCATTAACACCAGAAAAGATGAAACAAGTAGAGAATGGGAATATGCAACAAATTTTTGATTTAACAAATATTATTCGAAGTCGTCATGAACTACCATTGTTAACGTGGGATCAACAAACAGCAGATGTTGCTATTGGACATAGCAAAGATATGAAAGACAATAATTACTTTTCACATGATTCACCTACATTAGGTACGTTAGGAGATCGTTTACAACGAGGACGAGTAGGGTTTCAGCTTGCTGGTGAGAATATAGCGGCACAACATAGTGATGGAATTGCGGCGGTACAAGGTTGGTTAAATAGTGAGGGGCATAGAAAAAATTTATTTAATGAACAATTTACCGGATTAGGTGTTGGGGTATATGATAAATTTTATACGCAAAACTTTATTCGAAAATAAAGTGAAACTTTAAGTAGTGTAAAAAAAGGTGCATGAATCGTCTAAAAATAGGCGAACCATGCGCCTTTTTTTTCTTACAATATAAGTAGATATACATGAAGAGGTGAGGATTATGCCAACAACAAAAGGACCGTTACATCCATCGGTTCAACAGTTTAAAGAATTTGTAAACCATCACCCTAAAATGGTTCATGACGTTAGAAGTGGTCAAAAAACTTGGCAGCAATTTTATGAAGAATGGTACTTACTTGGTGAGGAAGATCCAATATGGGCAACTTATAGACCTGATGGAGCGCCTGCCTTTTCTTCAGTAAAAGAAAATAAAAAAGAGAAGGAAAAAGACAATCGAACTGAAGAGGAAAAAACTGCTGATGTGATGGGACAAATGCTTTCTTTTTTTAAAAAGCTAGATGTGGAACAAATGCAGCATCATTTAGCTAATGTGACGAGTGCTATCGGGAGTGTGCAACAAGTTATTCAACAGTTTCAAGGAAGTCGCACGCAACAAGAACAAAGTACTTCCAAAGAAAATAATCCATTTTTCTTTCAAAAGGATTAGGGGGAAAGATGATGAGAGAAGAACTTATGGAGTTTATAAAGGCTGATGAGGACTTATCGCGTTATATTAGGGAGCAGCCATACTGGTATAGGAAGTTAACCCGAAATCCTGAAGAAAAAGAAGCTTTTGAGCTGGCTGCTATGCAACATTTCAAAAAAACGATACCAGATAAAGTAGAAAAATTTCAAAATCAATTGGCGGTTGCTTCGATCATGATTGATATGTTTCAGTATATGAAGCAGCAAAATACGACATAATTGGAAGGGAAAACTATGTCCGTCATGCAGAACTTTTGTTACAATAGAAGCGGATTATTTAAAAAAGGAGTTGCAGCATGACAGAAATTTGTTTAGTACGACATGGACAAACTGATTGGAATTTTCAAGAGATTATTCAGGGGCGTGAAGATATTCCACTTAATGAAGTTGGGAAAAAGCAAGCGAGTCAAAGTGCGGCTGCTTTGCAAGTAGAATCGTGGGATATTATTATAAGTAGTCCGTTAATTAGAGCACAAGAAACGGCTAAGGCAATCGCAGAGGCAGCTGGATTACAATCCATTTTATTAGATGAACGATTTGTTGAACGGAATTTTGGAGAAGCTTCAGGGAAGCCGGTTGCGACTGTTAGAGAGTTAATTGCGGAGGGTAAAGTAGAAGGTATGGAGTTAGATAAAGAAATTGTAGCTCGTTGCTTTGCTGCTTTAGAAGATGTTGCAGTAACTCATTCTGGTAAACGTATTATTATTGTTGCTCATTCACATGCGATAAAAGCTATTTTACATGCAATTGCACCAGATGAAATTACGTTTAAGACCCCGTTAAAAAATGCATGTATTAGTTATGTGAAAGAAAACGGCGGAGAATGGGATGTTCTTAAATATAATATTGCGGGACATATTAATGTATAAGCGTATCTGAGATTGTTTGAAAATAGTTAGAGTCATATCTTTCTTTTAAGTGAGTCACTTCAATTAGTAGTTCTATTCTAAATGTGGTATGATGAATACTCGGAGGTGTCTCTCATGATTGTAGCGACGCTAGAAAGCGTATTAATATTAGATAAGGCAGAGCAGCTTGCAAAAGCGATCATCTGTTCAGATATAGCAGAAGATTATCGTAAGTGTTATAAAGAATTGCATGAGGATGTGGAAGTTCAGACATTAATTCAGCAATTTACAGCGATGAAGGAACGATATGAGGAAGTGCAGCGTTTTGGGAAATACCATCCTGACTATACTATCGTGTCAACAAAAATGAGGGAATTAAAGCGTTCTGTAGACTTGCATGATAAGATTGCAACCTTTAAACGAGCAGAAACTGCTTTACAAAAGTTATTAGATGAAGTTAGTGTAGCAATTGGTTCTGAGGTATCCTCTTCTATTAAAGTTCCAACAGGAAATCCATTTTTCGATGCTGGTGGCTGTGGCGGAGGTTGCGGTACTGGCGGAGGTTGCGGTTGTAAAAAAACGGGGTGATATACCCCGTTTTTTAGAAGATGTAAGAAAACGTATACAGAGTTTGTTTCATTATGTCATAAATTTCTGGTTAGTTTTCAAAAAATATAAAATATAAGTTTTTAAAAGGAGAAGATGGAGAAGATTATGTTCGGGCAACGACAAAGTATGATTGTTTATTTACATTCATTGAAACATGCCAAGATTTTAAGAAAATATGGTAACATACATTACATATCAAAACGATTAAAATATGCCGTTGTATATTGTGATATGGAACAAATTGAGCATATGATGCATAAGTTGAATAAACTTCCTTTTGTGAAAAAGATAGAACAGTCGTACCGTCCGTTTTTAAAAACGGAATTTGAAAATTCCCGTCCTGATCGGGCAAAAGAATACGATTATAGTTAAAGTAAAAAAATCCCCTGCTACGTTTAGCGTGGGATTTTTTTACTTTAAATAAAGTGTTATTTCATTGGAGGAATGAAATTATTCATTCGTAAAATACCAATTAGATGATTGAAAAATAGTTCTTTTTCTGGGAAAGTTGTGGACGGTTTTACAGTAAATGTGGTCACTTTTTTTCCTAGTTTTTCTGCCATTTCTTCAAATAAAATGACACGTTTACTTTTTTTATTTTCAGGCATAGGAATACCTTCACGACATATGTATAATGGCTGGAAATCACCAGTAGTGGTCGGTTTTAATATTACAACAAGCGAGCATACTTTCTTTTCGTTTTTAATTGTTTCAAATTGTAACATATGTGTTATACGTTCTTGGTTTGCTTTGGCAATTTCAAGTAATTCATATAAATCAGAGTAGCCTTCTCCAAGTTCTATAAAGCGTTGAATCATATCTTTTCCTCCTCTTTCTTTTACTGTACCATCTCACTTTTTAAATGAAAAGTAGACAAAGAAAAAAAACCCTGCAAAGCAGGGCCCTTCTTATACTAGTATGTACTAGTAAGAAGGCAAAGGGAGAGGAGAAACCGGAGGAAGAACTTATGGGGAAACGTAAGTCTTCTCCGCGGTTGGCAACAACATCGAAGGTGATGTTGTTATAATTATTTATGTCCAATCTAAATGAAGATATACATAATGAATTTAAATTTTATGTTTGGCTTTTTATTTTTCTTTTTTTTATTTTATGATAGGATAAAAAAAGATAAAGTGAAACTTTAATCAGTGGGGGGCATCCCCGCTGATTATTAGCCTTCACCAATCGGGCGTTTACGGGCAGTTAATTTCCCACCTCACTTTTTGTTCTAACCGAATTTTGAGTTGGGAGTTTTACTGCCCGTTAATGCGGGGGAAAGTGGAATTAATGTACATAATGGGTTTGTGTTAGCGAATGGCGAGATAAATACATAAAAAATGACGAGCGGTTATTTTTAGAGAAAGTTTCTTATGGATAGGTGAAAGTTACATATAGTTTTGCAGCGGTTACTGAAGTGGGAAATTATTTTATAAGCGCTCGATAGATTGAAATAAAGGTAGTGACAACAGATGAGAGTAGTTTCAGGAAAATGTAAAGGGCACCCACTTAAAGCGGTTCCCGGCAATACAACACGTCCAACGACGGATAAAGTAAAAGAATCTATTTTTAATATGATAGGCCCTTATTTTGATGGTGGTACCGCTCTTGACTTATTTGGCGGTAGTGGTGGCCTTGGAATTGAGGCTATAAGTAGAGGGATTGAAAAAGCGATTTTTGTTGATCGAGATAGTAAAGCAATAAAAGTCATTCATCAAAATTTAGAAAGTTGTAGAATACATGAACAAGCTGAAGTGTATCGAAATGATGCAGAGCGTGCGGTGAAAGCGCTCATAAAGCGTGAAATGTCATTCGATCTTATACTAATAGATCCTCCATATAAAGATCAAAAAATTGTATCTTTGATTAGTGTGATGGATCAACATGGATTGCTACATAGAGATGGATTAATTATGTCAGAGCATGGTAATGATGTTGTTTTACCTGATTCTATAGGGAATCTTGTAAAAGTAAGAGCTGAAAATTATGGGATTACAGCAATATCGATTTATAAGTATGAAGGTGAGGAGACGGAATGACAAGTATAGCTATTTCTTCAGGGAGTTTTGATCCAATTACCCTTGGGCATCTTGATATTATTAAAAGGGGAGCAAAAGTGTTTGATGAAGTGTACGTAGTTGTTTTAAACAATTCATCAAAAAAACCATTCTTTTCAGTTGAAGAACGTCTAGATTTAATTCGAGAAGCAACAAAGGATATCCCAAATGTAAAAGTGGATTCGCATAGTGGGCTATTAGTGGAGTATGCAAAAATGCGTAATGCAAATGCAATTTTACGTGGTTTACGAGCGGTTTCTGACTTTGAATATGAGATGCAAATTACTTCTATGAATCGAAAATTAGATGAAAATATTGAAACCTTTTTTATAATGACAAACAACCAATATTCATTTTTAAGTTCGAGTATTGTGAAAGAAGTTGCGAGGTATGGAGGAAGTGTAGTAGATCTTGTGCCTCCTATTGTAGAGCGTGCTTTAAAAGAAAAGTTTCAAACCCCGTTAAAGTGAACGGGGTTTTTCTTTATTCATGCGTAAAAACAATAAGATAACATATAAGTATAAACAAAATAATGTGAAAATCGGTCCGTAGTGTACAAAAGATGTCCAAATTTCAAGTAGTGTAGAAGAATGATTGGATAAAAATACGGGAATATCTTTTTCCATAGGTGAGAAAGAACTTACTTTCTCATAAAAAGGTTTCCAAAATATAAACGTAAAAATAGGAGCAAGAATACTTTGGATAATTCGTGCGAAAAAATATGGCTTAAATCGGATATCCGTTTCAGCTAGTATGCTAGCAACTTGTGCCTGAATTGAAAGGCCGCTAAATGCTAAAATGAAGCTTGTTACCATCGCTTGTTGCAGAAGGGGTGTTTCATTTATTTGACTAATCATTTGGCTTCCGAGTGTCATTTCAAAAATACCTGATAATATCGGAATACTAAAATCAGTACTTAGTTGGAAGAATGATAAAATATGTTGCATAATAAAAGAAAGAGTTGCTGTAATATGGAATACAGTAATCATTTTGTTTAACACAGAAAATAAAATAATAAATCCGCCAATCATAAGTAATGTTTGAATGGAAGAAACGATAGCGTCCCCAAGTAATTTTCCTATTGGTCTTTTTTCTTGCAAGCGTGTTTGGTGAAGGATTGAAAAAGGGTTTTGAAAAGGACGTTTTTTAGTAGTTTGTTTATCATTTGTGTAAGATGTGTTATGCCCGTAAAAACGCATTATTAATCCGACGGCAAAGTTGCTTAAATAATGTGCAGCAGCTAGTACGATTCCTAATTTCGGATTATTGAAAAAACCGATAGAAACAGCTCCAAAAATAAAAAGTGGATTAGAAGAGTTTGTGAAAGATACGAGGCGCTCGGCTTCAATTTGTGTTATTTGATCGCTTTTTCGCAGTCTAGCGCTTAATTTGGCGCCAGCAGGGAACCCTGAGGCCATGCCCATTGCCCAAACAAATCCACCTATTCCTGGAACGCGAAAAAGTGGTCGCATGAGTGGTTCTAATATAACGCCTATAAATTTTACAACACCGATACTAATTAGAAGTTCCGCAATGATGAAAAACGGTAATAGTGAAGGGAATACAACTTCCCACCATATATTTAACCCTCGAATGGAAGCTTGCAAAGCAGCTTGGGGGTGGAGTACAAGAGAAAAGGTTAAAAATAGTGTTGATATGGTAAGGAAAGCGGTTTTCCATTTTTCATACATGTAAGTAAATCCCCCTTTGTCCCAAAAAACGTTCATTTCAGTATACGTGGATACGTGGTGAATTTAGACCATAAGTATGAAAAAGGGATGAAAAAAATTAAAGGGTGAGAAAAATGAAAGAACCGAAGATTGGTTTAGCGCTTGGATCTGGGGGAGCGAAAGGATTTGCTCATATTGGCGTTATAAAAGTTTTAAGGGAAGCGGGTATCCCGATTCATATGATTGCAGGGAGTAGTATGGGGGCCTTAATAGGTACATTTTATGCAGCTGGCTGTAACGTTGAACGATTGTATAAATTGGCGACTGTTTTTAAGAGGAAATACTATTTAGATTTCACGGTACCAAAAATGGGGTTTATTGCTGGTAAACGTGTCAAAGATATGATTAAAATGTTTACATATAATAAAAATTTAGAAGAGTTAGATATCCCGACAGCTGTTGTGGCTACTGACATATTGAAGGGGGAGAAAGTGGTTTTTACAAGTGGTCCTGTTGCAGATGCGGTGAGGGCTAGTATATCTGTCCCTGGAGTGTTTGTGCCAGAAAAGGTAAATGGACGATTATTAGTAGATGGTGGAGTGATTGATCGCATCCCAGTTTCGGTTGTAAAAGAGTTAGGTGCCGATATTGTTATTGCTGTTGATGTATCTCCGATTAAGGTGAATGGTGAGGTTACATCTATTTATGATGTAATTATGCAAAGTATTGAAATTATGCAGCATGAGCTTGTAATGAATCGGCAAATTGCATCAGATTTAATGATGCGACCAGCTGTGGAACAATTTAGTTCACGTGCTTTTACAAACATTGAAGACATTATTCGAGTCGGAGAAGTAGAAGCAGAAAAACATGTTTCAAATATTTATTTATTAATTGAGCAGTGGAAGGAGAAACATAATGTTTAAGCGTTTTCGGTTTATATATGCAATCTTAATAGGTGTGATATTGGCGATGTTACTTGTTTATGTGCGTTTACCGTACTATGTAACAAAACCAGGAATGGCTGCGAAATTAGAGCCGTATGTCCAAGTTGAGGGTGGAACAAAAGAATCTGGTGATTTTATGCTTGTAACGGTTTCGATGGGGCCGGCAAATGTGGTGAATTTAATAGCGGCACAATTTAATAAATATACACATGTTTCGAAAGCGGAAGAAATATTGCAAAGGGGCGAGAGTGATGAAGAATATCAATTCCGCCAAAATTATGCAATGAAAGACTCGCAAAATGCAGCAATTTATAATGCGTATAAACAAGCGAATCGTACTGTTTCTTTTGAAAATAAAGGTGTATTAGTTGCTGGTGTAGCGAAGGGTATGCCGTCAGAGGGGAAGCTTAAGCTTGGAGATATCATCATAGCTGTCGACGGAAAAACATTCGAAAAGACGGATCAATTTATTGAGTATATGACAGGGAAAAAAGAAGGAGATACAGTAAATATTGAGTACATGCGAGGCGGAAAACAGTTAAAAGAAAATTTAAATGTAAAGACAATTCCTAATGGAAATGGCCGCGTAGGTATAGGTGTCTCTATCGTGACGGAAAGAGAGTTAGTAGTAGATCCGAAAGTGAAAATTGATTCCCATGAAATAGGTGGGCCATCAGCAGGCTTAATGTTTACATTAGAAATATATAATCAACTTGTGGAAGAAGATTTAACAAAAGGACATGAAATTGCTGGAACAGGTACAATTAATGAAAAGGGAGAAATTGGCCCAATTGGTGGTATACAGCAAAAAGTGGTAGCTGCTAGTGATGCGGGTGCTGAGGTGTTTTTTGCGCCAAATGAAAAAGGTGCGGAGAAATCCAACTATAAAGATGCACTTGAGGCTGCGAAAGATATTAAAACAAAAATGAAGGTTGTACCAGTGGATACGCTGGATGATGCGTTGAAGTATTTGGAAAAAATGGGTGAGAAAAATAAACCTCTCTGAAATAGAGAGGTTTTTCTTATAGAAACGTTGTAGTTGTTTCATCGTAACGAATTGGACGGTGTGTTACGTCTTGTTTTAGTAGTTGTGTCCGTAATGGTTCTTGCATGATAGAGAAATATACAGAATTGGCTTTTCGCTCTATATGTAAAGTAGGATGGTCAAAACTTTTTGTATGAGTAAGGATTGGAAGTTCTATTTTTTTCTTGTTTTTTGAAATATAAGTTTGTCCTTTTTGTGACATGCCGAGTAGACGAATATACGGTGCATGTTGTTCTATATTTGCCGTATGCATCTCTTCTTTTGTCGTGTTTGTTAAAATATGTGTACAGGCTCTTTGTAATCTAGTCCATGTATAACGTTTTGTTTTTAATGCTTCCATGAATGAGTGGAAGGAAGAGCTGTTTTGTATTTTTGATAAAATACGATGCTCTAAACCTTCTTCGATTTCATATATATGTCGTAAGTCCCCTGGAGACATCGTCATAAGTTTGTATTTAAAAAATGAAAAGTATTGTTCCCAATTATGTAATATCCCGAAGTTTTGTTTATAAGTTGCTAAAAGAGAAGCGGTTGCTTTCGGGATAAAAGGCTCAATTTCTGTAAATGAACCATTTTCGCTAAAGAGTTGTTTACGAATACTCGTTGCACTTGCGATATGTTGGTTGCTAAATGTTTCATCGTGATAATGAGATGCGTATCTTTTTATAGTTTGTGCTTGTATAGAACTATTTTGCGCCAGAATTGCTTTTATGTATTGAAAGCCTAAAATGTTATTTGGTTGTGACATATCGATGTTTTTTTTGGATGGTAAAATGTGTAGAAAGGCTTCAGATGTAGCTTTGGCGTAACTATTACCTGCGCTCATAAATTGCTTTACGAGACGATTAAAAGTCGCTTCTTCGTTTTTTTGTACAGAGATGGTATTATAAAAATTTTCGATTTGTCCATCTTCACTGCCAAAACAAATTTCAGAAACGCGTAAGGCATTTAAGATGGAAATAGCACCATTTGCAAAAGTTTCAGCTTTTTGTGTTGCAAATGCGTATGGAAGCTCTACAATAAGGTCTACACCGCTTGCTAAGGCCATTTTAGTGCGATACCATTTGGAAATGAGTGCGGGCTCACCACGCTGCAAAAAAGGGCCACTCATAACGGCAATTATAATATCAGAGTGTGTTAACTTTTTTGTTTGTTGCACATGATAATCATGACCGTTATGAAAAGGGTTATATTCAACGACAATACCACTGGCTTTTATGATAATCTCTCCTTTCGATGTAGCATCTTTTTGGAAAACATGATACTCTATATATTATTTACTATGATGACTTCATTATAGTGTAAAGAAAAAACATTGACAAATATAAAATGGCTAGCTATAATTTTGTTTGTTGCCTTGAGGTGATATGATATGAAATGGTCCATCCATCAATTGAATAAATTGAGAAATAAAGGATTGACATTGGATGAGATGGTAGATGTAAGTGAGCTAAAAGAGGTCGAGAAAGATATTCGTGAAATTAATCCTGTTCATGTAACAGGAAGAGTTGATTTTGGCTCCGGGAAGTTTACGTTCCATCTACATATAACTGGAAGCATGGTTTTACCATGTTCTCGCTCTTTAGTAGATGTGACATTACCATTTGACATTAAAACAACTGAGGTGTTCCAAACTTCAGAAGAAGAGTTTGAAACAGAAGCTGAAATTCATTGTTTAGAAGGAGAAGTACTTGACTTACTGCCCGTAATCAAGGAAAATATACTTTTGGAGATTCCAATGCAAATTTTCAGTGATGATGTTTCTGGTGGAGCACCGATGCAAGGTCAAGACTGGCAAGTGATTTCGGAAGAAAACAAAGAAAAGGCTGTTGATCCAAGATTGGCAGGACTTGCAAAGTTTTTTGACAAATAATCGGAAGACTGGTTTAGGCCTTCATATGAAAATAATTATTTCTTTTAAGGAGGTGGGAAGAATGGCTGTACCTTTTAGAAGAACTTCTAAAACAGTAAAAAGAAAGCGTCGTACGCATTTCAAATTATCAGTACCTGGTATGGTAGAGTGCCCAAGCTGTGGTGAAGCGAAATTAGCTCACCGTGTATGTAAAGCATGCGGTACTTACAAAGGTAAAGAAGTAATCAGCAAGTAATTGCGGGAAAATAAACGTAGAAGATATCTTCTGCGTTTATTTTTTTTGTTTTATTCTTTAGTTGTTGTATTCTATCTTTTCTAGTAACTGCATATGCTTAATAAAAAATGCATAGGGAGGACTAGAGAGATGGCGACAACAAGACAAGATGCTTGGACTGATGATGAAGATTTGCTTCTGGCAGAAGTAGTACTCCGGCATATTCAAGAAGGTGGAACGCAACTTTCTGCCTTTAAAGAAGTGGGAAGACATTTGTCTCGTACACCAGCAGCATGTGGATTTAGATGGAATTCTTACGTGAGAAAGCAATATAAAGAACGTATTGAAGAAGCGAAACAACTTCGTAAAGTAGAAAATTATGAAGTGAAAGAGACGGAGGTATTAGAGCCTACGTCAATTACACTGAATGATGTTATTGATTTCTTGCAAAATTATAAAGATGAAAACTCTTTAATGGTGTTGCAAAAACAAGTTGAATCGCTACAAACAGAGAGAGAACGACTTCTAGAGCGATTATCAGTATATGAGGAAGAGTATAGAACATTACTTGATTATATCGATCAAAAAAGAAGTGTAATGGTAGCGGAAAGAAATAGTGTTCGTTCGAATGGAAAGTTAGAGAAGTTAAAGAAATAAAAACAGCTGTTACGCAGCTGTTTTTTTATTTCTTATGCAGATTCCTCGTTTGTAATCGCATTCATATTTGTTTCTGGATGCCAAATATAAAAATCACCATTAGTTACTGATACAGGTTGGAAATTTAATTTATCCCAAAAACCAGCCGAATGGATACGTGCTATCGTTTTAACTGGGAACTGTAGTTGTTTTGCATAATTCACAAGCATTTGTCCAAATCCTTGTTTTTGAAAAGTTGGTAACACTTCAAGTTTATAAAGTTCTAGGTAAGGGCCAGTAATTTCAAATGGTTCGCCACCATCCCTTTTCATATATAGACTCATACGTGCGATTAGTGATCCGCCATAATAAATACCATAAAATGGTGATTCGCTATTGTTTTCAATAATGTTTGCTTGTAACTCTTCCAACATAGATAGTTCTAGAGCTCCGCAACCTTTAAATTTTTTAAATTCATCTAATGTTTTATAATTGATGAGCAAGCGCTCAACTTTTGGGAATCCCATTACATCACATCCTTTTCTTATCTTGTTGAATCCAGAAAAGTAAAAATATTTATAATAATATTATAACTTATTTTTTTATTTTTATGAAGAAGATAGTATATTTCTTTTATTATTTTTTTGAGGATTTGCTAAACTAAGAATAGAAGCACGTTAATAAGTAGTATATACATAGTGAAAGAAGAGGTTGCATTTATCTGTTAGGAGTCAGTGCAAGCGTAGGATGTGTGCATGTGAATTAGAAAGATACAAAGGGAGGGAAGGCAAGGAAATTTAATATGAATTCCTTGGGTGAAAATGAAAATTGGAATTGTAGGATCAGGTGCTATTGGTCTATTATATACATTTTATTTACAAAAAAGTAATCAAGATGTCACGTTGTTTACAAGGACGGCTAAGCAGGCTGAAGAATTGAATAAAACAGGTGTAACTTGTATTAGAGATGGGAAACGTGAAACGGTATTTCCATCCATTTTACCGATAGAATATATGTTAGATCAGAAGTTAGATTATACATTTATTGCTGTGAAGCAATACCATATAAATGACATATTACCGTTTGTGCAAGGAGAATCATCATTAATCTTTTTGCAAAACGGAATGTCGCATCTTCATGCTATACAGAAAATAAGGAATGAGAATATAGCTGTTGGTATTGTAGAACACGGTGCGAAAAAAGAAGAAAGGTATACGGTCCATCATACTGGAATAGGTATAACGAAGTTTGGGGTAGTGCGCGGTCCATCTTTATATTTTGAAAAAGTATTCAATTATTTTCCTTTTGCTCATTTTCCAATTCAAATAGAGGCTGATTGGAAAGGTATTATGTACAAAAAATTAGTAGTAAATGTATGTATTAATCCATTGACAGCGTTATTGCGGGTTCAGAACGGTGAGTTAATTACGAATCCTTTTTTTTATCAAATGATGGAGCAAGTATTTAGGGAAGTTGCATTTCTTGTTAGTGAAGAACAAGAAATGGTATGGGAAATGGTACGAGGTATATGTGAAAGAACGTCTCATAATACATCATCTATGCTAGCAGATGTAAGGGCGAATAGACAAACGGAAATCGATGCGATTGTTGGATATGTGTTAGAGGAAGCTAAGAAACAGCAACGACCAGTTCCGACACTTCAATTTTTGTTCGATGCAATAAAAGGATTAGAAGTAAAAGAATAAGTGTTATTCTTTGCTTTTACGTGAAACATTGACTACAATGTGGATTGGTGAGAGAACTGGATACGAAAGGAAGAATTATATGGAGATAAACGAAATCTCTGTTCCGCAACAAGGTATTGTAGCGGACTATATGAACGGTAAAAAAGAGATACAGTCGTGTTTTGATTATATGTTAACAGAAGTTGCTTTTAAACAACGTTTACATGATTTGCGTGAAAGGAAGTTTTTCCGCCAAGAGTTAGTAGCGCATTTATTAGAATATAATACAAAATTGCAAGCGGGAGAATCTACAATTCAAAATGTAAAAGCGCTTGGAGATGAAAATACATATGTTGTTATAGCTGGACAACAAGCGGGGTTATTAACTGGACCGCTTTATACAATTCATAAAGTTATTTCAATTTTACAGCTTGCAAAGGAAAAGGAAGAAAGTTTAGGCGTTAAAGTCGTTCCTGTATTCTGGATTGCTGGTGAAGATCATGATATGGATGAGATTAATCATACTTTTGTAACGAAAAATAAAAAAATAAAAAAGACTATTTTTCATGACCGTAATCCGAAAAAGGCGAGTGCTTCTGAGTCTGAACTGTCTGTTGAAGATTGTAGAAAATGGATGGAAGAGATTTTTAAAACATACCCAGAAACGAATTTTACAAAGGATGTATTACGATTTGTAGATGATGCTTTGAATAAATCGAATACGTATGTAGATTTCTTTGCTTACCTTATTACAAAAATGTTTGCTAATTCTGGTTTAATTCTTGTTGATTCGCATCATCCTGAATTAAGGAAGTTAGAGGTTCCATTCTTCAAACGTATTATAAGCAAGTATAAAGAAGTGCAAGAGGGGCTTCACAATCAGCAGGAAGTAATTAAAGAATTAGGGTATAAACCAATTATTGAAACAAAGTCTAATGCAGTGCATATATTCATGGAAATCGATAATGAGCGAGTGCTGCTTGAAGACAATCAAGGAAAGTTTGTCGGAAAAGATGGGACACATTCTTTTTCATATGAAGAATTGATTGAAGAGTTGGAGAGAAGTCCAGAGCGTTTTAGTAATAATGTTGTAACACGTCCTCTTATGCAAGAGTATGTATTTCCTACGCTAGCGTTTATTGGAGGTCCAGGGGAGATAGCTTATTGGAGTGAACTGCAACAAGTATTCCATACTGTTGGTTTCCAAATGCCGCCTGTCGTTCCTCGTCTTACAATGACTTATATAGAGAGAGATATAGCGACAGATTTAAATGATTTACAGTTGCAAGAAAATGATCCGTTTTTACATGATGTAGATAAATTACGTGAAAACTGGTTGTCTGATCAAATAGAGGAACCAATCGATGATCGATTTGTAGAGGCGAAAAAAGAAATTATTGATATTCATACATCATTACAACAGTTTGTGAAAAAAATAGATCCAGGATTAAGTGAGTTCGCAGGGAAGAATGAGTTGAAAATTAATGAACAAATTGAACTGTTAGAAAGAATGTTGAAAAGAAATGTTGAGAAAAAACATGAAGTTCAACTAAATAAATTCCGCCGTATACAATGTGCAATTCGTCCATTAGGAGCTCCGCAAGAGCGCGTGTGGAATGTATGTTATTATTTAAATCAGTTCGGTTTGGATTTCGTTGATCGAGTGATGGAGAATTCATTTTCTTGGGATGGAAAACATCATGTTATAAAACTATAGAATCTTGCTCTTTGGAGCAGGATTTTATTTTTATTCTGTTGAATTTACTGTGAAGTGAAATTTTTCTGAATTATCGTTTTATAACTGGTAGAGATTGTATATATGTAGGATACTTAAATATATGACAAAATCACACAAAATGTAAACGTATTATTCTCTTTTTCGACAGTTTTTTATTTAAATTCCCGCAAAAAATGATAAAATTTAGTATATAATAAAAGAAAATAGCGATTTGTATAGTATGCTGCCTTTGTTGGTAAGTTAACTGAGTCGTTCTTTAGTAGTATTTCGTTCTCTGATCGTGAGAAATACGTTTAGAGGAAGAAATACATTTAACATAAATTAATTGGAAAAAGAGTAGGTGCAACAATGTTTAAACACGTAACAGTACTTTTGAAAGAAACAGTAGACGGCTTAGATATAAAGCCAGATGGTACATATGTAGATTGTACACTGGGGGGAGGAGGACATAGTTCTTATTTATTATCCCAATTGACTGATGGGGGAAAATTAATTGCTTTTGATCAAGATGAGATAGCGATTCAAAATGCAAAAGAAAAATTTTCTTCATACGGTGAGCAGTTTATAACGGTAAAGAGCAATTTCCGTTACTTATCTGAAAAACTACAGGAATTAGGCATAACAGAGGTAGACGGTATTTTATTCGATTTAGGTGTTTCATCCCCACAATTAGATACACCAGAGCGAGGCTTTAGTTATCATCATGATGCACCGTTAGATATGCGGATGGATCAAGATGCCCCATTAACAGCATATGATGTTATAAATAGCTGGTCATATGAACAACTCGTAAGAATTTTCTTCCAGTATGGTGAAGAGAAATTTTCAAAGCAAATAGCAAGAAAAATTGAAGCGTATCGTGAAAACAAAGCTATTGAAACGACAGGAGAATTAGTGGAATTAATAAAAGAAGGTATTCCGGCTCCTGCGCGTAGAACTGGTGGACATCCTGCGAAGCGAGTTTTCCAGGCAATCCGTATTGCTGTAAATGATGAATTGAAAGTATTTGAAGAAGCGTTGGAATCTGCTATTGAGATGGTCAAGCCTGGTGGAAGAGTTAGTGTTATAACATTCCATTCATTAGAAGACCGTATTTGTAAAACAACATTTAAGCGAAATAGTACAACGCCGCAATTGCCGCCAGGGTTACCAATTATCCCAGATGAATTTAAACCGAAATTAAAGCTTATTACAAGAAAACCGATTTTACCTTCTGATATAGAGCTGGAAGAAAATAATCGAGCGCGTTCTGCGAAGTTGAGAATCGCTGAAAAACGATAAAAAGGAGAGAGAGGTATGACTAATTTAGCTGTAAAGTACAAACAACAAGCGCAAGAAGAGGTACAAATTCAAACGCCCCCACAGCAGATGGTTAAGCCAAAGGTTAAAGCAAAGATTACAAGGGTCGAAAAACTGATGTATGTAGCGTTTATTGGCTTTTTATTGTATGCCTGTGTAGCGTTTATTGGGAATAAAGCAGGGCTTTATCAAGTTAATGTAGAAGCAGCGACGATCGAAGAAAAAATTGTACAGCAGCAAAAAGAAAATCAAGAATTGCAGGCTGAAGTAGAGAAGCTAAGTCGCTATGAACGAATCGCTGAAGTTGCAAAAAAACATGGGCTAGAAATTAATGCGAATAATGTGAAAGGCCTCAAGTAAGGCAATAGGTGTGAAGGAAAGATGAAGAAAAATATGACTAAATTTCATACCAATAAAGGAGCAGGTTATTTTATGATATTTTTCCTCCTGCTCTTTTTGCTGTTATTAGCCCGATTTTTTTACATACAAGCGACAGGAACAGTGCATAATCAGGATTTGGATGAACTTGCTAGGCAAAAACATAGTAAAACAGGAGTTCTCGAAGCGAATCGAGGAACGATTTATGACCAAAATGGTCATGTGTTAGCGCAAGATGCAAACTCTTATAAACTTGTAGCTGAATTAAAAGGTGCGAAACCTGTTGAGAATAAAGAGGATACTGCAAAGAAAATTGCGGGAGTACTAGGAAAAGGCGAAGAGGATATTTTAGCTGCATTAAATAAGGAAGGCAGAAGTCAAGTCGAATTTGGAACACTAGGCAAGGATTTGACGAGAGAACAGAAGAAACAAATAGAGGCATTGAATTTGCCGGGAATATCTTTTATTACAGAAAATGCAAGAGTGTATCCAAACGGTGATTTTGCGTCTTACGTCATAGGTCATGCGAAACCAAATGAAAAGGGAACTTCGGTAGGACAATTTGGCTTAGAAAAAAGTTTGGATAAATATTTAAGCGCTTCTAACGGAAAGGTAGCATATACAGGCGATCGTAAAGGTGTATCTCTTGATGGTGGCAAAGTGAACGTAGAGGCACCAAAAAATGGAGATAACGTGTATTTAACAATGGATCAACGGGTTCAAAGTTATTTAGAAGATGCGATGAAAGCGGCGAGTAAACAATATGATCCAGAAAGTTTAATAGGGATTGTTGCGGATCCGAAAACTGGAAAAATATTAGCGATGTCTACTAAACCTAGTTATGATCCTAATGATCGTCAAATTAAATATTTCTTCAATGATGCGATTTCAAATGCATTTGAACCGGGGTCAACAATGAAAATTTTCACATTAGCGGCAGCTATTAATGAAGGTGTGTACAAAGGACAAGATTATTATCAGTCTGGTACATATCAAGTTGGAAACCGGAAAATAAAAGATCATAATGGCGGTGCTGGCTGGGGCTCTATTACCTTCGATGAAGGGGTAGAGCGATCTTCAAACGTAGCGTTTGCTATTTTAGGTGATCAAAAACTTGGTCCAGAACGTTTCCGTAAATATATTAATGCTTTTGGGCTAGATGAGAAAACAAATATTGATTTACCTGGTGAAGGTTCTAATACAATTTTATTTGATCAGCAAATACAGCAAGTAACAACGACTTTTGGACAAGGTTCTACTGTAACGCCAATTCAGCTTGTACAAGCTGCAACGTCAATTGCAAATGATGGGAAAATGATGAAACCATATGCGATTGACAAAATTGTAGATCCGATAACAGGGGAAGTAAAATTAGAGCATAAACCAGAAGAAGTAGGAAAGCCTGTTACAAAAGAAACAGCAGCGCAAGTAAGACAGTTGTTAGAACGTGTTGTTACATCTCCGAAAGGAACAGGAACTGCTTATAAAGTCGATGGATATTCAGTCGGTGGTAAAACAGGGACAGCGCAAATTCCGGATGGAAAAGGTGGCTATATGACAGGGAGAGAGAATTATATATTCTCATTCTTAGGGATGGCGCCGATGGACGATCCGCAACTTGTTGTGTATGTAGCTGTTAAACAGCCGAAATTGAAAGATGATGAGAACGGTGCACAGCCGTTAGCTGATATTTTTAAATATGTAACAAAAAATAGTTTAGAGTATTTAAAGATAAAGCCAAATGAAGTGAAAGATCCGAAGAAACATTTAAAAGAGCAACAAACTGCTGTTCCGGATGTAACTGGTAAAACGATGGCTGAAGCGGGGAAAGCGATTGAAAAAGCAAAACTCCGTCCAATCATACTAGGTGAAGGAAAAGTGCAGCAACAAGTACCGAAAGCAACTGAACAAACATTAAAAGGCGATCGAGTCTTCTTAGTGGGAGATAAGCCAACAATGCCAAATATACAAGGGTGGGCACTGCGTGATGTTATGAATTTGGCGAAAACATTACAGCTTAACTTAAAACCTTCTGGTACCGGATACGTAACTGAACAAAGTGTAGCAGAAGGAACGTTACTGCAACCGGGTACAGAATTAGGTGTAACACTAGTGCCACCACTTGAACCGCAACAAGAAGCAGAAAAACCATAATGGTAAGAAGCAAGGAGTTCTAATTAAATAAGTACAAGCATATATTGGAACAAGCTAGGCGTAAGGGAGGCTTGTTCCAATATGCGTGTATCAAATGTAACGGTTAGAAAAAGACTTATTTTTATACTTATATCAGGTATACTTATTTTCACTATCATCGATATTCGTCTTGGATATGTACAGTTTTTTCTTGGGAATATGTTAACGGATCGCGCGAAAGATTCGTGGAGTCGTAATATTACTTTTGAGCCTGAAAGAGGGAAAATTTTAGACCGAAACGGTGTGGAACTTGCCACAAATAAAAGTGCCCCAACGGTATTTGTAGTACCGAGGCAAATTGAAAAACCAGCAGAGACTGCAGAGAAGTTAGCTGCAGTATTAGGTGTGGAAAAAGACGAGATTTATAAGAGGGTTACAAAAAAGGAATCAATTGTAAGATTAGATAAGGGTGGCAGGAAAATATCGCATGACAAAGCGAAAGAGGTACGAGGATTAAGTTTAAAGGGAGTTTATATTGCAGAGGATTCTATCCGGTACTATCCATTTGGGAATTTTTTATCACACGTATTAGGGTTTGCAGGTAGTGATAATCAAGGTCTTATGGGGTTAGAAAAATATTATGATAAAGAGCTGAATGGTGATAAAGGTCATGTCCGTTTTTTTGCAGATGCGAAAGGACAAAGAATGCCTAATATTGGTGATGATTTCAAAAAACCAGAAGCTGGATTGAACTTAGGCTTAACAATTGATGCGCGTATTACGAGAATTATGGAAAGAGAAATGAATATCGCAGAGTCAACATATAATCCCGACGGTATGATTGCAATTGCAATGAATCCAAAAAATGGTGAGATTTTAGGCATGTCGAGTCGACCGAGTTTTGATCCAGCAGATTTTCAAAGTGTTTCTCCAGAAGTGTATAATAGAAATTTACCTGTATGGAGTACGTATGAGCCTGGTTCAACATTTAAGATCATTACGTTAGCGGCCGCTTTGAATGAAAATTTAGTAGACTTAGAGAAAGATACGTTTTATGATGATGGAGCAGCTGAAGTTGGTGGGGCCAGATTAAAATGTTGGAAAGCTGGAGGTCATGGTAGCCAGACGTTTTTAGAAGTCGTTCAAAACTCGTGTAACCCAGGGTTTATTGAACTTGGTGATCGTCTTGGTAAAGACAGATTGTTTAAATACATTCGCAACTTCGGCTTTGGACAGAAGACTGGAATCGACTTGCAAGGTGAAGGTAGTGGGATTTTATTTAATTTAGATAAAGTTGGTCCAGTTGAGCAAGCAACAACTTCATTTGGGCAGGGTGTTTCTGTTACACCAATTCAACAAGTAGCAGCTGTAGCAGCGGCTGTAAATGGTGGAACGTTATACCAACCATATATAGCTAAGGAATTTATTGATCCAAAAAATAATCAAGTTGTTAGTAAAAAAACACCTGTTGATAAAAGGAAAGTTATTTCCGAGGAAACTTCAGAAAAAGTTCGTTATGCATTAGAGAATGTTGTAGCGAAGGGATCTGGTAAAGGTGCGTTTATTGACGGATATCGTGTAGGTGGAAAAACAGGTACTGCTCAAAAGGTGAAAGATGGTAAATATTTAGAGAATAACTATATCGTATCTTTTATTGGTTTTGCTCCAGCGGATGATCCGCAAATTGTTGTTTATGTAGCTGTCGATAATCCAAAAGGAGTCACTCAATTTGGTGGAGTAGTAGCGGCTCCAATTGTTGGGAATATTCTTCGGGATGCACTTCCTGTTATGGGAGTGAAACCTAGAAAAGAACAAGTTGAGAAAGAATATAAATGGGGCGACACACCAACTGTTGAAGTTCCGAATTTAATTGGCATGAAAAAGAAAGATTTACAAACTCAACTTGTTGATTTGAAGCTAGATATAAGCGGAGATGGAGAGAAAGTAATTAAACAATCACCAGAAGCTGGGGCCAAGGTAAAAGAAGGCTCAAAAATTAGAATTTACTTCGGGAATTAAAGGTAACATAATGTGTTTTATGGTACAATTGGTGGAAGTGAGTTCTTTATAGAAGAGTTACTTAATTTGAGACAGGAAGTGTCTCATTAATAAATAGGTCTATGTATTAGACGATAGTAGCACGTACCTCCTATTTAAATTAACTAGGAGGTAATGTGTTGCTTACTAAAAAAGAGATAAATAAACAATGTAGAGAGGGTTTAGTGAAATGAAGTTGCATACACTTGTATCATGTTTGCATGATTTTCCAGTTGTTCCAAAAGAAAATCCAGAAATCACATCTATTGAAGCTGATTCACGTAAAGTGAAAGAAGGAAGCTTATTTGTATGTATGAAAGGGTATACGGTTGATAGCCATAATTTTGCTAAGCAAGCAGCGGCACAAGGAGCGGCTGCTATTGTTGCGGAAAGACCAATTGATGTTGACGTTCCAGTTGTACTTGTGAAAAATACTTTTCGTTCGTTAGCGGTTTTAGCTGATTATTTTTATGGTCAACCAACACACAAGTTACATTTAATCGGTATTACAGGTACAAATGGAAAGACAACAACATCGCATATTATGGATGAAATTATGCGCGCACATGGTCACAAAACAGGGCTAATTGGAACGATTAATATGAAAATCGGTGATGAAACATTTGAGGTGAAAAATACAACACCAGATGCACTAACACTTCAACAGACGTTTTCAAAAATGGTTGAACAAGGTGTAGATAGCACAGTAATGGAAGTTTCGTCTCATGCTTTAGATCTTGGGCGTGTACACGGATGCGATTATGATGTTGCAGTATTTACGAATTTAACACAAGATCATTTAGACTATCATAAAACGATGGAAGAATATAAACATGCGAAGGGCTTGCTTTTTGCACAGCTTGGCAATAGTTATAATCATAATCGTAAAAAATACGCTGTATTGAACAGCGATGATCCAGTTACGGAAGAGTATATGAGAAGCACAGCGGCAACTGTTGTAACTTACGGTATAGATGTTTCAAGTGACATTATGGCTAAAGATATCGTTATGACGAGCGGTGGTACGACATTTACACTTGTAACACCGTATGAAAGTGTAGATGTTACGATGAAATTAATTGGTAAGTTTAATGTATACAATGTGTTGGCTGCTACAGCAGCAGGGCTTGTTTCGGGCGTAAGCTTACAAACAATTATTGATGTAATTAAAGAGCTTGCTGGTGTGCCTGGACGTTTTGAAGTTGTTGATGGAGGACAAAATTACACAGTTATTGTGGATTATGCACATACACCTGATAGCTTAGAGAACGTTCTAAAAACAGCGAAACAGTTTGCGAACGGTGATGTGTATTGTATCGTTGGTTGTGGTGGTGATAGAGATCGCACGAAAAGGCCAGTGATGGCAAGTGTCGCGGTAGAATATGCAACTCAAGCGATTTATACATCAGACAATCCAAGAAGCGAAGATCCAGTGGCTATTCTAGATGATATGATAAAAGATGCAAAAGGGAATAATTATGAAGTAATTGTTGATCGAAAAGAAGCGATACGTTATGCTATTTCGAAAGCCAAAGCAGAAGATATTATTATTATTGCTGGTAAAGGGCATGAAACGTATCAAATTATTGGTAAAGAAGTTCATCATTTTGACGATCGTGAAGTTGCTAAAGAAGCAATTACAGGGCGTCTAAACAACGAAGAGTAACAACGTGAGAGGAGGACTACATGTGCTTGAGCAAGGTTTATTAGTAACGGCAGGGGTAGCATTCTTAATTTCTGTTGCCCTTTCGCCACTGTTTATTCCATTTTTAAGAAAATTAAAGTTCGGACAGAGTATTCGTGATGAGGGACCGAAGTCACATCAAAAAAAATCAGGGACACCAACGATGGGCGGTATTGTCATATATGTATCTATGATGGTAACGACCTTAATTATGGCAATTAAGTTTAATCATTTAGGTGCAGAGGTTTCGTTACTATTATTGGTGACATTTGGTTATGGATTAATTGGTTTTTTAGATGACTACATAAAGGTAGTTAAGAAAAGAAATCTTGGTTTAACATCGAAACAAAAATTACTAGGACAGCTTATTATTGCAATTGCGTTCTTTTTAATTGGAAAAGGGCAAGCATTTCACACATACATTATGATTCCAGGGACGGATGTTAAGTTTGAACTAAGCTGGGCGTATTTTGTTCTTGTATTATTTATGCTTATTGGTGGGTCGAATGCAGTTAACTTAACTGATGGTTTAGATGGTTTATTATCGGGAACAGCCGCTATTGCATTTGGAGCGTTTAGTATTATTGCTGTGGCACAAGAGCAATTCGGAGTAGCAATATTCTGTATGGCAGTTGTAGGAGCTGTACTTGGATTTTTAGTATTCAATGCGAATCCAGCGAAAGTATTTATGGGAGATACGGGTTCCTTAGCTTTAGGTGGAGCGATCGCAGCTGTAGCAATTTTACTAAAACAAGAATTGTTACTTGTAATTATTGGTGGAGTATTCGTAATGGAAACTTTATCTGTTATTATTCAAGTCATTTCGTTTAAAACAACCGGAAAGCGTGTCTTTAAAATGAGTCCATTACACCATCATTATGAATTATGTGGTTGGTCAGAATGGCGCGTCGTTGTGACGTTTTGGTCTGTAGGATTTTTATTAGCTATGTTAGGAATTTATATCGGGGTGTGGATGTAATTGAAAACTGTAACTGAATTTCAAAATAAAAATATTCTTGTATTAGGCATTGCAAAAAGTGGTTATGCAGCAGCTACCTTGTTACAAAAATTAGGGGCAAATGTTATTGTAAATGACGGAAAGCCTTTAGCAGAAAATACGCTTGCTGCAGAATTACAAGCAAAAGGAATGGACGTTGTATGCGGGGGGCATCCTTTGGAATTATTAGAGAGAAATATTTCTCTTGTAGTAAAAAATCCAGGGATTCCGTATTCTAACCCAATATTAGTTGCTGCGAAAGAAAAGCAGATTCCAATCGTTACGGAAGTTGAATTAGCATACCGTATTTCAGAAGCGCCATTTGTTGGCATTACGGGGTCTAACGGTAAAACGACGACGACAATGCTTACGTTTGAAATGCTAAAAGAAGGACGAAAGCATCCTATTATTGCAGGGAACATAGGCACTGTAGCTTGTGAAGTAGCACAGGATGCAAAAGAGAATGAAGTTGTAGTTACAGAACTTTCATCGTTCCAACTGATGGGAGTAGAATCTTTCCAGCCTAAAATCGCTGTGTTTTTAAACTTATTTGAGGCCCACTTAGATTATCATGGGACGAAAAAAGAATATGGTTTAGCAAAAGCTAATATTTTTAAAAACCAAACAGAAAACGATTATAGTGTAATAAATGCAGATGATGCAGATGTGATGGCTTTATCTGCTTATAGTAAAGGTCAAAAAATACTATTCTCGACAGCGAAAGAAAATGAAGATGGTGCGTGTATAAAGGATAACGCTCTTTATTTCAAAGGTGAAAAAGTTGTTGAAGTAAGCGATATTGTTTTACCTGGTCAGCATAATTTAGAGAATATTTTAGCTGCGATGAGTATTGCGAAACTATTAGGTGTTTCTAATGAAGCTATTACGGTTGTGTTAAAACGTTTTACAGGTGTAAAACATCGATTAGAATATGTAACAACTATTAACAACCGTAAGTTTTATAATGACTCAAAAGCGACGAATATGTTAGCGACTGAGAAAGCTTTATCTGCGTTTACACAACCAATTGTGTTATTAGCAGGTGGGCTTGATCGTGGAAATGAATTCGATGATTTAATTCCATATTTCAAAAATGTAAAAGCGCTTGTAACATTTGGACAAACAGCACCAAAATTAGTAAGAGCAGCAGAAAAAGTGGGATTAGATATAATTGAAAGTGTCGACACTTTAGATGAAGCAGTAGTGAAAGCTTACGCTCATTCTACGGAGGGCGATGTAATTCTTCTTTCCCCAGCATGTGCAAGCTGGGATCAATTTAAAACATTTGAAGAAAGAGGAGACATTTTTATACAAGCTGTGCATAAACTTATATAAAGTAAATCAAAACATCAGTAGGCTAACACCTGCTGATGTTTTGTTACATAGGGCAAAAGATTCTGCCTAAAGAGGTGGTGTTCATGGCTAATGAAGAAGACGCCTGATTATATTCTTATTATCGTTACACTTGCGTTGTTAACAATCGGAATGATTATGGTTTATAGTGCGAGTGCGGTTTGGGCCTCTTATAAAATGGGTGATTCATTCTTTTTTGCAAAAAGACAATTGTTGTTTGCGAGTATTGGTGTAGTGGCTATGTTTTTTATCATGAAAATTGATTATTGGGTGTGGCGGACATATTCAAAAGTAATTTTGCTAGTTTGTTTCGTTCTTCTCATTCTCGTTCTAATTCCAGGAGTAGGTCTTGTCCGTGGGGGAGCACGAAGTTGGATTGGAATCGGTGCATTTTCCATTCAACCGTCAGAGTTTATGAAATTCGCGATGATTATTTTTTTAGCGAAATTTTTAGCGGAACGACAAAAGTTAATTACATCGTTTAAACGTGGATTACTACCTGCTCTTAGTTTTGTATTTCTTGCTTTTGGGATGATTATGTTACAGCCAGATCTTGGTACGGGAACGGTAATGGTTGGGACATGTATTATTATGATATTTATCTCGGGAGCAAGGGTCTTTCATTTTGCAATGTTTGGTTTGCTTGGTGTAGCAGGATTTGTAGGGTTAATTGCATCAGCACCATATCGAATGAAACGCATCACATCATATTTAGATCCGTGGTCAGATCCGCTCGGAAGTGGATTTCAAATTATTCAATCGTTACTCGCAATTGGACCTGGTGGTTTATTTGGGCTTGGACTTGGGCAAAGTAGACAAAAATTTCTTTATTTACCTGAACCACAAACAGACTTTATATTTGCAATTTTATCCGAGGAATTAGGTTTTATTGGCGGTTCATTTGTGTTATTATTATTTAGTCTATTACTATGGCGCGGGATTCGTATAGCATTAGGAGCGCCAGATTTATATGGTACGTTTTTAGCAGTAGGTATTGTGGCGATGATTGCGATTCAAGTAATGATTAATGTTGGTGTTGTAACGGGACTAATGCCTGTTACGGGTATTACTTTGCCATTTTTAAGTTATGGTGGATCAAGTTTGACCTTAATGTTAATGGCAGTAGGTGTATTATTGAATATAAGTCGCCATTCTCGCTATTAAACCCTGTTTAAAAGACAGGGTTTTTCGTATGTGTGGAAAATACAATATGTATATGGAAATAAATACAATTGAATAAGAACAGGGAAGTGGAGGAATTAGTAGTGCGAGTATTAGTAAGTGGTGGGGGTACTGGAGGCCATATTTATCCAGCTCTTGCTTTAATTAGAGAAATAAAAAAATTAAATCCGGAAGCAAGATTTTTATACATTGGTACAGAAAATGGATTAGAGAGTACCATCGTTCCAAAAGCTGGTATTCCGTTCCAATCTATTGTTATAAGTGGATTTAAACGAAAAATATCGTTAGATAATGTGAAAACGGTTATGCGTTTTCTAAAGGGTGTACAAGATAGTAAACGATATATTCGTCGTTTTAATCCGGATATAGTGATTGGAACGGGTGGATACGTATGTGGACCTGTTGTATATGCGGCAGCAAAACTAGGTATTCCAACTATTGTACATGAACAAAATAGTGTACCAGGTGTAACGAATAAATTTTTAAGTCGTTACGTTGATAAAGTTGCGGTTTGTTTTGAAGCAGCTACAGAACATTTTCCACAGTCAAAAGTGGTAATGACAGGTAATCCGCGAGCATCAGAGGTAATGGATCAAAACGGAATGAAAGGGAAACGTTCAGTTGGTCTATCTCTTCCTAAAAAGTCCGTACTTATTTTTGGGGGAAGTCGCGGAGCTAGACCGATTAACGATGCTTTCGTAGAAGCAATTGAACAGTTTGGAAATAAAAGTTACGAAGTATTGTACGTAACAGGTGAAGTGCATTATGACAAAGTGATGGATGCTGTGAAGGAAAAAGGCAATCCGAATAATGTTATTATTAAACCTTTCATTCATAATATGCCAGAGGTACTAACTGGCGTTGATCTTGTTGTTTCAAGAGCCGGAGCAACAACACTTGCAGAATTAACAGCATTAGGTAAGCCGAGTGTGTTAATTCCGAGTCCGTACGTAACAAATAACCATCAGGAGAAGAATGCACTTTCAGTTGTTGATAAAGGAGCGGCGAAAATGTTACTTGAAAAAGAATTAACAGCTGAAACGCTTATTCGTGATATTGATGAGATTTTATTAGATACACAAACATTACAAAATATGAAGCTAGCTGCTAAGCAACTAGGTATTCCTGATGCAGCAAATAAGTTGTATGGAGTAATGAATAAGCTTGTGAAAAAATAACGTTAGGTGAACGCCCTGCATATTACTGTAATAAGGAAACTTAATATTGGGGGAGAGCGTCTATGGAACAATTAGTAAATGAGCTTATAGAAGCAAATGTTGGTCGCGTGTTAGTTAACGAGCCGTTAGCACGTTATACAACTATGAAGATAGGTGGACCAGCTGATATTTTAATTGTGCCAAAGCATGTTGCCGGTATTGAGAAAATATTGCAGTTAGTAAAGAAATATAAAATAAAGTGGACTGTAATTGGTCGAGGTTCAAACCTTCTTGTATCTGATAAAGGGATAGAAGGCGTTGTTATTCGTTTAGGAGAAGGATTAGACCACTTAGAGGTCGAAAAACATAGGGTAAGAGTTGGTGGCGGATATCCCCTTATTAAATTGTCAACATTACTTAGTCGCCAAGGGTTGGCTGGATTGGAATTTGCAAGTGGTATTCCAGGGAGTGTCGGTGGTGCAGTGTATATGAATGCTGGAGCACATAAATCAGACATATCAAACATATTGTCAAAGGCTCTAATTCTATTTGAAAACGGAACAATTGAATGGTTAACGAATAGAGGAATGGAGTTTTCATATCGTACATCTGTATTGCAAACGAAACGTCCTGGTATTGTTTTGGAGGCGGAGTTTCAATTACAGGTAGGAGAGCGTGAGAAAATCGTAAGAAACATGCAAAAGAATAAAGATTACCGCCGTGAAACACAACCGTGGAATCATCCTTGTGCTGGAAGTGTGTTTCGGAATCCAATCCCGTATTTTGCAGGAGATTTAGTAGAGAAAGCTGGGCTTCGTGGCTATCAAATAGGTGGAGCTCAAATTTCTGAAATGCATGGGAATTTTATTATTAATACTGGGGGAGCCTCAGCGCAAGATGTATTAGATTTGATTTCATTAATAAAGCATACAATTAAGGATAAATTTGGTGTAGAAATGCACACAGAAGTAGAAATCATTGGAAGATAACGGTTATTCATTCCGCTCATTATCATTTATGTTATAATAAGAAGATAAGAACGGCATGAGGAACATGCCGTTCTTTATGTTACATAGGGGGATCGTACATGAAAAATAGTAAAGTGATTAAACTACAAGATCGTGTACCAAAATTAAAAAATCAAAAGAAAAAAAACAAAAAAAATGTTAATCATCGGTTGATTTTATACATATCAATTTTATTTTTATTAGTACTCTTTTTAATTTATTTTCGGTCTCCGCTTAGTAATATAAAAAAGATAAGTGTGTATGGAAATCATTATATGACAGATGACCAAGTAATGAAGGAATCAGGTGTGACATATGATACAAGTTATTTCCGAGTGACAGCACATAAAGCGGAAGAAAATTTAACGAAACGAAAAGAAATTAAAGCAGTAAATGTAAAAAAACGTTTTCCAAACAAAATTGATGTTCATATTAAAGAATATGTAACGATTGGTTATATAAACAAAGATGGAAAATTACAACCGTTATTAGAAAATGGGAAAACACTTGATGTACTCCCGAATGGAAAACTTCCTGTTGCAGCACCAATTTTTGAACCTTTTAAAGAGGAGAAAATGAAGGGACTAATTGCTGAACTAGAAAAGTTAACTCCGACTATTTTAAGGTCTATTTCTGAAATTCGTTATTCACCGACGAATGCGAATGAAGACCATCTTACTTTATATATGAATGAAGGATATGAAGTGAGCACTACGATTCAAAATTTCGCAAAGCGTATGGAAACTTATCCACTTATTTTAAAAACAATTGAGCCAGGTAAGAAGGTGTTAATTGACTTAGAAGTAGGTGCATATACGAAAGAGTTAGGTGTAGAAGAAAAAAAAGAATAGAACGGTAGTATTCACTGCATTAATATAGAAAAAAGAGAAACGAATGTTCTATCATATGCATACGAATTTACTAGAATGGTTCATTTGATGAAAAATATGTAAAAATTCTTAGATTCATACTAGGATTGGTACAAGTTTCACTTTTCTATGAGTACATCTTAGTGTAGACTTATACTTGGCGGTAATTTTTACACTTGAAATAAAATTATTTCAAGATAAGCAGTTCTTCACAGGTTACTGCGATATTCTTAAATGAATGTTAAATAAAAATAAGAAAAATATAGGGTTAAAAAAGGGAAACGTATAAAGACGTTGAATATTTTTCTTATAAATAGTAAAGTTGCGATTGTTGTTCCATATATTGAGTTGTATGGTATAAATAAAGAAGGAGGTGCCAAAGAATGAACAGCAATGAAATATATGTTAGTCTTGACATCGGTACATCCAATGTTAAAGTCATCATTGGTGAAATGGTTAATGACAGCTTAAACATTATTGGTGTTGGAAATGTAAAATCGAATGGTTTAAAGAAGGGATCGATAGTCGATATAGATGAGACTGTTCGATCAATTAAAAAAGCAATTGAACAAGCTGAGCGCATGGTGGGAATCCACATTGAGCAAGTTGTAGTAGGTGTCAATGCAAACCAGGTACAGCTACTTCCTTGTCATGGAGTAGTCGCTGTTTCAAATGAAGATCGTGAAATCGGGAATGAAGATGTCTTACGCGTTCTAGATGCAGCACAAGTTGTGTCAATTGCTCCAGAACGTGAGTTTATTGATGTGGTACCTCGACAGTTCATCGTAGACGGTCTTGACGAGATTAACGATCCACGTGGAATGATCGGTGTAAGATTAGAAATGGAAGGTACACTTATTACAGGATCGAGAACCTTACTACATAACTTACTTCGTTGTGTAGAAAAAGCAGGTCTTGAAATTGTTGATATTTGTCTTCAACCTTTAGCGGCTGCAACAGTTGCTATATCTTCGGATGAAAAAAATAGAGGAGTAGCCCTTGTTGATATGGGGGGAGGATCTACGACTTTATCTATTTTTAAAGATGGAGAGTTACAAGCGACAAGCGTATTACCATTAGGTGGAGACCATATAACGAAGGATATTGCGATTGGGTTGAAAACTTCAACAGAAAATGCAGATCAAATTAAGTTGAAATATGGACATGCTTTTTATGATACAGCATCGGAAGAAGAAATGTTTACGGTTCCTATTATGGGAAGCGATCAAACAGAACAATATTCTCAGTTGGAGTTATCGGATATTATCGAGGCTCGTGTAGAGGAAATTTTAATGTTTGTTCAAGATGAAGTACGTAAGTTAGGAGTAAAGCAAGTAGCTTCTGGGTATGTACTAACTGGTGGAATAGCTTCTATGCCAGGTGTTCTTGATCTTGCATATGATATTTTACATGAAAATGTTCGTGTAGCAACTCCTGACTATATTGGTGTGCGTGAGCCCCAATATACAAGTGGAGTTGGATTAATTAAACATTCATATCAAAAAGCTAAATTACGTGGGAAAAATGTGCAGGAAAAGCAAGAACATTTTGAACCAGTACCAGCACCAGCACCAATGCCGGTACAACAACAACCTGCGAAACAAAAAACCCGTAATCAAAACAATAATAATCAAAATGATGACCGTATGATGTCAAAAGTAAAACGTGTATTCCGTTATTTATGGGATTAAAATTGGACACGAAAAATGAGGTTCTAGGGGGATTTCGACATGTTAGAGTTTGATACTACTCAAGATCAATTAGCGAATATAAAAGTTATCGGTGTCGGCGGTGGCGGAAACAATGCTGTAAACCGTATGATTGAGCACGGTGTACAAGGTGTTGACTTTATCGCTGTGAATACTGATGCACAAGCGTTAAATCTATCAAAAGCTGAAACAAAAATGCAAATTGGTGGAAAATTAACGCGTGGACTTGGTGCAGGCGCAAACCCTGAAGTAGGGAAAAAAGCGGCAGAAGAAAGTAAAGAACAGATCCAAGAAGCACTTCGTGGTGCAGATATGGTATTCGTAACTGCTGGTATGGGCGGCGGAACTGGAACTGGTGCAGCTCCAGTTGTTGCTCAAGTTGCAAAAGAACTAGGTGCATTAACAGTTGGTGTTGTAACACGTCCATTTACGTTTGAAGGACGTAAGCGTGCAACACAAGCTGCGTCTGGTATTGCGGCATTTAAAGAAAATGTAGATACACTTATTGTAATTCCAAACGATCGCTTATTAGAGATTGTTGATAAAAATACGCCAATGTTAGAAGCGTTCCGTGAAGCAGATAACGTATTACGTCAAGGTGTACAAGGTATTTCTGATTTAATTGCTACACCAGGTCTAATTAACTTAGACTTCGCAGACGTAAAAACAATTATGTCTAATAGAGGTTCTGCTTTAATGGGTATCGGTTCTGGTAATGGGGAAAATCGTGCTGCTGAAGCTGCGAAAAAAGCGATTTCTAGTCCATTACTAGAAACATCTATTGATGGAGCTCAAGGTGTTATTATGAATATTACGGGTGGAGCTAACTTAAGCTTATACGAAGTACAAGAAGCAGCAGACATTGTAGCTTCAGCTTCGGATCCAGAAGTAAATATGATCTTCGGTTCTGTTATTAATGAAGGATTAAAAGATGATATCATTGTAACTGTAATTGCAACTGGTTTTGATGATAGTATTGCAACTCAACCACCAAAACCAATGATTCGTCCGAATGCGAATCACGCGCAACAACAGCAACAACCAGTAGCTCAGCCTTCAAAACAACGTGAAGTAAAACGTGAAATGAAGCGTGAAGAGCCGGTTGTACATGAGCGTCATTCAGATTCAGATGATATCGATATTCCAGCATTTTTACGTAACCGTCGTAGACGATAAAAAAAGGGGCATTCATGCTCCTTTTTTGTTTCTGAATGGAAAAGACCTGCTAAGCAGGTCTTTTTTTATTTTGTATATTTAAATTTATCTCGCATTAACGGCCCGTAAAAGCTCGGTTTATGTGGGTTAAAAGGAACCGATTCTACTGATTAAAATTGCGCGTTAAAGTTGTAGTACAGGATTTTTAATTTTCGTTACATATAGTTCAGCCCATCTGTCGGTAAAAAATAAAAACATATCATTCTATGAAACTATACTTTTATTTTTTACCGACAGATTATGTCTAGAAATCACAAAATAACAAAAAAACACCTCCGCAAATTGACACACTTTCCCATTGGATATGCATTATACTAGTCTCAACTTAAAAAAAGAGGTGAATTGTTTGGTTGTTTACGCCGACGTTGTTTGGTTGTTAAACGCCTGCATTGATTTTCTTTTACTTTTATTAACAGCTACCGTGTTAAAAAAGAAGATCAAAAGATGGAGGCTTGTGTTAGGGGCATTTATAGGTTCCACCATTGTTATTTTTGCCTTTACTCCTTTTGCTTCTATGATGACACATCCGATTATGAAACTACTGTACTCGTTACTTATTGTGTATACAGCCTTTGGGTTTACAACGTTTAGAAATTATACACAAACTGTTTTTACTTTTTACTTTGTCACTTTTATGGTTGGTGGAGGATTAATGGGAACTCATTTCTTTTTGCAAACGAATGAGATGGTAAATGGATTGGTTCAATCTCAATCGATTTCTTACGGTGATCCAATTAGTTGGTTGTTTGTTATTTTAGGTTTTCCAGTAATTTATTATTTTTCTAAAAAGCGTATTGAAAGCGTAGAAATCACGAAAATACACTATGACCAAATCGTGAAAGTGAAAATTCAATTAGCTGAAGAAGAATTGGAACTAGCAGGTTTAATTGACAGTGGGAATCAACTTTACGACCCGTTAACAAAAACACCCGTAATGATTATGCATATTTCATCATTAGAACATTGTTTGCCATCTTGGTTAACAGAACAAATTTATTCCAAAACAGAAATTCCTCAAATACCAGAAAAAGATTCTGGATGGGCGACAAAATTACGCTTAATTCCTTTCCGAGCAGTAGGAGTAGAGAGTCAATTTTTGTGGGCAATTAAGCCTGATAGTGTGCAAGTTGATCATGAAGGTAGTTCAATCGTTGTAAACAAAGTATTGATTGGGTTAAATACACAACAACTGTCTACCAACGGAGAGTATCAATGCATTGTACATCCAAAAATGTTGATTTCGCAAAAAATGGTAATTGCTTAATTATGAGAGGCGGGATAATATGATGAAATTAAAATTTTATTTAGTATACCTTTGGTATAAAGTATTGCTGAAACTAGGAATTAAGACCGATGAAATTTATTATATTGGTGGAAGTGAAGCGTTGCCACCGCCGTTAACGAAAGAAGAAGAAGAAGTTCTTTTGAATAAATTGCCAAAAGGCGATCAAGCGGCAAGGTCATTACTTATTGAACGCAACTTACGGCTAGTTGTATATATAGCAAGGAAATTTGAAAATACAGGGATAAATATTGAAGATTTAATCAGTATAGGAACAATTGGCCTTATTAAAGCGGTAAATACATTTAATCCAGAAAAGAAAATAAAATTAGCAACATATGCATCTCGTTGTATAGAAAATGAGATTTTAATGCATTTGCGCCGAAATAATAAAAATCGTTCGGAAGTGTCTTTTGATGAACCGCTTAACATTGATTGGGATGGGAATGAACTGTTGTTATCAGATGTATTAGGTACAGATGATGATATTATTACAAAAGATTTAGAGGCTACTGTAGATCGTCATCTTCTAATGAAAGCATTGCACCAATTAAATGATCGGGAAAAACAAATTATGGAGCTTCGATTTGGGCTTGCTGGAGAAGAGGAAAAGACGCAAAAAGATGTGGCGGATATGCTTGGGATTTCACAGTCATACATTTCACGTTTAGAAAAAAGAATCATAAAAAGGTTACGAAAAGAATTTAATAAAATGGTGTAAAGAATAAGACCAGCCTTTATGTAGGCTGGTCTTATTCTGTTTAGTTGTAGAAGAAGGGGGAATTAAAATGAAAAATGAAGAGAAAACCACATGCATAAAATCCCCTTCAAAGGAAATACTTTACACTGTACAGCAACTCCCGATAGGAGGGAACACTTTGACGAGAAACAAAGTAGAAATTTGCGGTGTTGATACAGCAAAACTTCCAGTACTAAAAAATGAAGAAATGCGTAAATTATTTCGTGAAATGCAAAGTGGAGAGATAAGCGCAAGAGAGAAATTAGTGAATGGAAACTTACGTCTTGTATTGAGCGTCATCCAAAGATTTAATAACAGAGGAGAATATGTTGACGATTTATTTCAAGTTGGTTGCATCGGACTTATGAAATCCATTGATAACTTTGATTTAGGCCAAAATGTAAAATTTTCAACGTATGCTGTGCCGATGATTATTGGAGAAATACGCAGATATTTGCGTGACAACAATCCGATTCGCGTATCTCGCTCGTTACGAGATATTGCGTATAAAGCGTTGCAAGTAAGAGAAAAATTGATCGCAGAAAATTCAAAAGAACCAACAGCAATGGATATTGCAAAAGTGCTAGAAGTGACTCACGAAGAGATTGTATTTGCTTTAGATGCGATTCAAGATCCAGTGTCATTATTTGAGCCGATTTATAACGATGGGGGAGATCCTATCTTTGTTATGGATCAATTAAGTGATGAAAAACAAAAGGACGAGCAGTGGGTTGAAGAGTTAGCGCTGAAAGAAGGCATGAAGCGTTTAAATGATCGTGAAAAGATGATTATTCGAAAACGGTTCTTTCAAGGAAAAACACAAATGGAAGTTGCAGAAGAAATCGGGATTTCTCAAGCTCAAGTATCACGCTTAGAGAAATCGGCTATTAAACAAATGAATAAAACGATTCAAGGATAAGGTCTCACCATTTATGGTGAGGCCTTTTTATATGTACTATTATAGTTTGCGTTCATAGCAATGAGGTCGTGTTCATATAATGAAAATAATATGAACCTTAGTAGCGGTTACTTCCTGTTAATATGAAATACAGTAGTCTGTGTACTTCCAATTCGCCATATAAGGGAGAGGATGAGAGTGATACGGATTTCAGAGTTACAGATGAAGGATGTTATAAATATTTCAGATGGGAAAAGGCTTGGAAATATTGGAGATATTGAGATTGATATCGATACAGGGAAGATTTGCTCTATTATTATTTCCAAACAGGCACGTATGCTTGGGATTTTTGGGAAAGACGTAGAAATTATAGTTCCTTGGGAGGAAGTTATGAAAATCGGGGAAGATGTCATACTTGTAAGAGTAAATCCTGTTAATTCTGTAACAGAATCAATACAAACAACGACAATTTCATAAAGAATATTACAAATTCCTCTTTTTTTTCTGTTGGTATTATGAAAAAATAAAAGTATGGTAAAATAGACAGGAAGTACCATGCTTTTTTCTGTTATTTTAATTAAAAAGGAGCCGCTTTATGAGAGAACCATTTAAATATGTGGACGGTATACTGTATTTACAAGCGTGGAAAGAACTTGGAAACATTACTGCTGGATTTACGACAAAAGATGGTGGGATAAGTACGGGCTCCTTTCATGCGATGAATTTAGGATTACATGTGAATGATATCGTGGAGAACGTTCATGAAAACAGACGCATTTTAGCAAATAAGTTACAAAAACCATTGGAAAACTGGATTTGCTCTGAACAAGTTCATGATCACCAGGTTGAAAAAGTAGGACAACAAGAAAAAGGAAGTGGCGTCTATTCATATGAGGATGGCATTTCAAAAACAGATGGCATTTATACGACTAATAACGATGTTCTTTTAACGTCTTGTTACGCGGATTGTGTCCCACTCTATTTTTATGCACCATCACATGGTATGATAGGACTTGCGCATGCTGGGTGGAAAGGGACTGTAAAAGAGATTGCAAATGAAATGATTCAAAAATGGAGTGCAGAAGGGATTTCAAGTGATGAAATTCATGTTGCAATTGGACCGGCAATCGGATCTTGTTGTTATGTTGTTGATGATAGAGTGTTAACAGCGGCACAGCAAGTAGTAAACGGTTCTGTCCCATATAAAAAAATTTCTGATGGACAGTACGCAATTAATTTAAAAGAAATTAATCGTATATTATGTGTACAAGCAGGCATAAAAGAAGAGCATATTGTAATGTCATCTCTTTGTACAAGCTGTGAAGAACAACTATTTTTCTCTCATCGTCGTGATCAAGGGAAGACAGGGAGAATGTTGAGTTTCATAGGTTTTAAGGAGGAAGAAAACAAGTGACAGTACAAGAAAATTTAATAATTGTAAACGAAGCTATTAAAGAATCTTGCACACGAGCTGGACGTTCGTTGCAAGATATTAAACTTGTTGCAGTTACAAAAACTGTAGGGATTGAAAAAACAAACGAAGTAATGGAAGCTGGAATTATCGATTTAGGTGAAAATAGAAATGAAGGTTTCTTACAGAAATACGAGCATTTTGGCTCAAAAGTTAATTGGCACTTTATTGGCTCATTACAAACGAGAAAAGTAAAAGAAATCATTAATGAAATTGATTATTTACATTCGTTAGATCGTCTTTCTCTGGCCAAAGAAATTCAGAAACGTGCTGATAAGAAAGTGAAATGCTTTATTCAAGTGAAAACCTCATCTGAAGAATCAAAGCAAGGATTGGCAATAGAAGAAACAGTTTCTTTTATTCAAAGTTTGCAAGAATTGGATAAGATTGAAGTGGTTGGACTAATGACGATGGCGCCATTTACAGAAGAAGAGGAAGAAGTTCGTCGCTGCTTTAAGGACTTGCGCAAGCTACAAATAGAGGTGCAGGAGCTAAATCTATTACATGCGCCATGTAAAGAATTATCAATGGGAATGTCCAATGATTACACGATTGCAATTGAAGAAGGTGCTACATATATTCGTTTGGGAACGATTTTAGTAGGAAAAGCGTAAAAGGAAGGAGAATCTTATTATGAGTTGGTCAAAAGTAAAATACTTCTTTTTTGATACACCAGAAGAAAAAGAAGCAGCTCAATATAGCTATGAAAAGGAGCAAACGGATATGAAGAAGCAGCAAGATCCGCCGGAACAACAAGATGTTACGTTTCCGAAAGCACAACCGAAACAAAATGTTGTGAGCATTGAAACGGCAAAGCAATCTTCAAAAGTTGTTTTATTAGAACCACGCACGTATTCGGAAGCGCAAGGTATTGCGGACCATTTGAAAGGTAGACGAGCTGTTGTAATTAATTTGCAAAGAATGTCTACTGATCAAGCAGTACGTATCGTTGACTTTTTAAGTGGTACTGTATACGCTATAGGCGGGGACATTCAAAAAATAGGTCCGAAAACATTTATGTGTACACCTGAAAATGTAGATATTGTTGGTGCAATTTCAGAATTATTCGGCGAAGAAGAAGAAACAAATATAAAGAGGTGGTAATACGCCATGACAACCGTTTTAAATGTTTTACTTACTGCTATCGAGATTTACTCGTGGGCACTTATCATTTACATCCTCCTATCATGGTTTCCTGGTGCAAAGGAATCAACTTTTGGAGATTTTCTTGCACGTATTTGTGAACCGTATTTAGAACCATTTCGCAGATTTATTCCGCCGTTTGGTATGATTGATATCTCTCCACTCGTTGCGATTTTTGCGTTAAAACTTGCTAAAAGTGGTTTGTTCAGTTTGTTCAGCTATTTCTTGTAATAAGAGGCTAAATACATGAGCATTTACGAACATTTCAGACCTGATGAAGAGGTCTTTGTAGATAAAGTGCTAGAGTGGAAGCGAGCAGCAGAGTACCATCAAGTGAAACTAACAGATTTCCTTGATCCAAGACAGCAACAAATTGTTTCTATGGTAATTGGACAAGGAGATGTTGCTGTGCAATTTGATGGTGCAACGCCTTACGCAGAGCGTAGAAGAGCACTTATTTATCCAGACTATCTAGAATTAAATGAAGAAGAATTTCAAGTAGAAGTATTAGAAATTGACTATCCTTCCAAGTTTTATACGCTAGAACATAGGCAAATATTAGGTACATTTATGTCACTTGGTTTAACGAGAGAAAAATGTGGTGATATTTTGCTTCAAGAAAATCGTGCCCAAATTGTAGTTGCGAAAGAAATCGTATCTTACATTGAGATGAACTTACAAGCAATAGGGAAAGTAAAAGTCTCCTTATCAGCAGTACAAGGAGAACAAATTCTACAGACTCATGAAACGTGGGGAGAGAAATCTGGAACGGTTTCTTCACTTCGCTTAGATGTTATGTTGGCTGAAATGTTACATATATCCAGACAGAAAGTGCAACCTTTCATAAAAAATGGTTTAGTAAAAGTCAATTGGAAAACAGTAGAGCAAACTTCTTATGAATGTTATCCAGGAGATGTGTTTTCGGTGAGAGGATATGGGCGAAGTAAATTGTTTTCTGTAGAAGGTAGAACAAAACGCGACAAATGGAGAATTTTGTATGGTATACTAAAATGATTGGTTTTTTAGAAGGAAATCCTCCTATTTTGTCGAAGAAAAGATATAATTGAAAGAGGAAATTTAGATAACTACTTGGAGGTGGCGTTGTGCCGTTAACACCATTAGATATTCATAACAAAGAATTTGGTCGCGGATTCCGTGGCTATGATGAAGATCAAGTAAATGAGTTTCTTGATCAAATTATCAAAGATTATGAATTAGTCATTCGTGAGAAAAAAGCTTTAGAAGAAAAAGTTGCGCAATTAGAAGGAAAGTTAGATCATTTTTCTAACATTGAAGATACGTTAAACAAATCTATCGTTGTTGCACAAGAAGCAGCGGAAGAAGTAAAACGTAATGCACAAAAAGAAGCGAAATTAATCGTACGTGAAGCTGAAAAAAATGCAGATCGTATCATTAACGAAGCTTTAGTAAAATCAAGAAAAGTTGCTTTTGATATTGAAGAGCTAAAGAAACAAGCGAAAGTATTCCGAACTCGTTTCCGTATGTTATTAGAGACACAGCTTGAAATGCTAAACAACGATGATTGGGATAAACTAATTGAGTTAGAAGACGAAGTAGATGAGCTGTTGAAAAAAGAAGAAACAGTGTAAGCTTGACGTTTTTCTCATTATTACATATAATTTTAAACAGCATATTTATTAAGAAAAACGAAGATAGGGATAAGTACCTTTTCAAACCTTATATAGCGAACTGAGGACGGTGTAAGCTCAGGATAAGGAGATTAGTGGGAATATCACCCTGGAGTTCCGCGCTGAACAAATAGAGTAAGCGTAGGCGTGTATTCGCGTTAAGAATATAAAGAGGGTTTTATACATATGTATAGAATCTACTAGGGTGGTACCGCGGGAGACTTTCTCGTCCCTTTTTGGGATGAGAAGGTCTCTTTTTTATTCCGTTTTTTAAGTATTTCTTTTATACATGTAAGGAGGAATTGAGCATGGAGTACAAAAATACATTACTGATGCCAAAAACAGAGTTCCCAATGCGTGGGAATTTACCAAAACGTGAGCCTGCAATGCAAGAAAAATGGGCTGAAATGAATATTTATGAAAAAGTACAAGAACATACAAAAGGCCGTCCTTTATTTGTGTTGCATGATGGACCTCCATATGCGAATGGTGACATTCATATGGGACATGCATTAAATAAAGTGTTAAAAGACTTTATTGTTCGCTATAAGTCAATGACTGGTTTCAGTGCACCATATGTTCCAGGTTGGGATACGCACGGTTTACCAATCGAACAAGCGTTAACGAATAAAGGTGTAAAACGTAAAGAAATGACAGTTGCTGAGTTCCGTAAGTTATGTGCAGAGTATGCATATGAACAAGTAGAACGTCAACGTGAACAATTTAAGCGCCTAGGTGTACGTGCAGATTGGGATAATCCATATATTACTTTAGAGCCAGCTTATGAAGCACAACAAATTAAAGTGTTTGGTGATATGGCGAAAAAAGGTTACATCTATAAAGGGCAAAAACCAGTTTACTGGTCTCCAACAAGTGAGTCTGCTTTAGCAGAAGCTGAAATTGAATACCAAGATAAAAAATCAGCATCTATTTATGTAGCGTTCCCTGTAAAAGACGGAAAGAACGTATTAGAAGGTGATGAGAAATTTATCATTTGGACAACAACTCCTTGGACATTACCTGCGAACTTAGGTATTTCTGTTCATCCAGAGCTTGAATATAGCATTGTAAAAGTAAATGATGAGAAATATATTATCGCTTCTGAATTATTTGAGACAGTTGCAAAAACGTTAGAGTGGGAAAATGCTGAAGTTGTGAAAACGGTAAAAGGTAGCGAACTTGAGTATACAGTTGCAAAACACCCATTCTACGAGCGTGATTCATTAGTTATGCTAGGAGATCACGTAACAACAGATGCAGGTACAGGTTGTGTTCATACAGCACCAGGACATGGGGAAGATGACTTCGTTGTTGGTAAAAAGTATGGATTAGAAGTACTTTGCCCAGTTGATGATAAAGGTGTATTAACAAATGAAGCACCTGGATTTGAAGGCTTATTCTATGATAAAGCTAACAAGCCAATTACAGAAAAATTAGAAGAAGTAGGCGCGTTACTGAAACTAACATTCATTACGCATTCATACCCACATGATTGGAGAACGAAAAAACCAATTATTTTCCGTGCGACAGCACAGTGGTTTGCATCTATTGAAGCATTCCGTAAAGAGTTATTAGAAGCTGTTGCGGAAACGAAATGGGTACCAGCATGGGGCGAAACTCGTCTTCATAACATGGTTCGTGACCGTGGTGACTGGTGTATTTCTCGTCAGCGTGCATGGGGTGTGCCAATTCCTGTATTCTATGCTGAGAATGGTGATCCAATTATTACAGATGAAACAATTAACCATGTAGCAGATTTATTCCGTGAACACGGTTCTAACGTATGGTTTGAGCGTGAAGCGAAAGATTTATTACCAGAAGGATTTACACATCCAGGTAGCCCAAATGGTGAATTCCGTAAAGAAACAGATATCATGGATGTATGGTTCGACTCAGGTTCATCTCACCAAGCGGTATTAGAAGAGCGCGATGACTTACAACGTCCAGCTGATTTATATTTAGAAGGATCTGACCAATATCGTGGTTGGTTTAACTCTTCATTATCAACAGCGGTTGCTGTAACAGGTAAAGCTCCATATAAAGGCGTACTAAGCCATGGTTTCGTACTAGATGGTGAAGGACGTAAAATGAGTAAGTCGATTGGAAACATCGTCGTACCGAAGAAAATTATGGATCAATTAGGCGGAGATATTTTACGTTTATGGGTATCATCTGTTGACTATCAATCTGACGTACGTATTTCAGATGATATTTTAAAACAAGTAGCAGAAGTGTATCGTAAAATCCGTAACACATTCCGTTTCTTATTAGGCAACTTAGATGACTTTAAGCCAAGTGAAAACACAGTAGCGGTAGCTGAACTTCGTGAAGTAGATCGTTACATGTTAGTGAAGTTAAATGACTTAATTACAAAAGTAAAAGAAGCATATGAAACATATGACTTTGCTGCTGTATATCATGCTATTCACAACTTCTGTACAATTGATCTAAGTTCATTCTACTTAGACTTTGCAAAAGACATTTTATACATTGAAGGTGCAAATCACGCGGATCGTCGTGCAATTCAAACTGTATTATATGACGTTCTTGTTGCATTAACGAAACTTGTAACACCAATCTTACCTCATACAGCTGATGAAGTATGGCCATATGTTCCAGGTGTAACAGAAGAAAGCGTACAGTTAACTAACATGCCGGAAGCTACAGAAGTAGAGGGTTCGGAAGCGTTAAAAGCGAAATGGGATGCATTTATGACATTACGTGATGACGTATTAAAAGCGTTAGAAGTAGCTCGTAATGAGAAAGTAATTGGTAAGTCATTAAATGCGAGCATTACCCTTTATCCAACTGCAGAAATGAAAGTAATGTTAGAGTCTATTAGCGAAGACTTGAAGCAATTATTCATCGTTTCTGAATATAAACTTGGTGGTATGATGGAAGAAGCTCCAGCAGATGCGCCTAAGTATGAGCATACAGCGGTTGTCGTTTCTCAAGCAACTGGTGAAACATGCGAACGTTGTTGGGTAGTTTCAGAAACAATTGGTAAAGATGCTGAACATGAAACATTATGTGAGCGTTGTGCATCAGTTGTTAAAGAAAACTATGTAAAATAATAAAAAAACTGACTGCTATTGATGCAGTCAGTTTTTTTATTGATGGTATATCGAAATAACTTTCAGGCTCTTTCCTGTGAAGGAAAAATGTGTGTGAGGTAAGCAAATAAATTTCGGACACACTAACTGTACATTACAGCTAGGAGGAATGTACACGTGAATGAAATTTACATGGAAATAAAAGAAGAATTGCAATTGATGAGAAAAGAGTTGCAAGAGAGACTAGCTAAAGAAGTAATGCACAAATATGATGCTGAGTTCAGCCAAGAGCTTGGATATGAAATTAAGGAAGAGATAAAGAAAAAATTGCTATTACATGATATAAAAGAGGACTTAAAGGATGTAGAACGCGCATTATTTAAAATGGAAATAGATATGTACGGTATTTGTGAAGAGACGGGGAGAGTAATTTCGACAAAGCAAATGAAAACAATGCCGACTGCCCGTACGATTCATGAATTTTTCTATGAAAAGGTAAATGTATGAATACGCACAACGATATTATATTACCTTTTTTTAATTTATTTTATTCTTCTATAAAGGTTCATTGTGAAAAGGTAGCAGCTATGCTAAAATTTTGAGGTACACTGTCTTTGTGGGGGAAATGAAAATGATATATTATGTAATAGCGTTATTTGTCATTGCCATCGATCAAATATCGAAGTGGCTAATTGTAAAGAACATGGAATTGGGTATGAGCATTCCGATAATCGATAATGTATTATACATAACATCACATCGAAATAGAGGAGCTGCCTGGGGGATTTTAGAAAATAAAATGTGGTTTTTCTACATTATTACGGTTGTCTTTGTAGTATTTATCGTAATGTATATGAAAAAATATGCAAAAACAGACAAGCTTCTAGGAATTTCATTAGGTCTAATTTTAGGTGGAGCAATTGGTAACTTTATTGATCGTGTATTTAGACAAGAAGTAGTGGATTTTATTCACGTGTATATTTTCTCGTACAACTATCCAGTATTCAATGTAGCTGATTCAGCGTTATGTATTGGTGTTGTATTAATTATTATTCAAACATTATTAGAAGGCAAGAAAACGAAGGAGTAATTGAATGAGTGAAGTAGTACAGGTAACAGTTGCAGAAGAACAAAAAAGTGAGCGAATCGATAAATTCGTTGCAGAAATTAACAGTGAATGGTCACGTTCACAAGTACAGCAATGGATTAAAGATGATGTTGTAACAGTGAATGGGAAATCGGTAAAAGTAAATTATAAAGTTAAAGAAAATGATGAAATTACAGTAACGATTCCTGATCCGGAAGAGTTAGATATTCAAGCGGAAGATATGAACTTAGAAATTTATTATGAAGATGCAGATGTACTTGTTGTAAATAAGCCACGTGGTATGGTTGTACATCCAGCACCAGGCCATACAAGTGGCACACTTGTGAATGGTCTTATGCATCATTGTACAGATTTATCAGGCATTAACGGTGTAATGCGTCCTGGTATCGTGCATCGTATTGATAAAGATACATCTGGCCTATTAATGGTTGCTAAAAATGATATGGCACACGAATCACTTGTAAATCAACTTGTAGCAAAAACAGTAACAAGACGTTACAAAGCGATTGTACACGGTGTTATTCCGCATGATAAGGGAACGATTGATGCTCCGATTGCTCGTGATAAGAAAGAACGTCAAAGTATGACAGTTGATGAAAATGGTAAGCATGCTGTTACGCATTTCCAAGTGTTAGAGCGTTTCAAAGATTTCACACTTGTAGAATGTCGCTTAGAAACAGGACGTACACACCAAATTCGTGTTCATATGAAATATATTGGCTATCCACTTGCAGGAGATCCAAAGTATGGACCAAAGAAAACATTAGACATGAATGGACAGGCACTTCATGCAGGTATTTTAGGATTTGACCACCCTCGTACTGGTGAATATATTCAGTTTGAGGCACCGATTCCAGAAGTGTTTGAAGAGACTTTAAATATTTTACGGAAATAGTATTGACAAATCATGAGAAAACTGAGATACTGACAACAGTTAAATAATGATCCTTTAACACAGCCCCGTGAGGTTGAGAAGGTAACGGTTTGAAATACTTAGGGTATGTTGTACCCTTTTTTCAAAAATCCTCTCGCACACGCTGAGAGGACTTTTTTTATACCATTACTCTCACGCAAGAAAAATAGCTTGGAGGTGTAGAGCATGCAGGAAAAAGCTGTCGTTTTAGATGACCAAATGATTCGCCGCGCTTTAACACGAATTAGTCATGAAATCGTGGAACGAAATAAAGGTGTGGATAATTGTGTTCTTGTCGGAATTAAAACACGTGGAATTTTTATTGCACAACGTTTGGCAGAACGAATTGGTCAAATTGAAGGAAAAGAGATGGAAGTAGGAGAGTTAGATATAACTTTATATCGTGATGACTTAACACTTCAATCAAAGAATAAAGAACCACTAGTAAAAGGTTCAGATATTCCAGTAGATATTACGAAGAAAAAAGTAATCCTTGTAGATGATGTATTGTATACAGGAAGAACAGTTCGAGCTGCGATGGATGCTCTTATGGATTTAGGAAGACCATCACAAATTCAATTAGCTGTTCTTGTAGATAGAGGACATCGTGAATTACCAATTCGCGCTGATTATGTAGGAAAGAACATTCCAACATCAAGTGAAGAGCGTATCGAAGTTGATTTGCAAGAGACAGATCAACAAGATCGAGTAAGTATATACGATAAGTAAAGCCCTTTTAAATGTAGTCCTGTGAGGCTGCCAAAGGGTCTTGGCTTTCATATGTCGAATTTGGCATACGAAAGTATAGGACTCTTTGTGCACAGGCACAAAGAGTTTTTTTATTGCAAAGATTTAAACTGAAGGAGGATGTAACAATGGAACAAAAGCCAGTGTTAGACGTTAATGAAGTACCGAAACCGGGAAAATGGTTATTTTTAAGTATACAACATTTGTTCGCGATGTTTGGATCAACAGTGCTTGTTCCATTTTTAACAGGCTTGAATCCGTCAGTAGCGTTAATATCAAGTGGATTAGGAACGCTAGCGTTTCTTCTTATAACGAAAGGTCAAGTACCTGCGTATTTAGGATCATCATTCGCCTTTATCGCACCGATTATTGCAGCAAAAACAGCAGGTGGCCCCGGAGCAGCGATGCTTGGTGGTTTACTTGCAGGACTGGTGTACATCTTAATTTCAATCGGAATTAAGAAATCTGGATCAGCGTGGATTATGAAATTACTTCCGCCAATCGTAGTTGGTCCGGTAGTAATGGTAATCGGTTTAGCTTTAGCACATACAGCAGTGAACATGGCGATGAACGGTGCGGATGGTAAGTATAGCATTACACACTTTTCAGTAGCACTAGTAACATTAGCAATTACAATCATTTGCTCCATATTTGGAAGAGGATTTTTCAGCATCATACCGGTGTTACTTGGAATCATCGGCGGATATATCTTCGCTTACTTCCAAGGGCTAGTAGATTTAAAACCGGTAGCTGAGGCGAAATGGTTTGTCGTACCTGATTTCACAGTACCGTTTGTAACATACACACCAGAGTTTTCGTGGAAGATTGTACTCTTAATGGTGCCGGTAGCACTAGTAACAATTTCAGAACATATCGGACATCAAATTGTACTTGGAAATGTTATTAAAAGAGATTTAATTGAAAAACCAGGTTTACACCGTTCAATCTTTGGGGATGGGGTAGCAACATTAATCGCATCACTAATCGGTGGACCACCGAATACAACATACGGTGAAAACATCGGTGTGCTAGCAATTACGAGAGCGTACAGTGTATACTTATTCATCGGTTCAGCAGTATTCGCAATCATGTTTGGATTTATCGGGAAGATTTCAGCACTGATCCACTCGATTCCAACACCAGTTATGGGTGGTGTATCAATCTTACTATTCGGTGTAATCGCATCAAGTGGTTTACGCATGATGGTAGATGATAGAACAGATTTAAGTGACAAACGAAACTTAATGATTGCATCAGTTATACTAGTAATTGGTATTGGCGGAGCGGTACTTCACGTAGGAGAATCGTTCCAAGTAGAAGGAATGGCACTAGCAGCAATTGTAGGTGTACTGTTAAATCTACTACTACCAGAAACGAAACAAATAAAACAATCTAAGCAGATTGCTTCATAAAAACAACCTTTTAATTCAGTCCTGTGAGACAGAAAAGGGTGGCTTCTTCCTTGCACCCTAGTCTCACATGACTAGGGTATTTTTATACAAATGTTGTTATAAATATCCATAAGTGCTATCATAAAAATCAGAAAGATGAGGGATGACGATGAGCCATTTGTTAACGATGAGTGAATTATCGGAACTAGAAATTTCAGAAATCCTAAAAGACGCAGAAGATTTCGCGAATGGGAAAGAGAGCAAAACAACAGAGCAAACTTTTGTTGCGAACTTGTTCTTTGAGAATAGTACGAGAACGAGATTTAGCTTCGAAGTTGCTGAGAAGAGATTAGGACTTGACGTATTAAACTTTTCAGCAGATTCATCTAGCGTACAAAAAGGAGAAACGTTATACGACACGATAAAAACACTGGAATCAATCGGAACAAAAGCGGTAGTCATCCGCCACGAGCAAGATCGTTACTTCGATGAGCTAAAAGATCAAGTAAACATTCCAATCTTAAATGCTGGAGATGGATGCGGAAATCATCCAACGCAATGTCTGCTCGACCTTCTGACAATTAAACAAGAGTTTGGAAGTTTTGAAGGTTTAAAGATTGCAATTGTTGGAGATATTCGCCATAGCCGAGTAGCACGATCCAATGCTGAAACATTAACGAAGCTTGGGGCAACGATTTATTTTGCAAGCCCAGAAGAGTGGAAAGATGAAAAAAACACATTTGGAACGTACAAAAACTTAGATGAGCTAGTTCCAGAAGTTGATGTAATGATGTTACTTCGTGTACAGCATGAGCGTCATGATCATTATGAAACAGACATTATGAAAGAGTATCATGAAAAACACGGATTAACGCTTGAAAGAGAAAAACGTATGAAAGAAGGAAGCATTATTATGCATCCAGCTCCTTTCAACCGGGATGTGGAAATTGCAAGTGAACTTGTTGAGTGTGAGCGTTCACGCATATTTAAACAAATGGAAAATGGAGTTTACGTAAGAATGGCTGTACTAAAACGCGCCTTACCAAATGTATTAGGAGGAATGAAACATGAATTATTTGTTTAAAAATGGTCGTTATATGAATGAAGAAGGAATAATCGTAGCAACAGATCTTCTCGTACAAGACGGTAAAATTGCGAAAGTAGCAGAAAATATTACGGCAGATAATGCTGAAGTAATCGATGTGAACGGAAAGTTAATCGCACCTGGATTAGTAGATGTACATGTACATCTTCGTGAGCCAGGTGGTGAACATAAAGAAACAATTGCAACAGGCACACTAGCAGCGGCAAAAGGTGGATTCACTACAATTTGCGCAATGCCAAATACACGTCCAGTACCAGATTGCAGGGAACATATGGAAGACTTACAAAAACGTATTAAAGAAAAAGCACACGTAAATGTATTACCATATGGAGCAATTACAGTACGTCAAGCAGGTTCTGAAATGACAGATTTCGAAACGTTAAAAGAGCTTGGAGCATTCGCTTTCACTGATGATGGAGTAGGCGTACAAGATGCGAGCATGATGCTAGCTGCTATGAAGCGTGCAGCGAAGTTGAATATGGCAGTAGTTGCACACTGTGAAGAAAATACACTTATTAATAAAGGTTGTGTACATGAAGGGAAGTTTTCTGAGAAACACGGATTAAACGGTATCCCATCAGTATGTGAATCTGTACATATTGCAAGGGATATACTGCTTGCTGAAGCGGCAGATTGTCACTATCACGTATGTCACGTAAGTACGAAAGGGTCTGTACGTGTAATCCGTGATGCAAAACGTGCTGGAATTAAAGTAACAGCAGAAGTAACACCGCATCACTTAGTGTTATGTGAAGATGATATCCCATCAGCTGATCCTAACTTTAAAATGAACCCACCGCTTCGTGGAAAAGAAGACCACGCAGCGTTAATTGAAGGGCTATTAGATGGAACGATCGATATGATCGCAACTGACCATGCACCGCATACAGCGGAAGAGAAAGCACAAGGAATTGAAAGAGCACCATTCGGAATTACTGGTTTTGAAACAGCATTCCCACTTCTATACACAAACCTTGTGAAAAAAGAAATTATTACATTAGAACAGTTAATTCAATTCTTAACAGAAAAACCAGCTGATACATTCGGTTTAGAAGCAGGTCGCCTGAAAGAAGGTAGAGTAGCTGATATTACAATCATTGATTTAGAACAAGAAGAAGAGATTGATCCAACAACATTCTTATCAAAAGGAAAAAATACACCATTCGCAGGTTGGAAATGCCAAGGATGGCCGGTAATGACAATCGTTGGCGGTAAGATCGCATGGCAAAAGGAGAGTGCATTAGTATGAAAAGACAACTTATCTTAGAAGATGGAACAGTATTAATTGGAAAAGGTTTCGGAGGCGAAATCGAAAAGTCAGGTGAGGTTGTATTTACAACAGGAATGACTGGATATCAAGAAACATTATCTGATCCATCATATTGCGGTCAAATCGTAACATTTACGTACCCATTAATCGGAAACTACGGCATTAACCGTGACGATTTTGAATCCATTCACCCATCTGTAAATGGTTTAATCGTAAATGAAATTTGTGATCATCCATCAAACTTCCGTAATGAAATTTCGTTAAATGATTACTTAAAAGAAAGAAACATTCCAGGATTAGCAGGAATTGATACGAGAAAATTAACGAGAAAAATTCGTCAATACGGTACATTACGCGGACGACTTTGTAACATGGATGCAGATGTAGAGTACATTGTGAGCCAATTAAAAGCGACAGTATTTACAGATCATGTAAAACGCGTATCAACGAAAGACCCATACCCAAGCCCAGGCCGTGGTCATCGAGTTGTACTTGTAGACTTCGGAATGAAACATGGTATTTTAAGAGAATTAAATAAGCGTGACTGTGATGTAATTGTAGTACCTTACAATACAACAGCAGAAGAGATTTTACGCCTTAGCCCAGATGGAATTATGTTAAGTAATGGACCTGGGGATCCAAAAGATGTACCAGAAGCAATTGAAATGTTAAAAGACATTATCGGTAAAGTTCCTTTATTCGGGATTTGCTTAGGACATCAGTTATTCGCATTAGCATCTGGTGCAAATACAAGTAAGTTGAAGTTCGGTCATCGTGGTTTAAATCATCCAGTAAAAAATCTTGCAACTGGAAAAGTAGCAATTACTTCTCAAAACCATGGATACGCAGTAGAAGAAGAGTCAGTTGAAAATACAAATCTTGAAATTACACATGTTGCTTTAAATGATGGAACAGTAGAAGGTCTTCGTCATACGAAGTTTCCAGCATTTACAGTACAATACCATCCAGAAGCTTCAGCGGGACCAGAAGATGCAAATGATTTATTCGAAGATTTCTTAGAAATGATTGAAAACTTCAAGAAAGAAGGGGAAGAGTTATGCCAAAACGCCTAGACATTAACACAATTTTAGTAATCGGATCAGGACCAATTGTAATTGGGCAAGCAGCAGAGTTTGATTACTCTGGTACACAAGCTTGTCAATCTCTTAGAGAAGAAGGTTACAAAGTAATCCTTGTTAACTCTAACCCAGCAACAATTATGACAGATACTGCAACAGCAGATAAAGTATATATAGAACCATTAACATTAGAATTCGTAAGCCGTATCATTCGTAAAGAACGTCCAGATGCAATCCTACCAACATTAGGTGGTCAAACAGGCCTAAATATGGCTGTTGAACTTGCGAAATCAGGCATACTTGAAGAATGCGGAGTTGAAATTTTAGGAACAAAATTATCAGCAATTGAGCAAGCGGAAGATCGTGATTTATTCCGTACATTAATGCAGGAATTAAATGAACCAATTCCATCTAGTACCATTATTCATACGCTAGAAGAAGCACATGAATTTGTAAAAGAAATTGGTTATCCAGTTATTGTTCGCCCAGCATTTACAATGGGGGGAACAGGTGGCGGAATCTGTAGTAATGAAGAAGAACTAATTGAAATCGTATCAGGTGGATTAAAACATAGTCCAGTAACACAATGTTTATTAGAAAAGAGCATTGCTGGTTGTAAGGAAATTGAATATGAAGTAATGCGTGATTCGAATGATAACGCGATTGTAGTATGTAACATGGAAAATATCGATCCAGTTGGGGTTCACACAGGTGATTCAATCGTTGTAGCACCGAGTCAAACATTAAGTGACCGTGAGTATCAAATGTTACGAAACACTTCATTACGAATTATTCGTGCATTAGGAATCGAAGGTGGCTGTAACGTACAGCTTGCACTAGATCCGCATAGCTTCCAATACTATGTAATCGAAGTAAATCCGCGTGTGAGTCGTTCATCTGCACTAGCATCTAAAGCAACTGGATATCCAATTGCGAAGTTAGCAGCGAAAATTGCAGTCGGTTTAACATTAGATGAAATTGTAAATCCAGTAACACAAAAAACATACGCTTGCTTCGAGCCAGCATTAGACTATGTCGTTTCAAAAATTCCACGTTGGCCATTTGATAAGTTCGAATCAGCAAACAGAACGCTTGGTACACAAATGAAGGCAACTGGTGAAGTTATGTCAATTGGACGTAACTTAGAGCAATCATTATTAAAAGCGGTTCGTTCTTTAGAGCTAGGGATTTATCACTTAGAATTAGACCATTTAAAAGAACTTGATAAAGAAACAATGAAAAAACGTATTATAAAAGCTGACGATGAGCGTCTGTTCGTTGTAGCAGAAGCAATCCGTCAAGGTGTAACGAAAGAAGAAATTAATTCATGGTGTGAAATGGACTTCTTCTTCTTACAAAAAATTGAAAACATCGTAAACATGGAACACGAAGTAAAAGAAAATGCAGGAAATATGGAAGTGTTACAATCTGCAAAAGAAATGGGATTCAGTGATCATTACATCGCCAATGCTTGGAACAAAACAGAGCGTGAAATTTACGATATGCGTAAAGAAAGTAATATGACTCCTGTTTATAAAATGGTAGATACTTGTGCGGCAGAGTTTGAATCTGCAACACCTTACTACTACAGCACATACGGTGACGAGAATGAATCGGTTATAACAGATCGTAAGAGTGTGGTTGTACTAGGGTCTGGTCCAATCCGTATCGGTCAAGGTGTTGAGTTTGACTACGCAACAGTTCACTCTGTATGGGCAATTAAAGAAGCTGGATATGAGGCAATCATTGTAAATAACAACCCAGAAACAGTTTCAACAGACTTCAGTATTTCTGACAAATTATACTTTGAACCATTAACAATTGAAGATGTAATGCACATTATCGATTTAGAAAAGCCAGAAGGTGTTATCGTACAATTCGGTGGACAAACGGCAATTAACTTAGCGGCGAAATTAGAAGAACACGGTGTGAAAATTTTAGGAACATCACTTGAAGATTTAGACCGCGCAGAAGATCGAGATAAATTCGAAGCTGCATTAACAAAATTAGGAATCCCGCAACCAGTTGGTAAAACAGCAACAACTGTAGAACAAGCGGTAGCAATCGCTGAAGAAATTGGTTACCCAGTATTAGTAAGACCATCTTACGTACTAGGTGGACGTGCGATGGAAATCGTATATCGTCAAGAAGAACTACTGCACTACATGAAAAATGCAGTTAAAGTTCATGCAGAGCATCCGGTATTAATCGACCGTTACATGGTTGGTAAAGAAATTGAAGTAGATGCAATTTCAGACGGTGAGAATGTGTTCATTCCAGGTATTATGGAACATATTGAACGCGCTGGAGTTCACTCTGGGGATTCAATTGGAGTATATCCACCACAAAGCTTATCTGACGAACTAAAAGAACAAATTATTGAACATACAATTGCACTTGGAAAAGGATTAAACATTGTTGGGTTACTAAATATCCAGTTTGTAGTATTCAAAGATCAAGTGTATGTAATTGAAGTAAACCCACGTGCGAGCCGTACAGTACCATTCTTAAGTAAAATTACAGGCGTACCGATGGCGAATGTTGCAACGAAAGTTATTTTAGGTCAAAACCTAATAGAGCAAGGATACGGAACGGGCTATCACCCAGAAGAGAAAGAAGTGTATGTAAAAGCACCAGTATTCTCATTTGCGAAACTACGCTCAGTTGATACAACATTAGGACCTGAAATGAAATCAACAGGGGAAGTAATGGGGAAAGACTTAACGCTTGAAAAAGCATTATACAAAGGGTTAGTTGCCTCAGGAATTAACATCCCAACGCACGGATCCGTAATCATCACTGTAGCGGATAAAGATAAAGAAGAGGCGATGGAAATTGCAAAACGTTTCCATGAAATCGGCTATAACTTATTAGCAACAGCTGGAACGGCACAAACATTAGCAGAGCAAAATATCCCAGTACAAGTTGTAAACAAAATTGATTCTGAAGACTACAACTTACTAGATATTATCCGCCAAGGAAAAGCACAGTTTGTAATCAATACATTAACAAAAGGAAAACAACCAGCGCGTGATGGTTTCCGCATTCGCCGTGAATCAGTAGAAAACGGTGTGGCTTGCTTAACATCACTTGATACAACGAGAGCAATCTTACGAGTATTAGAATCTATGACATTCTCAGCTCATTCAATGAAAGAAATTACGCAAACAAAGCGTCACGAGGTGGTACATGCATGATGCAAAAGCAAAATATGATCGTCGTTAACCAAAAAGAAATCGCAAAAAACATTTACGAATTAGTGCTTCAAGGAACATTAGTACAGCAAATGAACGAACCAGGGCAGTTTGTACACATTAAGGTAGCAGAGGGCATTGCGCCCCTTCTGCGCCGCCCGATTAGTATTTGTAATGTAGATCAAGAGAAGAACGAGTTTACAATGCTATATCGTGCGGAAGGACAAGGGACAAAAACATTAGCAACTAGAAAACAAGGTGAAATGGTAGATGTACTAGGACCACTAGGACACGGTTTTCCTGTAGAAGAAGCAGAAACAGGACAAACGGCTTTATTAGTAGGCGGGGGAATTGGGGTACCACCACTTTATGAATTATCACAGCGCCTCGTTGCAAAAGGGGTACGTGTGATTCACATCTTAGGTTTTCAAACGAAAGATGTTGTTTTCTATGAAGAAAAATTTGCAGAACTTGGTGATACGTACGTTGCAACAGTAGACGGCACACACGGTACAAAGGGATTTGTTACAGATGTAATTGATAATTACGGAATCGACTTTGACATTCTTTATTCATGTGGCCCGTTAGCGATGCTTCGTGCATTAGAGGGACGTTACAAAGAGAAAAAAGCCTATATTTCATTAGAAGAACGTATGGGTTGTGGTATTGGAGCTTGTTTCGCATGTGTATGCCACTTACAAGAAGATCCAAGTGGACATTCTTACAAGAAGGTGTGTAGCGACGGACCGGTATTTCCAATTGGGGAGGTTGTACTATGAACAGATTGCAAGTTGAATTACCAGGATTGTCATTAAAAAATCCAATTATACCGGCATCTGGATGCTTTGGATTTGGTCGTGAATATGCACAGTTTTACGATTTAAGTGTACTAGGATCAATCATGATTAAAGCGACGACAGAACAACCACGTTATGGAAATCCGACGCCTCGTGTTGCTGAAACACCAGGCGGCATGTTAAATGCAATCGGACTTCAAAACCCAGGTTTAGAAAAAGTAATGAATTCTGAATTACCATGGTTAGAACAATTTGATCTTCCAATCATTGCGAATGTTGCGGGCTCACAAGCTGAGGATTACGTAGCAGTTGCAAAGGAAATTTCTAAAGCGCCTAATGTCCATGCACTAGAATTAAATATTTCTTGTCCGAACGTAAAAACAGGTGGTATCGCTTTTGGTACAAATCCTGAAATTGCTGCTGATTTAACGAAGCGAGTAAAAGAGGTTTCTGAAGTACCTGTATACGTGAAATTGTCACCGAACGTGGCAAACATTGTGGAAATTGCAAAAGCGATTGAAAATGCAGGTGCAGATGGTTTAACGATGATTAATACATTGCTTGGTATGCGTCTAGATTTAAAAACAGCTCAACCAATTTTAGCAAACCGTACGGGCGGACTATCAGGTCCTGCGATTAAGCCAGTAGCAATTCGTATGGTACATGAAGTAAGCCAAGCGGTTAACATTCCAATTATCGGAATGGGTGGTATTGAGTCAGCAGAAGATGTAATTGAGTTCTTCTACGCTGGTGCAAGCGCAGTTGCAGTAGGTACAGCAAACTTCATAGATCCGTTCGTATGTCCGACAATTATTGAAGAGTTACCAGCATTACTAGATGAATTAGGATTTGATCACATTTCGGAATGTCAAGGAAGGAGCTGGAAGCAAACATGTCACAGTCGTTAATCGTTGCACTAGATTTTCCGGGGAAACAAGATGTAGAACAATTCTTGCGCCACTTTGAAGGGGAAGAGTTATTTGTCAAAGTTGGTATGGAGTTATTTTACAAAGAAGGCCCTGCGATTATTACGTACTTAAAAGAAAAAGGACATAAAATCTTTCTAGATTTAAAACTTCATGATATTCCGAATACAGTAAAAAGCGCTATGCGTAGCCTAGCTAGTCTAGATGTTGATATGGTAAATGTTCATGCTGCTGGGGGAAGCAGTATGATGAAAGCTGCGATTGAGGGATTAGAGGAAGGTAAGCAAGAAGGAAAAGAGAGACCGATTTGTATTGCAGTTACACAACTAACAAGCACTTCGGAAGCTATGATGAAAAAAGAGATCGGCATTGAGAAAACGTTAGAAGAAGCGGTTGCTCATTATGCAAAATTAACGAAAGAAAGTGGACTTGATGGCGTTGTTTGCTCAACGCTTGAAGTTCCAAAATTACGTGAAGTATGCGGGAATGAATTTGTAACAGTAACACCGGGGATCCGTCTTGCAAGCGATGATGTGAATGATCAGGTGCGCGTAGCAACACCGAAACGTGCGAGGGAACTTGGCTCAAGCTACATCGTAGTTGGACGTAGTATTACAAAAGCAGAAAATCCGCTTGAAGCGTATAAAACAGTAAAACAACAGTGGGAAGGTGTAACAGTATGAAAAAAGAAATCGCATCGCATTTATTAGAAATTGGAGCAGTATTTTTACAACCGAATGATCCATTCACTTGGTCTTCAGGTATGAAATCACCAATTTATTGTGATAACCGTTTAACTTTATCTTATCCAAAAGTACGTCAAGCGATTGCAGCTGGATTAGAAGAGTTAATTAAAGAGCACTTCCCAACTGTAGAAGTTATTGCAGGAACAGCAACTGCTGGTATTGCGCACGCTGCATGGGTAAGCGATCGTATGAATTTACCAATGTGCTACGTACGTAGTAAAGCAAAAGGCCACGGTAAAGGGAATCAAATTGAAGGAAAAGCTGAAAAAGGTCAAAAAGTTGTAGTAGTAGAAGACTTAATTTCAACTGGTGGTAGTGCAATTACATGTGTAGAAGCACTTCGCGAAGCAGGCTGTGAAGTATTAGGAATCGTATCAATCTTCACATACGAGTTAGAAGCAGGAAAAGAAAAACTAGAAGCAGCTAACGTAGCATCATACTCTTTAAGCGACTACAGTGCATTAACTGAAGTAGCAGCAGAAAAAGGTATGATCGGACAAGCTGAAACGAAAAAATTACAAGAGTGGCGTAAAAATCCAGCTAACGAAGCTTGGATCACAGCGTAATATGAAAAAAGACGACTGTGGGGGAACGCGGTCGTCTTTTTATATAAATTCAAGCAAATTCCCATCAATATCAAAGCCCCTTACTACTAACTACTTAGTGCTTTCTACAAATTCATATCCTTTCACAAACAAGAGAGTCATATAAGAAACAATAAATGAGAAAATGCTATACATGCCAATCCAAAAGAAAAATTTTGGAGTAAAAGCGATGACACCTAGTATTAAAAAACTAGCAAACGTTACAATCGGCATTACGTAATATGTTTGCGTCTTGCGGGTTCCAATAACAGAAACGATAAAGATAAGTAATGGACAAATTAATAAGACGAGAATCAATTCATTCATAGTTATGTCCCCTTTTCGAATGGAAGTAATCTGTTTCTCGTAAACGTTTTGAAATAAATACTCTCCTAATATAACTTCGCTAACATATACATAATCCCTTTTGAAAGTCCGTAATAAATGATTGATTTCACAATAAAAAAGTAAGCAAGAGAACACCTGCTTACTTTATAGAATAAACATCGCAACGATTGTGGTGACAATTAAGCCAATTATAACTGGTAAAAAGTTTCGGCGTGCAAGTTCAAATGGATCTACTTTACAAATGGCAGCGGCAGGAATAAGCGCCCAAGGAATTAAAGTCCCGCCTCCGGTCCAGATTGCAGCAATTTGCCCAAGTGCTTGTTAATGTAGCTGTTCCATTCCCCAGTGCTGTGCCGAAAAGATTGGCAATCGAACCAGCAAGTGATATACCGGAAAAGCCAGATCCATCTAACCCTGTTATGACACCAACGATAGTTAGTGTTCCCGCTGATACATATTGGTTTAAAGGAACAGTTTGAGATAAGGCGATTCCTAAGTCGTTAATGATTCCGTGTGAACCTTTCGGTAAATAGTCCCCGATAATTTTTACAAATCCGCTATCCCCTAAATAAAAAAGTGCAGCAATTGGGATAACTGGACCAAAGATTTTAAATCCAAATTGGAGCCCTTCTATAAAATAATCGGTCGTTTTATTCAGGCCATTTCCTTTGTAGGCGATGAGAGCAATAATGATAATCATAATAACAGTCGTCCCGCCAATAAGTGCTGTTGCATCGCTTCCTTGTAGTTTAAATTGAATCATGCAAAGGATATCAATGATATATACGATAGGGATACATATGGCGGGCCATTTCTTTATGTGAGGAGATAATAAAATGATAGTTTTGGATGGTTCAGTTGCTGAAGAAGAGTCTTGCAACGATAAGCCTGTATGAAATTCTTTTCGTAAGAAGAAAAAAGCAACAGAAGTTGTAACAACGCCCATAACGATAACGAGGGGGACACTTGCGGATACGACGCTAGAAACTGGTAAACCAGCTGCATCCGCTGTTAATTTCGGGGCACCTTGAATAACGAAGTCGCCGGATAAAGCAATTCCGTGTCCAAATAAGTTCATAGCAATTGAAACCCCAATTGGTGGCAGGCCGACGCGTACAGCGACGGGTAATAAAATAGCCCCCATTAACGCGACAGCTGGGGAAGGCCAAAAGAAGAAAGAAATTGTCATCATTAAAAGGACGATAATCCAGTAGGCAAGTGTAGGTGTACGAATCATCTTTGTAAATGGTGAAATCATCGTATCATTTATGCCAGTATGAACGAGTAGGTTACTCATCGATACGATAATGGAGATGATCAATATAGTTGGTAATAGTTCAGTTATGGCATAAATAAAACTTTGAAAAATACTGCTAACGGCAAGAGGGATAGAACTTGTAGCGGTTAATGCTAATAAAAAGATGAAAATGATACAAATAATCGTTGTATCTTTTCTAAAAATAAAAAAGGTAATAATAGTGAGTAAACAAAGAATATAGAGAGCATGTAAAAGCGTTAATTCAACTCCCACAACATTCACATCCTTTAGGCGTTCGTGTAGTTCATTGTATGAAAGCGGTGAATGTATGTGAGTATAGGGAAAAAATAAAATTTCATGTACTGTAATGGTAAGGGTATAAAATGGATGTTACAATACAATTAATCCTAAAAATGGAATTAGAGGAGGGCGTATGCGCAAAAAAAGTTGGTTTTTGGGGATTTATCCCGCATTAACGGGCAGTAAGATTCCCACTTTAAAAGTTGGCGAATGCGAGGGAGTTAGGTAGGAAATCAACTGCCCGTAAAAGCCCGATTGGTTCAACTAATAATCCGTGGGGGACACCCCCATGGATTAAAGTTTCACTTTATCATTTCTTGTAGTCTATTAATCATTTTAGATCTATTTACAAACAACGAATGGATAAGTATTATGCCTGTTCTCGGGTTTGTGTTTTTGCTTTTATCTCGCTGGGATGACATGAAACAGCATAGTAAGAAAAGTATTGGAATTATGATAGATATCATTGTTGTTAGTTCATTTGTAGTAGGTTTTATTTTAATAGAAGGTCAGAAGCAAATGGAGCAAATGTCTATTTTTCAACAATGGATGTCGTCTGCGAAAGGTCTTTATTTTGTAATTGTAGTCGTTATTTTCCTAAGAGTCATGATAAGAATAGGGAGTTATATAGTAAAGAGCGAATAGAATGGGGGTAGTACGAATGAGAGAGAAAGTAGGGTATTATGGTGTGCTCGGTTGTTTAATAGTATCTATCATTTCAGCACAATTTTTAAAAAGTGAATGGACACCATTTATATTATGTATAGGCATATTCATTTTTGCTCCCTTGTACCGCTGGAAAGAGTGGAAAACGTATAGTCGGAAAAAGAAAATTATTTATAGCATTGAGTTTGTTATTATAATTAGTACAATTCCGTTCTTGCTAAAAAAAGGTTATGAACAAATGAATGACATAGCAATTTTTCAAGGGTGGTTACTTGTTGCAAAATGGTTATACTTACTATTCATTTTAATAGTGGTAACAGCTATTGCTAAAAAAGCAAACAGGAAAATATTTGTAAATGAATAAAAGAAAGTGCCACCGGATAAGGTGGCACTTTCTTATTTTACTGAATGAGCTTTTTGCATCTTTTTTATTAAACGAATTTGTCCACGATGGTTAATTTCATCTTCAAATACGTGGAACCATTTAAAGTAGTTATTTGCTGGTTTGTCATGCCAAAAGTCTGTCGTTTTAAATAACCATTCCTCAGGTAAGGATTGAAAAGTTTCAATTGTTTTAGAGCGTACTTCTTGTAATGTATGGATGTAAAATTCGATGGAGTTTCCTTTTATTTTTTCTCGTCCAATAGCCCCTAACTCTACAGCAGGTAACCAACGTTCTAATTCGGCATCTGTCGGTTCACGATCCTCAAAGGTATGAATTTGGTAATAAAATTCAATAGCAGCCATGTGATATAATAGCATGCCAATTGAATTTGCTTCTTCGTCATATAAATAATCAAGTTCATCAATTGTTAAACCTTCCACTGCTTGCATCGTTGTGTAACGGGCGTAATTCATCATGGAAACAAGTTTTGAAAATTCAAGCTGTAAACCATCTATCTTATCGATTACAAAATTCAATTTAAATTCCCCCTCTTTAAACGAATACTCCAGAGAAGGAATTCTATGTGTAGAGAAAAACTCCTTTTAAAAAGGGCCATGATTTTAACAAGGGATAACAATTAGTTCTCTATTTGATTTTGTAATAACTTCATAGCCTTCTTTTGTAATGACGATATCGTCTTCAATTCTACAACCGCCCCAGTTTGGTATGTAAATGCCCGGCTCAACTGTAACAACCATACCTTCTTGTAAAGTTGCCTTACTTTCTTGGGATAGGCGAAGCGGTTCATGTATTTCTAACCCAAGACCGTGCCCGGTAGAGTGGCCAAAGTATTGACCGTATCCATGTTCTGTAATGTAATCTCTCGTTACATCATCGATACTTTTCGCAGTTTCTCCAGGCTTAATTGCTTCAGTTCCACGTTTTAATGCTTCTCGTACAACATTGTATATTTTTTTGAATTCTTCTGACGGTTCTCCGATCGCTACAGTACGTGTTATATCGGAACAATATCCGTCGTAAAGTGCACCGAAGTCTAATGTAACGATATCGCCTCGTTCGATTATTTTATTTGATGCAACGCCATGAGGAAGAGAAGAACGAACGCCAGAAGCTACAATGATTTGGAATGATGAAGATGTAGCTCCTTTTTTTCGCATGAAAAATTCTAACTCATCTCGTACATCAGTTTCACTTATTCCTGGTTTTAGAAAGGTAAGGATGTGGTGAAATGCTTCGTCAGCAATAGTAGCTGCAATTTTCATTGTTTCTATTTCAGGCGTGTCTTTAATAATACGAATATTTTCGATGATTTCGCACACTTGAATCATTTCCGCATGTACGTATTTTTGTAAGTTTTTATATTGTTGCAATGTTATGTTATTTTCTTCAATTCCAAGTTTTTGAATGTTTAATCTGGATACTTGATTGGCAACTTCTTCTTCCAAATTCCCTTTATGCATAATGATTTCCGCGTCTTTTATTTGTACTTTGGCTTGATCTACATAGCGAAAATCAGTTATGAAAACAGCTTGATCTGCAGAGAGTAAGACGACACCAGCACTACCTGTAAAGCCTGTTGCATATTGGCGATTTTCTTTTTTTGTAATAAGTAATCCGTCAAGTCCATAATGATGTAGTTGATTTTGGATTTTATCAATTTTTAAAGTCATGTTAATTCCTCCTTTTCACAGTATTGAATAAAGCAAATAGCGTGCCAAAATATATACTAGGGAAAATAAACGATTATCCAGCTATTTTGTGGGAGGCGTGCCGTTAATAAAATTCAGATTGCAATTAGTAGGGGATAAAAACATTGACTTGAGTTGAACATTATATACATACTGTAAAAAAATTTATACAAATGCGTAATGACACTGTCAATCTTTTTGACAATATATAAAATGACAAAAGAAAGATAGTGTGAATTAGTTAACGGATATAGGAACGAATGTGAATGAATATAAAAAATGCGTTGCTATCTAGCAACGCATTTTTTATATTTACGCTTTTAATTTCATTACGATGTCAGCATCTGGTGTTACATATACTGTTTGTTGGTTATCGTACGTAACGAATCCAAGCTTTGCACCACTCGGTTTTTTCACATGGCGTATTTTTGTAAAATCAACAGGTACAGAGCTAGACTCTTTTGCTTTACTGTAATAAGCGGCAATTTTTGCAGCTTCTAGTAAAGTTTCTTCAGCAGGTTCTAAAGAACGAATGACAACGTGAGAACCAGGTATGTCTTTCGTATGTAACCAAATTTCATCCCGACGGGCAAATTTCGTTGTTAAATAATCATTTTGCTTATTGTTTTTACCAACGAAAATCTCTGTACCGTCACTAGCTACATATTTATCTAATACTGGTTTTGTAGGCTTTTTCTTTGCATTTTTCGTCTTACGATTACGCACATATCCTTCTTCGGCTAATTCCTCACGAATTTCTTCAATATCTTTTGAAGAAGCAGCTTCCATTTGTTGAAGTAAGCTATCAAAATAAAGAATTTCTTCATTGGTTTTTTCGATTTGTTCTTCTACCACAACAACTGAATTTTTTGCTTTTTGGTATTTTTGGAAATAGCGTTGTGCATTGTCAGACGGTGTTTTTAAAGGATCTAATGTGATTTTTACAGTACCGCCATTTTCATCGTAATAATTAACGACCTCAATATCTTTATCGCCTTTTTTCAAAGCGTACATATTGGCTGTAAGTAGCTCTCCAAATAGTTGATATTTATCTGCTTTTCCAGCATCTTGTAATGTTTTTTCAAGTTTAATAAGTTTTTTCTCATTTTTGTTTTTTTCGTTTTGCATAAAGCGTTCTAAATCATGAGCTTGTTGTTTTACACGGTCTCGCTCCGCTTTTCCGAAAAAGAAACGGTCTAACAATTCACTAACAGATGAGAATGTTTTTTCTTCTCCTTGCAAGTGTGTAAGAGGGAAAAGATAAAAGAATTCTTTTCCGTTTGCAGTAATCATTGTTGGTGAATATGTATGAGTTAGTAATGGTTTTTGTATGGAGAAAAACGCTTCAGATAATGCTTTTTCATTTGCCATACCTGCTTTTTTTACAACTTCTTTTGCGAATAATGGGGAAATTCCCATAAATGCTCCGACAAGTTGTTTGTCCATGTTTCCGGATAAAAAGTCTAGCGGTCTAATAAAATCAGCTGCTGTTTCGATAAGAAGCGGATTAACCTTATGTTGTGCTGGAGGGGCAACATATTCAGCTCCAGCATATACAGTACGATGGCGGTTTACCGCTAAAGATATGTGTTTTAAGCTATCTAAAATAACATTTGTTTTCGTATCTACTAAGATAATGTTACTGTGTCGTCCCATTATTTCGATTACTAATGTTTTTAATGATTCGTCTCCGATTTCATTCCGACTGCGAACTGTAATTTGAATAATACGTTCTAAGTCAATTTGTTCAATTTTTTCAATAAATCCGCCTTCTAAATGTTTACGAAGAAGCATACAAAACATCGGCGGTATTGCTGGTGAATCGTAGTTTTGATTCGTTAAGTGCATACGCGCATATGTAGGGTGAGACGAAAGAATTAGTTTTTGGTTCTTTCCGTTTGCTCGAATATGTAATAAAATCTCGTATTTTGAAGGTTGATATATTTTGGAAATTCTTCCTGTGTAAAGAGAATTTGCAATTTCATGTGTAATTGCTCTTGTAAATAATCCATCGAATGCCATAAATGAACACTCCTTTCTAACTAAAAGTTAATTATAGCATTTTTTTGGACGAGGCTGAATAAGCTTTCAATAGAGTATGTCTGGAATCAGGAGGTCGATGGCAGGATGAACTGGTATGGAATGCGGGCACATGAAGTGGAAGAAAGAACGAATACGAATGTAAAGGTTGGACTTACAGAGAAAGAAGCAGAAGGGCGAATTAAGAAATTTGGTACAAATGAATTAGAAGAAGCAAAAAGGCCTTCTGCACTAATGGTATTTTTAGCACAATTTAAAGATTTTATGGTACTTGTTTTATTTGGAGCAACAATTGTTTCTGCATTTTTAGGTGAATATATTGATTCTATAGCTATTGTTGCCATTGTCATTATCAATGGTATTCTAGGTTTTTTTCAAGAAAGAAAGGCTGAAAAATCATTGGAAGCTTTAAAAGAACTAGCCGCCCCGCAAGTTACGGTAATGAGGAATGGAAAGTGGGTAAAGGCACCATCTAAAGCACTTGTTTTAGGTGATGTTATTAAATTTTCCAGTGGTGATCGTATTGGGGCTGACGTCCGTCTCGTTGAGGCATCGAGTTTATATATCGAAGAGTCTGCCCTGACAGGAGAGTCAGTACCTGTACAAAAGAAGATAGAAGCATTGCAAGGGCAAGATGTTTCAATTGGTGATCAAAAAAATATGGCTTTTATGGGTACGATGATTACGCGAGGATCTGGAACAGGAGTCGTTGTAGCGACTGGTATGAATACCGCAATGGGCCAAATTGCAAATATGTTGCAAAATGCAGAGCAAATGGAAACACCACTGCAAAGAAGATTAGAGCAACTCGGGAAAATATTAATTATTGTAGCTCTTATTTTGACAGCACTCGTTGTATTAGCAGGTGTGTATCAAGGGAATGAAGTATACCATATGTTTTTAGCAGGTGTATCCTTAGCTGTTGCTGCTATTCCAGAAGGATTGCCCGCAATCGTTACAGTAGCTTTATCACTTGGTGTACAGCGTATGATAAAAAAGAGAGCAATTGTAAGAAAGTTACCAGCTGTAGAAACATTAGGTTGTGCTTCTGTAATTTGTTCTGATAAAACAGGAACAATGACACAAAACAAAATGATGGTAACACATATGTGGTCAGGTGGAGAGTTGTGGAAAGTGACTGGTCAAGGATATGAACCTAATGGATCTTTTATGAAAGGTGAAATAGAAGTTAATCCAGCTGAGACAAAAGCGCTTTATCAGCTACTTACATTCGGTTCACTATGTAACAATGCGAATATTATTCAAAAGAAAAAGGCGTATGTATTAGATGGGGATCCAACAGAGGGAGCACTTGTAGCTGCAGCAATGAAAGCGGGAATAACACGTGATGCACTGAAAGGGAAGTTCGAGATTATTCGTGAGTTCCCATTTGATTCGACTCGAAAGATGATGAGTGTTATTATCCGTGATCGAGATGGGAAAAAGTTTGTTGTTACGAAAGGAGCTCCAGACGTCCTCCTGCAAATGAGCCAAACAATCTTATGGGGTGATAAGCAGCAACCGATGAGTGAGTTATATAGAAAAGAAGTACAGGCGGCTATTCATAGTTTAGGTAGCCAAGCGCTTCGAACAATTGCGGTTGCATTTAAGCCATTAAAAGTAACAGATTCCACTGAACATGAGAGAGATGTTGAAAAAGATTTTATGTTAATCGGGATACAAGGTATGATCGATCCGCCAAGACCAGAGGTAGCGCAGGCGGTAAAAGAGTGTAAAGAAGCTGGTATTCGAACAGTGATGATTACAGGAGATCATAAAGTAACAGCGATGGCGATTGCGGAACAATTAGGGGTTTTACCACCAGGAGGTCGTGTGGTGGAAGGTGTTGAGCTAGCAAATATGGATATAGAGGAACTAGAAAATGTTGTAGAAGATACTTACGTATTTGCTCGTGTATCACCAGAACATAAATTAAAAATTGTTAAATCATTGCAAAATAATGGGCATATAGTAGCGATGACAGGAGATGGAGTAAACGATGCACCAGCTATAAAAACAGCGGATATTGGGATAGCGATGGGTATTACAGGAACAGACGTTGCGAAAGAAGCTTCTTCGCTTGTATTGTTAGATGATAACTTTGCGACGATTAAATCAGCGATTAAAGAAGGTAGAAACATATACGAAAATATTCGAAAGTTTATTCGATATTTGTTAGCATCAAACGTCGGCGAAATTTTAGTTATGTTATTTGCGATGTTACTGGCACTGCCATTGCCGATGGTTCCAATTCAAATATTATGGGTGAACTTAGTTACCGACGGTTTACCAGCGATGGCATTAGGTTTGGATAAGGCGGAAGGAGATGTGATGAAGAGAACGCCGCGGCATCCGAAAGAGGGAGTATTCGCCAGAGGGCTTGCCTGGAAAATTATAAGTCGAGGGTTCCTCATTGGAGCAGTGACGTTAGTAGCGTTTATTATCGCATATAATCAACATCCGAATGAACTGAAATATGCACAGACAGTAGCATTTGCGACTTTGGTACTTGCGCAACTTATTCATGTGTTTGATTGCCGAAGTGAACATTCTGTCTTTCATCGCAATCCATTTGGGAACGTGTATTTAGTAGGGGCTGTTATCATTTCATTGTTGTTAATGCTCGTTGTTATTTATTATCCACCGTTACAACCAATTTTTAGTACAATGCCAATACAAGCAAGAGATTGGTTGTTAATTGGAGGTTTGTCATCAATTCCGACTTTCTTATTAGTAGGTTCTTTATTAACAAGGAAAAAAGGTAAGGAGAAAAAGCCACTTTTATATAAGAAGGGATTAAACTTGAAATAGTCAATGATATGAAAATGTGATATAATTTACAGAAGGTAGTAGGGCCTTGTCTCTATTACCTTTTTCATTGAGTTATTTCATGGCTTGGATGTGATAAAAATGATTTCTAGTATGACAGGGTTTGGAAGGTCGAAAGTAGAAAGTGATACTTTTCAGATTACAGTAGAAATGAAATCGGTGAACCACCGTTTTCTTGAGATGAGTATTCGACTTCCGAAGCAAATGATGGTATTTGAAGACAAAATTCGTAAAATAATCGCACAGCAAGTTCGACGTGGGCGCATTGAAGTGTCTATTAGTATAACGGGTGAAGGGCTTGTTGAAAGAAAATTAAGTGTGAATTGGTCGCTTCTCAAGCAGTACCAATCGATGATGGAAGATATAAAAGGAAAATTTCAATTGCAAGATTCTATTACACTTGGGCAATTAATGGCAATGCCAGAAGTAACGGCAATTGAAGAAATAGAAAACGTAAATGAACAATTTGAGAATAGTTTATATGAGGCTGTTCGCCAAGCTGCTCAAATGTTGAAAACGATGAGAGATGGCGAAGGAGAACGATTACATAAAGATATGGCGTATCGTTTACAAGAGATTCACAATTGTGTAAATGCAATTATTCCACATGCACCGATTGTTACACAAAAATATCGTGAACGATTAGAAAATCGCTTAAAGGAATTACATAATCAAGATCTAGACGAACAAAGATTGCTAACAGAAGTCGCGATGTTTGCAGAGCGTTGTGATATTCATGAAGAGTTAGTTCGTTTACAAAGTCATTTAGAACAATTTCGTGAAACACTGCAGATTGAAGAGCCTGTTGGAAGAAAAATGGACTTCATCGTGCAAGAGATGCATCGAGAAATTAATACGATTGGTTCGAAGGCAAATGACTTAACAATTTCAAAATATGTTGTAGAAATGAAAAATAACCTTGAAAAAATTCGTGAACAAGTACAAAATATTGAGTAGCTTTCAAAAAATATATAAAGTTATACGTGGTGGAGAAATCGGATAGACTTACTAGGAGGCGCAAACTATGGCCATGCGGTTTTTAAATATTGGATACGGAAATATTGTATCTGCTCATCGAATTATTGCTATTGTAAGTCCGGAGTCAGCTCCTATTAAACGAACAGTACAGGAAGCACGTGAACATAATGCTTTACTAGATGCTACGTATGGGAGAAAAACAAGGGCGGTTATTGTTATGGATGATGGGCATGTTGTATTAAGTCCAATTCAGCCAGAGACGATTGCACATCGTTTGAATAATAAAGAAGATTTAAGTGAGGAAGGGTAGGTTTTACATATTTATGAGAAGTAGAAGAGGATTGCTCATCGTTCTTTCAGGACCTTCTGGGGTTGGTAAAGGAACGGTTCGAAAAGAGCTGTTTAGCCATGAGGATACACGTTTTCAATACTCTATTTCAGTAACGACACGTAAGCCGCGTGAAGGTGAAGTAGATGGTGTGGATTATTTCTTTAAAGAGAGAGAAGAATTTGAGGAAATGATTCGTAATGAAAAATTACTTGAGTGGGCTGAGTTCGTAGGTAATTATTACGGAACACCGATTGACTATGTTGAAAAAACATTACAAGAAGGAAAAGATGTATTCTTAGAAATTGAAGTGCAAGGAGCAATTCAAGTTAAGAAAGCTTTCCCAGAAGGTGTATTTATTTTCTTAGCACCCCCAAGTTTATCTGAGCTAAAAAACCGAATTGTCGGCCGTGGTACAGAAACTGAAGATGTTATTGAAAATCGCTTAACTGTAGCGAAAGAAGAAATCGAAATGATGGACGCTTACGACTATGTTGTAGAAAATGATCAAGTTGAATTAGCTTGTGATAGAATTAAAGCAATTGTGGTTGGTGAACATTGCCGCCGCGAAAGAGTAGCAAAATATTATAAAGAAATGACGGAGGGTCTATAATTATGTTAAATCCATCAATTGATTCATTATTAACAAAAATCGATTCTAAATATACACTTGTAACAGTAGCTGCAAAGCGTGCACGTGAAATGCAACTTGCTAACAACTGTGTTATTGAACAACCTGTTTCTCATAAATGTGTAGGTAAAGCATTAGAAGAAATCGATGTAGAAGTGTTAAAATATGTACCAAGCGAAGGCAAAATAATTGATTAAGATATTATTTTCGACAAATTAAAACATAGACTTTATAATTTTCTATGTAACGGTAACAACCTATTTACAAGTAGGTTGTTATTTTTTTACGATAGGATGAAATATTGGTACTGAAGAGCTGAGAAACCTGTTTCAGTATTATAAGTTTGAAAAAGAAAGAGGACGAGCCATATGCTAAAAGGGAAAAAGATACTCCTATGTGTAACAGGAGGCATTGCGGTCTTTAAAGCGGCTGCGTTAACTAGTAAATTGACACAAGCTGGTGCTATTGTAAAGGTGATCATGAGTGAGTCGGCAATAAAGTTTGTTACGCCTCTTACATTCCAAGCACTTTCTCGTCATGATGTATATACAGATACATTCGATGAGAAAGACTCAGCTGTTATTGCTCATATCGATTTAGCAGATTGGGCAGATGTAGTACTTGTTGCACCTGCTACAGCCAATTGTATCGGGAAGTTAGCTGGTGGTATTGCGGATGATATGATTACAACTACTTTGTTAGCTACTACAGCTCCAGTATGGATTGCACCTGCTATGAATGTGCATATGTACGAAAATAAAATTGTTCAAAAAAATATGATGACGTTAAAAACGTTAGGATATACATTTATTGAGCCTGGGGAAGGCTTTTTAGCGTGTGGTTATGTAGCGAAGGGAAGACTAGAGGAACCTGAAGCAATTATTGCGCGGTTAGAAGAAGCATTCACGGAACAAAAACCACTACAAGGTAAGAAAATGTTAATAACTGCTGGCCCGACGCGTGAAAAGATTGATCCAGTTCGTTTTATGACGAATTTTTCTTCTGGAAAAATGGGGTATGCGATTGCAGAAGTAGCAGCGAACTTAGGGGCTGATGTCATACTTGTTTCGGGGCCGACGGCATTAAATCCGCCACTACATGTAACAACGATACAAGTGGATTCAGCGCAGGATATGTTAGAAGCAGTCCTTCAACATTATCAAAATGTAGATGTTGTCATCAAAACAGCAGCTGTTGCAGATTATCGCCCGAAATATGTTCTTGATAATAAAATGAAAAAGCAGAATGGTGATGCTGTAATTGAATTAGAGAGAACGGTAGATATTTTAAAAACGCTAGGTGAGAAGAAGGGTAAACAGTTACTTATCGGTTTTGCTGCTGAAACGACAAACGTAGAGGAATACGCAACGAAAAAGTTACGTGAGAAAAATGCGAATATGATTGTTGCGAATGATGTAAAAGCGCAAGGAGCTGGATTTGGCACAGATACGAACATTGTAACAATGTATAGAAAAGATGGAAAAGTTATTGAGTTGCCACTTTTAACGAAGAAAGAGGTAGCTCGCGAAATATTAAAGCAAATTGAAATGATGTTAGAAGATGATCGTTTATGAAATTTGCAAGTGTAATTGTTGATGTACCTGCCCGTCAGACAGATAGACCGTTTGATTACATTATCCCTAGAAAATGGGAAGATATTGTACAGACAGGAATGCGTGTAGTAGTTCCATTTGGTCCAAGAAAATTGCAAGGTTTTATTATTGAGATTAAAGATTCGGTTGACGTGGAAAGTAAGAAATTAAAGACAATCCATGAAATATTAGATGTAACACCGGTTTTAAATGATGAATTATTAAAGCTTGGATATTGGCTTACAAGTGAAACGTTATGTTATATGATTTCAGCATTTCAAGTCATGCTTCCGACAGCGATAAAAGCAACGTATAAAAAGCGTCTACAACTTCGTAAACAAGAAGAAGTAGCACCTGCAATACTGTATTTATTTCAGGATAAGGAAGCAATCGATTGGGAAGTTATTGAGGCGCAGCCACATTTATACCGCGCTATTCAACAAGAAATTAAAAATGGTACGATGGAAGTCGTATATCAAGTGAAAGATAAAGTGCAGAAGAAGAAACAAAGAGTCGTTCAGCCAGAGTTGCCGGAAGATAAATTAGAATTAGCTGCATTTGAATTGAAAAGTAAAAAACAACAAGATGTACTTTATTATTTTGTGGAAAATTATAAAAGTGTACCGTTGAAATTGTTAACAGAAGAGCTACAAATAACAGATGCTCCAATAAAATCACTTGTTAAAAAGGGGCTAATCTCAGAAAAATATGTGGAAGTATACCGGAATCCGTATGACGATGATGATTTTGAACAAACGAAACCATTTCCACTTACAGAGGAACAAAAGCAAGTTATTACACCTATTTTATCATCAATTACAAATGAAACTTACAATCCATTTTTACTATATGGTGTTACAGGAAGCGGAAAGACAGAAGTATATTTACAATCTATAGCAGCGGTGCTGAAGAAGGAAAAAGAAGCTATTGTACTCGTTCCTGAAATTGCGCTAACGCCTCAAATGGTAGATCGTTTTAAAGGTAGATTTGGCTCGCAAGTAGCGGTTCTTCATAGTGCACTGTCTGTTGGTGAAAAATATGATGAATGGCGTAAGATTTTAAGAAAAGAAGTGAAAGTGGTAGTTGGTGCCCGTTCAGCTATTTTTGCTCCTTTTGAAAATTTAGGGATTATTATTATTGATGAAGAGCATGAATCGAGTTATAAGCAAGAAGATAACCCGAAGTATCATGCAAGAGATGTAGCGGTGTGGAGAGGGCAATATCATAAATGTCCAATCGTTCTTGGAAGTGCAACGCCTACACTTGAATCGTTTGCAAGAGCGACAAAAGGTGTTTATGAACTATTAACGATGGAAAAACGTATGAACGAACAAGCTTTACCAACAGTAGAAATTGTTGACATGCGTGAAGAACTTCGCGACGGGAATCGATCAATGTTTTCGAAGGCGTTGCATGAAAAAATAGCAGATCGACTAGAAAAGAAAGAACAAATGGTTCTCTTTTTAAATAGGAGAGGTCATTCAACATTTGTGATGTGTCGTGATTGCGGGTATGTTGTACAATGTCCACATTGTGATATTTCGCTGACGTATCATAAAATGAACCATCGTTTAAAATGTCATTATTGCAGTTATGAGGAGAATATGCCAACTGCGTGTCCAGCTTGTCAAAGTACATATATTCGTTTCTTTGGTACAGGCACACAAAAAGTAGAAGAAGAAATTACAAAACTATTTCCAGAAGCGCGAGTCATTCGAATGGACGTAGATACGACAAGTCGCAAAGGAATGCATGAGAAGTTATTAAAGGCATTTGGTGAAGAGAAAGCAGATATATTACTCGGGACACAAATGATCGCCAAAGGACTTGATTTTCCGAAAGTAACGCTCGTTGGTGTTTTAACTGCAGATACGATGCTTCACTTACCTGATTTTCGGGCGAGTGAAAAAACATATCAATTATTGACGCAAGTAAGTGGACGGGCAGGTAGACATGAATTGCCAGGGGAAGTTGTAATTCAAACGTATACGCCAGAACATTATAGTATAGAGTTAGCAAAGAACCAGCAATATGATGTGTTTTTTGACCAAGAAATGCAAATGAGACGAACAAGACAATATCCACCTTATTACTATGTTGTACTTGTAACGGTATCTCATCCAGAATTATTAAAGGCAGTGCAAGTGACGGAAAAAATTGTCGGTCATTTACGAATGCATTGTTCGCAGCAAACGATGGTTTTAGGGCCAGTTGCTTCAGCAATTCCAAGGATAAAAGATAGATATCGTTACCAATGCATGATAAAATACAAACGGGAACCAAACTTAAAGAACGTGCTCAAAATGGTAAATGAACATTATCAAGCAGAAATGCAAAAAGAGCTACAAATCTCAATTGATTTTAATCCAACAATGTTAATGTAGCGGAGGGAAATATGGCAGTTTTAGAAATAGTAAAGCATCCAAATGAAGTGTTAGAAACACCATGTGAAAGAGTAATTAACTTTGATAAAAAGTTAGTGAAATTGTTGAAAGATATGCATGAAACAATGTTAATGGCGGACGGAGTCGGTTTAGCTGCACCTCAAGTAGGGGTAAGCTTGCAAGTAGCAGTTGTTGATGTCGATGATGATACTGGGAAAATCGAGTTAATCAATCCATCAATATTAGAAAAACGTGGTGAACAAGTAGGTCCCGAAGGCTGTTTAAGCTTCCCGGGACTTTATGGTGAAGTGGAACGTGCAGATTATATTAAAGTTAGAGCACAGAATCGCCGAGGTAAAGTGTTTTTATTAGAAGCGGAAGGATTTTTAGCGCGTGCAATTCAACATGAAATCGATCATTTACACGGTGTTCTATTTACATCGAAAGTGACAAGATATTATGAAGAAAACGAATTAGAATAGGTGTTAAAAGGAGCGGTTTTTAAATGATTAAAGTAGTATTTATGGGAACACCGGACTTTTCAGTGCCGGTGCTTCGTCGTCTTATCGAAGATGGCTATGATGTAGTAGGTGTTGTGACGCAACCAGATCGTCCGGTAGGTAGAAAAAAAGTATTAACACCTACACCTGTTAAAGTTGAAGCGGAGAAACATGGTATTCCGGTGTTACAACCACTGAAAATTCGTGAAAAAGACGAATATGAAAAAGTATTAGCATTAGAGGCGGATTTAATTGTAACAGCTGCGTTCGGTCAGATTGTACCAAACGAAATTTTAGAAGCGCCAAAGTACGGATGTATTAATGTCCATGCCTCTTTACTTCCAGAACTACGCGGTGGTGCACCGATTCATTATGCAATTATGGAAGGTAAAGAAAAAACAGGAATTACAATTATGTATATGGTAGAAAAATTAGACGCTGGTGATATTTTAACGCAAGTAGAAGTGGAAATTGAAGAGCGTGAAACGACGGGCTCGTTATTTGATAAGTTAAGTGAAGCCGGTGCACATCTTCTATCTAAAACAGTACCTTTATTAATTCAAGGTAAGTTAGAACCGATTAAACAAAATGAAGATGAAGTGACATTCGCATATAATATAAAACGTGAGCAAGAGAAAATTGATTGGACAAAAACAGGTGAAGAAGTATACAATCACATTCGCGGATTGAACCCATGGCCAGTTGCATATACGACTTTAGCAGAACAAGTTGTTAAAGTATGGTGGGGAGAGAAAGTTTCTCTAGAAGCGAAAGCTGAACCAGGTACAATAGTTGGTCTTGAAGAAGATGGATTTGTTGTTGCAACAGGGAATGAAACAGGTGTTAAAATTACTGAATTGCAACCGTCGGGTAAAAAGCGTATGAGTTGTTCACAATTTTTACGTGGGACAAAACCTGAAATTGGCACGAAGTTAGGAGAAAATGCATGAGACAAAATGTTCGTGAATTAGCTCTTGATGGTTTAATTCAAGTAGAAAAAAGTGGTGCATATAGTAACTTACTTTTAAATAATCTAATTGAAAAAAATGCAATTGATAGAAAAGATATTGGTTTATTAACTGAAATTGTATATGGAACGATTCAACGTCGTGACACATTAGATTATTATTTACAGCCCTTTTTAAAAAAGAAGGTTGAGGCGTGGGTAAGAGTGTTGCTTCGCTTATCTTTATATCAAATGATATATTTGGACCGAGTGCCAGAAAGAGCCGCTATTCATGAAGCGGTTGAAATAGCAAAGCGTCGTGGGCATAAAGGGATTTCAGGCATGGTGAACGGAGTATTGCGTTCAATTCAGCGAGAAGGTGTACCTTCATTAGATGAAATCAAAGATCCAGTGGAACGTCTTGCAATTGCAACGAGTCACCCAGTTTGGTTAGTACAAGATTGGGCATCTGAATATGGTTTAGAGACAGCAGAGAAAATGTGTGAAGTAAACATGTTACCACCAGTACCTACAGCACGTGTGAACGTTGATAAAGTAACGGTAGAAGAAGCAATTGAGTTGTTGGCAAGTGAAGGAATAGAAGCAAAGTCTGGCGATTTGTCAGATGATGCAATTCAAATTGAAAGAGGGAATGTAGCGCATACAGAAGCGTTTAAAAAAGGGTTCCTTTCTATTCAAGATGAAAGCTCTATGCTTGTTGCACGTGCTTTAGAACCGAATGAGGGAGAGACAGTTCTTGATAGTTGTGCTGCTCCTGGTGGTAAAACTACGCATATAGCTGAGCGTTTAAAGGGAACTGGTAAAGTAATGTCTCTTGATTTACACGCGCATAAAGTGCGTTTAATTAAACAACAAGCAGAGCGACTTGGTCTAGAAAATATAGAAACAAAAGCGTTAGATGCTAGAAAAGTGCAAGAGCACTTTGCAAATGAAACTTTTGATAAAATATTAGTAGATGCACCATGTTCTGGATTTGGGGTAATTAGACGTAAACCTGATATTAAGTTAGGAAAAGATAAAGGCGATAGTGAAAGATTATCGACGATTCAACTTGCGATATTAGAAAAGATAGCACCATTATTAAAACAAGGCGGTCGTCTTGTTTATAGTACGTGCACAATTGAGAAAATAGAAAATGAACAAGTAATAGATAAATTTTTAAAAGAACATCCTGAATTTGAATGGGATACTACGATAAAAGAACGTATGCCAGAAAAATTAAGTCCGTATATTAATGAAGGTCAAGTACAAATTTTACCGCATTATTTTGCAACGGATGGCTTTTATATTGCTTGTTTAAGGAAGAAGGTGTAGCATCATGGAAACGACTGTAAAAAAACAAAAGAAAAATGTAGAAACGAAAAAACCATCAATTTACTCTTTACAACTTCATGAAATGCAAGATTGGTTAAAGGAACAAGGAGAACCGAAGTTCCGTGCTGGACAAATTTTTGACTGGCTATATAAAAAACGTGTAAAAAATTATGAGGATATGTCAAACCTTTCTAAAGGATTGCGTGATAAATTGTCGAATTCCTTTGATATTACTACTTTAAACACGTTAGTAAAACAAACGTCTTCGGATGGAACGATTAAATTCTTATTCCAGTTATATGATGGATATTCTATTGAAACGGTATTAATGCGACATGAATACGGAAATTCTATTTGTGTAACAACACAAGTTGGTTGTCGTATTGGCTGTACGTTCTGTGCTTCTACACTTGGCGGGTTAAAACGAAACCTAGAAGCTGGAGAAATTGTAGCGCAAGTAGTAGAAGTGCAACGCGCGCTTGATGAAACGGAAGAACGTGTAAGTTCTCTTGTTGTTATGGGAATTGGAGAACCATTTGATAACTATGATAATTTAATGGGATTTTTACGCATCACTAACCATGAAAAAGGACTTCATATTGGTGCAAGACATATGACAGTTTCGACGAGTGGTATTATTCCGAAAATTTACAAGTTTGCTGAAGAAGAGTTACAAATTAATTTTGCGATTTCATTGCATGCTCCAAATTCAGAATTACGTTCAAAATTAATGCCGATTAACCGTGCTTATAAGCTACCTGATTTAATGGAAGCTATTAAATACTATGTAAATAGAACAGGGCGTCGTATTACATTTGAATATGGACTATTTGGAGGAGAAAATGACCAAGTTGAGCACGCTGAAGAACTTGCTGCGCTCTTAAAAGGTGTAAAGTGTCATGTGAACTTAATTCCGGTTAACTACGTACCAGAACGTGATTACGTACGAACACCACGTGAGCAAATTTTCTTATTTGAAAAAACGCTTAAAGATCGTGGAGTGAATGTAACAATTCGCCGTGAACAAGGTCACGATATTGATGCTGCCTGCGGTCAGTTGCGTGCGAAGGAGCGCAAAGAAGAGACGAGGTGACGAGATGAAAGCCGTGTTTCTATCGGATAAAGGGAAAGTTCGTCAACATAATGAAGATAGTGCAGGAGTTTTTCACAATTTAGATGGAAATATTTTAGCGGTAGTAGCAGATGGAATGGGAGGTCATCGAGCTGGCGATGTAGCTAGTTCGATGGCCATTCAATTATTCCATGATTATTGGAAGCAAACGCATAATATGAATGAGCCTAAAAAAGTAGAAGAGTGGTTACATACTAGTGTTGGAATTATTAATGAACGCATTTTTGAATATTCTAAACAACACGTAGAGTGTGATGGTATGGGAACAACGATTATCATAGCAATTTGTACGCCTAATTTTGTAACAATAGGTCATATAGGAGATAGTCGTTGTTATATGGTATCAGAGGGAGTAATGTCGCTCGTAACGGAAGATCATTCACTTGTAAATGAACTTGTGAGACATGGTGAAATTTCAAAGGAAGATGCAGAATACCACCCGAAAAAAAATGTTTTGTTAAGAGCGCTAGGAACAGAAGAAAAAGTCGGATTAGATGTTAAAACATTGGTACTTGAAGAAGATGATCAATTGCTTCTTTGCTCTGATGGATTGTCTAATAAAGTCCCTATGACTGATATGCAACAAATTTTACAGTTAAATGAACAGCTCGAAGCTAAGGTGCAAAGTCTCATTCAATTGGCGAATGATCGTGGTGGAGAGGATAATATTACTCTTGTTCTTATTGATTATGCGGATTCGACAAACGAAAGTAGGTGAAGTGCAACGTGCTGATTGGAAAACGCTTAAATGACCGTTATAAGCTGCTAAAAATGATTGGCGGTGGAGGGATGGCCAATGTATATTTAGCTCATGATGACATACTCGGCCGAGATGTAGCGGTGAAAATATTAAGACTCGACTATTCCAATAACGAAGAGTTTATTAAACGTTTCCATCGAGAAGCGCAATCTGTTACAACGTTGTCGCATCCAAATATTGTGAATATGTATGATGTTGGAGAAGAAGATGGTATATATTATCTTGTAATGGAGTATGTACCTGGACAAACATTAAAGCAATACATAATTGAGCAAGGGATGTTACCTATAGGGGAAGCTCTTGATATTATGGAGCAATTAACATCCGCCATGGCACACGCTCATCATTTTGAAATTGTGCATCGTGATATAAAACCGCACAATATTTTAATTCGAGCTGATGGAGTAGTAAAAGTAACAGATTTTGGAATTGCGACAGCTACAAGTGCAACAACTATTACACATACAAATTCAGTACTTGGTTCGGTGCATTATTTATCACCAGAACAAGCGCGCGGCGGGATAGCAAATAAACAATCAGATATTTATTCGCTTGGTATTGTTATGTTCGAATTGTTAACAGGAAGACAACCGTTTTCTGGTGAATCTGCTGTTGCAATAGCTTTAAAACATTTACAAAGTGAAATACCGTCTCCAAGAAGATGGAATGAAAATATTCCGCAAAGTGTTGAGAATATTATATTAAAGGCAACTGCTAAAGATCCGTTCCATCGATACCAATCTGCTAATGCGATGAAACGAGATATTGAAACGGCTTTATATCCAGAACGAATTAATGAACAGCCATTTTACATACCAGAAGATATGGAAGCGACGAAAGCGATTCCAATTATCCAACAAGAACAATTATTTGAAAATGTAACTGATGAAACGATTGTTTTAAGTGGAAGTAAAGTGGATGAACCAAAAAGAAAAGAACATACTGAATTAGATAAGAAGAAAAAACGAAGTAATAAATGGATTAAGGTTTTAATTACGACATTTTTACTTTTAGCAATTGGAATAACATTAGCTCTTACTGTTATTCCGGGATTCTTTATTCCGAAAGATGTAAAAGTTCCTGATGTGGCTGGTATGAAATATACGACAGCTGTAAATAAATTGGTAGAAAAAGGTTTTGAAGTGACAGAACCTAATATTGTATATACAGATGATGTGGAAGCTGGAGATGTAATAAAAACTGATCCTGTAGCAGGAAGGGTAGTGAAGGAAAGTTCTAAAATTACTATCTATCAATCAGGTGGAAAAAAGAAAAGTAAGATGAAGGATTTTACAGGTCAAAACTTTGAGAGTGTAAAACCCGAGTTAGAAGAAAGATATAAACAGGTTACTGAAAATTATATTGAAAATGATAAACCAAAAGGTGAAATTGTAGAACAAATACCGACACCTGATCAAATGGTTGTAGAGGCGGAGCAAGAACTGAAAGTTTGGATAAGTAAAGGTCCTTATCAAAATAGACCAGGTGATTTTTCAAGATGGACTGAAAATAGTGCAACTGGTGATTTGAATGAGAGAAAATTAACTCCAGATATAAAACGAGAGTATTCAGATACGGTTGATAAAGGTCTTGTAATTTCGCAATCGCCAAAACCAGGAACTCCGTTAAAAGAAGGAGATAAAGTGACACTTATCATCTCGAATGGCCCTAAGCCGAAAGTAACAAAAACAGTGAAGGTGGATAACATTTCTATCCCATATGAGTCTTCTATAATAGGTGAGAAAAAACCGCAAACAATAGAAATTTATAAAGAAGATATGCAACAAAAGATGGATAGACCAATTGAAACTAGAACGATTTCAGAGTCGGCAACAATTTCTTTAGAATTTGTAATTCAAGAAGGCTCAAAGGGTCACTATAAAATCGTACGGGATGGAGTAACGATTATCGATAAGGAAGTACCATATCCAACTCAATAATAGTGAATTCCATTTTCTTTTTATAGAGAATGGAATGCATTACCCTCGCCTGTTATGCTGTCTACAAGGTGGACTGTATAACAGGCAAAAATATATGATTCAAAAAGCTATACAAGTGATATTGTTGTAAAAAATATTTCGAATTGATGGTAGAGATTAAATATATGAACCTGGTTATATATTGGTGGGTTTTAAAATAATTGTTTAAAGAACTCTAGTCTATTCGTTTTAATTACAGCTTCACTTTATACAAAATAAAGGAGAATTATATGCCAGAAGGAAAAATTGTAAAAGCTTTAAGTGGATTTTATTATGTACAACATGAAGAAGGGATTACACAATGTCGTGGGCGTGGTGTATTTAGAAAAAATAAAATTACACCACTTGTAGGAGACCAAGTCGTTTTTCAAGCAGATAACCCAACGGAAGGCTACGTGCTTGAAGTATTTGATCGAAAAAATGAACTTGTTAGGCCTCCTATTGCTAATGTGGATCAAGCAATCCTTGTTTTCTCTGCAGTAGAACCAGATTTTAATCCTGGACTGTTAGATCGATTTTTAGTGCTGATTGAATATCATAACATTAAGCCGATTATTTGTATTAGTAAGATGGATTTAGTTGATGAAAAGATGCGAGAAACCGTTGAAGCTTATGCAAATGATTATCGTGAAATGGGTTATGATGTATTATTTACTTCTATAAATACATCGGAAAGTATTGCTATTTTAAAACCATTTTTAGAAGGTTGTGTTTCTGTCGTTGCTGGCCAATCAGGTGTTGGGAAATCTTCGATGCTTAACGTATTACGTCCGGATTTAGAACTAAAAACAAATGATATTTCCTCACATTTAGGACGCGGAAAACATACGACAAGACACGTGGAATTAATTGCAGTTGGAAGTGGACTTGTTGCGGATACACCTGGTTTTAGTTCACTTGATTTCATAGATATAGAGGTAGAAGATCTTACATATTGTTTTCCTGAGTTGAAAGAAGCGAGCCAATACTGTAAATTTAGAGGGTGTACACATCTTTCTGAACCGAAATGTGCGGTGAAAGCTGCGGTTGAAGAAGGAAAGATTACAGAATATCGTTATAAGAATTACCAACAATTCGTAGAAGAAATTAGAGAGAGAAAGCCGAGGTATTAGTTATGATTAAAATTGCACCATCGATCTTATCAGCAGATTTTTCAAAATTAGGGGAAGAAATTAAAGATGTAGAAAAAGGCGGAGCTGATTACATTCATGTCGATGTAATGGACGGGCATTTTGTACCGAATATTACGATTGGGCCATTAATTGTAGAAGCGATCCGTCCGATTACATCATTACCGTTAGATGTGCATTTAATGATTGAAAATCCTGATAACTATATCCCAACTTTCGCGAAAGCGGGAGCGGATATTATTACTGTTCATGTAGAGGCGTGTCCTCATTTACATCGTACAATTCAGTTAATTAAATCTCATGGCATTAAAGCAGGGGTTGTATTAAATCCACATACGCCAGTTTCGGTGATTGAGCATGTGTTAGAAGATATAGATATGGTATTACTTATGACGGTGAATCCTGGATTTGGTGGACAGAAATTTATCCATTCTGTATTACCGAAAATTAAACAAGTTGCAGAAATGGTTAAAGAGCGAAATCTAGAAGTCGAAATTGAAGTTGATGGTGGTGTCAACGCTGAAACGGCAAGACTTTGTGTTGAAGCAGGAGCGAATGTACTTGTAGCTGGATCAGCGGTATACAATCAAAAAGACCGCGGTGAAGCGATCCGTATCATTCGTGGATAATGAATGAACAGATCCCTATCCTAGTGAAGTTTCGGGTTTAGTAAGACTTCACTATTTAGACAGGATAGAGCGAAAAATATGTAAAAAGGCAATCTACCGAATGGCAGATTGCCTTTTTACAATAGAAGGGGAAGGAAAAATGATTATTCATATTTTAGCAGGAGGCCCTGCAGAATATTGCGCAGATTTTTCTCGATATGAAAATGAAGAAGTAGTGTGGGCGGCGGTTGATAGAGGAGTGTACCATTTACTAAAAAGAGGGATTACTCCATCTGTTGCGTTCGGAGATTACGATTCAGTAACTGAAGAAGAATTAGTATGGATGGGACAGCAAACAGATGAATTACATATTGTTCCACGAGAAAAAGATCAAACGGATTTAGAGATTGCAATTAGTTGGGCTTTAGAACAGAACCCCAAATTAATTCGTATTTTTGGTGCAACTGGTGGGCGGTTGGATCATGGTTTAGCAAATATACAGATGCTTTTAAAGGGTTTAGAAGCAAAAGTGGAAATGTGTATTGTGGATAATAAAAATGAAATAATGGTGAAAAAAGTTGGTACATATACAATTGGAATAAATAAAAATTTCCCCTATGTATCATTTGTGCCAGTTACTGAAAGTGTAGAAGGTATTACACTACAAGGATTTAAGTACCCTCTTACTAATAAAACGATAGAGTGGGGATCGACACTTTGTATTAGTAATGAACTCATTGAGGAAAAAGGTACTTTTTCATTCGCATCTGGCATATTAATGATGATAAGAAGCACTGATTGAAGAAACAATTTTGCTCCTTGCATCATATAGTGGGCAAGTGGAGTAAAGGGGATTAGGAGGGAAACCATGAGATTTTATACAATTAAGTTACCTAAATTTCTTGGTGGAATTGTTCGTGCGATGTTAAACACCTTCAAAAAAGACTAAAAAAAGCACCGATAATAGGTGCTTTTTCCATTGGTATAGTAAAAAAAGAGCCTAGCGGCTCTTTTTTTTATTATTAAACACGTTCGATTTTGCCAGATTTTAATGCTCTAGCAGAAACGTAAACACGTTGAACTTTACCGTCGATGCGTACGCGAACTTTTTGAAGGTTAGCGCCCCATTTACGTTTTGTAGCGTTCATTGCGTGAGAACGAGAGTTACCAGAACGAGCTTTTCTTCCAGTGATAGCACAAACACGAGCCATTTATATTTCCCTCCCTTGACACCTTACCATACGTAATTTTTCAATGTTAGTCTTTTTTGCGATGCTAAAAACACTACTATAATTTAACACAACTAAAAAGAGAATGCAACACTGTAGAAAAAAGAAATCAAGAAAAATTACTTGACACTATATGTAAGTGAAGAAAAGTTGAAATCAAGAAAATTTGCTTGACATATTATAGTGGTACATGTTGTATAATAACAATGGACTATTTTGCTCATCATAGAAAAGTGTAGTATAAAACATAAAATATGAGAGTGAAAAGAAAGAACGATGGAATTTTCTTTGAAAAGATTATATGATAGTAACTAAAGTAGTCTAGCTCACTTTCACCATTTATGAAGGGGGAAACGAGATGTCAATTGAAATTAAAACGAAGTACGGTCAAATTGATATTAGTACAGATGTAATTGCAACAATTGCTGGAGGTGCCGCGGTAGATTGCTACGGTATCGTAGGTATGGCATCAAAAAATCAGTTAAAAGATGGATTAACAGACATTTTACGAAAAGAAAACTTCACTAGAGGTGTTATTGTTCGTAAAGATGAAGATGAAGTACATATTGATATGTATATTATTGTGAGCTATGGTACGAAAATTTCAGAAGTAGCACATAACGTGCAGACGAAAGTGAAATATACATTAGATCAAACTGTAGGACTAGCAGTAGATTCTGTAAACATCTACGTACAAGGAGTTAAAGTAATAAACTTGTAATGTGCATTAAGGAGGAAAATCTGTGTCAATTCAAAAAATTGATGGGAAACGTTTATCACAAATGATCATGCAAGGAGCGAATAATTTAACAAATAATGTTCAGCTTGTTGATGCATTAAACGTATTTCCAGTTCCAGATGGCGATACCGGTACAAACATGAACTTATCAATGACTTCAGGCGCACGTGAAGTGAAAGCAAATCCTTCACAGCACGCTGGTAAAGTCGGTGTAAGTTTAGCCAAAGGATTATTAATGGGAGCTCGTGGTAACTCTGGCGTTATTTTATCTCAGTTATTCCGTGGTTTTTCAAAATCCATTGAACAAAAAGAAGAATTAACAACAGTTGATTTTGCTGCAGCTTTAGATGCTGGGGTAGAAGCGGCTTACAAAGCGGTTATGAAACCGATTGAAGGAACGATTTTAACGGTTGCAAGAGAAACGGGTAAATATGCAGTGACAGTTGCGAAAAAACAGCGCGACTTTGTTTTGTTTATGGAAGACGTTGTGAAAGAAGCCAATGCATCGTTAAATCGTACGCCAGATTTATTACCTGTATTAAAACAAGTTGGCGTTGTAGATAGCGGTGGTAAAGGTCTTGTTGTTGTATATGAAGGATTTTTAGCTGACTTAAAAGGAGAAACAATTTCTTCTGATGTGTCTGCCCAACCATCTATGAATGACATGGTACGCGCAGAACATCACCGTAGTGTACAAAGCCAATTGAGTACAGAAGATATAAAGTATGGATATTGCACGGAATTCATGGTGAAATTAGAGCCTGAAAAAATGAAGGAACATAATTTCTCTGAACAAAAATTCCGTGAAGATATTAGTGTATACGGAGATTCACTACTTGTTGTATCAGATGATGAGGTTGTTAAGGTTCATATTCATGCGGAACATCCTGGAGATCCTATGAATTATGGGCAACGCTATGGTAGTTTAATTAAGATTAAAGTAGAAAATATGCGTGAACAGCATACCGCTTTATTAGATGAACCTACTATGGTTCCTGAGCAAACAACTCAATCGAAAGAAAAACAACCATATGGTATCGTAACTGTAGCTATGGGATCTGGTATTAAAACTTTATTTGAGAGCATTGGTGCAACGAAAGTAATCGAAGGTGGCCAAACGATGAATCCGAGTACGGAGGATATTGTGAAGGCGATTGAAGAGGCGAATGCTGAAAAAATCATCATCTTACCAAATAACGGAAACATCGTGATGGCAGCAGAACAAGCAGCGTCAGTTGTTGATCAAGAAGTTATTGTTATTCGTTCAAAAACAGTTCCTCAAGGTATGGCTGCAATGTTAGCATTTAATCCAGTTGGAACGTTAGAAGAAAATGAAGAAAACATGAAAGAAGCTTTATCTCATGTGAAAACGGGTCAAATTACGTATGCTGTTCGTGATACGGAAATTGACGGTGTAGCAATTCAAAAAGACGATTTCATGTGCATTGCAGATGGAAAAATCGTATCAACAAATGCTGAAAAAGTAGGAGCTGCAAAGCAATTATTAGAAGCATTGATTGATGAAGAGTCTGAAATCGTAACGATTCTACAAGGTGAAGATGCAACTGATGAAGAAGTAGCTGAGTTAGTTGCATTTGTAGAAGAGAAATTTGAAGATGCTGAAGTAGAAGTGCATGCTGGGAATCAACCGGTGTATTCTTTCATCTTCTCTGTAGAATAAAAAAGATTCGTTTTGAAAATAAATGGATCACTTACTTGCTAATGGATCAGAAGTAGTAATGTGAACGTTATTACTAGTTTTTATTCAAAAGGCTAGCATATGGAATAAAGAAAAGAGCCTTGCTGCTAATAGTGAGGCTCTTTTTTACTTGTTGTGTATAAGGGATTTGAGTAGTTTCTCTTAGAATGCCTATGATAGAATATATAAGGTGAAAGATAGCGATTGCAGATGTTAATTGATACTCAAATAGAGTGTAACAAAGAAAATAATGTGACGGAGTGTGAGAATCTTGAATGAAGTTGTACAAGTTCCTGTTACAGATGTAAAGGGAATCGGAGGAGAAACATCTGAATTACTACACGAGATGGGAATTTATACAGTTTCTCATCTATTAGAGCATTTTCCGTACCGTTATGAAGATTATGCGATGAAAGATCTTGCTGAAGTAAAGCATGATGAGCGTGTAACAGTTGAAGGGAAAGTTCATAGTGCTCCGTTACTACAATACTATGGTAAGAAAAAATCACGTCTTACAGTTCGTGTTCTCGTCGGTCGTTATTTAATTACGGCTGTATGTTTTAATAGACCTTACTATAAGCAAAAGTTAAATTTGGATGAAACGGTAACGATTACTGGTAAATGGGATCAACATCGTCAAACAATTGCTGTATCAGAGCTTCATTTTGGACCGGTTGTTCGACAACAAGAAGTAGAGCCTGTATATTCAGTGAAAGGAAAGCTTACAGTAAAACAGATGCGCCGTTTTATTGCACAAGCGCTAAAGGAGTATGGAGATTCTATAGTCGAAGTGCTACCAGATGGTTTGTTAAATCGGTATAAATTATTACCACGTTATGAAGCACTCAGGGCGTTGCATTTTCCGGTAGGGCAAGAAGATTTAAAGCAAGCTCGTCGCCGTTTTGTATATGAGGAGTTTTTCTTATTTCAGCTAAAAATGCAAACACTAAGGAAAATGGAGAGAGAAAATTCAAAAGGTACGAAGAAGGAAATCTCGTCAACAGAATTACAAGAATTTATCGATGCACTTCCGTTTCCGTTAACTGGTGCGCAGCGCCGGGTTGTAGATGAAATTTTAAAGGATATGACATCTCCTTATCGGATGAACAGGCTGTTGCAAGGTGACGTTGGTTCTGGGAAAACAGTTGTTGCTGCGATTGGTCTCTATGCCGCAAAATTAGCTCATTATCAAGGTGCTTTAATGGTTCCTACAGAAATTTTAGCCGAACAACATTATCAGTCGCTTGCGGAGACGTTTTCTCATTTCGGTATGACGGTTGAACTGTTAACGAGTTCTGTTAAGGGTGCGAGACGTCGGGAAATTTTGGCGAGATTAGAGCAGGGAGAAGTAGATATCCTTGTTGGGACGCACGCTTTAATTCAAGATGAAGTTATATTTCATAGGTTAGGTCTCGTTATTACCGATGAACAGCATCGATTTGGTGTAGCGCAGCGCCGGGTTTTACGTGAGAAAGGTGAAAGTCCAGATGTATTGTTTATGACGGCAACCCCAATTCCGCGAACGTTAGCTATTACGGCATTTGGAGAGATGGACGTTTCTATTATCGATGAAATGCCAGCTGGTAGAAAGGTAATCGAAACGTATTGGGCAAAACATGATATGTTAGACCGTGTTCTCGGCTTTGTGGAGAAAGAGATAAAAAAAGGAAGACAGGCATATGTTATTTGTCCTCTTATTGAAGAGTCTGAGAAACTTGATGTACAAAATGCTATCGATTTACATAGTATGCTGACTCATCATTATCAAGGTAAGTGCCAAGTTGGATTAATGCATGGGAGACTATCATCTCAAGAAAAAGAAGAGATAATGGGACAGTTTAGTGAAAATAAAGTGCAAATTCTTGTTTCGACAACAGTTGTTGAAGTAGGTGTGAATGTACCAAATGCGACTGTTATGGTTATTTATGACGCGGAGCGTTTCGGTTTATCGCAGCTTCATCAGCTCAGGGGGCGTGTTGGGCGTGGTAGTGAACAATCATATTGCTTATTAATTGCAGACCCGAAATCAGAAACTGGAAAAGAAAGAATGCGTATTATGACTGAAACAAATGATGGATTTGTATTGTCAGAAAAAGATTTAGAGTTACGAGGTCCTGGGGATTTCTTTGGAAGTAAGCAAAGTGGTCTACCAGAATTTAAGGTTGCTGATATGGTACATGATTATCGGGCGTTAGAAACAGCGAGACAAGATGCGGCGATACTAGTTGATTCAGAAGCGTTTTGGCATAATGATCAGTATGCTTCGTTGCGTACTTATCTTGACGGAACAGGTGTGTTCCAGGGAGAGAAGCTCGATTAAAAGTAGTCTGCAAAAGTTTTTGTTGCATTCTACTTTTAATGATTATATACTACTGTTAGTACCTAGTCATAAAAATGGATGGTGCGGTATGAAAAAGAGAAGAAGTAAAAAAGAAAGACAAGAATTATTACAACAAACAATAGAAACGAATCCTTTTATAACGGATGAAGATTTAGCAGAAAAATTTCAAGTGAGCATACAGACTGTTCGTCTGGATCGTATGGAGTTATCTATTCCTGAATTGAGAGAACGAATTAAGCATGTGGCTACAAAACAACATGAAGAAGATGTGAAATCTTTACCGTTAGAAGAGGTTGTCGGAGAAATTATCGATATAGAATTAGATAGACATGCGATATCTATCTTTGAAGTAAAGGTAGAACATGTATTTAAAAGAAATCAAATTGCTCGTGGGCATCATTTGTTTGCGCAAGCAAACTCACTAGCTGTTGCAGTTATTGATGAAGAATTAGCTTTAACTGCAAAGTCTACCATTCGATACATTCGTCCTGTAAAATTAGGAGAACGTGTAGTTGCAAAAGCGCGCGTTGAAGATGTAGAGAATGATAAAGGACGGACGGTTGTCAAAGTGCGTAGCTTTGTTGGAGAAGAACTTGTTTTTACAGGCACTTTTGAAATGTATCGATCTAGTAATAATAGTGAGGAAGGTAACAACTTATGAAAATCGCAATAGATGCAATGGGCGGAGATCACGCTCCAAAGGCTGTAGTATTAGGAGCAATGAAAGCTATTAAGGAATATTCAGATTTACATATTACGTTAGTAGGGAAAGAAGCAGAAATCCGTCAATACTTAACGAGTGAAGAGCGAATTACTATCCTTCATACAGACGAAAAAATTGAATCGACAGATGAGCCAGTAAGGGCGGTTCGTCGAAAAAAACAAGCTTCAATGGTACTAGCAGCGCAGCAAGTGAAAGATGGTATTGCAGATGCTTGTATATCAGCAGGTAGTACAGGGGCTTTAATGGCAGCAGGATTATTTGTTGTCGGTCGTATGGAAGGAATTGAACGACCAGCTTTATCACCGACAATGCCAACTGTTGATGGAGAAGGTTTTGTTATGTTAGATGTTGGAGCAAACGTTGATGCAAAACCAGTTCATTTATATCAATATGCAGTGATGGGTTCTGTTTACGCAGAGAAGGTAAGAGGAATTAAAAACCCTCGTGTTGGACTTTTAAATGTTGGAACAGAGGATGGAAAAGGAAACGAGCTTTCAAAACAGGTCTTTGCTATGCTCAAAGATGCACCAATTAATTTTGTTGGAAACGTTGAATCAAGAGATTTATTGCAAGGTGTAGCAGATGTTGTTGTGTGTGATGGTTTTACAGGGAACGTAGCTCTAAAATCACTAGAAGGAACAGCACTTGCGCTATTCTCTATGTTAAAAGAGCAATTAATGAGTTCGTTTACGAGCAAATTAGCAGCAGCGGTATTAAAACCAAAACTTATGGTATTAAAAGATAAAATGGATTATTCGGAGTATGGAGGAGCGGCATTGTTTGGATTGAAAGCTCCTGTCATTAAGGCTCACGGTTCTTCAAATGACCAATCGATATTTAGTGCGATTCGTCAAACGAGAGAAATGGTAGCGAAAGAAGTAATTCCTACAATTTCAAGTGTAATGGAGAAGGAGCCGCTTCAATAAGAGGAGGATTTGAAATGGGAAAAATAGCATTTCTTTTTCCGGGCCAAGGTTCACAGGCAGTTGGAATGGGTAGACAGTTAGCGGAGAATAATAACGAGGTTGCGAAAGTGTTTGCGAAAGCAGATGAGGTGTTACACGATTCACTTTCAGAGGTGATTTTTGAAGGGCCGCAGGAAAAGCTTACATTAACGACAAATGCACAACCTGCATTATTAACAACGAGTTTTGCTATTTTGACAGCTTTGAAAGAGTATGACATTACACCTGATTTTGTAGCAGGACATAGTTTAGGTGAATATAGCGCTCTTGTGGCAGCTGGTGCTATAACTTTTGAAGATGCTGTATATGCTGTAAGAAAACGTGGCGAATATATGGAAGAAGCCGTTCCTGGTGGGGAAGGGGCAATGGCAGCTATTTTAGGTGCTGATCCAGATATGCTGAAACGAGTTACAGAAGAAGTAACAAGTGAAGGGTATGCAGTACAGATTGCAAACATGAATAGTACGAAGCAAATTGTAATTTCTGGAACAAATCAAGGGGTAGAACTTGCTTCTCAAAGAGCGAAAGAAAATGGTGCTAAAAGAGCAATTCCGCTTAAAGTAAGTGGACCATTTCATTCCTCTCTTATGAAGCCAGCTGCTGAGAAGTTTCAAAGTGTGTTAAATGAAATTACAATTCAGGATACGAATATTCCTGTTATAGCAAATGTTACAGCAGATGTTATTACACGTGGTGCAGATATTCAAGAGAAGCTAATTGAACAACTGTATTCACCTGTGTTATGGTACCCATCTATTGAAACTATGGTGAAACAAGGTGTGGATATATTTATTGAAATTGGACCTGGAAAAGTACTTGCTGGGCTTATGAAGTCGATTGATTCATCAGTGAAAGCATATGCCATATATGATGAAGCGACATTAAAAGATACCATTTCAAATTTGAGAGGAGAAAACTGATGTTAAAAGGGAAAGTAGCATTAGTAACTGGTGCTTCACGTGGAATTGGTCGCGCGATTGCAATCGATTTAGCGAAACAAGGGGCAAATGTAGTAGTAAATTATGCTGGTAATGAACAAAAGGCGAATGAAGTAGTAGATGAAATCAAGAAATTAGGTTCAGATGCAATTGCGGTAAGAGCAGATGTTGCAAATGCTGAAGATGTTACAAATATGGTGAAACAAACAGTAGATACATTTGGACAAGTCGATATTCTTGTAAATAACGCTGGCGTAACAAAAGATAATTTATTAATGCGTATGAAAGAAGAAGAATGGGATACAGTTATTAATACAAACTTAAAAGGTGTATTCTTATGTACAAAAGCAGTATCTCGTTATATGATGCGCCAACGTCATGGTAGAATAATAAATATTGCTTCTGTTGTTGGTGTTGTAGGAAATCCAGGGCAGGCTAATTATGTTGCTGCTAAAGCTGGTGTAATTGGATTAACAAAAACATCAGCAAAAGAATTAGCAAGTCGAAATATAACTGTAAATGCAATTGCTCCTGGATTTATTGCAACTGATATGACGGACGTATTAGATGAAAATATAAAAGGTGAAATGTTAAAAGTTATTCCGGCTGCACAGTTTGGTGAAGCGCAAGATATCGCGAATGCTGTAACGTTTTTTGCTTCGGATCAAAGCAAATATGTTACAGGACAAACGTTAAATGTTGATGGCGGAATGGTAATGTAATAAAAGAATCGATTTCATCTAGTTTTTTTGGACAATATTTAATATAATATTTGAGGGGAGGTGAATGGAATGGCAGATGTTTTAGAGCGTGTAACAAAAATCATCGTTGATCGTTTAGGTGTAGAAGAAACTGAAGTAGTACCAGCTGCAAGCTTTAAAGAAGATTTAGGCGCAGACTCCCTAGATGTAGTAGAACTTGTAATGCAATTAGAAGATGAATTCGAAATGGAAATTTCTGATGAAGATGCTGAAAAGATTGCTACTGTTGGCGATGCTGTGACTTACATAGAGAGTCATCTATAATGCTTAAGTGAAGTCCCGTTATTTAGCGGGGCTTTCTCGGCTTATATCTGGAGGGACCTATGCCGTACCGAAAATATAGAGAAAAAAAATACGAAACAAAATATCGTGAAGCGTTTAAAGTGTTTCAAGAAAAGATAGGTATTACGTTTACAGATGAAAAATTATTGACTCAAGCATTTACGCATTCATCGTATGTGAATGAGCATCGAAAAAAACCGCATGAAGACAATGAGCGTCTCGAATTTCTTGGAGATGCAGTATTGGAACTTACTGTATCGCAGTATCTGTTTCAAAAATATCCGACAATGAGCGAAGGAGAGTTAACAAAACTACGTGCAGCTATTGTATGTGAGCCATCTCTTGTTCGTTTTGCAAATGAGCTGTCATTTGGAAGCCTTGTTTTATTAGGGAAAGGTGAAGAAATGACAGGTGGACGTGAACGACCAGCTTTATTAGCGGATGTCTTTGAAGCGTTTATTGGTGCCCTTTATCTTGATCAAGGGCTAGAAACAGTTTGGGGATTCTTAAAAGAAATTGTGTATCCGAAAATTAATGAAGGTGCTTTTTCTCATGTGATGGATTATAAGAGTCAATTGCAAGAATTGATCCAGCGTGATGGTAGTGGCAACATTGAGTATCAAATTTTGCAAGAAAAAGGACCAGCCCATAATCGAGAATTTGTGTCACGTGTTACATTAAATAATGTAGCGTTAGGTCTTGGTAGTGGTAAGTCGAAAAAAGAAGCAGAGCAACAAGCTGCTGCAGAAGCATTGAAAAAATTAAAAGAACAATTATAAGGAATCCCCCTTTGAATAGGGGGATTCCTTATGCATAGAATGAAACTTTTCTTTTGTAGATAAATGAAAGGAAAGTAAATCTGTATTATAGCTTGGTTTCGTACAGACAACGTATATAACAACGGAGAATAGGAGGAAGACCTTTCGTGTTTTTAAAAAGATTAGAAATAGCAGGATTTAAATCTTTTGCTGAGCGTGTATCTGTCGATTTTGTTCCAGGTGTTACGTCTGTAGTAGGGCCTAATGGGAGCGGGAAAAGTAATATTACTGATGCAATTCGCTGGGTACTTGGTGAACAATCTGCAAAATCATTACGTGGTGCAAAGATGGAGGATGTTATTTTTGCCGGTAGTGAAACGAGGAGAGCGGTTAATGTAGCTGAAGTAACATTAACTTTAAATAATGAAGATCAACGTTTACCGATTGAATATAACGAGGTGAGTGTAACGCGCCGTGTATCTCGTTCAGGTGATAGTGACTTTTATATAAATAAACAATCTTGTAGATTGAAAGACATTATCGATTTATTTATGGACTCTGGCATGGGAAGAGAAGCCTTTTCAATTATTAGTCAGGGGAAAGTGGAAGAGATTTTAAGTAGTAAATCAGAAGAACGTCGCGGTGTATTTGAAGAAGCGGCAGGTGTGCTGAAATACAAACTTCGTAAAAAGAAAGCTGAAGGGAAATTAGCGGATACACAAGAAAACTTAAATCGTGTACAAGATATTATTCATGAATTGAGTATTCAAGTAGAACCGTTAGAGAGACAAGCTTCTATTGCGAAAGATTATCTCGAGAAAAAAGAAGAGTTAGAGAAAGTAGAAGCTGCGCTTATTGTACATGAAATTGAAGAATTGCATGAGAAATGGGAAGCGCTTCGAAGTCAGTTTGGGCATAATAAAAACGAAGAAGCTAAAATGTCAACGCATTTACAAAAAAGTGAAGAAGAGCTTGAGGAATTACGTGGACAATTACAAGCGGTAGATGAGTCTGTAGATTCCTTGCAAGAAGTTCTTCTTCTTTCTAGCAAAGAGCTAGAAAAATTAGAAGGACAACGTGAGCTGTTAAAAGAGAGGAAGCAAAATGCTACGACGCATTGTGCACAACTTGAACAGTTAATTGTTGAATTGACAGAAAAAGCTAAAAGTTATGATGGTGAAATTGAATCAAGTACAGAAGTGTTAATGCAATTTGTAGATCAAGTAAAAGAATTGGAGAGAAATTTGCTTGATAATGAACAACTGCTTGCAACTTTAGCGGATAATTTAGAGGAACAGATTGAGAATTTAAAAGGGGATTATATTGAACTTTTAAATCAACAAGCTAGTCAGCGTAATGAATTATCTATGATTGAAGAACAGTCTAAACAGCAAAACTCTAAAAATGAACGTCTTGATGAAGAGAATGCGAAATATGTAGAAATGCGTATGGAAATCACAGCGAAAAAGACGAAACTTGTTGAAAGTTATGAACAAGTGAAAGAAAAAATAGCTGGTATCATTTCGAACATACAGAAAACAGAAGCGGCGCTTGGGAAATGTAAGGCGCAGTATAGTGAAAATGAAACAAAACTGTATCAAGCATATCAATTTGTACAACAGGCGCGCTCACGAAAAGAAATGCTAGAAGAGATGCAAGAGGACTATTCTGGTTTCTACCAAGGTGTACGTGAAGTATTGAAAGCTAGAGAAAATAGGTTGCAAGGTATCGAGGGTGCTGTTGCGGAACTGTTAACGGTACCGAAAGAATATGAAGTGGCAATGGAAATCGCTCTAGGTGCAGCAATGCAGCATATCGTTGTACAAACAGAGGAACATGCTCGTAATGCAATTGCATTTTTAAAGCAGAATAAACATGGACGTGCAACGTTTTTACCGCAAGCTGTTATTAAAAGTAGATCGTTATCATTTGAACAGTTACGTGTTGTGAATCAACATCCATCGTTTGTAGGAGTAGCGGCAGAACTTGTGCAGTACAATAATAAATACGAGAATGTCGTTTCGAGCCTATTAGGTACAGTTGTTGTTGCGAAAGATTTACGCGGTGCAAATGAATTAGCGAAACAATTACAATATCGCTATCGTATTGTAACACTTGAAGGTGACGTAGTGAATCCTGGGGGTTCAATGACTGGTGGAGCTGTAAAACAGGCGAAATCTTCTTTATTAGGACGTCAGCGTGAACTTGAAGAATGGACTAAAAAGCTCACTGATATGGAAGAAAAAACAACGAAGCTAGAAAACTTTGTTAAAGCAGTAAAGCAAGAGATTCAAGAAAAAGAAGTACAAATACGCGAACTACGCCAAGGTGTAGAAACTGAGCGTGTAGATGAACAAAAATTAAGAGAAGAAATTAATCAATTAGAATTAGAAGAACATCGAATTAATGATCGCTTATCTATATACGACTTAGAGATAGAAGGATTTTTACAAGATCAAGTGAAAATGCAAGGACGTAAAGGAGAGTTAGAAAAGATTTTAGCAACTCTTCAAGCAGAGATTTCGGAATTAGAGAGCAAAATCGTCGCGTTAACGAAACAAAAAAGCGAGCAACATTCTTCAAAAGAAAAAGTTCAGAAGGAAATGACTGAGCTGAAAGTACAAGCGGCTGAACAACAACAACGTTTGTCTAATCAAAAAGAAAAAGTTGAGCGATTAACGAAGGAAAAAGAAGAAACTGATACAACACTTGTAAAAACAAAAGAAGATTTAGCATTCTTAAAGCAAGAAATGACATCTAATTCAAGTGGTGAAGAACAAATTACGAATATGATTGAGAAAAAAGCATATGATCGTAATCAAACTTCAGAATTAATTCGCTCTCGCCGTGAACAACGTGTATCATTACAAGAGAGAGTGGAGCATTTAGAACGCAATGTGAAGGAAACGTTAGGCAAGCATAAATATATTCTTGAGTTGTTGAAAGATCAAGAAGTGAAAATTAACCGACTTGATGTTGAGTTGGAAAATAGATTGCAACATTTACGTGAAACATATACGATTTCATTTGAAGCAGCAAAACTGAAGTATACAATGATGATGCCTGCAGAAGATGCGCGTAAAAAGGTGAAATTAATAAAACTATCCATAGAAGAGTTAGGTACAGTAAACTTGGGTGCAATTGATGAATACGAGCGAGTAGCGGAACGTCATACGTTCTTACTAGAGCAACGAGATGATTTAGAAGAAGCGAAAGCGACATTGCACCAACTTATTACTGAGATGGATGAAGAAATGAAAAAACGTTTTTCCACTACTTTTGAAGGGATTCGAACGGAGTTTCAATCTGTATTTACTGAATTATTCGGAGGCGGTAGAGCGGATTTAGTAATGACGGATCCTGGAGACATATTAAATACTGGTATTGATATTGTTGCACAACCACCAGGAAAGAAATTGCAGAACTTAGGTTTACTGTCAGGTGGAGAACGTGCTTTAACGGCAATAGCGCTTTTATTTGGTATTTTAAAAGTACGCCCAGTACCATTCTGTGTACTAGACGAAGTAGAAGCGGCTCTAGACGAAGCGAATGTTGCTCGTTTTGCGCAATATTTAAAGAAATTTAGTGATGAGACGCAGTTTATTGTAATTACACACAGGAAAGGTACAATGGAAGAGTCTGATGTATTGTATGGTGTAACGATGCAAGAATCAGGTGTATCTAAGCTTGTTTCTGTTCGTTTAGATGACGGGGAAGAACTTGTGGCGAGTAAATAGGAAGGATGGGAAGCATGAGCTTTTTTAAAAAACTTAAAGAAAAAATTTCAAAACAAACGGATACAGTAACAGAGAAATTTAAACACGGATTGGAAAAAACGAGAAATTCATTTGCGGATAAAGTAAATGATTTAGTCTATCGTTACCGTAAAGTGGATGAAGATTTCTTTGAAGAGTTAGAAGAGATTTTAATCGGCGCAGACGTAGGGGTTTCGACTGTAATGGAATTAATTGATCAGTTGAAAGAAGAAGTGCAGCGCCGAAATATTCAGGACCCAAAAGAAGTACAAGCTGTTATTTCGGAAAAGTTAGTTGGCATTTATAAAGGTGACAGCGACTTTAGTAATGAAATCAATATGCAAGAAGATCAATTAACAGTTGTTTTATTTGTAGGTGTTAACGGTGTAGGGAAAACGACGACAATTGGTAAACTGGCACATAGATTTAAATCAGAAGGTAAGTCAGTCCTATTGGCAGCAGGAGATACGTTCCGTGCTGGCGCGATTGAACAATTAGAAGTATGGGGCGATCGCGTTGGTGTAGAAGTCATTAAACAAGGGTCTGGTTCTGACCCTGCAGCGGTAATGTATGACGCTGTACAAGCTGCAAAAGCGCGTAAAGTAGATGTATTACTATGTGATACAGCAGGACGTTTGCAAAATAAGGTGAACTTAATGAAAGAGTTAGAGAAAGTGAAGCGTGTAATTGAGCGTGAAGTACCAGGAGCTCCTCATGAAGTGTTACTAGTTATTGATGCAACAACAGGTCAAAACGGTTTAAGTCAAGCGAAAACATTCCGTGAAGCAACGAATGTTACTGGTATTGTTTTAACGAAGTTAGATGGAACTGCTAAAGGTGGTATCGTATTAGCAATTCGTAACGAAATGGATGTACCGGTGAAATTTGTTGGCTTAGGAGAGCAAATGGATGATCTGCAGCAGTTTGATCCAGAACAATATGTGTATGGTTTATTTGCAAATTTAGTGGAAACAGAAGAAGTATAAATGAAAGAAGCGGTATTACCGCTTCTTTTTCTATAAAAAATAAGTGATGTTAAGAAAAAAACTTGACACTCTTTTATACTCCATGTAAACTAATTGATGTAAAGGGAAATCACTTAACAAAGGATGATCCAACATGCTCGAGAAAACAACGAGAATGAACTATTTATTTGATTTTTATCAATCGTTGTTAACGCAAAAACAAAGAAGTTATATGTCGCTTTATTATCTAGATGATTTATCTCTTGGTGAAATTGCGGAAGAATTTGATGTAAGTCGCCAAGCCGTGTATGATAACATTAAACGGACTGAAGCGATGCTTGAAGAATATGAAGATAAATTAGTATTACTTCAAAAGTTTCAAGAGCGACAGCGACTTGTTGCAAAGCTAAAACAGCTAATCAGCGAAGAAGAGCATGTGAATGAAGAAATGAAACAAGTTGTTGAAGCTATCGAAAAATTAGATTAGGAGGGCGGCAATATGGCATTTGAAGGATTAGCCGACCGACTTCAACAGACAATGCAAAAAATCCGCGGCAAAGGAAAAGTTTCTGAAGCCGATGTGAAAGAAATGATGAGAGAAGTTCGTCTAGCTCTTTTAGAAGCGGATGTTAACTTTAAAGTAGTAAAAGATTTTGTAAAGCGTGTGTCTGAGCGTGCTGTCGGACAAGATGTAATGAAAAGTTTGACACCTGGACAACAAGTAATTAAAGTTGTACAGGAAGAACTTACAGAACTTATGGGCGGAGAGCAAAGCAAAATTGCTGTTGCTAATAAGCCACCGACTGTTATAATGATGGTTGGTCTGCAAGGTGCGGGTAAAACGACGACAACAGGTAAGCTTGCGAATTTGCTTCGTAAAAAGCATAATCGTAAACCGATGCTTGTTGCAGCGGATATTTACCGTCCAGCAGCGATTAAACAGCTTGAAACATTAGGGAAGCAATTGGACATGCCTGTTTTCTCTTTAGGAGATCAAGTAAGTCCTGTTGAAATTGCGAAACAAGCGATTGCAAAGGCAAAAGAAGATCATCACGATTATGTTTTAATCGATACAGCAGGTCGCCTGCATATTGATGAAGAACTAATGGATGAATTAGCGAAAGTGAAAGAAGTTGCGAATCCGGATGAAATTTTCCTTGTTGTCGATGCGATGACAGGACAAGACGCGGTAAATGTTGCACAAAGTTTCCATGATCAGTTAGGGTTAACGGGTGTTGTATTAACGAAACTAGATGGTGATACGCGCGGTGGTGCGGCATTATCTATTAAGGCTGTAACAAATACACCAATTAAATTTGCTGGTATGGGTGAAAAACTAGATGCGATTGAAGCGTTCCATCCAGAACGTATGGCATCCCGCATTTTAGGGATGGGCGACGTCTTAACATTAATTGAAAAAGCGCAAGCTACAGTTGATGAAGAGAAAGCAAAAGAACTTGAGCAAAAAATGCGTACGCTTTCGTTTACACTTGACGATTTCCTAGAACAACTTGGACAAGTGCGTCAACTTGGACCACTTGACGAATTGTTAGGGATGCTTCCTGGTGCAAATAAAATTAAAGGGCTGAAAAATGCGCAAGTTGATGAAAAGCAAATTGGGCATATTGAGGCAATTATTCGTTCTATGACTAAATTAGAACGTGAACAACCGGAAATAATTAACGCTAGTCGAAAAAAACGCATTGCCAAAGGTAGCGGTACAACCGTACAAGAAATCAATCGTCTAATCAAGCAATTCGATGATATGAAGAAAATGATGAAAACGATGACTGGAATGCAAAAAGGTAAGAAAAAAGGACTAGGTGGAATGAAGTTTCCATTCATGTAAGAAAAAAAGATGGCTCTGTTAAGAAAAAATACTTTACAAAGCAATAGTCTTTTTGCTAATATAATTATCTGTGTGAAATAAATTCGGAGGTGCTTTATAAAATGGCAGTTAAAATTCGTTTAAAACGTATGGGAGCTAAAAAAACTCCTTTCTATCGTGTAGTTGTTGCAGATTCTCGTTCTCCTCGTGACGGACGTTTCATTGAGGAAATCGGTACTTATAATCCGGTTGCTCAACCAGCTGAAGTTAAGATCAACGAAGAAGCAGCATTAAAATGGTTAGGAAACGGTGCTAAACCATCTGATACAGTTCGTAACTTATTCTCTAACCAAGGTATCATGGAGAAATTCCACTTATCTAAACAAGGTAAGTAATTGAGGCAATGACTATGAAGAAGTTAGTCGAGACGATTGTCAAGCCTCTTGTCGATCATCCTGAAGATGTAAAAGTTACACAGGAACTTTACAACGGAGAGATAAAGTATCGATTAACTGTACATCCTGAGGATGTTGGAAAAGTCATTGGTAAGCAAGGGAGAGTTGCGAAAGCGATTCGAATGCTCTTGTATTCAGTGGGACATCATAATGATGAAAAAGTAACACTGGAAATTCAATAAACGTAAAAAGGGCGAGGAGTTACATCCTCTCCCTTTTTTAACATTTAAAGAGAAGTTGCATGTTCCATATGTGAAATGGAGATGCTTAATTTATATAGAAACCAGGGGTGACATACTATTTATGACAAAATGGTTTAATGTAGGGAAAATTGTAAATACTCATGGCGTAAGAGGAGAAATTCGTGTTATTTCTCGTACTGATTTTCCGGAAGAGCGATATAAAGTAGGAAACACTCTATACATATCGAATGAGAAAAGTACAGACTTCCTTCCGGTGAAGGTAACTTCTCATCGTCAACATAAGACATTTGATTTATTAACATTTGAAGGATACAACAATGTAGATGAAGCAGAAAAGTTTAAAGGTTCTTTAATAAAAGTACCAGAAGAGCAGTTAGGCGAACTTGCTGAAGGTGAATACTACTATCATGAAATTATTGGTTGCAGTGTTGTTACGGAAGAAGGAGAAGCGTTAGGAACGATTAAAGAGATTCTATCTCCTGGTGCAAATGATGTTTGGGTAATTAAACGTCCAAAGGGCCAAGATCTTTTAATTCCTTACATTGATGATGTTGTACTTCAAGTTAATATTGAAAATAAATTAGTAACCATTCATGTAATGGAAGGGCTACTATAATGAAAATTGATATTTTAACGTTGTTTCCAGACATGTTTACCGGTGTATTTGGGTCTTCCATCTTAAAGAAGGCGCAAGAAAAAGAAGCGGTAAGCCTTCGTGTTGTTAACTTTCGTGATTATACAACGAGTAAGCATAATAGTGTAGACGATTATCCTTACGGCGGAGGTGCTGGTATGGTGCTTACTCCTCAGCCTATTTTTGATGCGGTGGAAGATTTAACGAAAGAAACAGAGCGTAAGCCGAGAGTTGTCTTAATGTGTCCGCAAGGGGAAAGATTTACTCAGAAGAAAGCGGAAGAGCTTGCAGAGGAAGAACATTTAATCTTTGTATGTGGGCATTATGAAGGGTATGATGAACGGATTCGTGAGCATCTCGTAACTGATGAGATTTCTATTGGTGACTACGTATTAACAGGTGGAGAATTAGCCTCTATGGTTATTACTGATAGTGTAGTACGTCTCCTGCCAGGAGTACTAGGAAATCATGCTTCACAAGTGGAAGATTCGTTTAGTACAGGGTTATTGGAACATCCACATTATACACGTCCTGCTGATTTTCGTGGTATGAAGGTACCAGATGTTTTAATGTCAGGAAATCATAAAAATATTGATGAATGGCGCCATAAAGAATCTTTGCGTCGTACGTACACACGTAGACCGGATTTATTGGAAGAAAGAGAATTATCTAAGCAAGAAAAGAAATGGTTGGAACAGATTAAAGAAGAACAATAAGGGCTTCATATATTTTCTATTGCAACAGTCCTAGCAATATGCTATTATAACATTTGTGCTACTGAAATCAGTAGCCGTATTAACGATGTTCCGCTGTAATTTAATAAGACTTTATAAGAGCATCTGTTTAAAGGAGAGAATTTAATATGCAACAATTAATCGCAGAAATTACAAAAGGCCAATTAAAAACTGACCTTCCTTCATTCCGTCCTGGAGACACTTTACGTGTACACGTAAAAGTAGTTGAGGGAACTCGTGAAAGAATTCAGCTTTTCGAAGGTGTTGTAATCAAACGTCGTGGTGGCGGAATCAGTGAAACATTCACAGTTCGTAAGATTTCTTACGGTGTAGGTGTTGAGCGTACATTCCCAGTTCACACGCCAAGAATCGCGAACATCGAAGTACTTCGCCGTGGTAAAGTACGTCGTGCTAAGTTATACTACTTACGTAACCTTCGCGGTAAAAAAGCACGTATTAAAGAAATTCGATAAGACATGTATGGGAGCTTGTAAATGCGCAAGCTCCCTTTTTCCAATCTATATAAAATTTTGGTATAATACGAGCAGCTTACATAACCGTGGAGGGGAAATACATGAAAAAAGAGACGAGTTCACTTTGGGAATGGATCAAAGCAATTTTGATTGCTGTTGTATTAGCTGGTGTTATTAGACAGTTTTTCTTTGCACCAATTCTCGTAGATGGGGTATCAATGGCGCCAACTTTACATGATCGAGATCGAATGATTGTAAATAAAATTGGTTATCACATAGGAGACCCAAAACGCTTCGATATTATCGTATTCCGTGCAACGGAAGATAAAGATTATATAAAGCGTATTATTGGCCTGCCAGGCGATGAAATAGAGTATCGGAATGACAAACTATATGTTAACGGAAAGGTTTATGAGGAGCCGTATTTAGATAAGCAGAAAAAACAGCTTGCTGATGGACCGCTTACATATGATTTTACTCTTGAAGAAATGACGGGAAAGAAAACTGTTCCAAAAGATCAATTATTTGTTTTAGGGGATAATCGTCGTTTTAGTAAAGATAGCCGTTCGATTGGTACGATTTCAATGGATCAAGTACTTGGTAAAGCCAATATGCTATATTGGCCGTTAAAAGATGCACGTATTGTGAAATAAATGAAAAAGAAGGTGGCAACATGGTAATTCAATGGTTTCCAGGGCATATGGCTAAGGCTAGACGCCAAGTAACAGAAAAATTAAAATTAATTGATGTTGTAATTGAACTTGTAGATGCTCGATTACCATTATCATCTAGAAACCCGATGATTGATGAGATTATTACACATAAGCCAAGGCTTGTTGTTTTAAATAAAGCGGATATGGCAGATGATCGTCTAACGAAAGAATGGATTGCATATTTTAAAGAAAAAGGGCATATGGCAATTTCAATTAATGCGCAAGCTGGACAAGGTATGAAGGAAATTACTGCGGCTTGTAAAGTGCTTGTTAAAGAGAAGTTTGATAAGATGGTTGCGAAAGGGATTAGACCGAGAGCAATTCGTGCTTTAATTGTCGGTATACCGAATGTTGGTAAATCTACGTTAATTAATAAATTGGCGAAGAAAAACATTGCTAAAACAGGAGATCGTCCAGGTGTGACAACAGCTCAACAATGGATTAAAGTTGGGAAAGAAATGGAACTGTTAGATACACCAGGTATTCTGTGGCCTAAATTTGAAGATCAATTAGTGGGTCTTCGTTTAGCGACAACGGGTGCAATTAAAGATTCAATTTTAAATTTACAAGATGTAGCTGTTTATGCATTACGTTTTATGGAGAAACACTATCCAGAACGTTTAAAAGAGCGATATAATTTAGATGAAATTCCAGAAGATATTGTAGAGTTATTTGATGCAATTGGAAAATACAGAGGCTGTTTAATGGGCGGCGGAATGATTGATTATGATAAAACATCTGAACTGGTACTTCGTGAACTTCGCGGTGGAAAACTTGGTAAAATGACGTTTGAAACACCAGAAGAGTTTGTGGAGCAAGTAGAAGAGGTAGAGAAAATAGAAGAAGTATAAGACGTGCGTTTGTGCGTCTTTTCTTTTTGTATACGTTTATAAAGGAGTGTACTTATATGCAAAAAATGACAATACAAGAAGCGGAGAATTTACTGCAAGAAATTATGAGTGAAGAAGATGATCGCTTTCAAATGTTAATAAAAGATGAACGAAAGGGCATTCAAAAACTTATTTTGAAGTGGTACAAACAAAAAGAGTTAGCACAAAAGGAAAAAGAAAAATTTCTAGAAATGTCTAAGTATGAAAATGCGTTACGTGAAAAAGGAATCACATATATTGCTGGCATTGATGAAGTAGGGCGTGGACCATTAGCTGGGCCCGTTGTGACGGCAGCTGTCGTTCTTCCAGATGATTTTTATATTCCAGGGTTAGATGACTCAAAAAAGCTGAGTGAAGCGAAGCGAGAGCGTTTTTATGATGAAATAAAAGCACAAGCAATTGCGATTGGAGTTGGAATTGTATCACCGCAAGTCATAGATGAGATAAATATTTATCAAGCGACGAAACAAGCGATGTTAGATGCTGTTGCGAATTTATCTTGTACACCACAATATTTATTAATTGATGCGATGAAGCTTCCTACATCAATTCCACAAACATCCATTATTAAAGGTGATGCGAAAAGTGTTTCTATTTCAGCTGCATCTATTATTGCGAAGGTGACGAGAGATCGTATGATGAAAGAGCTTGGGGAAAAGTATCCTGCATATGGATTTGGACAACATATGGGGTATGGAACGAAACAGCATTTAGAAGCGATTGAAGCGCATGGAGTATTAGAGGAACACCGGAAATCATTTGCGCCAATTAAAGATATGATTCAAAAATAAGCTGTGAATATACAGCTTATTTTTTTATTTTGGTATATGAACATTATTATTTTCGAAAAAGAATAAAGCGATTTCAGTTTTCTGACACTTTATTGTAGACAGCGTGCCAATCATCTTATACAATGGCAATGTAATGTTTTTTAAACATTAAAAAACTTTTCGAGTAAAACAGGAAAACAGGGGAGGATGGGACCATGAATATCCATGAGTACCAAGGTAAGGCAGTCCTTAAAAGCTATGGGGTTAGCGTTCCGAACGGGAAAGTTGCATTTACAGTAGAAGAAGCTGTAGAAGCAGCGAAAGAATTAGGAACGGATGTATGTGTAGTTAAAGCGCAAATTCACGCTGGTGGACGCGGCAAAGCTGGCGGTGTAAAAGTTGCGAAAAATTTAGAAGAAGTTCGTACATATGCAGAAAGCATTTTAGGAACTACACTTGTAACGCATCAAACAGGTCCTGAAGGTAAGGAAGTAAAACGCTTACTTATCGAAGAAGGTTGCGATATTAAGAAAGAATATTATGTAGGTCTAGTGTTAGATCGTGCAACTTCTCAAGTTGTTTTAATGGCATCTGAAGAAGGTGGAACAGAAATTGAAGAAGTAGCAGAAAAAACACCTGAAAAAATCTTTAAAGAATATATTGATCCAGCAGTAGGTTTACAAGGTTTCCAAGCGCGTCGAATCGCATTTAACATCAATATTCCAAAAGAGCTTGTAGGACAAGCTGTGAAGTTTATGATGGGCTTATATCGTGCGTTTATTGAAAAAGATTGCTCTATCGCTGAAATTAATCCACTTGTTACAACAGGTGACGGTAAAGTAATGGCGTTAGATGCAAAATTAAACTTTGATTCTAATGCATTATATCGTCATAAAGACATTTTAGAGCTGCGTGATCTTGATGAAGAAGATTCAAAAGAAGTTGAAGCATCTAAATATGACTTAAACTACATTCCTTTAGATGGAAATATCGGTTGTATGGTAAATGGTGCAGGTTTAGCGATGGCTACAATGGATATCATTAAACATTACCATGGTGACCCAGCTAACTTCTTAGATGTTGGTGGCGGTGCAACGGCTGAAAAAGTAACAGAAGCATTCAAAATTATCCTTTCTGACAAAAATGTAAAAGGTATCTTCGTTAACATTTTTGGTGGCATTATGAAGTGTGATGTTATCGCAGAAGGTGTTATTGAAGCAACGAAGCAAGTAGGTCTTGAATTACCTTTAGTTGTACGTCTTGAAGGTACAAACGTAGAATTAGGTAAGAAAATTTTAAATGAGTCTGGCTTAAATATTGTTGCAGCAGAATCTATGGCAGACGGTGCACAGAAAATTGTTTCACTAGTGGGCTAATAGAAAGCGGGGGAGAAAAATGAGCGTATTAGTTAATAAAGATACAAAAGTTATTGTTCAAGGTATTACTGGTTCTCAAGGATTATTCCATACAAAACAAATGATTGAATACGGTACGAAAATTGTCGGTGGTGTAACACCTGGTAAAGGCGGCACTGATATTGAAGGTGTACCAGTATTTGATACAGTAGAAGATGCTGTGAAAGCAACAGGCGCAAACGCTTCAGTTGTATACGTTCCACCCGCTTTTGCTGCTGATGCAATTATGGAAGCAGTTGATGCGAAGATTGATTTAGTAGTATGTATTACTGAAGGAATTCCTGTATTAGATATGGTTAACGTAAAGAGATATATGGCTGGTAAACATACACGTTTACTTGGACCAAACTGCCCAGGTGTCATTACACCTGATGAATGTAAAATCGGTATTATGCCAGGATACATTCACAAAAAAGGTCATGTAGGTATCGTATCTCGTTCTGGTACATTAACATATGAAGCTGTACACCAGTTAACACAAGAAGGTATTGGCCAATCTACTGCTGTAGGTATCGGTGGGGACCCTGTTAACGGTACAGACTTTATTGATGCGTTAAAAGCATTTAATGAAGATGAAGAAACACATGCTGTAATTATGATTGGTGAAATCGGAGGTACAGCAGAAGAAGAAGCAGCTGAATGGGTAAAAGCTAATATGACAAAACCAGTTGTAGGCTTCATTGGTGGCCAAACAGCGCCTGAAGGCAAACGTATGGGTCATGCGGGGGCAATCATTTCTGGCGGCAAAGGAACTGCTGCTGAAAAGATTAAAACAATGGAAGCTTGTGGTATTAAAGTGGCTGAAACACCAGCTGTTATGGGTGAAACGTTAATCTCTGTTTTAAAAGAAAAGGGATTATTTGAAACTTGTAAAAACTATTAATCTTTTTGAAAGGCACCTTCTTATTTGAGGGTGTCTTTTTACAATTTTTCTGTTTACATAATAAAAATTATGGGTAAGGAGAATTAGGATGAAAAGAGAGCGATTATTACATCTGCATTACGTGTTAGCGGATCATTGGAAGGCGATGGAGAGGCTGCTATATGTCGATCCAGAATTGAAGGTAATATACAATTTTAACCAAAAACAAATAGAAAACTACACTGGAATATCCCCGAAAAAATCTGCAGAACTAGTACATTTCCTCCAAAATTCAAACCTTTTGCAATATATATCTTATTTAGAGAGAAATCAAATCTTTTATGTGACTATATGGGATGAAAATTACCCGCAATTATTACGTGAAATACAAGACCCTCCTTTTGTTTTATATGGAAAAGGAGAGAAGAATTTTCTAAATAAAGTAAATAAATTAGCGGTTGTTGGAACGAGAGAACCGTCGTTATACAGTCGTGAGAGTATGGAGTTTATTTTACATCCTTTATTAGAAAGAGAATGGCTTATTGTGAGCGGATTTGCAAAAGGGATAGATACAATATCTCATGAAGTTACAGTAAAGAAACATCGTCCGACTATTGCGATATTGGGACACGGATTATCTTATATGTATCCGAAAGAGAATAGACGTTTATATGAAAAGTGGGAGGAATATATATTGCTATTAACAGAGTATCCTCCGCACTATGCACCGAAAAAATGGTATTTTCCAAAAAGAAATCGAATTATTAGCGGGATAAGTAAAGGGGTTTTAGTTGTAGAAGCAAAATCAAGAAGTGGGTCACTTATTACGGCAGACCTTGCATTAGAGCAAAATAGAGAGGTATTTGCGCTTCCTGGACCAATATTTATTGATAGTGCATCGGGAACGAATCAGCTTATTCAACAAGGTGCAAAACTAGTACGAAATGCAGAGGATATCTTTGAAGAAATAATAAATTAACCTTATATTTTTATGTTTTTATTAAACAATTATTGACAAATGGTAGATTGGCACTGTATGGTATATTCATTCTTGATTGACAAAAACAAGAGAAATCAATAAGATTAATGAAGACTTGAATCCACCTCTTAAGGAGGCACTAGCATGTCAGATTACCTCGTAATCGTGGAGTCGCCTTCTAAGGCGAAGACCATTGAGAAATATTTAGGGAAAAAATACAAAGTCGTTGCGTCCATGGGACATGTTCGCGATTTACCTAAAAGCCAAATGGGGATAGAAGTAAAGAACAACTTCACCCCGAAGTATATTACCATTCGTGGTAAAGGTCCCGTTTTAAAAGATTTAAAATCAGCGGCAAAAAAAGCAAAGAAAGTCTATCTCGCGGCCGATCCAGACCGTGAAGGAGAAGCAATTGCTTGGCATTTAGCGAATACGTTAAATGTGGATGTTGAATCAGATTGTCGAGTTGTCTTCAATGAAATTACAAAAGATGCAATAAAAGAATCATTTAAACATCCTCGTGCAATTAATATGGATTTAGTAGATGCACAACAAGCAAGACGTATACTTGATCGTCTAGTTGGTTACAATATTAGTCCTTTATTATGGAAGAAAGTAAAAAAAGGATTAAGTGCAGGTCGTGTACAATCTGTAGCAGTTCGTTTAATTATCGAACGTGAAAGGGAGATTCAAAACTTTGAGCCTGAAGAATTCTGGACAATTAAAACAGAGTTTGTAAAAGGGAAAGATACATTTGAAGCAAGCTTTTACGGTGTAGATGGTGAAAAGGTTCAATTAACGAATGAAACGCAAGTGAATGAAATAATTGAACAGATGAAAGATAATGCGTTTTCAGTTGAAAATGTAACGAGAAAAGAGCGAAAACGTAATCCCGCTTTACCGTTTACAACATCTTCCTTGCAACAAGAAGCAGCACGTAAGTTAAATATGCGAGCAAAGAAAACAATGATGCTTGCACAGCAACTGTATGAAGGGATAGATCTTGGGAAACAAGGGACTGTGGGTCTTATAACGTATATGAGAACTGACTCAACGCGTATCTCAGAAACAGCTCAAACAGAGGCTCGTACTTACATTACTGAGGCGTATGGTGCGGAATACATAGGAACAGAGAAGAAGAAAGAAACGAAAAAATCAAATGCACAAGATGCGCATGAGGCAATTCGTCCTACTTCGGTAATGAGAAAGCCAGAGGAACTAAAAAGTTTCTTAGGTCGTGACCAACTTCGGTTGTATAAATTGATTTGGGAGCGATTTGTTGCAAGTCAAATGGCGTCTGCTATAATGGATACTGTTACAGCGAAACTCATTAATAACAATGTTCAGTTCCGTGCAAGTGGCTCGGTTGTAAAGTTCCCGGGGTTTATGAAAGTGTATGTTGAGTCAAAAGATGATGGTGCGGAAGAAAAGGATAAGATGTTGCCACCGTTAGAAGTGGGAGAAACGGTATTTTCAAAAGATATAGAGCCGAAACAACACTATACCCAGCCACCGCCACGTTATACAGAGGCTCGTTTAGTAAGAACACTTGAAGAACTTGGGATTGGAAGACCATCCACTTATGTGCCGACACTTGAAACAATTCAAAAACGCGGTTATGTTGCTTTAGATAATAAACGTTTCGTTCCAACTGAATTGGGTGGAATAGTAATCGAACTTATTTTAGAGTTTTTCCCAGAAATTATTAACATTGAATTCACAGCTAACATGGAGCAAAGCCTTGATGAAGTGGAAGAAGGAAATGCGAATTGGGTGAAAATTGTTGATGATTTCTACGTAGGATTTGAACCGCGCTTAGAAAAAGCGGAAAAAGAAATGCGTGAAGTGGAAATTAAAGATGAACCAGCTGGGGAAGACTGTGAATTATGTGGTCATCCAATGGTCTTTAAAATGGGTAAATATGGGAAGTTTATGGCTTGCTCGAATTTCCCTGATTGTCGTAATACAAAACCGATTGTGAAAGAAATCGGTGTAATTTGTCCGAAGTGTGAAGAAGGACAAATTATTGAACGTCGTAGTAACAAAAAGAAACGTCTTTTCTACGGATGCGGTACGTATCCAGAATGCGACTTTGTATCTTGGGATAAGCCGATTGGCCGTAAATGTCCGAAGTGTGAAGGGATGCTTGTAGAGAAGAAGTTGAAAAAAGGCGTGCAAGTACAATGTATTTCGTGTGATTATGAAGAAGAACAACAAATGTGAGCGTAACTGCTCACATTTTTTTCGGGAAGAAAAGGAAAGGTGATATATATATGACAACACAAGTAGTAAACGTCATTGGCGCAGGTCTTGCAGGAAGTGAAGCAGCTTACCAAATTGCAAAACGTGGTGTCCAAGTAAAATTATATGAAATGAGACCAGTAAGGCAAACGCCAGCTCATCACACAGATAAGTTTGCTGAATTAGTGTGCAGTAACTCATTACGTGCAAACACATTAACAAATGCCGTTGGAGTTATTAAAGAAGAAATGCGTTTAATGGATTCTGTCATTATTCGTGCAGCTGATGAGTGCTCTGTACCAGCTGGAGGAGCTTTAGCAGTTGACCGTCATGAGTTTGCAGCTAAAGTGACTGAATACGTAAAGAATCATCCGAATGTAACTGTAGTGAATGAAGAGCTTACTGAAATTCCAGAAGGACCAACAATTATTGCAACAGGTCCACTTACATCTCCTGATCTTGCTGCACAATTAAAAGAACTAACAGGTGAAGATTATTTCTATTTCTACGATGCAGCAGCACCAATCGTTGAAAAAGACAGCATTGATATGAACAAAGTATATTTAAAGTCTCGTTATGATAAAGGAGAAGCGGCATATTTAAACTGTCCTATGACAGAAGAAGAATTTGATCGTTTTTATGAGGCTTTAATTGCTGCTGAGACAGTACCTTTAAAAGAATTTGAAAAGGAAATTTTCTTTGAAGGTTGTATGCCAGTGGAAGTTATGGCAAGCAGAGGAAGACAGACGCTAGTATTTGGACCAATGAAACCTGTTGGATTAGAAGATCCGAAAACAGGGAAAACGCCATATGCTGTTGTTCAGTTACGTCAAGATGATGCAGCGGGAACGTTATACAATATCGTAGGTTTCCAAACGCATTTAAAGTGGGGACCACAAAAAGAAGTGTTACAGTTAATTCCAGGACTGGAGAACGCAGAAATTGTACGCTACGGTGTAATGCATCGTAATACGTTTATTAATTCACCTAATTTACTTCGTCCGACGTATCAATATAAACAACGTGATGATTTATTCTTTGCTGGTCAAATGACTGGAGTAGAGGGATATGTTGAATCGGCGGCATCAGGGTTATTAGCAGGTATTAACGCTGCTCGACTTGTAAAAGGCGAAGAGCCAGTTGTATTACCACCTGTAACTGCAATGGGAAGTATGGCAAATTATATTACTGCGACAAATGCGAAAAACTTCCAGCCTATGAATGCAAACTTCGGTCTATTTGCACCGTTAGAGAAGAAGATCAAAAAGAAGGCAGAACGAAATGAAGCGTATGCTACACGCGCATTAGAAACAATTCAAAATTTTGTAAATATTTAGTTAAATTTCTTGCAAAGGCTACTAAGTTGTGATACGATTTAGTAGCCTTTATTGAGGTGAGTTATGTGAATGTGAAGAAATTGTTACAATTATTCGTTGGATATTTACAAATTGAAAGAAATTATTCAAAATATACAATTGCAAGTTATCAAAATGATTTAGAACATTTTGTGCAATTTATGGAGCGAGAAGGCATATCCTCTTTTTTAGATGTTACATACGCGGATGTTCGTTTGTACTTAACGACGTTGCACGATGAAAAGTTAGCCCGTAAATCTGTCGCAAGAAAAGTGTCAAGCTTACGAAGTTTATATCGTTTTTTAATGCGTGAAGGTTATCGGAAAGATAACCCGTTTGCACTTGCGTCACTCCCCAAAAAAGAATTGTCAATCCCAAAGTTTTTATATGCTGAAGAATTAGAGGAATTATTTGAAGTTTCTGATACGGAAACGCCGCTAGGTCAAAGGAATCAAGCTTTATTAGAGTTGATGTATGCGACGGGGATCCGTGTGAGTGAATGTGTCAACCTACAACTTACCGATATTGACTTTGCAGTGGGAACAATTTTAGTGATGGGAAAAGGAAAAAAACAAAGGTATATTCCGTTCGGAAGTTATGCACAAGATGCTTTAATTACTTATATGGAGAACGGGAGAAAACAGTTAGCTAACAAGACTGAAGAACAATCTCATATGGTATTTTTAAATGCGAAAGGTACGCCGCTAACAAGTCGTGGTGTGCGCTATGTATTAAACGAACTCATTAAGAAGGCTTCATTGACAATGCGGATAAGTCCCCATATGTTAAGGCATACATTTGCTACACACATGTTAGATGAAGGGGCAGATTTACGTACTGTACAGGAGCTGTTAGGTCATGAAAATTTGTCGACGACACAAATTTATACGCATGTCTCTAAAGAAAGATTGCGTTCTGTTTACATGAAGCATCACCCGCGGGCATAAATTGCTTTTAAAGCTATAAAAACATATAAAGGAGTTTTTTCTATGGGAAATTTCCACGCTACAACGATATTTGCAGTTCATCATAATGGAGAATGTGCAATGGCTGGAGATGGCCAGGTAACGATGGGGAATGCTGTTGTAATGAAACATACAGCTCGTAAAGTTCGTAGACTTTTCCAAGGGAAAGTTTTAGCTGGTTTTGCAGGTTCAGTTGCGGACGCATTTACTCTTTTTGAAATGTTTGAAGGGAAATTAGAAGAGTATAACGGGAACTTGCAGCGTGCTGCAGTTGAAATGGCGAAACAATGGCGTGGGGATAAAATGCTGCGTCAGTTAGAAGCGATGCTCATTGTCATGGATAAAACAACTATGCTCCTTGTTTCGGGCACAGGAGAAGTAATTGAACCGGATGATGGTATTTTAGCAATTGGATCTGGTGGAAATTATGCACTTTCTGCAGGTCGTGCTTTAAAACAATATGCAAGTGAACATTTAACTGCGAAGCAGATTGCGAAAGCGAGTCTAGAAATTGCAGGCGATATTTGTGTTTATACGAACCACAACATAATTGTTGAAGAATTGTAGAATCGTAAGGGAGGCATTTTATATGCATTTACATTTTACTCCGCGCCAAATTGTGGAAAAATTAGATCAATACATCATCGGTCAAAAAGATGCAAAGAAAGCGGTTGCTGTAGCTTTGAGAAATCGATATCGTCGCAGTAAACTAGCTGAAAATTTACGTGATGAAATTGCACCTAAAAATATTTTAATGATTGGACCGACAGGTGTTGGTAAAACAGAGGTAGCACGACGAATGGCGAAACTCGTTGGAGCACCTTTTATTAAGGTTGAAGCTACTAAATTCACAGAAGTTGGATATGTAGGGAGAGATGTAGAGTCGATGGTACGTGACCTTGTAGAAACGTCAGTACGCATCGTGAAAGAAGAAATGGTAGTTAAAGTTCAAGATAAAGCAGAAGAGCAAGCGAACCAACGTCTTGTTGAAATTTTAGTGCCAAGTCCGGAGAAGCAATCTGGATTTAAAAATCCATTAGAAATGCTTTTTGGTGGTGCTCAAAATTCGAATCAAACATCCGATGAGCAAGAAGATGTTGAAATCGAAAAGAAACGTCAAGACGTGGAAAGAAAGCTTGCTGCAGGACTTCTTGAAGATGAAATTGTATCGATTGAAGTGACTGAGCAACAGTCTTCAATGTTTGATATGTTACAAGGAACTGGTATGGAACAAATGGGAATGAATTTCCAAGATGCATTAGGAAGTTTTATGCCGAAAAAAACGAAAAAACGTAAACTTTCTGTAAAAGAAGCAAGAAAACTCTTGACAAATGAGGAAGCACAGCGCTTAATTGATATGGATGAAGTTACACAAGAGGCTGTTTATCGTGCTGAACAGCTCGGGATTATTTTTATCGATGAAATTGACAAAATTGCTGGTAAGCAGTCGAATAGCGTAGATGTATCACGTGAAGGTGTGCAACGTGACATTTTACCAATTGTAGAAGGATCGAATGTTGCGACAAAATACGGATCAGTAAAAACGGATTATATTTTATTCGTTGCAGCTGGAGCGTTTCATATGTCTAAACCGTCGGATTTAATTCCGGAATTGCAAGGGAGATTTCCGATTCGAGTAGAATTAACGAAATTATCGACAGATGATTTTGTTAAAATATTAATCGAGCCTGACAATGCGTTAATTAAACAGTATATGGCATTATTAGCGACTGAAGGTATAGAAATTGAATTTTCAGACGAAGCTATTCGTAAGATTGCTGAGATTGCTTATCAAGTTAATCAGGATACAGATAATATTGGAGCAAGAAGACTCCATACGATTATGGAGAAGCTCCTTGAAGATTTATCGTTTGAAGCATCTGAAATTACGTTAGAGAAAATAACGATAACACCTCAATACGTTGAGGAGAAATTAGCAACAATTGCTAAAAATAAAGATGTGAGCCAGTTTATTTTGTAATAGTGTCATCAGGTGACTCGCCCTAGTTTCCAAGTGATGAAAAAATATGTGAGTAACATGTAGGAGGAACTTTTGAAATGGAATTATTAGCAAAAACAAGAAAATTAAATGCGTTATTACAGAGCGCAGCAGGAAAGCCTGTAAACTTTAGAGAAATGTCTGACACAATGTGTGAAGTAATCGAAGCGAACGTATTCGTAGTAAGTCGTCGTGGTAAATTACTAGGTTATGCAATTCACCAACAAATCGAGAACGAGCGTATGAAACAAATGCTTGCAGAGCGTCAATTCCCAGAAGAATATACGCAAAGCTTATTCAATGTAACGGAAACATCTTCAAACTTAGATGTAAACAGTGCTTACACAGCATTCCCAGTAGAAAATAGAGAATTATTCGGTCAAGGTTTAACTACAATCGTACCAATCGTTGGTGGCGGTGAGCGTCTAGGTACATTAGTGTTAGCTCGTCTTGGTCAAGAGTTCTTAGATGATGATTTAATCCTTGCTGAATACAGTTCAACTGTAGTAGGTATGGAAATCTTACGTGAAAAAGCAGAAGAAATCGAAGAGGAAGCACGTAGTAAAGCTGTTGTTCAAATGGCGATTAGCTCATTATCTTACAGTGAGTTAGAAGCAATTGAGCACATTTTCGAAGAGTTAAACGGAACAGAAGGTCTACTTGTTGCAAGTAAAATTGCTGATCGTGTAGGAATCACTCGTTCTGTGATTGTAAATGCACTACGTAAATTAGAAAGTGCTGGTGTAATCGAGTCTCGTTCTTTAGGTATGAAAGGAACATACATTAAAGTATTAAACGACAAATTTTTACATGAACTTGCTAAATTAAAAACAAACTAATTTATAAAAACTCTCCTCAAATGAGGAGAGTTTTTTTGTATATAAGAGATTGATGTTGTTTGTGAAAAGCGCCATAATCGTGTTCTTTGGAAAACTATGAATTGAATTTTATTTTTTCGCTTAAAAGAAATACAGGTTGGTAATACTAGAATTCGAGTGTGAATAAAGAAAGTTTTACATTGTTCGCATTTTCGACTTGATTGTAATATTTCAGTATGATATAGTAAGCAGTGGTGTCAGTACAAAGTACACACGTTTACTGATTTAAGTGTTGGTGCTACGGTTGTAGTTTCGCTTAGAGATGAAGTAAACGGAGGATATCAAAAACCATTTAGGAGGAACTATATTATGTCAGTAATTTCTATGAAGCAATTGCTTGAAGCTGGTGTTCATTTCGGACATCAAACACGTCGTTGGAACCCAAAAATGAAGCGTTACATTTTCACAGAGCGTAACGGTATCTACATCATCGACTTACAAAAAACTGTGAAAAAAGTTGAGGAAGCTTACAGAACGATGCGCGACATCGCTGCTGAAGGCGGAGACATTTTATTCGTAGGTACTAAAAAACAAGCACAAGAAGCTATTAAAGAAGAAGCAACTCGTGCTGGTATGTACTTCGTTAACCAACGTTGGTTAGGTGGAACTTTAACAAACTTCCAAACAATCCAAAAGCGTATCAAGCGCCTTAAAGACATCGAAAGAATGCAAGAAGATGGTACTTTCGAAGTACTTCCTAAGAAAGAAGTTGTTCAACTTAAAAAAGAGTTAGAGCGTCTTGAGAAATTCTTAGGCGGTATTAAAGATATGAAAGGTCTTCCAAGTGCATTATTCGTAGTAGACCCTCGTAAAGAGCGTATTGCAGTTGCTGAAGCACGCAAATTACACATTCCAATCATCGGTATCGTTGATACAAACTGTGATCCAGACGAAATCGATCACGTTATCCCAGCAAACGATGATGCAATTCGTGCTGTAAAACTTCTTACATCTAAAATGGCAGACGCGATCCTTGAAGCAAAACAAGGTGAAGAAACTGTTACTGCGTAACAAATTTGGAAAGGTGATAAGGGGTTCGGCCTTTTATCACCTTTTTTAAGGTATAAAAACCTTTTTAAAAGGTATAAATACATATTTTAGGAGGATGAAAAACATGGCAATCACTGCACAAATGGTAAAAGAACTTCGTGAAAAAACAGGCGCAGGTATGATGGACTGCAAAAAGGCTTTAACTGAAACAAACGGCGACATGGAGAAAGCAATTGACTTCTTACGTGAAAAAGGTATTGCAAAAGCTGCTAAAAAAGCTGACCGCATCGCTGCTGAAGGTTTAACTTTCATCGAAACAAACGGTAACGACGGTTTAATCTTAGAATTAAACTCTGAAACTGATTTTGTTGCGAAAAACGAAGGTTTCCAAGCTTTAATTAAAGAATTAGCTGCTCACTTATTAGCTAACAAACCAGCTAACGTTGAAGAAGCTATGGCTCAAACAATTGAAGGCGGTAAAACAGTAGAAGAGCACATCAATGAAGCAATTGCTAAAATTGGTGAAAAACTTACACTTCGTCGTTTCGAAATCGTATCAAAAACGGATGCTGATGCATTCGGCGCTTACCTACACATGGGTGGACGTATTGGTGTATTAACAGTTCTTGAAGGTTCTACTGACGAAGCAGCTGCTAAAGATGTAGCAATGCACATTGCAGCAGTTAACCCTAAATACATTGACCGTGATGCTGTAACAGCTGAAGAAGTTGAGCATGAGCGTCAAGTATTAACACAACAAGCTTTAAACGAAGGCAAGCCTGAAAAAATCGTTGCAAAAATGGTAGAAGGCCGTCTTGGCAAATTCTTCGAAGAAATTTGCTTACTTGACCAAGCATTCGTTAAAAACCCTGATATGAAAGTTCGTCAATTCGTTGAGTCTAAAGGCGGAACATTAAAAGGATTCGTTCGCTACGCTGTTGGTGAAGGTATCGAAAAACGCGAAGACAACTTTGCTGAAGAAGTAATGAACCAAGTAAAAGGTAACAACTAATACAGATTAGGGAACACATTGTGTTCCCTTTTTTAAAATAAAGATGTAAGCAATTGGAGGTTCATTATGAGTAAACCGAAATATAATCGTGTCGTTTTAAAGCTGAGCGGAGAAGCTTTAGCTGGCGAGCAAGGATTTGGAATTAACCCAGCTGTTATCAAGTCAGTTGCGGAACAAGTGAAAGAAATTGCAGAACTTGATGTAGAGGTTGCTGTTGTTGTTGGTGGCGGTAACATTTGGCGTGGGAAAATTGGAAGCGAAATGGGCATGGATCGTGCAGGAGCAGATTACATGGGCATGTTAGCGACAGTTATGAATTCACTAGCTCTTCAAGATAGTTTAGAGAATATTGGAATTCAAACTCGCGTTCAAACTTCAATTGAGATGCGTCAAGTGGCAGAGCCTTACATTCGTCGTAAAGCAATTCGTCACTTAGAGAAAAAACGTGTTGTTATCTTTGCCGCAGGTACTGGTAACCCATACTTCTCTACAGATACGACAGCAGCATTACGTGCAGCGGAAATCGAAGCGGACGTTATTTTAATGGCGAAAAATAATGTGGATGGCGTATATAGTGCAGATCCATCTATTGATCCAACTGCTACGAAGTACGAAACGCTTACTTACTTAGATGTATTAAAAGAAGGTTTAGGTGTAATGGATTCTACAGCTTCTTCTCTATGTATGGATAATGATATTCCATTAATTGTATTCTCGGTTATGGAAAAAGGTAATATTAAACGTGCCGTTTTAGGCGAAAATATCGGAACAGTCGTAAGGGGGAAATAATTATGGGACAACAAGTATTGAAGTCTTCAAATGAAAAAATGGAAAAAGCAGTTGCTGCTTATTCTCGTGAATTAGCAACAGTTCGCGCTGGTCGTGCAAGCTCGTCTGTATTAGATAAGGTACAAGTTGATTACTATGGTGCACCAACACCAGTTGTGCAATTAGCGAACATTACAGTTCCAGAAGCACGTTTGCTTGTAATTCAACCGTATGATAAAACTTCTATCGGTGATATTGAAAAAGCAATTTTAAAAGCAGATTTAGGCTTAAACCCTTCTAATGACGGAACTGTAATTCGTATTGCATTCCCTGCATTAACAGAAGAGCGTCGTCGTGATCTTGTAAAAGTTGTGAAAAAATATGCTGAAGAAGCAAAAGTTGCGGTTCGTAACGTACGTCGTGACGGTAACGATGATCTTAAGAAGCTTGAAAAAGCTGGCGAGATTACGGAAGATGATTTAAGAGGATATACTGAAGATATCCAAAAAGAAACAGATAAATATATTGCAAAAGTTGACGAAATCGCAAAAAACAAAGAAAAAGAAATCATGGAAGTGTAATAGCGATAACTTCGCAAATATGACCCTCTTCTTAAGGGGGTCTTTTTACACTTTTAGGCATATGTCTGCTTGCTGGAGGGTATGAATGATGTTTAAAAACTTTCCTTTTTTTAAAAGTAAAAAGGACGCATCGTTTGATCATCTCGTTGAAGAAGTGAAAAAAGGGTATATACCAGAACATATTGCCATCATTATGGATGGTAATGGAAGATGGGCAAAGAGGAGAGCTATGCCTCGTATTGCGGGACATCATGAAGGTATGCAAGTTGTAAAGAAAATCACAAAATTTGCAAGTAAGCTTAATGTGAAAGTGTTAACTCTTTATGCTTTTTCAACTGAGAACTGGAAAAGACCGAAAAAGGAAGTTGACTATTTAATGAGGCTTCCAGAAGAATTTCTAGGTACATTTTTACCAGAATTGATTGAAGAAAACGTACAAGTCCGAGTAATAGGGCAAAAAGATCGTCTTCCTACGCATACACGCAGAGCGATGGAAAAAGCCATGGAAGATACGCAAGAGAATACGGGATTAATTCTCAATTTCGCGTTAAACTATGGAAGTCGAGATGAAATCGTTTCTGCTGTGCAACATATGATGAAAGATAGTGAGGAAGGAAAAATTCGTGCTGAAGAGATAAGTGAAGAAATGATTTCTTCCTACTTAATGACGGGTTCTTTACCTGATCCAGAGTTGTTAATTCGTACAAGCGGAGAGCTACGTATTAGTAATTTCATGTTATGGCAAATTGCATATTCGGAATTTTGGTTTACGGATGTGTATTGGCCAGACTTTACGGAAGAACATTTGCTTAGTGCGATTACAGACTTTCAACATAGAGGGCGCAGATTCGGAGGCGTGTAGAAAGAGAGGGTTTGGTAGTGAAACAGAGAATTATTACTGGAGTGGTTGCTGCCGCGCTATTCATTCCCATCGTAATTTACGGTGGCGTGCCTTTTACGGTTTTAGTGTATGCACTTGCTTCTATAGGTTTATATGAGTTAATTCGAATGAATAAGCTTACGCTTATTTCAGTACCAACAGTTTTAGCTGCGGTATTATTATGGACTATTTTAGTTCCAAGTAGTGCATCAGAACTATTTAGGTGGATTGGATTAGGTAAATTAGAAATTACGTTTGTGATTGTTTTATTACTTTTATCATATACAGTCCTTTCTAAGAATACATTTACTTTTGATAATGCTTCATTTTTACTTATGGCAACAACATATGTTGCAATGGGATTCTTATATCTGAATGAAACGAGAATATTAGGAATTAAATATGTGTTTTGCGCATTATTTGTTATATGGGCTACTGATTCAGGTGCATATTTCGTAGGAAAAGCATTAGGAAAAAGAAAATTATGGCCAGAAATTAGTCCAAATAAAACGATTGAAGGTTCAGTAGGTGGCATCGTTTGTGGAATTATTGTGGCACTTGTATACAACGTGTTCTTCCCAGTTGAATCGAATGTAGTAATTTTAATTGTGCTGACAATTATCATTTCTATTTTTGGACAAATTGGTGATTTAGTACAATCTGCATTTAAACGTCATTATGGCGTAAAAGATTCAGGTACAATTTTACCTGGACATGGTGGTATATTAGATCGAACAGATAGTTGGTTATTTGTGTTACCAATTCTCTACTTCTTATTGCAATACAATTAATAAATGAACGAGGGGTTGGAGTCATGAAAAACATTAGTTTATTAGGTGCAAGCGGATCAATTGGTACACAAACTTTAGATGTGTTACGCTCGCACCCAGACCAATTCCGTCTCGTTGCTTTTTCTGTAGGGAAAAATATTGACTACGCAGTAAAAGTAATTCAAGAATTTTCTCCGCAAATCGTTTCTGTGCAAAGAGCAGAAGATGTTATAAAATTACAAGCTGTTTCTGGTAATACAAAAGTTGTGTATGGTAGTGAAGGTCTTTTAGAAGTAGCATTACATCCAGATGCGGAGATTTTAGTAAATGCCGTTGTAGGTAGCGTAGGGTTGTTACCAACACTTCGTGCAATTGAGGCGAAAAAAACAATTGGAATTGCAAATAAAGAAACGTTAGTAACTGCAGGGCATCTAGTAATGGAAGCGGCGCGAAAACATAATGTTTCGTTACTTCCGGTAGATAGTGAACATTCAGCTATTTTTCAATGCTTGAATGGTGAAAATGAAAAAAGAATTTCTCGACTCATTATAACGGCTTCTGGTGGAAGTTTCCGTGATAAAACGAGAGATGAATTGCATCATGTGACCGTAGAAGATGCGCTTCGACATCCAAACTGGTCAATGGGTTCGAAAATTACAATTGATTCTGCTACAATGATGAATAAGGGACTAGAAGTAATTGAAGCACATTGGCTTTTTGGTATCCCTTATGAGCAAATTGATGTTGTTTTACATAAAGAAAGTATTATTCATTCTATGGTTGAATTTGAAGATCGTAGTGTAATGGCGCAGCTTGGCTCACCTGATATGCGAGTACCAATTCAATACGCGCTTACATATCCTGATAGATTACCTCTTTCAGATACAAAACAGTTAAACTTATGGGAAATGGGAACATTGCATTTTGAAAAAATGAACCAAGAACGTTTCCGTTGTCTACGTTTTGCGTATGAGGCTGGGAAAACAGGTGGAAGTATGCCAGCTGTAATGAACGCTGCAAATGAAGTAGCTGTTGAAGCTTTTTTACAAAAGAGAATAGGTTTCTTAACAGTGGAAGACCTCATTGAAAAAGCAATGAACCATCACAATGTCATTGCACGTCCGAGCTTAGAGGAAATTCTGGAAATTGATGCAGCCACAAGACGGTTTGTGATGGAACAAATTTAGCAAAGGTGGTTATGGAATTGAATACAGCGATTGCCTTTATATTAATTTTCGGTGCACTCGTATTTTTCCATGAGCTAGGGCATCTATATTTCGCGAAAAGAGCAGGCATTTTATGCCGCGAGTTTGCGATTGGTTTTGGTCCGAAAATATTCTCATTTGAAAAGAATGAAACGGTGTATACGATTCGATTACTGCCCCTTGGTGGCTATGTAAGAATGGCTGGCGAGGATGCGGACACAGTTGAGTTAAAGCCAGGGAAAAAGGTTGGCCTTGTGCTAAATGAAAAAGACGAAGCTGTGAAATTAGTTTTTGATGGATATGAAAAATATCCAAATGTTCGTGTTATTGAAGTCGAACAAGCCGATTTAGAGCATAATCTAACGATTTCAGGCTATGAAGAGTATGAGGAAGAGCTTCAAACATTCCGAGTGAATGAAAAGGCTCGTATCATTACTGCTGGAGAAGAAATTCAAATTGCTCCGTATAACAGGCAATTTGGCTCTAAAAAATTGGGTCAACGTGCTTTAACAATCTTTGCGGGTCCTGCAATGAACTTCATTTTAGCATTTGTTATTTTTGTGATTCTTGGATTTGTACAAGGGGTTCCCATTGACAAACCAATGGTCGGAAAAATAATGGAAAATAGTGCAGCGCAGCAAGCTGGATTAAAAGAAAACGATACAATTCAAGCAATTGATGGGAAAAGTACAAGTACATGGAAAGATGTTGTTGCCATTGTACGTGAAAACCCGAATAAAGAAATTACGTTACAAGTAAAGCGTGATAATGAACAGCTTAATGTAAAAGTAACTCCAACACTCGATAAAGAAGGTAAAGAAGAAGTTGGTAGAATTGGTGTTTACTCTCCTGTAGAGAAAACAGTGATGGGTTCGATTAAATCAGGATTTGAACAAACGTACGAATGGACGAAACTAATTTTTGAGTCTCTTGTGAAATTAGTAACTGGTCAATTTTCTATTAATGAGTTGTCAGGTCCAGTAGGAATTTACAATCTAACAGATCAAGTCGTAGATTATGGATTTACGCGTGTGCTAAGTTTAGCGGCAGTTTTAAGTATAAACCTTGGTTTATTTAATCTATTACCAGTCCCTGCTTTAGACGGTGGACGTTTATTCTTCTTCTTAATCGAAGCGTTACGAGGAAAACCGATTGACCGTCAAAAAGAAGGAATGGTCCACTTTATTGGTTTTGCATTATTAATGTTACTAATGTTAGTTGTAACATGGAATGACATTCGTAAGTTTTTCTTGTAAAATAAAGTGAAACTTATAATGAAATAGAGCTCGTAGAATAAAATCCCTCACCTAACCCGAGGTGAGGGGTTTTACTGCGTGTAAGAGTAAAATGAAGAGGTGCGAATAAATGAAACAAAGTATGGTATTCAGTCCTACATTACGTGAAGTTCCAGCTGATGCTGAAATTAAGAGTCATCAATTATTACTTCGCGCAGGTTTTATGCGTCAAAATGCTTCTGGTATTTATAGTTTTCTACCATTTGGTTTAAAAGTACTACACAAAGTAGAACGTATCGTTCGAGAAGAAATGGAACGCGCAGGAGCTGTAGAATTATTAATGCCAGCGATGCAAGCTGCAGAATTATGGCAAGAATCAGGCCGTTGGTATTCTTACGGATCTGAATTAATGCGTATGAAAGATCGTAACGCTCGTGAATTTGCTTTAGGGGCGACACATGAAGAAGTAATTACTGATCTTGTACGTGATGAAGTAAAATCATATAAAAAATTACCGTTAACGCTATACCAAATTCAAACAAAGTTCCGTGACGAACAAAGACCTCGTTTCGGTTTATTACGTGGAAGAGAGTTTCTAATGAAAGATGCCTATTCTTTCCACGCTACGCAGGAGAGCTTAGATGAAGTGTATGATCGCTTATATAAAGCATACTCTAACATTTTTGCTCGTTGTGGCTTAAATTTCCGTGCGGTTATTGCTGACTCTGGAGCAATGGGCGGAAAAGATACACATGAATTTATGGTATTATCTGATGTTGGTGAAGATACTATTGCATACTCGGATACATCCAATTATGCAGCGAACATCGAAATGGCTCCTGTTGTAGCTACGTATACGAAGAGTGACGAAGCAGAAAAGGCACTTGAAAAAGTAGCAACGCCAGATCAAAAAGCAATTGAAGAAGTATCTGCATTCTTAAACATTGAAGCAGAACAGTGTATTAAGTCTATGGTATTTAAAGTAGACGAGAAATTAGTAGTTGTACTTGTTCGTGGTGATCATGAAGTAAACGATGTAAAAGTGAAAAATGTATACGGCGCTTCAGTTGTTGAGCTTGCTTCTCATGAAGAAGTAAAAGAATTATTAAATTGTGAAGTTGGTTCATTAGGACCGATTGGTGTAACAGGTGATATCGAAATTATTGCTGACCATGCTGTAGCATCAATTGTAAACGGATGTTCAGGAGCGAATGAAGAAGGGTTCCATTATGTAAATGTAAATCCAGAACGTGACTTTAAAGTAAGTCAATATACAGATTTACGCTTCATCCAAGAAGGAGACCAATCTCCAGATGGAAACGGAACAATTCTTTTCGCACGCGGAATTGAAGTTGGTCATGTATTTAAATTAGGAACTCGCTATAGTGAAGCGATGAACGCAACATTCCTAGATGAAAACGGGAAAACACAAGCACTTATTATGGGTTGTTACGGTATCGGTGTATCTCGTACAGTGGCAGCAATTGCAGAGCAGTTTAATGATGAGAACGGCTTAGTTTGGCCAAAAGCTGTAGCACCGTTCCATGTGCATGTAATTCCAGTAAATATGAAATCTGATGCACAACGTGAAATGGGTAAAAATATTTACAACTCATTACAAGAGCAAGGATATGAAGTATTACTAGATGATCGTGCAGAACGTGCAGGTGTTAAATTTGCAGATGCAGATTTATTTGGCCTTCCAGTTCGCGTTACGGTTGGTAAAAAAGCAGATGAAGGTATTGTAGAAGTGAAAGTACGTGCTACAGGCGAGTCTGAAGAAGTGAAAGTAGAAGAACTTCAAACATATATTGCTAATATTTTAAAATAAGAAGAGGTACCTCGTAATGAGGTACCTTCTCTTTCTTTGTAAACGTATTTTGTAAAAGAAGAAGGGAGACATCTTTCTTTGTAGTACGTTTCAATTTATAATAGCAAATGGAAGGAGAGTGCTTATGTCATTAACAAATGAACAACAAGAGCGATTTCAAATTTTGCTCCAGCAGTTGCAAATACCAGAAGACCTTATAAATCAATATTTACAGGGCGGTGGTATTGAAAAGCTAGTTATTGATAAAGCGAATAAAGGTTGGCATTTTGACTTACAAGTGCCACGTATTTTGCCGACAGAATTATATGAATTGCTAGAAGTGAAGCTTAAGCAATCATTTTCTCATATTGCAAGAACAACATTTGCATTACAAGCAGAGAATAAACAATTTACAGAAGAAGAAGTGAAGGCATATTGGCCGCTTTGTACGGAGCGAATTACATTTTCACCTATGTTTGCTTACTTAAAGAAGCAACTACCTCAGGTAAATGGAGTGAAGTTGTTAATAAATGTGAATAACGAGTTAGAATCTACTGCTTTAAAGAAAAATGTTACGAAACCAGTAGGTGATCAATACGAAGCTTTTGGATTCCCACGTTTTCAGTTAGACACACATATAAAGCAAAATGCAGAAGAAATGCAAAAGTTTCGTGAGCAAACTCAGCAAGAAGACCGTGAGCGTGTAATACAAGCTATGGAAGAAATGGCGAAGAAGCAAGCTGAAGAAAGTAGCGTTGTGCATGAAGGACCGGTTGTACTCGGATATCTTATTAAGCCAGATGAAGAGATTACACCGATGCGAGAAATTCAAGATGAAGAACGAAGAAAAACGGTTCAAGGGTATGTATTCCATGTAGAAACAAAAGAGCTTCGTAGTGGGCGTACGTTATTAACTTTAAAAATAACGGACTATACGGATTCTATTATGATCAAAATGTTTTCGCGTGACAAAGAAGATATTCCAATGCTGCAATCCTTGAGAAAAGGAATGTGGGTGAAAGCACGTGGTTCTGTTCAAAATGATACATTCGTTCGAGATTTAGTAATGATTGCAAACGATATTAATGAAATAACAGGACCATCTCGTAAAGATAAGGCGCCAGAAGGTGAAAAACGTGTAGAGCTTCACCTTCATACCCCAATGAGTCAAATGGACGCTGTTACGCCTGTCTCTAGGCTTGTTGCTCAAGCTGGTAAATGGGGACATGAGGCTATTGCAGTTACAGACCATGCTGTTGCTCAGTCTTTCCCAGAAGCATACTCTGCGGGTAAAAAAGCTGGGGTTAAAGTTATATACGGTGTAGAGGCAAATTTAGTTAATGATGGTGTACCGATCGCATATAACGAAGCGCATCGTTTACTTGCAGAGGAAACGTATGTTGTTTTCGACGTTGAGACGACAGGTTTATCAGCTGTATACGATACAGTCATTGAGTTAGCTGCCGTAAAGATAAAAGGTGGCGAAATCATTGATCGTTTTGAATCTTTCGCAAATCCGCATCAACCATTATCTGCGACGATTATTGAATTAACAGGTATTACAGATGATATGTTAACTGATGCACCAGAAGTGGACGAAGTGTTTAAAAAGTTTGAGGAATGGATGGGTGACCATACACTTGTTGCTCATAACGCAAGCTTTGATATGGGCTTTATTAACGTAGGTTTTAAAAAGGCAGGGCTAGCAAAAACGAATAACCCTGTTATTGATACGTTAGAACTTGCGCGGTTCTTATTCCCGGAAATGAAAAACCATCGATTAAATACGATGTGTAAAAAGCTTGATATTGAATTAACGCAACATCACCGTGCGATTTATGATACTGAAGCAACGGGATACTTACTTGTGAAAATGCTAAAAGATGTAATTGAAAAGGGATTTGAATATCATGATCAATTAAATGATAGTATGGGACAAGGGGATGCGTATAAACGTGGGCGTCCAAGTCATATGACATTACTTGCTACATCAGATGTTGGATTGAAAAATTTATATAAACTTGTTTCATATTCTCACCTGAATTATTTTTACCGTGTGCCACGTGTACCAAGGTCACTATTAAAAAAATATCGTGAAGGAATTTTAGTAGGAACGGCTTGTGATAAAGGTGAAGTGTTTGAGGCAATGATGCAAAAAGCACCTGAAGAAGTAGAAGAAATTGCGCAATTCTATGATTACATTGAAGTAATGCCTCCAGAGGTGTTACGTCATTTAGTAGAACGTGAACTTGTTCGAGATGAAGGACAATTAAAAACAATTATTTCTAACTTAGTAAAACTGGGTGAGACGTTAGATAAACCGGTTGTCGCTACAGGGAACGTGCATTATTTAGATCAAGAGGATGCTATGTATCGTAAAATTTTAGTGAGTTCGCAGGGCGGAGCAAATCCGTTAAATCGACATTCATTACCGCCGGTACATTTCCGTACAACAGATGAGATGTTAGAGTGTTTTTCATTTTTAGGTGAAGACAAAGCGAAAGAAATTGTAGTAACGAATACACAAAAGGTTGCGTCATTAATTGGTGATGTTCATCCAGTAAAAGATGATTTATACACACCGAAAATTGAAGGTGCTGATGATGAAACGCGTGATATGAGTTATAAAATGGCGCGTAGCATTTATGGGGAAGAGCTACCAGAAATCGTAGAAGCCCGATTGGAAAAAGAATTAAAAAGTATTATCGGACATGGATTTGCTGTAATTTATTTAATTTCACATAAGCTGGTGAAAAAATCGTTAGTAGACGGATATTTAGTAGGTTCGCGTGGATCTGTAGGTTCATCATTCGTTGCAACGATGATGGAAATTACAGAAGTAAATCCATTACCACCACATTATGTATGTCCGAAGTGTAAGGAATCAGAATTCTTTAATGACGGCTCGGTAGGTTCTGGTTTTGATTTACCAGATAAAGAATGTCCAACATGTAATGTTTCATATGTAAAAGATGGACATGATATTCCGTTCGAAACGTTCCTTGGATTTAAAGGAGATAAGGTACCCGATATCGATTTGAACTTCTCCGGCGAATACCAACCACGTGCCCATAACTATACGAAAATACTGTTCGGTGAAGATTATGTATATCGTGCAGGAACGATTGGTACAGTTGCAGAAAAAACGGCTTATGGATATGTAAAAGGTTATGCAAATGATCATAATTTAACGATACGAAATGCAGAAATTGACCGCTTAGTAGCAGGGTGTACCGGTGTAAAACGTACAACTGGACAGCATCCAGGTGGTATTATCGTTGTGCCAGATTACATGGACATCTTTGATTTCTCACCAATACAGTATCCGGCAGATTCAATAGGGGCTGAGTGGAGAACGACACACTTTGATTTCCACTCAATTCATGATAATTTATTGAAACTTGATATACTAGGACACGATGATCCGACAGTTATTCGTATGTTACAAGATTTAAGTGGTATTGATCCGAAAACAATCCCAACAGATGATCCGGAAGTAATGAAAATTTTCTCAGGTCCGGAATCATTAGGAGTAACGGAAGAACAAATTAACTGTAAAACAGGTACACTTGGTATACCGGAATTCGGTACGAAATTCGTAAGACAAATGTTAGAAGAGACAAAACCAACGACATTCTCAGAGTTAGTCCAAATCTCTGGACTATCACATGGTACGGACGTATGGCTCGGTAATGCAAACGAGTTAATTTATAACGGTACATGTACGCTGAGTGAAGTTATCGGTTGTCGTGATGACATCATGGTATATTTAATCTATCAAGGTTTAGATCCATCATTAGCCTTCAAAATTATGGAGTCGGTTCGTAAAGGTAAAGGTGTACCGGAAGAATGGGAAGAGGACATGAAAAGTAATAATGTACCAGGTTGGTATATTGATTCATGTAAGAAGATTAAATACATGTTCCCTAAAGCCCATGCGGCTGCTTACGTACTTATGGCTGTACGTATCGCATATTTTAAAGTACATTTTGCACTTTTATTCTATGCGGCATACTTTACGGTTCGTGCAGATGACTTTGATGTAGAGGCGATGGCAAAAGGTTCAGCATCTATACGTGTAAAGATTGATGAAATTGCGCAAAAAGGATTAGATGCAGCGCCGAAAGAGAAGAGTTTATTAACGGTACTAGAAATGACACTTGAAATGTGTGAGCGTGGATACTCATTCCAAAAGGTTGATTTATATCGCTCGCATGCAACAGAATTCATTATTGATGGAGACTCATTAATTCCTCCATTTAATGCGGTGCCTGGTCTTGGTACAAACGCAGCTTTAAGTATCGTAGAAGCTCGTAAAAATGGAGATTTCTTATCAAAAGAAGATTTACAGCAGCGCAGTAAGGTTTCTAAAACGATTATTGAGTATTTAGATAGTCAAGGTTGCTTAGGTGATCTACCTGATCAAAACCAATTATCACTGTTCTAGCAGGTAGGAAAAGTCTTTGCAAATCAGTATTTGCTATGGTATACTATTAACCGAGATAACCATGTCATGTATATTGTGTGAAAAAAAGAGTGGGGAAACCCACTCTTTCGTGTTACTATCTACGTTTTATTGATGTAGAGAGGTAAGAAATTTCTGTCGTATATACATATTTTGTTACAAGTTTTACTTCTTAAATTTGGTAATACTAAGACAGATATTCCCTGCTTAACGGCAGGGGCTTTTGTTAGCTAACGAGAAAGAATAAGATAGACCGTTTTTATGGACGGAATCTTTTCTTGTAAATGGTACATGGCGGCAGGAAGGAGGCTGTTTATGGATAAGAAAGTCACAGAAGTTGTAGAAGCATTTGCGCAGCCGATCGTTGAAGAGTTAAATCTTGAACTTGTAGATGTAGAGTATGTGAAAGAAGGACAGGACTGGTTCTTACGCGTATTCATCGATTCTGAAAAGGGAGTCGACATTGAAGAATGCGGTGCGGTAAGTGAACGTTTAAGCGAAGCTTTAGATAAAGAGGATCCAATTCCTCATCTTTACTTTTTGGATGTATCATCTCCTGGAGCAGAACGCCCATTAAAGAAAGAGAAAGACTTCCAGCAAGCGGTAGGAAAACAAGTGGCAATTAAAACATATGAGCCGATTGATGGTGAAAAAATGTTTGAAGGAAAGCTACTTTCCTACGATGGTACTACAATTACACTATTATTAACAATTAAAACACGTAAAAAAGAAATCCAAATTCCAATGGATAAAGTTGCAAATGCGCGACTTGCTGTTACGTTTTAGTTAGAAGGGGGATCTTCATGAGCACTGAGTTGTTAGATGCCTTGCTCGTATTAGAGTCAGAAAAAGGAATTAGCAAAGATATTATTATTGATGCGATTGAAGCAGCATTAATCTCTGCTTATAAACGCAATTTTAACCAAGCACAAAACGTTCGTGTGAGCTTTAACCCAGAAGTGGGAACAATTCAAGTTTTAGCACGTAAAGACGTTGTTGATAATGTGTTTGATCCACGTCTTGAAATTTCTGTTGAAGAAGCAAGACAAATTAATCCAAACTATCAAGATGGTGACGTACTAGAAATTGAAGTAACACCAAAAGATTTCGGCCGCATTGCAGCACAAACTGCAAAACAGGTTGTAACACAACGAGTGCGTGAAGCAGAGCGTGGTGTTATTTACTCGGAGTTTAGTGACCGTGAAGAAGACATCATGGTTGGTATTGTACAACGTCAAGATGCTCGTTTCATCTATGTAAGCTTAGGGAAAGTAGAAGCTTTATTACCTGTAAGTGAGCAAATGCCAAACGAACAATACAAACCACATGATCGCATTCGCGTATTCATTACGAAAGTAGAAAAAACAACGAAGGGACCACAAATTTACGTATCACGTACACATCCTGGTCTTTTAAAACGTTTATTCGAAATGGAAGTTCCTGAGATTTATGATGGAACTGTTGAAATTCGTTCTGTGGCACGTGAAGCAGGCGATCGTTCTAAAATTTCTGTACATGCAGAGAACATTGATGTTGATCCAGTAGGCTCTTGTGTAGGACCGAAAGGACAACGTGTACAACGCATTGTAGATGAATTAAAAGGTGAAAAGATTGACATCGTTCGCTGGTCAAATGATCCAGTAGAATATGTTGCAAATGCTTTAAGCCCATCACAAGTTGTTAAAGTACTTGTAGATGAAGAAGAAAAAGCAACAACTGTTGTTGTTCCAGACCACCAACTTTCATTAGCTATCGGTAAGCGTGGACAAAACGCGCGTCTTGCAGCTAAATTAACAGGTTGGAAAATTGATATTAAGAGTGAGTCTGATGCGAAACAACTAGGTATTGTAACAGAAGAAGATAGCGTAATCGCATTCGGATTCGATTCAGTTGAAGACGAAATCGAATAGAGGTGATGAGTATGAGCAATCGAAAAGTTCCGTTACGAAAATGTGTTGCAACGCAAGAAATGAAATCAAAACGAGAGCTCGTTCGCATTGTTCGTTCCAAAGAGGGAGAAGTGTCCATTGATTTAACTGGAAAGAAATCAGGACGAGGTGCTTATTTATCGAAAGATAAAGAAAGTATTCTTCAAGCTCAAAAGAAAAATGTTTTGGAACATCATCTAAAAGCGAAAATCGACGGTTCTCTATACGAAGAGCTTCTTGAGCTTGTTGAGAAGGAGTCGAAATAAGTGTCCGATTGGAAATCGTTTTTAGGACTAGCAAACCGGGCTCGGAAAATTATTTCGGGTGAAGAACTTGTTTTAAAAGAAGTACGAAGTGGCAAAGCAAAGCTTGTGTTGCTATCTGAAGATGCGTCAGTGAATACAACAAAACGCATGACGGATAAAACGACGTATTACAACGTACCAATGAGAAAGGTCGAAAATCGACAACAATTAGGGCATGCGATTGGGAGAGATGAGCGAGTCGTTGTAGCTGTGTTAGATGAAGGCTTTGCGAAAAAGCTGCGTAGCATGCTCGATACAAATTACCGGGGGTGAAGGTATGAGTAAAATTCGAGTGCATGAATATGCAAAACAACATAATATCTCAAGTAAAGATCTTATGACAAAACTAAAAGAAATGAATATCGAGGTTTCGAATCATATGACAATGTTAGACGATGAAGTAGTAAACAAATTAGATAATGAGTACCAAGAAGAAAAACCTTCTGTTGCAGATGAGTTTGAAGTAGAAGAGAAAGTTGTTCGCAGTAAAAAGAACAGTAATAAGAAGAAGAAAAAAGGCAAAGATAACGAAGACAAGCGTCAAGATAACTTTGCCGGAAGACAACAAACGCAAATTGTAGAAACACCAGATAAAATTACTTTCTCTGGAAGCCTTACAGTGGGTGAGCTTGCTAAAAAATTAAGCAAAGAGCCGTCTGAAATTATTAAGAAACTCTTCATGCTAGGAATTATGGCAACAATTAACCAAGACTTAGATAAAGATACAATTGAGTTAATTGCCACTGATTACGGTATTGAAGTAGAAGAAGAAGTAGTTGTAAGTGAAACTGAATTCGAAACATTCATCGATGAGCAAGATGATGAAGAAAACTTAAAAGAGCGTCCAGCTGTTGTTACAATTATGGGACACGTTGACCATGGTAAAACAACTTTACTTGACTCTATTCGTAATTCAAAAGTAACTGCTGGCGAAGCTGGTGGGATTACTCAGCATATTGGTGCATACCAAGTTGAAGTAAACGATAAGAAAATTACATTCTTAGATACGCCTGGTCACGCAGCATTTACAACGATGCGTGCTCGTGGGGCACAAGTAACGGATATTACAATTCTTGTTGTTGCAGCTGATGACGGTGTTATGCCACAAACAGTGGAAGCAATTAGCCATGCGAAAGCAGCTGGAGTACCAATTATTGTTGCTGTGAATAAAATGGATAAACCAGCGGCAAATCCTGATCGCGTAATGCAAGAATTAACAGAATATGAATTGGTTCCAGAAGCATGGGGCGGAGACACAATTTTCGTACCAATCTCTGCAATTCAAGGCGAGGGAATTGACAACTTGCTAGAAATGATTCTTCTTGTGAGTGAAGTAGAAGAATATAAAGCAAATCCAAATCGCTATGCAACTGGTACTGTAATTGAAGCGCAGCTTGATAAAGGTAAAGGAACTATCGCGACATTACTTGTTCAAAACGGTACACTTCGAGTTGGAGATCCAATTGTTGTTGGAACATCATTCGGTCGTGTTCGTGCAATGGTAAGTGATATTGGTCGTCGAGTAAAAGTTGCTGGTCCATCAACTCCTGTTGAAATTACAGGTTTAAATGAAGTACCACAAGCGGGAGATCGTTTCATGGCATTCGCTGATGAGAAGAAAGCTCGTCAAATCGGTGAATCACGTGCACAAGAAGCGTTAGTTGCTCAACGTGGTGAAAAATCTAAATTAAGCCTTGAAGATTTATTCCAACAAATCCAAGAGGGCGATGTAAAAGAAATTAACTTAATTGTGAAAGCAGACGTACAAGGTTCTGTTGAAGCAATGGCTGCATCACTTCGTAAGATCGATGTTGAAGGCGTAAAAGTAAAAATCATTCACACTGGTGTAGGTGCGATTACAGAATCTGATATTATTTTAGCTTCTGCATCTAATGCAATTGTAATTGGATTTAACGTACGCCCTGATGTGAATGCGAAGCGTACAGCTGAATTAGAGAACGTTGATGTTCGTTTACACCGTATTATCTATAAAGTAATCGAAGAAATCGAATCAGCAATGCAAGGGATGCTGGATCCAGAATTCGAAGAGAAAGTAATCGGTCAAGCGGAAGTACGCCAAACGTTCAAAGTAACAAAAGTTGGAACAATTGCAGGTTGTTACGTAATAGACGGTAAAATCACACGTGATAGTGGCGTTCGTATTATCCGTGATGGCGTAGTAATCTTCGAAGGACAACTTGATACGTTAAAACGTTTCAAAGACGACGTAAAAGAAGTTGCACAAAACTATGAGTGTGGTATTACAATTGAGAGATATAATGATCTTAAAGAAGGGGACATCATTGAAGCATACATTATGGAAGAAGTGAAGCGATGATTATCGCTTCACTCTCATTCGAGTGTATGATTTACGATGTGCATTCTTTAAAAGAGAAACGAGCAATTTTGCAAAGGGTGCTCACTCGTGTGAAGCAGCGTTATAACGTAGCTGTTTCAGAAGTAGGGCATCAAGATGTATGGCAACGTACAGAAATTGCAATTGTTTCCGTATCCTCAAATCGTGTTATCTGTGAAAAAGAAATGAATCGTGTACTTGAGTACATCGATTCATTTCCTGAAATTGAACGTACGATAACACAATTGGAATGGTACTGAATGAGGTGAAGAGTTATGAAATTACGTGCAAACCGTGTAGGCGAGCAAATGAAAAAAGAATTAGGCGACATTATCAGTCGTAAAATTAAAGATCCACGTGTCGGATTTGTTACAGTAACAGATGTGCAAGTGAGTGGAGATTTACAAATCGCTAAAGTGTATATTTCTGTTTTAGGTGACGATGAACAGAAAGAAAGTACATTAAAAGGTTTAGCGAAGGCAAAAGGCTTCATTCGTTCAGAAATCGGCCAACGTATTCGTCTTCGTAAAACACCGGAAATTTCTTTCGAATTTGATGAGTCTATTGGATATGGTCATCGAATTGATACACTTTTACATGAAATTAATAAAGACGGTAAACGTGAAGAATAATGGATAGACATTTGTCTATCCATTTTTTCAATGAAAAATAAGTTTGGATAATTATTATGAAAGAATTATGATGAGGTGAACATATATGGAAGGTGTAGTATTATTACATAAGCCAAAAGGCATGACATCACATGATTGTGTATTTAAATTAAGAAAGATATTACGTGAGAAACGAATTGGTCATACGGGAACATTAGATCCAGATGTAACAGGGGTATTACCGATTTGTGTTGGACGAGCAACGAAGATTGCACAGTTTTTAACGAGTGAAACAAAAACATATGAAGGTGAAGTAACATTAGGATTTTCAACAACAACTGAAGATGCTTCTGGTGAAGTTGTTGAAACGACAAATGTAGATCGTAGTATTACTCGTAAGGAAGTAGAAGGAGTTCTCGCAGCATTAACAGGTACGATTGAACAAACGCCTCCAATGTTTTCAGCTGTAAAAGTTAACGGAAAAAAATTATATGAATATGCAAGAGCGGGACAAGAAGTTGAACGTCCAGTTCGTACCATTACAATTCATGAATTCGTATTACTTGATGACCGTGAAATGTTTGAAGGGGAAAACATTTCATTCCGTTTCCGTGTAACGTGTAGTAAAGGGACATATGTAAGAACGCTAGCAGTAATGATTGGTGAAAAACTAGGTTTTCCATCACACATGTCCCATCTTGTAAGAACGGCATCTGGTGAATTTTTACTAGAAGATTGCATATCATTTGAAGAAATTGAAGAAAACGTGCAAAATGGAACAGTAGAGTCTATCTTCATTTCAATTGATGAAGCGTTAAGTAAATTCCCAAAAATGGTTGTAGATGAAAAGCAAGCAGAAAAAATAAAAAATGGTATGTTCTTAAAGAATGAATTAGAAATAACAGCACCATTCATTACAGTATTTGATAAAAATGACCGTTGCTTAGCAATTTATGAGCATCATCCAAAACACCCTGGTATGCTAAAGCCAATGAAAGTACTTGTGAATAATCAAGAACTAAAGCTATAATGAATTATTGGAAGGATTATTACAGAAAAAGGTGAATTCAAGCGTGAAACTTATTCATTTAACTCATCCACATGAACAAAATAAATTAGAATTACCACCTACTGTAATGGCATTAGGATTTTTTGATGGCATTCATTTAGGGCATCAGTGTGTGATTCGAACTGCGAAACAAATAGCGGATGAACGCGGATATAAAAGTGCAGTTATGACATTTCATCCCCATCCATCTGTTGTTTTAGGGAAAAAGGAAGCGCATGTGGAGTATATTACACCGATGCGTGATAAAGAAAAAATAGTCGAAAACTTAGGAATCGATATATTATATGTTATTAAATTTGATGAATCGTTTGCAGGTTTATTGCCACAGCAATTTGTAGATGATTATATTATTGGTTTAAATGTAAAGCATGTAGTAGCAGGGTTTGATTATTCATATGGACGTTTAGGAAAAGGGAAGATGGAGACTTTACCATTTCATGCAAGAGGGGAGTTTACACAAACTGTGATTGAAAAAGTTGAATTTCAAGAAGAGAAGGTAAGTTCTACAGCATTACGAAAGTTAATTCGAAATGGTGAAATGGAACAAATTCCATCTATTTTAGGTAGAGCCTATACAGTGGGAGGAACGGTTGTACATGGCGATAAACGTGGACGACAAATTGGTTTTCCAACCGCTAATGTAGGTTTAAGTGATGAGTATTTATTGCCACCTGTAGGTGTTTATGCAGTGAGATTAAAAGTTCACGATGAATGGTACGATGGTGTATGTAATATTGGATATAAACCAACTTTTAAAGAAAATGAGCGTCAATTATCTATTGAAGTACACTTATTTGAGTTCAACAAAGACATATATGATCAAAGTGTTACAGTTGAGTGGCATATGCGTATAAGAGAAGAGAAGAAATTCAATGGTATTGATGAGCTAGTTGAACAAATCGCAAAAGATAAGAAAACAGCACAAGAATATTTTGCGAGTGAAAAGAATATACTTGCTTTTTCAAATGAAAAGTAGTATTCTATGTTATGTACTTTATGACAACCATTGCTTGGCATTGCGACTCACCGACGCTTGCTCGGTAATTGGGGGTTTAATTAATAGGAGGTGAAATAGGATGGCTTTAACACAAGAACGTAAAAATGAAATCATTGCACAATTTAGAACTCATGAGACTGATACTGGTTCTCCAGAGGTTCAAATTGCTGTCCTAACGGAGCAAATTAACACTCTAAACGAGCACTTACGTACTCACAAGAAAGATCATCATTCACGTCGTGGTCTATTAAAGATGGTTGGTAAACGTCGTAACTTACTAACTTACCTTCGTAATAGCGATATCACACGTTACCGTGAATTAATCACAAAGCTTGGCTTACGTCGATAGTCAAAGAAGCGGGAATATTCCCGCTTTTTTGTTAGGTAAAAATATATCTTCTACGCTTTATAGCTTACTTAATTTTCGGCAATACTAGAGGTAGAATATTGTGATATACTATCCATTTACATAGAAGAATTGAATACTTTAAATTGAGAGGGGTACTTAAATGAGTCAAGAAAAGCAAGTCTTCTCGATAGATTTAGCTGGTCGCCAGCTAACAGTTGAAACTGGTCAGCTTGCAAAACAAGCGAACGGGGCAGTATTAGTAAGATATGGCGATACAGCGGTTCTATCTACAGCAACTGCATCAAAAGAGGCTAAAAATGTAGATTTCTTCCCACTTACAGTAAACTATGAAGAGCGTTTATATGCAGTCGGAAAAATTCCAGGCGGTTTTATTAAACGTGAAGGTCGTCCAAGTGAAAAAGCAATTTTGGCAAGTCGTTTAATCGACCGTCCAATTCGTCCGCTTTTCGCAGATGGTTTCCGTAACGAAGTACAAGTTGTCAGCATTGTAATGAGTGTTGATCAAGATTGTTCTTCTGAAATGGCAGCTATGCTTGGTTCTTCATTAGCGTTATCGATTTCAGATATTCCATTTGAAGGTCCAATCGCTGGTGCAACAGTTGGTCGTATTAATGGCGAATTCGTTATTAATCCAACAGTAGAACAGCAAGAACAAAGTGATATTCACCTTGTTGTAGCTGGTACAAAAGATGCAATTAACATGGTTGAAGCAGGAGCAGATCAAGTACCTGAGGAAACAATGTTAGAAGCAATTATGTTTGGACATGACGAAATTAAACGTCTAATTGTATTCCAAGAAGAGATTGTACAAGCTGTAGGTAAAGCGAAATTAGAAATAAAACTATATGAAGTCGATGCTGATCTTAACCAAGCTGTACGTGAGATGGCTGAGAAGGATATGCATTCTGCAATTCAAGTACATGAGAAACATGCACGTGAAGATGCAATCAACGTAGTGAAAAAGCGTGTAATTGAGCATTACGAAGCTGAGGAAGCTGACGCTGACACATTAGGACAAGTAAATGAGATTTTATATAAAATTGTAAAAGAAGAAGTACGTCGTCTTATTACAGTTGAAAAAATCCGCCCAGATGGCCGTAAAGGTGATGAAATTCGTCCTTTAGCATCAGAGGTTGGTATTTTATCTCGTACACACGGTTCTGGTTTATTCACACGTGGACAAACACAAGCATTAAGTATTTGTACATTAGGCGCTTTAGGCGATGTGCAAATTTTAGATGGTCTTGGTGTAGAAGAATCAAAAAGATTCATGCACCATTACAATTTCCCATCGTTTAGTGTTGGTGAAACAAGACCGATGCGTGGACCAGGTCGTCGTGAAATTGGTCACGGTGCACTAGGAGAACGTGCTCTTGAGCCTGTAATTCCATCTGAAAAAGATTTCCCATATACAGTACGTCTTGTATCTGAAGTGTTAGAATCAAATGGTTCTACTTCACAGGCAAGTATTTGTGGTAGTACTTTAGCAATGATGGATGCTGGTGTTCCACTTAAAGCTCCAGTTGCTGGTATTGCAATGGGTCTAGTTAAATCTGGTGAGCATTACACAATTTTATCTGATATTCAAGGTATGGAAGATCATTTAGGTGATATGGACTTTAAAGTAGCAGGTACAGCACAAGGTGTAACTGCACTGCAAATGGACATTAAAATCGATGGTTTATCTCGTGAAATTTTAGAAGAGGCATTACAACAAGCGAAAGTTGGTCGTGTGCACATTCTAAATCATATGCTATCTGTTATTGCAGAGCCACGTACTGAATTATCAGCTTACGCTCCAAAGATTATTACAATGACAATTAATCCAGATAAAATCCGTGACGTTATTGGACCGAGCGGTAAACAAATTAATAAAATTATTGAAGAAACTGGAGTTAAAATTGACATCGAGCAAGATGGTACAGTATTTATTTCTTCAATAAATCAAGAAATGAATGACAAAGCTAAGAAAATTATCGAAGATATTGTTCGCGAAGTACAAGTAGGTGAAATCTACGAAGGAAAAGTGAAACGTGTTGAGAAATTCGGTGCTTTCGTTGAATTATTCAGCGGTAAAGATGGATTAGTTCACATTTCTGAACTTGCACTTGAGCGTGTAGGTAAAGTAGAAGACGTTGTGAAAATCGGTGATGTAATTACAGTTAAAGTTATCGAGATTGACAAGCAAGGTCGCGTAAATCTATCTAGAAAAGTATTGCTAAAAGAAGAGCAAGAAAAAGAAGCTGCTAAAGAAGAAAACAAACAAGAGCAGCAATAAGTAAAAGCCAGTTCAACTGGCTTTTTTGTTATGTAAAAAACATGATGTACACATATTTTTATGTCAGTATAGGTATAGTTTTCATTATAACGCTCAAATTAACAAAGATAAGAAGAAAAATATTTTTTATTTAGTTAATGGGAGGGTTTATATGAAAGTTCGTATATTGGCATACATATGTGTATTTTTTTTATATGTCAGTTTAGGCTCTTATTCCGTTTTTGCACAGGATAACTTGTATGAAGAAATTCAAAAACATGCAAAACAATATGAGATTGCACCTCAAAATGCGATCATTGATAAGATATGGAAAGCAACACCTGGATATAATGGAAGACAAGTCGATATTGAAGCATCCTATAACAATATGAAGAAGCTAAAGAAATTTGATCAAAAACATCTTGAATTCAAGGAAGTATCACCGAGTGTCCATTTAGCAGATTTATCACCAGCCCCAATTTACAGGGGACATCCAAATAAAAAGATGGTTGGATTAACAATAAATGTGGCATGGGGAAATGAGTATTTGCCTCGTATATTAGAGATATTGAAAAAACATGATGTGAAGGCAACTTTCTTTTTGGAAGGACGTTGGGTGAAAGAAAATTTACGATTTGCAAAAATGATTGTCGATGCAAATCAAGAAGTTGGAAATCACTCTTACACACATCCTAATATGAAAACATTATCGTCTGATGAAATACGAGAACAGTTACAAAAAACAAATCGAATGATAGAAGCAGCCACGAATCAAAAAGTAAGATGGTTTGCCCCGCCTAGTGGAAGTTTTCGAGATGAAGTCGTACAAATTGCAGATGATTTCCAAATGGGAACGATTATGTGGACAGTAGATACAATTGATTGGAAGCGACCAGAGCCAGACGTATTATTGCAGAGAGTAATGAGAAAAATACATTCAGGTGCCATTGTATTAATGCATCCTACTTCATCTACAGCAGAAGCATTAGATACAATGATTACAAAATTGAAGGAACAAGGATATAGAGTGGGGAATATAACAGAATTACTGGATGAAAAACGTGTGGATTAAATACATTTGCATGACATTCATCCTTAAACTTGTTATCATTAAATAATAGCGTTAATTTAGAGAAACTGGTAGTAGGAGGAAAGTTTTTGATTAAAAAATATACTTGTAAAAATGGTGTAAGAATAGTTATGGAGAACATACCAACTGTAAGATCGGTTGCGATTGGTATTTGGATCCATGCAGGATCAAGAAATGAAAATGAAAAAAATAACGGGATTTCCCACTTTTTAGAGCATATGTTCTTTAAAGGGACGGAAACACGTAGTGCGCGCGAAATTGCGGAATCATTTGATAGCATTGGTGGGCAAGTAAATGCTTTTACTTCAAAAGAATATACATGTTACTATGCAAAAGTGTTAGATGAGCATGCTAAATATGCTTTAGATGTTTTAGCAGATATGTTCTTTAATTCAACATTTGATGAGGAAGAACTGAAAAAAGAGAAGAATGTCGTATGTGAAGAAATTAAAATGTACGAAGACGCTCCAGATGATATTGTGCATGATATGTTAACGAAAGCGACATATGAAACGCATCCGCTTGGATATCCTATTTTAGGAACAGAAGAAACGCTTGATACGTTTACAGGTGATACACTACGTCAATATATAAAAGATCATTATACACCTGAAAATGTAGTTGTTTCAGTTGCAGGAAATATTGATGAAGCATTTTTACAAACAGTAGAGCAATATTTCGGTAGTTATGAAGGAACAACAAACCGTGAACAAGTACATAGCCCAATTTTCCATTTTAATAAGGTAGCACGTAAAAAAGAAACAGAACAAGCTCATTTATGTTTAGGATATAAAGGCTTACAAATGGGACACGAAGATATTTATAACTTAATCGTATTAAATAACGTTTTAGGCGGTAGTATGAGTAGCCGTTTATTCCAAGAAGTACGTGAGCAACGTGGGTTAGCTTACTCGGTATTTTCTTACCACTCTTCTTATGAAGATACAGGTATGTTAACACTGTACGGTGGAACAGGTAGCCAACAATTAGATACACTGTATGAAACGATGCAAGAAACACTAGAAACATTGAAAAATACAGGTATTACAGAAAAAGAGCTTATGAATAGTAAAGAGCAATTAAAAGGAAACTTAATGTTAAGTTTAGAAAGTACGAATAGTCGTATGAGCCGTAACGGTAAAAATGAATTGCTGCTTCGTAAGCATCGTTCACTTGATGAGATTATTGAAAGTGTAAACACTGTAACAAAACAAAATGTAGATGAGTTAATCCGCAATATGTTTACGGATGAATTCTCTGCTGCACTTATTAGTCCAGATGGAAAACTTCCAAAAGGAATAAAACTATAATTGATTTTTGTGATGTACTCGAAAATAACCGTATCTCTTTTAAATGAGATACGGTTATTTTTTTTAGACATACAGAATAGGTACTAATAATGGATAACTTAAATTGAAAATTCGGTAGGGGGAGAGTGTATGCGATTAAGTGAATTAAGTGGTAAAGAAATTGTAGATTTAGAAAGAGCGGAAAAAATGGGGATTTTAGGGCATCTAGATTTAGAAATTAATGAGAGCGATGGACAAATACAAGCGCTTATCATACCTGTTACAAAATGGGGAGGTTTTAAAAAAGGACAACAAGAGGTAAGGGTGGAATGGAGAGATATTAAGAAAGTGGGGCATGACATGATACTTTGTGATATATCTGACCATTCAAATTCGGAGTGAAAGATGGCCATTTCGGCCGTCTTTTTTTTGTATATATAAAGCTGATAAATCATATGTGCTTTTTGTTTTTCAATCACCTCAAACTCGTACATTACATATGATGTGGAGGAAAAAGAAAAAGTAGGCACTTTTCTTATAAATGACAGAAAAAGAAGGTGAATTAGGGAATGTTGACTGAGATGCATATTGCTGTCATAGGAGGAGATGCAAGGCAGCTAGAAGTAATTCGTAAACTAGTTGAATTGGATGCGAAACTTTCATTGATAGGGTTTGATCAGTTGGATCATGGCTTCACAGGGGCAGCAAAAGAAAGTATACAAAATTTAGATTTTACTTCTGTAGATGCAATCATTTTGCCAGTTGCAGGTACAAATGCCAAAGGAGAAGTAGATACTATTTTTTCAAATGAAAAAGTTTCTATAACGAAAGAACAAATTGAAAATACACCAGAACACTTTACTATATATTCAGGTATTGGTACGCCTTACTTGGAAAATCTCGTATCTACTACAAACCGAAAACTTGTTAAATTATTTGATCGTGATGATGTGGCAATCTACAATTCTATTCCGACTGTAGAAGGCACATTAATGATGGTAATTCAACATACCGACTATACAATTCATGGGTCCAATGTAATGGTTTTAGGATTTGGTAGAACAGGGATGAGTGTTGCCAGAGCATTTCAATCATTAGGAGCCCACGTCAAAGTTGGAGCAAGACGATCGGAACATATTGCACGTATTACAGAGATGATGTTTTCTCCTTTTCATATGCAAAACATTGAGAAAGAAGTAGGAAATATGGATATTGTGATTAACACAATTCCACATCTCGTTGTGACAGCGAATGTTATTTCAAAAATGCCAGCTCATACGTTAGTAATTGATTTAGCTTCTAAACCAGGTGGTACCGACTTTAGATACGCAGAAAAAAGAGGAGTTAAAGCGCTATTAGCACCTGGATTGCCAGGGATTGTTGCTCCGAAAACAGCAGGACAAATTTTAGCGAACGTTCTTTCTCAGTTATTAGCAGAAGACGTAATAGCAAGAAAGGAGAATGGGGAATGAATTTAAAAGGGAAAAGAATTGGATTTGGGTTTACAGGTTCACATTGTACGTATGAAGAAGTGATGCCTCATTTAGAGAAATTAATTGCTGAGGGAGCAGAAGTACGTCCCGTTGTTTCTTACACTGTTCAATCAACAAATACAAGATTTGGTGAGGGAGCAGAGTGGATTAAAAAGATTGAAGAAACAACAGGATTTAAAGCAATTAATTCAATCGTTGGCGCAGAACCGCTAGGACCTAAAATTCCATTAGACTGTATGGTAATTGCACCACTAACAGGAAATTCGATGAGTAAATTTGCAAATGCAATGACAGATTCTCCAGTATTAATGGCAGCAAAAGCGACGCTGAGAAATGGTAAGCCTGTCGTATTGGCGGTTTCGACGAATGATGCTTTAGGATTAAACGGGGTAAATCTAATTACACCAACAAGGTGACGACAAAGCATAAACGCTTATATGTCACCATCTTGAGGAAGCTTAGGGTAAAGCACAAGTTCGAAATCATCGAGCCTTTGCCACTTTTCTTTCTTATAAACAGCCTTTTCTAAAACCGACTTTAGGAGGCTGTTTTTCTTTTTGGGATCATCTGTTTTAAAGTACAGATCAAGAACATGCTCCACTTGAGGTATTGTATCTTTCTTAACTTTTTCCTTCTTAATTTCGGTTTTAATTTCTTTCTTTAAGTTTTCCATCGTGGAAGTAATTTCAGTAATACGATCAGAAACTACATTCGAGCGTTCTAAAAACATATCGACTGTGTAAACGCCACGTTCTAATAAATCATGTAAGTTATTTTTTTGTTTTTGGACATCCAATAATTCTTTTTCAAGCTTACGTAATGCAGCTTTATTCATTTGAATAACTTGTGTTTCTTTTAACTTGTCATCTTGCTTATGTTTTTCAAAATCAGCTTTATAATTGATGTACCATTCTTTTAAGGCTTCGAGTAAACGCTTCTCAATTAATTCAGTATAGCTTGATTTGTTTTCGCAACCGCGATGCTTACAATCCATCGTTTCTTTTCGGTTCTTCGGATAACGTTGGACCATACTATAACCACATTTACTACATTTAATAATGCCAGCCAGTGGATTTTTAATTCCATTTGTATTGTAAGGAACGTGGTACCTTGAATTTAATTTTTCTTGTACTTGCTCAAATAAGCTTTCGGGTATGATAGGCTCATGTTTTCCATCAGCAATAATCCAATCTGATTTATCTTGACGAGCACAACTTCTTTTTACGGCATCAGGCTGTTTTACTTCTTTTCGTTTTTGCCACGTTACTTTTCCGATGTACACATTATTTTTTAATATATCCAAGATGCTGTAGGGGTTCCATTCATTACCTAGCTTACTTTTGTAGCCAAGATCATTTAATTTGCTTCGGATTGCGTTAGCGCCCATATCCTCGTTTGCATACCAATCGAATATCATTCTTACAACAGAAGCTTCTTCTGAATTAATTGTTAAAGTACGTTCTCGCTTATTTAAACGGTGGATATCATAACCATAAGGCGCATGGGTACCGAGGTAATTCCCAGCCTCCACACTAGCGACACGGCCGCGTTGCATACGGCGTGTAATAATCTTTAACTCCTTACGTGCCATAAAAGCTTCAAATTCGCTGTATTCTTCGTCCCACTCATCATTAAGGTCATAAGTCTTCCTAGGTGTCATAATCTTCGTATTCGAGCGTTTAAACGTCTCTAAAATGATTCCTTGTTCTTTCATGCCACCACGACCTAAACGGTCCATATCCATACAAAGGACAACATCGTATTTATTATCTTCAATTTCTTCAAGCAGTGCTAACATCTCAGGACGTTTCACTAAGCTCTCACCAGAAACAATTTCCTCACGGACAGATAAAACATTTAAGTTCATTTCCTTGGCAATTTTCAGCAGGGTAGTTCGATGTTTTGCTAACGTTTCACCTTCGCCGCGTGCTTCGGCTTCGAGATCGGCACGGGATTTACGTAAGTAGATTGCGGTTTTCATGGTTTTACCTCCTTGTTAATATTTATTTATATTAAAAGTCAAGATAGTAAAGAAGTAGATGTATTTAATGAGAAAATAAAAGCTCCACACAAAGGAGCTTTTATTTTGATATAGATTTATGCGTTTTATCCTATTTTGATAAAATAATAGATAAGAAGAGGGTTTTATACATAATTTTTTTAATAATTGTATTAATTTAATTCAAAGTCAGTTTTTAGTCTTTTTTTAGGCAAAATTGTACGAATTTAATTCCATAATCAGTAATCACAATATATTTTTCACGGGTGGTTTTACCATTAAAATATGTCTGGAATTCTTCTTCTATCTCAATAAAACCATAGGATTGTAATCGATGTATTGCACCTATTTTTTGGAACTTACTTGTTGCACCAGATATGATACTATCCATAGTCACTCTTTCGAATTGATTATAGAGGTGTAAGATACTGTTGCATTCTATTAAAGTCATGTTGGCTAAAATATCTAAAAAGAACTTTTTGTTATCATAACTTATTCGATCTGCATGTGAAATGTTGTTAATGAAGTAAGTCTTAAAATAATCGATTTTTTCTTTAAGGTGTTCTCGTTCTACTTTGTCGTTTAAACTTTCGATGATACTTAGAAGTTCTTCCATATTTGGAGATGATGTATTCTTAGAAAGTTTTAGTTCTTCCATATTTTCTGCTAGCTCATTATAAAAGGCTTCGAGTCGTTTGAGCTGTTTTTCTTTTTGATAACCATAAAAAGAGGTTGAAATTGTTCCACCAATGGTTGGTATTAGTTGTAAGCACGCTTCAATGCCAAGATGGAATTTTTCTTTAGTGTTTAATTTGATATCATCGGAATTCATTATTACCACTTCTTTCTTTTAGATATTATCTGATCTAAAATTTATTAGTGAAACAAATTGACTAATATTAATTATTCGGATTCGAAATTTCTGTTTTAGTGAATTCATACCATTTTTCTTTATCCTTCTCATATAAATAGAGAATTTTTTGTGAATGGAAATCTTCTTTTTTGACAAAGACCCACTCATTAACCTTTCTTGAGTAAAGGTGGATTAACTCTTTATTTTTGATTTCACTATAATCTAGTATCTTCATCGCATAAAAGTAAGGGTTATCTTTTCCCTGATTAATTCTATGAAGAAATAAAATAGCTAGTAAGACGAATGTTAAAATCAGAGGGGAAATAAAAAGGTTCTGGATTAAATCTAAAGTAAAATCGATGTTGAAATTTCCATTAATAACTTTAGAGACAAGTGGTTTCCAAGCAAATGATTGAATTAATATGCTTCCAACAAAAACAATAGTATACATAATAAAACCAGATTTTTTAGTGAAAAACGATAAAACTTTTAAAAGAATTACATGTTTTTTTGGTGTAATAAACTTCACCATACTAAGCATCCAATATAGAGCAACAAATAGAAATGCAATAGCATCAGTAAAAACTAAAATATTATAGATAGTAGCATTAATTTTTAAAGGTATTATAGTTAGAGAAATAACAATTGATCCAATTTGGAATAGGGAGTACATTATAACTGTTGATATGAAAAATTTTATGCATTTGGCGATAAATTTAGTGTGTCTTTCCTCGAAACCTAAGTCAAATGTAGTTTTTCCAGAATAGGTTAAAATAGGGATAACTAATGTAACGATGGCGATAAATGATGTTAAGTTATTTTTAATAAGTGTTAATAATTGGGACATTTTTTTACTCCTCCTATATATTATTAAATTATTTTATAATAATTTAATTGATGTAAGCTTTTAAACGAGCAAACTCCTGTGGAATCCCATGGATTTCCGCAACTTCTTGAATAGATAGATTCGTATTCTTATATTCGGAAATCATTTCATCAGAGAGTAACAATTCCACAGCAAATGTATTTGCTTCAATTTCTAATCGATCTACAGAGTATAGAGTTTTATTTCTTAAAAATGGGGTGTTAGCTTTTGGGTGTAATAGGGCATGTCCTAGTTCATGAGCACACACAAAGCGTTGGGTGATTTCGTCAATCCTATTATTGATATGAATGAATTTAAAGCGTTTATAAGTGTTGTAAAAACCAAGAGTATTCCCAAGGTCTTCAAACAACACTATAATGTTTTTTCGTTTAGTAATTTCAAAGGGGTTTGTTGTGCCGTGTTTTTTTACGATTTGGAGTACGTATTTTTTTATTTCCATTTCTCGCTCCATTCAATCTTTTTTATACTTATTTGGAGTGAATTTTTGTTTTGCTAATTGCTTTGCCATACGCATGGAGTTTTCTAGAGAAATACGAATCATTTCTTTGGTATGATCGTCTATTGGTTCTCCGTCAAACATTAAAGCATCTTCGCTATTTTCTAAGTCTTTTAAAGTTTTTTCTAGGTCACGAGCAATATCACGAGTATCCTTTTTGTTTAAATCAGGAAGCGTATTGGATACTCTTGATTCATCTTCTCTTCCTAATAAATAATCTGTTGTTACTCCTAAAACATTTGCTAAATCTTTTAGCATTTCGTTTGAGGGAGTGCTATGGCCATTCTCATAGTTACTAATGGTTCCTTTAGTGGTATTTACTTTATCGGCTAATTCTTGTTGAGTGAGTTTACGCGTTTTACGCGTTTCTTTTAATCTTTGTCTCAACATTTTTAGCACCTCCCGTTAATAAAAAGTACAAAGATATTGTACCTTATATAGATAGATTGTAAAACTTTGTACAAGATAATTGTACAAATGTATTGACGTACAAGAATCTTATACTTATAATTAAAGTACAAAATACTTATACAAGGAGCGATACGGTGAACAAAAACATCAAATTAATTAAAGCTAGGAAAAAAAGTAAGTTAACGCAGCAAGATATTGCAAATAGAATGCAAGTTACAAAATCTACAATAAGTAATTGGGAAAATGGTTATAGTAATCCAAATCTTGAAAAGGCAATTAGATTAGCCGCTATTCTTGGTCGTGATATAAAAGATTTAATTTGATGTATATAAGTACAAGAATCTTATACAAAATGGATTGAAGGTAGGTGAGAAAATGCCATCAACTAACATGGCAGTACCAACAGATTCGTCGCATAAACATATAAAAAGCACTTCAAGAGGTGACACCATGAGCCAACAAGAAGAATATGCGGCGACTTATGAATTTGGAAAAACGAAAGTCCATGTTGTGGCTCCTGAGCCAAAATCACAAAAGGATATTGATAAAATCCGTCAAGCGTATTATAAGGCTGGTTGGGCCATCATCAAAGAAATACAAGTGAAAGAAAACATTGAGGAATAGTTCCTCTCTTTTTACATGAATAATAGACAAGTTACATATGTACTAAATTCATTGTAACCATTTGAAAACTAAATATGGAGGCGAACAGATATGGGAACAAGCATATACTGCAATTCAGCAATAGGGGAATTATTACAGAATGCTAGAGAATGTTGTGATAATGTTCAGCTGAAAACGAAGAAAGGGTTATCTAAGTACCTTGGTATTACACATGAACGATTAACCCGAATTGAATCTGGACTTTCTAAACCAGAATTTGAACTTGCGATGGATTGGTGTCATGCAACAGGAGCAAAGTTGAATCAACAAGCGATTAAACATATTTATGGGGTTGGGTTACCGCCTACAGATCCACGTTTAACTCAAGATGTAAATCTACAATTGATGAACTACATTAAACAAGCTGAAGAGGGGATTGCGGCAGCGAAGGAAATCATGAACTTACAAGTTGCCACAAGGTCATGGAAGCTGGATGAAAAGAAGAAACATGAATACACAGTTCATGCAAAAGAAATCTTCGATACAATCCAAGCTACTCAGTGTGTAGTACAAGCTCTTGAACAAGTTCATTTTGGCATTATGGAACAAATACAAAGAAGTTGGTTGCAAAAGGCTATGTCAGAGAACGTTATTATTCAATCGGTGGATAGCTTAATGACTTTAACAAAGGTGCTGTAAAGGAGGAAGAAAAATGACAGTAGATTATAAGAAACCAAGTTTAAGAGAATATAAGGAACTAATACGCTATGATGCAAAGCTAACTGGTGAAATTAAAATAGCAGAATTACTTAATGAGGATTCAAAATCAGTTGAGTTAAAACAAGAGAAGAAATTGTTGGAGATTCGAATCAAAATTATCGAAGCATCATTCATTTTGAAACATAAATGGGCAAAAGAAAAAGCTACCGCCTAGACAACAGTAGCTCTGAAAAATATCGTAAAGCAATTATAACATTATATAAATCATTTGGACAAGCCACTGTGCTTGTCGTTATGACCAGAAAGGGGATTGTTCCTCCCATACCCCTACAATGTTCCTTTCTGGTTGTAACGATGCGTACAGCATCAGTTAAAACTGTATGAGGGAGGAAAGTAAAGATGAAAAGGGTTCAATTAACAGACGGACAACCAACAAGTGTTAGGAGAGAAGATCTCAAATCAGGAGCGGTCGAGTTAGTGAAGATAATTAAGACGGCATGTTTGAATAGTAGTTTGAGTTATGTGGAAGTAAATAAAGCTCTTCATGTGGTAGATGAAGAGCTTTATAAAAGAGTTATTAATAGTTCTTGTGAAAAATCATTAAATTAAACTGAGGTTATCTTCTTCTAACTCTTCTTTGTACTTGTCGTATTGCTCTTGGTTAGCACCTACAACATAAGTAGTGTTGTAGTATGCTTGCTCGTTATAGATGTCGATTAGCTTTGTACCAACATGCAATAGCGTCCAACCTTGTTCTAAATAATCATTGGCACGTGAGTTAGCTATGTCGTCATCAAATTCTAAAGTAAATACAATGTCTTTCATATGTAACACCTCCCTCTATGGGAGATTATACCAAAATAATAGGTTTTTAGATATTTTAAGTAATTAGACAAGCGTTGTGCTTGTCGTTATGACCAGAAAGGGATTGTTCCTTCCATACCCCTACAATGTTCCTTTCTGGTCGTAACGATGCGTACAGCATTAATTTAATTAGAAAGGAGATGTAATTTATGAATGATAAAAACAATCGTCTTCATGATCTAGTTCTTCCAGGAGATTTCTCATTCGCTAATAAACTTCATAACTGTATGAGTGCATGTATTCATAACATGTTTAATGCAGAATCAACCGAAGAATCAAATCACTGGGAAGAAGAGCTGGAGCGATGTATGAGGGAATTTAAAATGCTTCGTGATACAAAAGAGGAACATGAGGCATCGATGAGTTATCGCGTAGTGATTAAAGATTTAAGAGCAAGAGGAGTTAACGCTTCGTTAGTAACACGGAGAAAATAAAAAAATCTATCACTTGGCAGAGTGATAGAAAAGTAGCTTTGCAAAAGATCTTAGGATTAATTATATCAAATTAGCATTCGTATAACAAAGGGGTGTGTTGCATGCTTTTAGACAAGTCATTACATAGAGTGTTGCTGAACCCTAAAGTGTTTCAACGAGCAACATCAACGCAACACTTAATTTACTTAGTAAACCAATATCTCAAAACAGGATACAAGAATTATCGCTTATTACGTGTAGAGGACGGATTCGCGATATGTAAACGGGAGGATAAATAATATGGCAGTTTATAGACCAGTACATGTTTCATTTTGGCAGGATTCATTTGTTTTAGATCTTACACCGGAGGAGAAGTATTTCTACTTATATTTGATGACAAATAGTAAGACGTCTCAATCAGGAATCTATGAGCTTCCACTTCGTATCATTGAAACTGATACAGGATATAACCGTGAAACTGTTATGAAGCTATTAGAACGTTTTGCTGAGTACGGAAAAATTAATTACAACCAAAAAACAAAAGAGTTGTTCTTAATCAACTGGTTGAAATTCAATCCGATTAAAAATGTAAACATTGAAAAGTGTGTTTTAAAAGAGATTCAATCTGTGAAGGACCAAGATTTTTTAGCTGATTTCTATGAAACATGTTTGCAATTAGAACGTGAACAAGATTTCAAAATACCTCGTATTAAGGGGTATTTATCAGTCCGTTTGGAGGGGCTTATAAGGGGCTTCCAAGACCCTAGCAAGGAAGAAGAAAAAGAAAAAGAACAAGAAAAAGAACAACAACAAGAAGAACGCGCAAGCGCGGAAGAAGTTGTTGAGGTTAATCCAATTTCTTTTTACGAACAAAACTTCGGACTGATTACACCTTTTATTGCAGATGGTATTCATGCATGGATAGATGATTTAAATGCAGAGCTTGTTGTAAAAGCTATGGAAATCGCTTTAGAGAAAAATACAAGAAACATGAATTACGTAAATACGATTTTAAGAGATTGGCATCTTAAGGGAGTGAAAACAATAATGGATGTGGAAGCAGCTGATAAAGCATTTCGTGATCAACGATTAGCAAAGGGGCAACCAAATATTCAAGCTCCTTATCAACAAAAAGGTTTATCGGAATCTACTAAAAACGTAATACAGCAGCAACAAGCATGGGAGCAGAACATTCCAACAGAAGAAGAACTTGCAGTACTTAACCAACAGAATACGTGGTTGGCCCAATGAGTAACGATATGATTCGTAATGTAGAAGCTGAACAAAGCGTTTTAGGTAGCATTATCGAAGAAGGCGATTTAATTAAAGATTGTCAGCTAAAGGTAAAACAGTTTTCTTCACCAACGCACCAAGTGATTTTCAAGGCGATGAGAGAATTAGAGGATGCCGAAGTCCCGATAGACCTTGTCGCTCTCATTGGGAAATTTGAAGACAGTTTTATAAATCAAATTGGTGGTATTGCGTTCTTTGTAAACTTAACTGAAGTTGTTCCAACGACGAAAAACTTTTCGTATCACGAAGGTTTAATTATCGAAGCTTGGAAAATGAGACATGCTCAAGAGGTTGCTGGTAATTTATATAATCGTCTTCAGCAAGAAAGAGATATGAGCGCTATTAGTACTTCGATTGATGAGTTAAGCGCCATTGAGGAAACAGGTTATTCAGATGAATTTAATTTAAAGGAAACCCTAGTTGATTTGTATAAGAACATGCAAATCGATGTAGGAGATTTAACCGGTATACCAACTGGTTATGACGACTTGAACAGAATGACAGCAGGATTACAAGAAGGCGATTTAATTATTGTTGGTGCCCGGCCTTCAATGGGGAAAACAGCATTTGTATTAAACGTCGCTTTTCATGCAGCAAGTGCCCATACAGCAACAGGAATCTTTTCACTAGAGATGGGAGAAGAGCAGTTGCTTAAACGTATGATTTCAAGTACCGGAAATATAGATGCTACGAAATTAAAAAATCCTAAGAAGCTATGTAATTTAAAGGATTGGGAAAAGATTAGTCAAGCGATGGGATTAATTAATGATTTGCCATTAGAAATTTACGATAAAGCAAATGTAACAATGCAAGAGATTTACGCAAAGGCTAGGAAACTAAAACGTAAGTACCCTGATAAAAAGGTGTTAATCGCAATTGATTATTTGCAGCTTATTGTGGGAGATCCAAAGCATAGAGGGAACCGCATGCAAGAAATCGGTGAGATTAGTCGTAAGTTAAAACTGATGGCAAGAGAATTAAATGTATGTGTAGTTGCATTATCACAGTTAAGTCGTGCTGTAGAAAGTAGGCAAGATAAGAGACCGTTGCTATCAGATTTACGTGAAAATGGTCAAATTGAGCAAGATGCAGATTTAATAGCATTCTTATACCGTGAAGATTACTATGACCGCGAGACAGAAAATAAAAATATAACGGAAATTATTTTAGCGAAACAGAGGAATGGCCCAGTTGGTGTTGTAGAACTAGCATTCATTAAAGAATTTAGTAAGTTTGTAAATTTAGAGAGACAGTTCATTCAACAACAGGAGGCTTGATTATGTTGTTACGTCAGGAAGTAGAACGTAGAAAACTAGCAATCATTCGTAAACTATTGGGATTAGGATTAGCTGAAATTAACGGACAAACATTAGATCAATTAACGTTAACGCAGCTTGAAGGAATCTTAATTGCAAGCTTGCAGGTATTGGAGGGGAAAAACAATGCCAAAGCAATTAACAATTTTTGACGTGGAACCGGTTGTATCATTTGATCCTAAGAAAGCTCATATTCACCGTTTGAATTCAAAATTACGGTATGCAGATGTGATTGTGCAAATACCACGTCAAGCCAAAGCGATTGATGAATTAAAACCAACGACAGCGCCTGATGAACGTTACGAATTATTTGAGGATTATACAATTGGGATTTGGCGTTATAAGCGAGTGGAGGATAAACAATTTGTATGGGAAGAGGCAGAAAAAATGTGTAAGCAAGCAAGGGATGAAAAAAAGCCGATTCCAATACGGCTCCATTTGTCACTTGAACAACCATTTGTTCCAGAAAATGTTGTGCGATATTTATAGACAAATAAAAAAAGCTGAGATCACTCTCAACTTACTTCGACAAAGTAATTATAACATATGGGAGTGATTTTGGTGGGGATTAGAAAAGAAAATCTTGTTGAAATGACAGCTGAAATAGATTTGAAAATAAACGGAATATATATTGTTAAAAATGGTCAGGTTCAGCTAATAGAACCACCTCAAGGTGGATTTGGGGAACAATCATTTGTATATCAAAGTGGAAAAGTAATTCGTATGGAAGAACGAAAAACACAGTTACTTTAATCAAATTTGAATTTTGTATGAAAAAGGGAGGATTCAAATGATAAAACCAGTTATCTTAGAAAAGTTTGATTCAGGTATAAATTGTGTGAAGTGTAATAAGGTTACGGTACACAAAATGTAAAAGATTGATGAACATGGTGACGGTGAATTTATTGGCTACTATGGTGAATGTGATGTTTGTGGTAATGTGTCAGATTTTAATGAAGAGGATTTTTGGTGGTTAGAATTTCATACAATTTGAATTTTATTAAGAAAAAGGAAGAGGTTTTTGGGAGTATGTATAAGCCCCTTCAATATTTATAGGGACTTTATAGTGAAATGTATATCTAAACAGAATTTTCCGCTTGCACTGCCAGGTTCTAAGAGACGGATAGTAACTGATTGGGTATCTTCAATTGTTTTGGAAATTGAATTTCCAGGAGGGACTATGAAAAGGATGGACTTACTCATGCTTTGTTGTACGCTAACTTCAATTAGTGAACTTTGTAAACTGTTAAAGACTGTGACAGTAGCAGTAACAGGTTGTTCAATTCTCTTTTCCCAAACTTCTAGAAAGGTATGGTTGTCATTAAGTAGAAAGTTACCACAAATTTCATTACATACAAGTTTTTGTTTTTCTTTTGGTATTGGTAATGAATCACAGATTGGGACTGGAAAAGCACAGGGTATTGGAAATAGATATTTAAAATCCAAAGAATTTTTTTTCATAATATAATGCCTCATTTCAATAGTATAAGCGTTGTATATAAATTAAGAAAAAGATATTAAATCCAAAATGAATTAATATCTTTTTCTTACAATCTAAGCTACTTGACGTGCAGCTTCAACACAAACTCTACCACTAACAGGTTGACCAGCGGTGCCAGAAAAAGCAACCAATGTTCCTATGTTTGACACAAACACAGTTTGGCTATTACCTGGAGTTATTGGGCCAATAATATTTGTACCATTGTTTGCTAAAAAGGCAGTAATTGCACCACTTGCAGGGTTATTAGTAAGAGTGACATAGCCGGAAAGAACTGGACCTCCAGTATTGTTAAATACTGTAGCTCCACCAACTACATCACCTCCTGTTGTCGTGAAAGAATTGCATGTAGAAACAGAGACAAACTGAGGGTCTGGACAACAACACATATACAACATCCTTTCATTTGTTAAATAATACTTATCGAAATATAAAAATACTTCACCTTATTAGATGCTTGTTTCTATTAAGGGGGCACGGCTCATAGGGAGTAATTTTAATTAAAGGGATAATTGTAACAAGAGGATTTTATTAAGAGTAATTTATTACAAAATAGTTATTTGAATGGAAAATAATAAAGCCCTAGCAAGGGGAGCTAGGGCAGGGGATAGGGTATCAAGAATTTTCGGGCCAATAACCAATGACTTCTTCGAATGAGCTTAGTTTAACACACAAATTCTTGTACAGGTGTTACAAAAATATGAACAAAGGGGGAATGAAGAATGAAAATACCAACAATTGTATTTAAAGCTAAAAATAAAGAAAACCGTTACTTATGTAATGGCCCGGATTGCGGTGACTGGAGCGATGAGTTTTTAGACACACAAGAAATCACTGATGCTCTTCACATCATAAAAACAGATTTTAAAAAGCCAACTGAAGAGGATGTACAAAACTTTTATAAGTTCATGGAAAGCCTTCCATTTAATAATGATGTGGAATTTATTAAGAAACACTATGATCCGGTTGATATGGAAATAACGCAGGAACAACTAGAAATTATTCGTATGCATGATGAGTGGTAATTACTACAAAATCCTTATTTGAAAATTAAAGAGCACCTTGAGAGGAAGGCGCTCTGACCAAAACTAATGTTGAAAAAGGATACCCAAGATATTGTATGTATGTTTTTTAGATAGGTGAAATTTTATAAAAAAATCGTTATTTTATCTTAAATAAAAAAGAGCACACATATAAGTGTGCTCTCAAATAAGAAAGGTAGAATGCTATGAATGGAAAGCTTCCATACAATAACATATGCTTGTCCGATTTAAATGTGAGAAGTTTTTAAGGGAATTTTGATTTGAATAAAAGAAACCCCGTTTGTCTGCGGGGTTCCTAAGGGTAATTGTCAAGTAATGACGTACTCGACTAAATAACCATATCATGAATTTTTTGGTAAAAATACTGGTAAATGTGTCCAAATGGGTAAGGTCATTATTTTGAACAAAAACGCTATTTTATTAGAAAGGGAGAATATAAAATGAAAGACACTTGGAATGAGCAAGAGCGTTTAGATATTGAAGCGGAACAAGAAATGATTGCACAGGCAGAACGTGAAAATTGGATGATCGCAAACAATATGTTTTATGAATATGAAGCTTAATGTTCGGAATTTGATTAATACTTGCAGCTGCTGTTTAAGGATAATGTTCGGTTTTTAATAAAAACTTCATTTTATACAATAAAACAGCTAGCATGATTAGCTAGCTGTCCTGGTAAGAAATGAAAACGGTGCTTATCAAATGTTGCTGTTGTAATTGCGAATTACAACTATAGTATGAACAGAGTTGTAAATGTTATGCGAAAATAATCTAATAAAAATTTCATTTTGTTACAAATAAAAGAGCAGTTAGCCCAGTCTACTAACTGCTCGACACAAAGGTCATGATCTAGATGCATAGATATTATATGCTGAATTATTAATTTTATTCAAAAAGGAGTAAAGATGTCTTTAAGAAACAGGAGGAGGAACGAAACAAAAGAGCAGCTAGCAAAAGCTAACTGCCGAAAGGTTCCAAGCTGCAATCACTGTTAAAAAAGCTGCTTACAGGTAGTATGTATAGAATTGTGAGGATTATTCGGATGAATAAAAAGAGCACCTTTGAACAGTGCTCTTCAGAGAGGAGCTAATTAAGTTAGTTAAATGAATGAAAAAAGAATACCTTTTTTCATTTGAGAAGCAGTGATTTTTTGCTTCAAAATAATATATGAGCTTTAAATTGAAAAAGTGATAAAAAAACAAAAGAGCAGCTAGCAAAAGCTAACTGCTCTCCAGAAAAGCATTAAGAAGGAAGTTCAGAACTCAAGTGCATTTATAGTATGGACAAGGTTTAGAAATTTATTCGAGCATGAATATTGGGCTATGGTTGCAGCAGAAAGCGAGAAAAAGGCGTATGAAATTTATCACACTGAAGTTGCAGGTAATACGATTGCAGGTGTTATGGCAGAGGGGAGAGCGGAAGAAGTTAAAAAGAATATAGCTTTTGGTAAATATATAACATCGGCTATAAAACATGGTGGTAAAGAATATTTTGAAGCAGCTTGTGATTTTCATTCAAGTAAAAATACAACATTACTAATGGATTCGTCACTAACATAAAAAAGCAGCTAGCAAAAGCTAACTGCTCGGTCCTCCAAGGGGGAACAAGGAGAAAGTAACTTAATGGGTTGTCTACAGTATTGACGGAATGTTGAGTTTTATTCAGAGGGTTACTAAGTATGTAGATTACATGAGAAGTCCTATTAACATCCAGGCTGCTCCGATCAGAATTAAAGTTTCGAATGTAATTCAAAACTTTCTTTTTTCTGGTTTTTGGAATTCTTTAATTACAGAAAAGATGGCACTTATTCCTACAAGAGTGAAAAGAGCAATTTGGATTGTTTCAGTCATTTGCATCACCACCTAATATTTTAATAATTCAATTATATACTAATCACCATTTTGTAGAAACTTAACACAATAATCCTTTTAGAGTAAAGCAAACAGAATATAGTCCGGCTAGAAAACTAGAGGACACCAATTCATTAAAGCGGCAATTAAGGCTGTTTTACGAATAGGTGTCCTTTTTATTTTGAAAAGGGAGATGGGGAGATGAGGGTGTTAAGAGATCAATTATGTGAATGGAAAAAGCAATCAAATCAAACAAAAAAGAAAACTAAGAAAAAACGAAAAGAGAAGTTAAGCACTCGTGAAATTGAGGATTTAATGGGGATGCATAGACCTTGTTATGAACGTAGACGCGGAGCATTAAGACAAAAGTAATAAAAAATAAAAAGGAGTGGTCTTACATGACTAAACAATTATCTTTCTTACCAAAAATCGATAGAGCAGCAACGCAGAAAAAATTAGAAGGTGTTCTGGAAAGTGTACGTTTATATAGGCAGTTTGGAATGATGCGTGAAGAAATGAAAGTCACTCCTTCTTATGAAATTAGATATCACGGACCTACAAATGATGTAGGAAAGCCATTAGAAGATGTTGCAATGGCTAATATACAACAAAGTAAACGAGAAGAGTGGATTAAGCAAACATCATTTTGTATTGATCAATTTCTAAGTCGTTTAGGAAATGGGAGTGCTGGAAAGGACCAAAGAAACATTATTATTAAGCGTTATTTAGAAGATGAAGATGTATGTGATTATATGGTGTATAACGAACTTGGCATGAGCGAGCGTACTTATCGACGCGTTAAAGCTAGAGTGTTTTATAAACTTGCTTTTGCTCTTAGATTAGAAGTTTATGAAACTGAAGAAACTGGAGGTAATGAACAATGAATTTTGTTCAGCCAATACGTGATCCAGAGCAAATACAGCAGTTAAAAGAATATTTTAAGGAAAAGAGCTTACGTAATTACATTCTCTTTATTATGGGAATCAATACAGGCCTGAGAATCTCGGACATTTTGAAATTGAAGGTAGGAGATGTCAAAGGTAGTCATATATCTATGAGAGAAAAGAAAACAGGGAAACAGAAACGAATACAAATTACTGTAGCACTGAAAAGAGAACTTAAATGGTTTATTGAAAAAAGAGAAGATAATGAGTACCTATTACAAAGTAGACAAGGTAGGAATCGTCCGATTGGTCGTAGCATGGCATATAAGATATTAAGTGGAGCAGCGGCAGAGTTTGGATTAGATGAAATCGGAACACATACATTAAGAAAAACATACGGGTATCACATGTACATGCAAACAAAAAACATAGCATTACTTATGGAGATATTCAATCACTCATCAGAGAAGGTCACGTTACGTTATATAGGTGTAAACCAAGATGCAATGGATAAAGCAATGACTAGGTTTAAAATCTAATCATTGCTTATTTCTTTTTTATCTAGGGGTATCGCAGTATTTTGGAAAAAAACTACGCTAAGAGTATGCAAGATTTTATACAGTTCCAGTAACAAACAAGAACCCTAAAACCTCGCTAGGATAGGAATGTATAAAAAATGCATAGATCCATAGAACAAAAAAAGAAGGTTTCTTGCTACCAAAAATGAGACGTTATGTTAACTAAATTTGAATATCGTATACAGACTAAAAACAGAAAAAACTTCCTGTTGTGTAGGTTGTTTTTTCTGTTTTTTTTGATGATAGTTGTTAACTGATGTCTCACATTTCAAAAAAACAACTCTTTTGTTTGCTTGTCCACACCATTTCACCTCTTTATGAATTATATAGTATTAAAGGAGGTGAAAAGAATGAATGAAGATATTATTTCAATTGGGGCAAATTGTATAGTGAGAATTAGAAACAGATTCTTTCTTCTAGTAGAAATTGAAGTGGAATTTGGAAATGTAGCCATAGAGGAATTTGTTTTTATTCGAATATCTGAGCAAGAAGCTAGAACATTGTTAGCAGGAGGTATTCAACGTTGTACTATTTCTAATTGTATTCCTAGGTCCCATGATGATTTAGAAGTAGAATTCATTTGTGTTTTAATCGTGGGTGGGGAAGCATTTGCGGTTTTTGATGTAGAAGACGATGTTGATGAAGCTGTACTTGTTCCAATTTCATTAAGAGAAGCCGAGCGTTTAATCTGTAGAGGAGCAAGACGATGTACAGTTATTAATAGATAAGAGTAAGCCTTTTGGGAGCTAAAGAGGTTTCATTTTGTGTGGCTTCTTTTAAGAATGAGTATGTAAATATGAATATCCTCCAGAGTAATTGACTGGAGGATATTTTTGTAGATTTCTAGATGTATTAACTACCAATAATGAGACATGTATGAGATATACAATCAAACAAAATTATTTTCCATTTTTATTCTTATTTTGAAATAGATGCACAATCAAAATTCCACCAACAAATAAGATTGAAAATCCTACAACTATATATAATCGGTTTTTGGGTATTCCTAATATAATTGTAAGATAACTAAAAGAAAAAGCCCATAATGCTACAACTATGATTTCTAACATCTTCTTTTTTATTAAAAGTTAAGCACCTAAAATCCCCTTGAAAAAGTTGTATTCGGAATATTGTAACAAAATAAAAAAAAGACCCTACAAGAAGGTCTTTCATCAGCTAATATTAAGCTTTTTGAACATTAGTAGCTTGTAGGCCACGTTGTCCTTTTTCTACTTCAAACGTTACACTTTGTCCTTCGTCTAAAGATTTGAAACCGTCGATTTGGATAGCTGAGAAATGTACGAATACGTCTTCTCCACCTTCACGCTCGATGAATCCAAAACCTTTGTCTGCATTAAACCATTTTACTTTACCTTGTTCCATAATTGTTGCCTCCTAGTGTGGATACCCACACATATGTTACTACCCTTGCTCAAATACCTTAGACGAAAAACAAAATTTATTCTTAATCTCAAGCCAAACAAAAATAGGTCTTTCTTAAATTAACACACTTTCTAAAAAATAGCAAATTTCAAAAATAAGTCCTTATGGTAATTAGCTACTAATAGTTGTTGCTGGAGAAAAAGTCACTATGATAGTCATCACAGCAAGAAATTGCCAAAGGATCTCAACAATATCATTGGTTTGATTTTTTTCAAACATTCAACAACTGATAAAATTCGCTATTTTCGAGTTGAATTTTACTTTTGATAACGATAATTATGTAAATAAGCTGTCCATATGGGCAGCTTATTTTATTTTTCCGCATAGCGTAGGTTATTTTGCAAAATGCTGGTGGTATCCCTATACAGTTACTCATAATTTTCGTACTATGTAACTCAAAAGAGAAAATTAAATGAAATCAATGATACCAAGGGATTCAGCGAAGGGGTCAGTTACACACAATATAAGATATGGGTAAGTGAAGAAAAGGCATAAAAAAGGAGCGTAGTTCGTCAAATAGATGTAATGCTCTATTACTATAAAATTAAGAAATTCATTGTTTCCGATTAATAGCATCTGTTTATTGTGATTCTTATTGATTTTAAAAAATAAAAAATCGCCTTATTAAAGGCGATTCATAATGTATTCATTTTGCATTCTTTTGATAAATAAATATCTTTTAAAATTAAATACAATGTTCTACATTAACGTGTTTCTGGATCTTTGTCTTTTTTTCTAAGACCAAATAATCCTAGTAGTCCCAATAAACCAAGCCAAGTCCAATTATTATTTTTATTACGATTATCATTTAAATCATTTGTCGTATTTACATTTCGAGTTCTCACATCATTATTAACTCTATTCATGTTATAGTCATTAACTCTATTCGTGTTATAGTCATTAACTCGAGTTGTAGTATTATTATTGTTAACTCTATTCGTATTATATCCATCGTATTCAGCATGGATGCTTGTACCAAAAACCGTAATAGTTAGTAATAGGGCACCTAAAATAGATGTAAGTTTTTTCTTCATGGTTTTCCCTCCTTTCGTATTTAGTAATGTCTCCAGTTCCTAAAGACAATATTCGGTTGAAAATATATAAAACCATTTGAATTCAAATTATGATAAGTATCTTTAATTTTTATTATTAAAAATACTTAATAATAATGGATTAAGTTAATTGAAATGTATTTATTCTTTATAAGCATAAATTTTTGGTAACGGTACATTCTATGAGAGGTAATTACTATATTTGGGTAAGGTGTTCCTTATGAGTTATAAGAACTTATTTTCTTTAATCAAGAACATGATTGGGAAAATTTTTTCTATAGTAAGTATTGTTGCTGAAAGTCTAATTTCTTTAAGGAGGAATATTTTTATGGGTATTTTAAGTGGAAATCCACAAAATGAACCAATGCACTACGGAGAAGTCTTTGGGATTTGGAGTTATCTTGCAGCGGCACAAGGCGCGATTGCTGGATATCAAGTTCTTATTAACCATACAGGGGACGAGGATTTAAAGAAATTTTTAGAGAACCTTGTAGAGAATGATATCCAATCAGAAGTTGAAGAATTAAAAAATATCTTGAAATTGAATGGTGTTGCATTACCACCAGCACCTCCAGAAAGACCAGTTGCATCTATTGAAACGATTCCTCCTGGTGCTCGTATTAATGATGCAGAAATTGCAGCTAAAGTTTCTATGGATCTTGCTACTGGCTTAGTAGCATGTAGTCAAGCTATGGGACAATCTCTTCGAGAAGATGTTGGAATGATGTTTGGTCAATTTCATATGAAAAAAGCACAAGCTGGAGCTATATTACTTCGTCTGAATAAGAAAAAAGGTTGGATTATTCCGCCTCCATTACATGTTCTACAATCCGATCAAGCATAGTTATTGAAAGAAAGTTCAATTTATTCAATGTAGCTGTTGCAGTGAGGTAATCTAGGAAAATAAAGGTTATTAGCGAATTAAAATAAATGGCAGAATCGTGACCGTTTTTTGGCAGTAAATGTGCCGGTTGTTTTGGAATTAGCATGTTATATTTGTATTGTGAGTAGTGGCGGAAAACAACGCTCACAAGATTCATGATAACTGAAAATGGATCGTCATGACCGGTGGCGGTGGTTGTAGATTGGATGAACAATTGTTTCTTGTTTTCACATTCAATTGCAATTCACGTTGTGTAGACGGAGAAGGGCTTTTGCTCTTCTTCCAGTTACTTAATAATATTGGCGTAGATGATATAACAACATTAGGTGATTGGAAGAAGGATAAAACTTCATTTACCGTAATTGAAGTATAGATTAATAATTAATGAAAAAAGCATCCATTCGGGTGCTTTTTATTTTTAGGTAAGGAGCGAGGATAATGTGTGAGCATAGATACCAGCTGTTAGAAAGTGAGACTACTACTTATTATTCTGATACCAGACATTTTGAGGTAGATGTTTCGGCTACATTTTACTGCGAAAAGTGCCTTGATATTCAACATCGTGAGAAAAGAATTGATACGGGAGTGATTGAGGTAAAGGCATAATGAATGAGTACAAAACCAAACAACAGAAGCGTAAGTTCTATGACTGTGGTGAGTGGAAGAGCATACGAGAACCAGTAAAGAAGCGCGACAACTATGAGTGTCAAGAGTGCAAGCGTAATGGTCGAGTTCAAACAGATACCAATGAATACAGTGAGAGTGCAAAGCGTAAGAAGATACAGCTCGTTGTCCATCATATAAAAGAACTAGAACATCATCCAGAGTTAGCATTAGATATAGACAATCTTGAAACGGTTTGCGTGAATTGTCATAACAAAGAACACGGAAGAGTTTACGAAAAGAAACAAAATAAATGGGAACATGATGAGAAATGGTGAAAATAAAACAGAAATAACACCCCCCGGTTCAAGAATTGGGCTTTTTTTCGTCTAAGGGGCACCGGAGGAGGGGGTCGATTTTCTAAATTTATAAGCAAATTCGCGCGTTATATCAAATTGGAAAACGATGTAAATCAGAAGGGAGGGATATTGTGGCTAGAGTTAAGCGTGAAACAATGAGAAAAAGGATTGAAAAGGATTTAATAAATCAATTGAAAGAAAAAAAGATTGTAGGTAATCATTATGTTGACTTAATTCAAGATTATTTATCGCTTTGGGATTTAAAATGTATTCTTGTTGATGATATTGAAGAAACAGGAATAAAGGTATCCGGCATGCACGGTCCGAAATCCAACCCTTCTATTAATGATTTACATAAAACTAACGATCGGATGATAAAGATTTTAGATGCACTTGGATTAGAAGCATCGGCAGAAGAAAAGAAAGTTCCTTCAAAACCTGTGCGCTCTGCTAGAGATTTAACATGATTCAAAATGAATATGTAACTAAATATATTGAAATGTATCGAGTGGGAAAAATTAAGCTAAATAAAGAGCGCATAATGCTAATTGATTACCTAGAGAAATACATTTTAATACGTGATGATCTGTATTTCGATAATGAAATGCATGATGATTATATAAAGTTTACAGAAAAATGGTATTTTGAATTACAACCATTTCAGAAGTTTTTAACCGCATTTGTTTTTCTTTTTTATGAAGAAGACGATTCGGTTTTTTACGAGCAGTTTCTAATTATGATGGCTCGTGGTGGCGGTAAAAATGGTTTGATTTCATCATTATGTCATTTCTTTATTAGTCCACTACACGGGATAGAACGCTACAATGTTTCAATTGTGGCTAACAACGAGAAGCAAGCTAAAGTTTCTTTTCGTGAAGTCTATGATGCTATTAAAGGAAAAGAAATACTAGAAGATATGTTTTATCGAACTAAGGTAGAGATACTGAGTAACGATACTCAAAGCATTATGCAATATCATACATCTAATGCTGGTTCTAAGGATGGACTTCGTGACGGTTGTGTTATTTACGATGAAATACATCGATATGAAAACTTTGATGTAGTAAATGTATTCTCTAGTGGACTTGGAAAAGTGCCAAATGCTAGAGAATTTTTTATTGGTACAGATGGTTTTGTTCGCGATGGGTTCTTAGACAAGACGAAAGAGCGAGCGATGAATATTCTAAAAGGCAAAGATTTAGAAGACCCATTGTTTCCCTTCATCTGCAAGATCGATAATCCAGAAGAAATTGATAATCCTGATGTGTGGGAAAAAGCGAATCCTATGTTTAGCGAGCCGAGAAGTTCTTACGCTAAACAATTATTTAAAAAGGTATTAACTCAATATAAACAATTAGAAAATAATCCTTCAAACCGTGAAGAATTTATAACAAAACGGATGAATTATCCCGAAACAGATTTAACAAAGTCTGTAGCTCCGTGGGAGGAAATCATGCGTACTGGTTATGAAGAAGATGGAGTAACGCTTAGAGAAGTTCCAGATCTAAGACACAAAACTGCTGTGGGCGGCCTCGACTTCGCCAGCATCAAGGACTTTGCATCAGTCGGATTACTGTTTAAACATGGTGAGGATTACATTTGGAAATCACATTCATTTGTAAGAAAAGGCTTTTTGGACAAAGTGAAATTAAAAGTACCTATTAAAGAATGGGAAGAACAAGGATTGCTTACTATTCTAGATGAACCAGTCATTAATATCTCTCACATTGTAGATTGGTTTGTAAAAATGCGTGAGTTATACGGGTTTAATACGATTGTAGCTGATACGTTCCGTCTTGATCTTGTTAAATCAGCACTTGAAGCTGAAGGTTTCATATTGTTATACATTCGTAATCCAAAAGCAATTCATTCCCTTTTAGCTCCACGAGTTGAAACATTATTTGCAAACAATCGCATTATCTTTGGTGATAATCCATTAATGCGTTGGTACACCAATAACGTCTACGTCCACATCAAAAAAGACGGTAACAAAGAATATCTGAAAAAAGATGAATTCAAGCGAAAAACAGATGGATTCCAAGCTTTTATCCATGCATTATGGCAAGCGGATAACGTTCTTGTGGATGAATTTGATTTTATGCTAGATGGTATTAAATTCTAATAAAGGGGGTGATAATCATTGGATGGCTGGATGCGGTATTTAAAAGAAATAGTGAGTTAGGATTTATGTTTGATGTGGAAATGTTTATTGAAAAGGCAAATAGAGTCCACATGAAGCGAATAGCGATTGATACCTGTATATCATTTTTAGGAAGGACAATTAGTCAATCAGAATTCAGAGTAAAAAACGGTGGGAAATTCGAAAAAGATGAGCTTTATTACCGATTAAATGTTAGGCCCAATAAGAATATGACAGCAAGTACCTTTTGGGAACAGTTCATTTACAAACTTATTTATGATAATGAAGCTTTAATTATACAAGCAGATGATGGTGATCTACTTATCGCTGATGACTTTGAACATAATGAGTACGCTGTGTTTGAAGATACTTTTACAAATGTCACCGTAAAAGATTATCAGTTTAAGAGAAGTTTTAAACAAAGTGAAGTCATTCATTTAAGATATCGTAATGACAAGTTATCACCGCTTATTGATGGGCTTTTTGCTGATTATGGTGATTTATTCGGTAGGATATTAAGCTCTCAAAAACGTAAAAATCAAATTCGTGCCACAGTTGATATGGACATGCTTGCTGCAAAGAGTAAAGACCATCAAGCAAAACTCCAAAATTTTATAGATGACATGTATAAAGCTGTTGGAGAAAATGATATTGCTATTATTCCACAACAACCAGGATTTAAATACGAAGAAACATCAGGTGGTGTAAATTCTGGTCAAAGTGTGGATGAAATAAACAAAGTAACGAATGGCTTTCTAAATCAAGTAGCTATGGCTTTTGGTATTCCGACCGCTTTGTTATATGGCGAAATGGCTGATGTAGAGAAGCAAACGAAAAATTATATGCTTTTCACAGTGAAACCATTATTAAAAAAGATTTCAGATGAAGCAAACGTTAAATTTTTTGAAAAAGAAGAGTATCTTTTAGGTCAAAAAATTGAAATTAAATCCGTTTCTTATCAGAGTATATTTGAGCTTGCTGAAAGTATCGATAAACTCATTTCTTCTAGTGCATTCACAGGTAATGAGCTTAGATTGGAAGTAGGATATGATATTTCAAATGATCCGAATTTAAACAAACATTATATTACCAAAAACTATACAGAAACTCATTTAACTGAAGGAGGTGAGAAAGAAAATGACGGTGAAAATTGACGTTAAAGGGCCAATTATTTCTAATGATGAAGCTTGGATTTATGATTGGTTTGAAATGGATGCTACAAGCCCAGGTAAGGTTTCAAAAGCGCTTGATGAAGCAAATGGCGATGACTTAGTTGTATCAATTAATAGTCCTGGCGGTTATGTAAATGAAGGTTCAGAGATTTACACAGCATTAAAAAATTATCCTGGTCATGTGGAAGCTCAAATTGTTGGGTTGGCGGCAAGTGCAGCATCATTCATTGCGATGGGTGCTGATAAAGTTCGAATCTCTCCAACAGCTCAAATTATGATTCACAATGCTTCTATGTGGAATGGTGGAGATCATCGTGATATGGAAAAGGCTGCTGAGATGTTGAAAACAACAGATCGAGCGATTGTAAACGCCTATGTCATTAAAAGTGGGAAATCAGAAGAGGAACTACTTAATATGATGGCTGAAGAAACTTGGATGGGTCCACAACAAGCATTAGAAAATAATTTTGTGGATGAAATCATGTTTATGGATAATCAGGTTAAAATGACAGCGTCAACTGCGACTTCTGCCATGCTTCCACAGAAAGTAATCGATGGTTTTAGAAATGGAACAATGAACAAAGGCCAAGGGATTACAAAAGAAGATTTAAACGCAGCGTTATCAGGGTTAAAAAACGAAATCCTGAATGATTTACAAAACAATATAGAAGAACAACCAAAGGAGCCGAATCCTAAACCTGTAAAAAACAGTGGGATTAAAGGGCTCCTTTTAAATTTATAAATTTATAAAAATATAAAATTATAAAAAATGGGGGAAACACATAATGACGATTAAATTTAATAAATCTGAAGCATTCAATAAGGCGAAAGCAAAGTTAACGGATGCTTTAACTAATGCAGAGAGTACAGAGCAAGAACAAACAGCAGCATTTGAAGGCTTCTTTGATGCGATGCAAACGGATGTAATTAACACAGTCCGTAACCAAGTAAATGATGAAATGTTAGATCGTTCTATTCTTCAACAACGCGGTCAAAATGTATTAACAGCAGCAGAAACAAAATTCTTCAATGCAGTTGTACAAGAAGGTGGATTTAAAGACGGTTCAATCCTTCCGGTAACTACACAAGAACGCGTATTTGAAGATTTAGTTAAAGAACATCCATTACTTGATGCTTTAGGTCTACAAGATTTAGGTGCAGTTACAAAATTTATTTATTCTGATGCGACAAAAGCGTATGCTTGGGGCGAATTATTCGGTGAAATCAAAGGACAAATTAATGCAGCATTTAGACAAGAACAAATTGGTCAACTTAAATTAACTGCATTTGCTGCTATTCCGAACGATATGTTAGAACTTGGGCCGGAATGGGTTGAACGTTATGTTCGAACTTTATTAGTAGAATCTTATTCAGTAGGTTTAGAGTTTGGTTTTGTAAATGGTGGTGGAGCTGTAGCACATCAACCTGTAGGTTTAATGAAAGATGTAAATGCAACTACAGGCGCTGTTACTGATAAAAAATCATCTGGAACTTTAACATTTGCTCCTTCTGAACATGGTGAGGTAATTGCTGGTGAACTTTACGAAGTGGTAAAAGCTTTATCTGTTGATGGAAAAGGAAAATCTCGTAAAGTATTAAATAAAATTGTGATGGTTGTAAATCCTGTGGATGCAATCGGTGTACAAGCACGTAACACAATTCAAACTCCTAATGGTCAATGGGTAATGGCGTTGCCTTATAACATTCAAACTGTTGAATCTGAAGAAGTTCCTGTTGGAAAAGCATTATTCTTTGTAAAAGGACAATATCTTGCAGCGATTGCTGGCGGATATAAGCTTAAAAAGTTTGATCAAACATTAGCAATTGAAGATGCTACGCTTTATACAATCAAACAGTTTGCTAACGGTAAATCAAAAGATAATAAAGCAGCTCTTGTTTATGATTTAAAAATTTCTTTCGTCCCTAAAACTCCAGTAAGCTAAGGGTGATTTGAATGGAAATAGTAATCTCAAATGAAATATTACAGCAATTTAAAGATAGGATGCACTTAGGGGATGAGGAAGATGATAACCTAAAGCGCATCCTTTCTGCATCCACAAAAGCTTTAATAAAAGATTGTGGAGCGTATGACATAAACGAAGATGAGACGTTCAAAGAATTAGTTTTTGAGCGTTCTCGTTATGTTTATAATGATGCACTTGAGTATTTTTCTAAGAACTTTTTAACTGAAATTAATAGTTTTGGCATCGCAAAAGCTTTAGAAGAAATTAAATTGGACGGTGATTAACATGCGTTCTTTTCAGTACAAGAAACCGCTGAATACAGGAGATTGTAGAAATCGAATTATCATCGAACAACCTGTAGTAATAAAAGATGAATTAAATCAGCCAATTGAAACAGATTGGCAAGAAGTAAAAAAAGCATGGGCAATGATAAAAACGGTAAAAGGTTCTGAGTATATTGAAGCTTCAGCTTCACAAGCTACTCGGATTTATCGTTTTGTAATCCCTTATACATCGGGAATTACAGAAGAAATGCGGATCAAAATGAAGAATCGCATCTTTGATATTATCGAACCGCCAATGAATGACGATGAAATGTATCAAACATTGACTATTATCGCAAAGGAGCATACTTGATATGAATGATTTTGCGAGTGATCTTGCTAGAGAATTACAAAGATATGCACGTGTTGTGGAAGAAAACTTAGAAAATGAAATTGATGAAGTGGGAGATATTGCTGTTGGTAAGTTAAAGCAAGGAAGCCCTAAAAAAACAGGTGCTTATCGTAAAGGATGGCGTAAGAAAAAAGAAGGTAATGGTGTTATTCTCCATAATACGCAAGGACAATTAACGCATCTTTTAGAAAAGGGACATGCGAAAGTCGGTGGTGGTCGAGTTCCAGCACAAGTTCATATTCGTCCAGTTGAAGAGTATGTAATTGACGAATTGCCAAGACGTATCGAAAGGGCGGCTCAACAATGACATTAGGTGAATTAACAAAAATTCTTGAAGCTACCGGTTATCCTGTGGCTTATTCGCATTTCACAGCAACGCCAGATAATTCAGTTCCCGCGCCACCTTATATTTGTTTTCTTGTGGATGGATCAGCAAATCTCATGGCTGATAACAAGGTCTATCACAAGATAAATGATTTAAATATAGAACTTTACACAATTAAAAAAGACTTAGTTGCAGAAGCCAAACTTGAAAAAGTCCTAGACGATCATGAAATTACTTATGACTCGTATGGAACTTTTATTGAATCTGAAAAAATGTATCAAAAAATTTATGAAACGAGGTTGATGTAAGTGAATAAAGAAAATAAAGTTACGTTTGGTCTGAAGAATGTACATTACGTTCCATATGATGTTCAAGATTTTTTAGTGAAATTTGGTACACCAATACCACTACCTGGTGGAGTTGAATTAACTTTTGAACCACGTGGTGATTTAATTGAGTTCTATGCAGATGACATGCTTTACTATGCAGCAAGTAATAACCAAGGTTACGATGGAACGCTATCAATTGCGACTATTCCAGAGCAATTTGCTATCGATGCATTAGGCGAGCAATTAGATGAAACAGACGGTGTTTTAAACGAATTAGCTGATGCCAAAGGAAAATCATTTGCATTACTATTTGAATTCGATGGCGATGTGAACGCAACACGACATGTTATGTATAACTGTGCAGCAAGTCGTCCGACAATCGCATCTAAGACAAAGACAAACTCAGCTGAACCGAATACAAATGAATTGAAATTTGTTTCTAGTCCAATTGTTTTAGCGCCTGGTGGAAGACCAATGGTTAAAACAAAAACAACCTCTAAAACAACGCAAGCGATTTACGATAACTGGTACAAAGAAGTGTACGTTAAAAAACCAGCAGCACCAAAGGGAGCGTAATTAGATGGAAAAAACAATTACAATAGACGGAAAACAAGTCAGATTAAAGAGTACAGCGGCAACAGTTAAACGATATAAAGCACAATTCAGACGTAATTTATTTGCAGATATGATGGGGTTAGGAGCAATTAGTACGTTAACTTCATCAGATGGATCGCAACAACCTATCGATACATCTAATCTTGATTTAAGTAAAGTGGACTTTGAGCTTGTTTATGATTTGACTTGGTTATTCGCTAAAACAGCTGATTCAAATATCCCTGATCCTATGACGTGGCTGGATGAATTTGAAGAATTCCCAATTGAAGAAATCATGCCAGAAATAATGGAACTAGTTCAAGTCACTATGGGAGCAAAAAAAAAATAACAGGAAATGATGAAAAGCAAGGGACATTCAGTGATGAAGAATTAACCACTGATTTGTTCCTTGCTCTTTGTTATAAAGCAAAATTAACGCATTGGGATTTAGAAACCATGACAATCGGTGATTGTTTTGATTACATCGCTGAGTTTGCTGAAATGGAGAACCCAGACAAAGAAAAAGTTAGAAAAGCAAATCAAAAAGACTTTGATTCATTCTAAGAAATGAGGTGAGAAAATGGCAGGAAGAATTAAAGGGATTACGATAGAAATCGGCGGGAATACTCAACCGTTACAAAATGCTTTAAAAGATGTAAATAAACAAAGTGATGCTTTGGCTAAAGAATTAAAAGATGTTGAGCGCCTTTTAAAATTTGATCCAGGTAACGTGGAAGCTTTGGCCCAAAAACAAAAGTTACTTACACAACAAATTGAAAATACAACACAAAAGCTCGATAAATTGAAGGCAGCGGAACAACAAGTACAGGCTCAATTTCAAAACGGTAAAATTTCTGAAGAACAATATCGTGCTTTCAGACGTGAAATTGAATTTACAGAAGGGTCACTTAATGGTCTTAAAAATAAACTAGGAAACATGAAAGCTGAGCAAGAGAATGTAGCAAGTTCCACAAGGCAATTAGAAACATTGTTTAGAGCTACAGGAAAAAGCGTTGATGATTTTGCCGGGGCATTAGGAAATCGTCTTGTGAATGCAATTAAAAATGGAACAGCTACAAGTCGCCAATTAGAGCAAGCAATTGGGATTATTGGTCGTGAAGCATTAGGAACTGAAGCGGATATTGAAAAATTACAAAGAGCATTACGATCTGTGGATGCTGGTAATTCAATACAACAAGTACGAAACGAATTACGAGACTTACAACAAGAAGCTCAAAGAACGCAAAGAGAATTTCAAGAATTAGATATTGGCTTAGAAAATGTTCTTGGAGCAATGGTTGCTGGTGGTGGAATTGCCGGAACAATTGAAAAAGCACTTGATATGTCTAAGCTAAAAACAAAAATTGATATTACTTTCGATGTACCCGAGTCCTCCAAAAAATCAGTAGAAGAAGCTATTAGAGGTGTCACTACTTATGGAGTTGATGCTGAAGCATCTTTAGAGGGAGTGCGCAGGCAATGGGCTTTAAATAAAAATATTAGCGATGAAGCTAACGCATCTATAGTAAAAGGGGCAGCGGTAATTGCAACATCTTATGAAGGTATAGATTTTACAGAGTTAATCCAAGAAACATATGAAATAGGAAATGAATTAGGGATAACTCAAGATAGTGCCCTTGGTATGGTTGATGCGTTGTTAAAAATGGGATTTCCACCAGAACAACTAGATATCATTGCCGAATACGGAAGTCAGCTGACTCGTGCAGGTTTTAAGGCTGAAGAAGTCCAAGCGATTATGGAAGCAGGTGTTGAAACAGGTAGTTGGAATTAGATTATAGTTCCCTTGTATGGTGACATACAATGAAAAACTCCTTTAATTCAGTGAAACTCTCAAATGAGACAATACTGAGCGAAGCCTTTTAATTAAGGAACGTGCAACGACTAGTCGAAAGACGTAGGGTGTAAGCAAATGGCACTCGAAACGGGGAGCAACTCAAGTAGTTGAAGATATAGTCTAATCTATGCGGTGACGTATAGCAGTTCATAAGAGAACGGGCGTGACGTTGCGAATCACGTTGAATATAAATGATTGATAATCTCTTAGATGGGCTTAAAGAAGGAAGGATTCAATTAACTGAATTTGCTCAAGGTGCGGATAAGGCTTTGAAAGAAGCGCTAGATGGCTCTGGGATTGTCACAGAACAAATAGAAAAGTGGGGTGCAGCTGTCGCTAAAGGTGGAAGTGATGGTTCGAAAGCTATGGTAGAAGTAGCTAAAGCAATTGAAGGGATAGAAGATCCAGTAAAAAGAAATCAAGTGGGGGTTAAAGTTCTAGCCACTATGTTTGAAGACCAAGGACAAAATTTAACTAACACTTTAATAAGTGCTTCAGAAAAAACCGTAGACTTCCAGAAGAATCAGGATAAATTGAATGAATCTATTAAAAAAATGGATGCAAGTCCAGCGGTTAAATTTCAAAAAGCAATGGGTGATTTACAGATGGCGCTGAAACCAGTTCTTGGAGTTGTAGCAGATCTAGTCTCTAAATTCGCTGAATGGATTTCTAATAATCCAGAATTAGCAGCGACATTAGCGACTATCGGAGTAGCTATCGGTGTGATTTCCGGTGCGATTATGGCACTTGCGCCTATAGTTGTGACGGTCATGAGTATCTTCGGGATTGGAGCGGCTGCAGCGGCTGGGTTTGTTGCGGCTATTCCCCTTATCATAGCCGCTATAGCAGCCATAGGTATTGCGATTTATAAAAACTTTGATGATATTAAACAATGGATTATAGATACTTGGGATTCTATTACGGAATATTTAGTAGGAGTTTGGGACGGTATCGTGCAATCATCCAGTGAAGCTTGGAATTCATTTTTAGAAACAATGCATGCATTCTTTGATCCAATAGGTCAGTTTTTTAGCGATTTATGGACAGGGATAGGTGAGGTATGCAGCAGTGCATGGAGTTCGATTGTTGAATTCTTTTCTGGAGCTTGGGCTTCATTCACAGAAATGATGCATAGTTTCTTTGATCCGATAGGCGAATTCTTTAGTAACTTATGGTCCGGAATTGTGGAAACAGCGTCTTCCTGGTGGACTTCTTTAGTTACAACGGCTTCCGAATTGTGGGGAACACTCGTACAAGCTTGGCAAGATACTTGGAATACCATTGTTACCGTTTTAGATCCAATCATTTCATTTATCGCAACAGTTTTAGAAGCAGGTTGGCTACTTATTCAGGCAGGAGCGCAAATCGCTTGGGCAGCTATAAGCCAATATATTATTCAACCAATTCAAGAGGCTTACAATTGGGTGAGTACAACAATCAGTGAAATGGTTACTTGGCTTGGTACACAATGGGAAATTGCAAAAGCTGTGGCACAAGTAGCCTGGGGATTATTTAAGCAATATATCATTCAACCAGTCGTAGACACTTGGAACTTAGTAAAAGAAAAGTTCAGTGATTTAGTTTCATGGCTAAATTCACAATGGGAGACAATAAAATCATATACATCAGCAGCGTGGAGTTTGGTAAAACAGTATGTTATTCAACCTGTCCAAGAGTTGTGGAATACAACCAAGCAAAAACTTGGAGATTTAGCTAATTGGATATTAAGTAATTGGGAAACGATAAAATCTTATACACTTACAGCTTGGAATTTAGTGAAACAATACGTAATTAATCCAGTAACTGAAACGTATAATCAAGCCAAACAAAAATTTACTGATCTATATAATTCAGCGAAAGAAAAATTTGATGCTGTAAAGAATGCAGCACAAGAAAAATTCGATGCGGCTAAACGTAACATCATCGATCCAATCAAAGAAGCAGTTGGTAAGGTAGAAGAATTTATTGGGAAGATTAAGGGATTCTTTAGTGATTTAAAATTAAAAATTCCAAAGCCTGAAATGCCACCTCTTCCACACTTTAGTTTACAAACAAGTACGAAAAACGTTTTAGGTAAAGATGTTACTTATCCATCAGGAATTAATATTGATTGGCGTGCAAAAGGTGGTATCTTCACTAAGCCGACTATCTTTGGGATGAATAATGGACGTTATCAAGCAGCAGGAGAAGCGGGGGACGAAGCGGTGCTTCCGCTTAATAAAAAGACACTTGGAGCTATTGGTGCTGGAATCGTAGCAGCCATGCCACGAGAACAATTTGCTATGCCAGGCGAAATAAATCAATTAATGGGTGACATGAGCCGTATGATGGCTAGTTCTGTCAGCCAATTATCAGGATTAAAGACTGTCATGAGTGGTGTGTATGGAAATATGTCAAATAGTAAACAGGCTATGACAAGTAGTGTATCAAATCAAGTATTTAATAACTCATTTGGATCATCTGGTGACGGAGCAATTCCGATGCTTGGTGGTGATTTGGTTGTTGAAGTTCCTGTTGTTATAGAGGGGCGAGATGTGGCGCGTGGTACGTATCGATATACAACCGAGTACCAAGAAAGAGAAAAACAAAGAGACTCAGCCTTTTAGGTTTGGGTTTCTTTTATTTTATAGAGAAACGAGGTGTTAAAATGAGTACTTTTACTTTTAATAAACAACGCAAGGAATACATTCAAATAGAAAAAGGATGGAGTCCACCAACATGGGCACCTCTAAAACGGAATTTTTTAAAAACACCTGGATATCCAGGTGCAAGATTATTAGGTACAGAAACCGATCCACGTCCACTTCCTGTACCTGTAGGAATTATTGTTCCAAATGGAACGGACTTAGAAACTTTAAAAGAAGAAATAGCAGATTGGTTAATTACAGAACAACCTGTCGAGTTAGTTTTTGATGTAAAACCAGATAGAACATATATAGCTGTTGTTGATGAAGATTTTAATGTTGATGATTTTGTAAGTCTGGGAAAAGGTACTTTAAAATTTATTTGCCCAATGCCATATAAATTAGGACCAATTCGAAATGCAAAAGCAAAACTAGAACCAAATAATATTATTAAAATGGATGCTTTGAATGAGGGAAGTGTATTTTCAGAACCGAAATTCAAGATACAGGTAGAGAATCCGTCCACATTCATCGATATTATAAATAAAAATGGAGGTCAACATTTTCGTATAGGATACCCAGTTAAGATAGATGAAACGCCAATAAGTCGGTATGAATTGGTTATGCATGATAAAGCGAATTCTCTAGTGGGTTGGACGGAAGTGGGAAAAGATTTCGTTTCAGATTACGGAATCGTAGCAGGGAAAATGATAGCGGATGGTGCACGCATCATGCCATCTGATTACGGTCAAGGGCAATTTTGGCACGGACCAGCAGTGAAAAGAAGTATTACAGGTGGACCGCTACAAGATTTCACACTTGATGCAATAGTTGAATGTCGAAACTTAAACCCTGCAACTATGGGACGTGTAGAACTTTATTTATTAGATGAAAACAGCGTTGTAGTCGGAAAAGTAGGTATGTTTGATGCATATAGAAATTCTAGCGAGAATTTTGGTGAAGTTATGGCGGGAAACGGTGACTACAATCATTTGATTATAGCGGAAACGGGTTATTATCGTACAACATGGAATGATTTTTATGGACGTCTACACATTGCACGAGTGGGAAACTATTGGCAAGGGGATATTGCTTTAATCGATGAAAAAGGAAATTACCATACAGAAAAATTTGCCCAATGGTACGATACAGGCAATAGCTTTATGAAAAAAGTCGCTCAAATTGTTGTGCATATATGCTCATTTAATGACGCACCATCATTGATTGCAGCTGTACACGATATTAAAGTACAAAAAGTGAATAGCAATACAGAACGTCAAATACCTTATATTGTTCAAAAAGGAGATCTTGTAGAAATCGATTCATCCGATGCCAGTATTCGTATTAACGGAGCAGACGCGATAAATATAAAGGATTTTATGAGTGACTATATACGTATTGAAAAAGGAAAGAATGAAATCGAAATATCCCCAAACAACATTGGACAGGTAGATGTCACGTATAGGGAGCGTTACAGATGAGCAAAGCAAATAATCTATTACACATTGTGGATTTTAAAACAGAACAAATCATAGGTGTTATCAAAGAACAGGATTATTGGGATGATTTACGCCAATGGGAACTTAAAGATAACAAAGATAAATTTGAGTTCACAACAGCTGATGGTATAAAGATAGCGGCATCACTTATACAACAGAACCTTGTCGTTAAACAAACTCGTGACGGTACTTTTGTTTCATACATTATTACAGAAGTAGAACAAGATACAACAGGTCGTTCGAAAAAGATTTATACACTTGGTGAACATACAAAACTAAAGAAAGCGACTGTAATTAAACCACAAACTTTGCAAGCTACTACAGTCAACGAATCTACAGACTTTGCTTTACAAGGTACAGAGTGGAAACGTGGGATTACTGAGTTTGTTGGTATACGTACCATTCATATTAAGGATTTTACAAATCCGCTTGATCTCTTAAAACAAATTGCATCTACGTTTGAACTTGAGATTCGTTTTAGAACAGAAATAATGGGATCTTTTATTGTCGGTCGTTATGTAGATGTAATAAAAAAAGTAGGACGTGACAACGGAAAAGAATTCTTGTTAGGAAAAGATGTACAAGGTATCCGGCGTATTGAGAATAGTCAAGATGTAGTAACTGCTCTTGTAGGTGTTGGTCCACAAAATAATGAAACTGGTGAATTTCTCACATTTGAAGAAATAAACAATGGCAAACTTTATGTAGGAAATAATGATGCTCTGCAACGTTGGTCGAAAGATGGTAAGCATTTATTTGATATTTATTCACCACAAACAGAAGACCAAGGTATGACGAAGCAAAGACTCAAACAATTAACAGAAGCAGAATTAAAGAAGCGAATTGATAGTTCTACTTCATATGAAGTAAATGCAGTAGCGCTGGAAGAAGTATTTGGTTTATCTCATGAAGCGGTTCGTAAAGGCGATACGGTACGAATAAAAGATATCGGGTTTAGTCCACCACTTTTCTTAGAAGCTAGATTAATAGCAGCAGATGAATGTGACACTGATCCATCGAAAGATAAATATATCTTTGGTAATTATCGTGAAATTAAAGATACACGAAGTCTTATCGATAGGTTATACGCACAAATCATGGGTAGCTTATCAAATAAAGCATCTAAAGAATTACTAGATATGTTAGATAAGAAACTTCAAGAAAATGTAACAGAAACAGAAGTCATTCGAAAAGAATCGGAAGCAGCAAAGAAAATCGCTGAACAAGTGGCTGAAAACTTGAAGAATAATACCGTTGATATTATTGAAGGCGTAAATCCACCAACAGAAAACTTAAAGGATAGAAAAACTTTGTGGCAAGATATCAGCAAAGGTAAGCCTGGTATTCTGAAATTGTGGAAGGATGGCAAATGGGATCCTGTTGTTCCTGATGTGGAATCCGTTAAGAAAGAAACATTGGCACAGGTAAGCAAAGATATTGAGGCTACAAAAAGCGAATTAAATGAAAAGGTTCAAAGTGTGGAAGGTAAAGCGCAAGAAATAGTTAAGCAAATAGTTGATGTTCAAAAACAAGTTAATGACAAAGTAGATCAAACATGGATTAATACCCAATTAAAAGATAAAGCAGATAAATCCGGTGTTTATACGAAAGATGAAATTAAAGATGGCTTTATCGGGAAACAAATCTATGAAACTGATAAACAAGGGAATGTTCAGAAGTTCCAAGAAATCAGTACATCCTTTGAACAAACAAATGAAGATATCAAATCAAAAGCAGAGAAACAAAGCGTTATTGATTTAGGTAATAACCTAACACAAGTTTCAAAAACTGCTAATGAAGCGAAACAAACTGCTGATGGTAATACACGTACCATTTCACAAGTGGATTCTAAAGTAAACCAAACAGCTACAGACTTTACCAAAAAGACAACAGCAATAGAAGAAACTGTTACTGGGGTTTCAAAAAAAGTTACCAATATACAAACTGAACAAGGCAAGATCAGTGAGCGTATTACTAAATCCGAGCAAACCGCAGATGGATTTAAAACTTCTATTGAATCGCTAACTAAAAAAGATACTGATATCAGCAATAAATTAAATACAGTTGAGCAAACTGTGGACGGCACAAAAAAGACGATATCTGATGTGCAACAAACTGCAAATGATCTGAAGAAAACAACAACTGAAATTAAAGAACAAGCCGGAAAGATTAATGAGAAGTTAACAAGCGTAGAAAAGAAATTTGATGAGCAAGAAATAGGAGTGCGTAATTTAATATCAGACACGCAATATTGGGAAACAACACAAGTAGCTTCAAATTCGGCATATGGAATATTTAAAAATAACTTAAATTCATTGTTTAGTACTTTAGTTGAGCAAACCGTAACCTTCAGTTTCGACGTGAAAATTATCACGAATGATAACACTGAGGGAAGGATTCAATTTTATGGTTCTAATGGCTCTCCAAAATATACTTTCGCTCAAAAAGTATTAACAGGCATAAATAAAGATTTCCAACGGGTTACTTACACAACTAAAATTCAAGAGATTCCTAGTAACAATGGACAAGCAAGATTGGAATTTTGGGGGATAGATGCTAAAACAACTAAAATCATTATTCAAAACTTTAAACTTGAAAAGGGGAACAAAGCCACAGGATGGACACCAGCCCCAGAAGACCAAGTAACAAATGATGAATTCACCAAGAGAACAACTGAGATTGAAAAAAGTGTGGAAGGCGTTAAAACTACTGTATCAAATGTTCAAAACAGTCAAGTGGGATTTGAAAAGCGTATGAGTAATGTGGAACAAACAGCAAGCGGTCTTTCTACTTCAGTTAACCAATTGACGCAAACACAAACTACACAAGGAAAACAGATTACTGATGCTAACACAAAGATAGAGCAGCAAGCACAAGCAATTAAGGCTAAAGTAGAAATTAAGCAAGTAGAAGACTACGTTGGCGGTTTTCGAATTCCTGAGTTGAAGAATACTGTTACAAAAAATGCTCAAGATTTAATGGGAGAAATATCTAAAAAAGTAGCTACGCAAGATTACAACAAGAAAACGACTGAATTAGAGCGTCTTATTTCTGCGAATGCGCAGGGGATTAGTCTTGCTGCAATCAAAACAGAAGTATATACGAAAGTACAGGCTGACGGAAAATATGCGGATAAAGCGTATGTAGAAAAACAAGTAGGACGTATTGACGTAACTGAAAAAGCGATTACTAGTACCGTCCAAAAAGGCAATATTATCTCGGCTATTAACCAAACAGCCGAACAGATTCAAATCGATGTTGGTAAGTTGAAGATCAACGCGGATACAATCGTACAATGGCTAACAGCAAAAGGAATTGATGCTGATGTTATTAAAATCAGTGGTGATAAAGTAACAATTGATAAGAATGGTATTACAGCAAAAATGGCTGACTTCTTTTTTGAAGATGAGCGTGGGCAGAAATTTTCAGTAACACCAAGGAAGAATCTCATTCCAGATCATGACTTTTCACACATTTCTTTTAATACTTTTAATAATTATTTTTTGAAGATCGAATACAGTCCTACATGGACAATTATGTCTAATCCATATATTGAGAAACCAGTGGTTAACAATTATGAGCCAATGGTTAATCCGATGCGGATAGATTTGTCAAATTGGATTCGATTTACATTATTTGAAGGGGTAAAACCAGGTAAGAAATACACATTGTCGGCTCATTTCAGAGCAACTACCAATGATAATCGTGTAAACATTACAAACAAGCCAATCATGAGAGCGGTATTCGGTAAATATAACGGTGACACTCCGGTGGAGCTTGAACGAGCATCAAAAACTTACGATGCACCAAGCATTCAAACGGGGAAAATAGTAAGATACGCTTTAACCTTCATTGTGCCGAGTAACTATGTAGAAGGAAATGGTTATGTTTATATTGATTTATTTGGCGAGGGGCTCTTAAATAATATGCAAGCAATTGCTGTATCAGGTGTTCAGTTGGTGGAAGGTGACGTTCCTTCCGTTTATAACTGGGATACAACACATGGACAACTCGTAAACGGAACACTGCCTTTTTCTACAATTGCACTTGGTACAAAAGATAATGTTATTTATCACAATCATGTGAACAAATGGAACTATATGAATGCGCCGCTTGAAATCATAAGCAATGGTGAAATGATGGCACTCGTTGGAACTGATCGTGCAGGACTCAGTTTTTATCCCCGTGGTGGTGGAGAACGTAGAAGTTACATCGGTCACATTTATAACAATGAGAATAGATTCCGAATTGAATCAAAAGATCCAATTGCGACAACACAGTCGATTGAATGTAATGGGATTAATGTAGGTGGTGGGTACTTTGGTTTTAATGCAGGTTCTATTCATTATACAAATGGTAGCTTAGGTACAGGATGGTATTTCCATGATGGCAGATGGAATTATGTTAATTTCACAAATATGACTTCTAGAACATAGAGAGGAAGAGGAGTATGAATCCAGATAAGTTTATGCGTCCAATGCCACCTAATGAACAGTCACCATTCTTGGGTAGAGTAGTTGATTTGAAGAAAGGTGAAAATCAGGTCACGGTTAGCATTCCAAACGATATGCTAGAATTTTGCGGTATCAAGGAAGATACAAAAGTTGAAGTTTGGGGACTTCCTGATGGTACGCTGAGTATGCGCATTGCTACTGCATGTGACTTATGTAATAAGGGTGGTAGAGTTTACGAGATTGAGCTTTTCGGTAAAGTAAGTCTTATCTGTGCAGACGATTATTTAAAGTTAACTGGAAAGAGCCCGGCGGCTTCTGATGAAGTGATAATTGAACATGTGGAAGAAGTAGAAAATAGAATGATAGAAGGAGCATTATCTGCAGATCAGTATTAACTAAATACATGTAAACAAGTAGGGCAGCCATGAGCTGTTTTTAATTTGAATAAAATAAGGCTTTTATAACGTAGAGGGGCGATTTCGCTGCTCTTTTTATTTTGAAACGGGGTGATTGCGGTGGAAGGATTACAAGAAGTAAGAAGTGATGTTCAAGAAATAAAGCAAGATATCAAGGACATTCGATTAGAAATTAAAAGTTTAGAAATTCGGACGACAGGTAACGAAAAAGACATTATTAATATCACTAAACAGTTAGATAAGATCGGCGCCAATACTACCTGGATATTACGACTTATTGTGGGCGGAATTATTTTGGCAGCTCTTAATTTCTTCTTGAAAGGAGGTGGTATGTAATGTTTGAAATTACTGTAATGATTGGCATTGTAGTAGGTCTTTCACAAATTGGGAAAACAATTGGATTACAAACAAAATATGTTCCGTTATTGAATTTAACGCTTGGCATTGTGCTAGGCGTTTTATTTTTGGACGGAGATATCAAAACAAATGTATTTCAAGGAATCATCATTGGACTGTCAGCAAGTGGATTATTTGACCACACAAAAATTATGAAAAAGGATGTTGATGCTAAATGAAAAAGACAATAAAACATATTACCTCGTTCCTTACGATTCTAGTACTTGCTGGTTCTTTTGCTACAAGTGCTTTTGCTGATAGAACGCTTATTATTCCTGATTTACCTAAACAACCATACCGTTATGGTGTGGGTGCATATGAGGGCGTTGTAGCTCATTCTACAGCAACTCCAGAGGCTCCAGCTATTAACATTCAAAAATATGAGTCTCGTACATGGAGAAATGCATTTGTTCACTATGCAGTCGATTGGGACGAAACAATCCAAATCGCTGATACAAAGTACATTGCTTATGGCGGTGGACCTGCAGCGAATAAGCGCTTTGTACATGTAGAGTTATGCGAAACAGCGGAATATGCAAAATTTAAGCGTTCTTATGAAAAGTATGTAAAACTTCTAGCGAAAATTTTGAAAGATAACAAGATATCTGTAGAAAAAGGATTATGGACACATAGCGATGTAACGCATCACCTTGGCGGTACAGATCATGAAGATCCAATTGACTACTTAAAGTCTCACGGTGTTTCAGAAGCTCAATTTAGAGCAGATGTGCAACGCGCATATAATAATGCTAATGTAGATGTTTCTGTACCGGACAAGCCATCTAAACCAGCAGAAGTACTGACAGCAGTAACAGAAGGTATCGCCTATATTGAAGGTTACAACGTCAACTTACGTAAAGGACCAGGTACAAGCTATTCTAAGATTCGTCAACTAAACAAACCAGAATCTTATATTGTGTGGGCGGAAAAGGATGGTTGGTTAAATCTCGGTGGAGATCAGTGGATTAAGAACGATTCATCTTATGTGAAGTTTAACAAGAAAAGCACAGTAGATTCTTCTATTGTTGGAAAGCGTGTTGTTTCAAAAGTTAACAACCTACGTTTCTATGATGCTCCATCTTGGCAGGATAAAGACGTGGCTGGTTCTGTAGATGCAGATTTAGGATTTACGATTGATGCGAAGGTAAGTGTAAATGGATCACCACAATATAAAGTTCATAATTCAAAAGGATTAACTTTTTATATTACCGCTAGTGGAGAATATGTAAATGTGAAGTGAAAAAAAGAAGGGACCATTTGTAATACTTAGGTCCCTTTTTCTTATAATATTTTTTACTTAATTATAACAAAGAATATTAAAGTCCCATTTTGTAATACGCATTATGAAGCATGCTTATAACTTCCGCTCTTGTCGCAAAATCACTGCCACGACTTCCATCGTATATACCATACTGCTTACCGTATTTTTGTACATATGAAAATCCGTTACGATATAAACTTGAAATTCCAGTTGCTTGCAGCATCATGGCAGCACATTCATCACGAGTAATCCAGTTAGTTCCGCGCGTACCATCTGAGATCTGCATGTTTTTCACATAACGTTGTGCATAATCATAAGTGTATGCATCACCTGCGCGCTTTTTAGCACGAGTAATTATTAACCACGTATCTTGTCGAGTCGCTAGACTATCGCGCATATCAGAAGTGATATAACCTCTCCCCATAGCCCAACTCATTTGGTTGTCTGCCCAATGTGCAGATGCTTCTTTTGGAGCAAATGTTGCGAAGCCTACTGATAGCGTAACAGCTGCAGCAGCAACAACCATAATTCTTTTAATTTTTTGTAACATCTTTTCCATTCCTCCCCTATGTGTTTGTCACGCGTGTTATATTAAAATTATAAAGTAAATAGATATAATGGAATTTATGATATTCTTTTAGTAATAATTTGTGAAGTTGGTAAGAAAAATGGGATTATATATGAGAAGTGATTTCTTACAAAAGAATAGTTTTATGAACAAAAATTATTATCTGGTTCTATATGCAAATAATTATATATTGATTTTCATCTATATAAATGTTAGTGTAAATATACACCGTTTCTTATTTATCTATGAGTACTGTCTGTAGAACGAATAGAATAATTTGAAAAAAATCCCCTTTTGCACCTATATGCAGAAGGGGATTTTAATATTTATGAGATTTAAAATTTACTTTTAGATAATGCTTTAAGTACTGGCTTTACAAATAAACCTATTAAACGAAAGCCTTTAAATATAGATCGTACAACTTTCAAGGAATGTTCCTCCTAGTTGATGTTAATAAATGTATTATTATATAAAAAATAGAGATATAATAATTTTTCTTCCATTTATCTTGTTCTTTTAAATTCTTCTTTCCCTGCCCTTAGAATCTAGAAAAATAGCATAAAAACTAATTAAAAAAGACAATTATTCTATTTATAAAATTATCCACTAAATTATTACCTTAATTAATCTTTAGAATCCTCATCGCTCATAATATATTCAATATCTTCATCTGTAAATTCATTGTCTTTAAATACTGGATGCCCATTTGGATCGAGTATACCCATTACTTTTTTATCCCTATCAGACACTATTAGTGTATAGTCCTCCATAAGAAAAGGGTTTTTTGGTAAATCCACTAATATTCTCCAAGCTGGTCTTATATCATCGTTGTTTCTATTTTCTTTCTCAATTTTAAATGTATAAGCCTCATCAAAGAAAAGATGGTTGATATCTTCATTAACTACTCCACCTAATTTATTTTTCTTATGATAATGTTTAGCAATTTCTATTGCTTCCTGAGGTTTTAACATCACATCTATAGTAATTTCATTTATTTTCCTATAATGTCTTGAAAAATCTTCTTGCTTTAATCTTATATATTTTTGAAATTCTTCAGTAGACAATTGTTTAAACTCTTCATCAGACATATTTTTATACTTATCTAAAGACATATAAAATTCTCCTTTCTATGAATCTCCTTTTTTGCAGGGTAAAGATGTTGCTAGTTCTGTAGATATGGGATTAGACTTTACTATTGGTGCAAAGGTAAATGTGAATGGTTCGCCACAATACAAAGTACACAATAGCAAGGGCAAAACATACTATGTATCAGCAATTGAAGCCTATGTGTATGTAAAGTAAGAGTTACAAAAGAGACCTCAAATGTCAGGTCTCTTTTGTTGATTATTCTCCATATGTAACTTCTCTTCACTTATTCCAAGCTAGATAACATGCTTCATTGAAATATCCAATCTTAAAGAAAACTGTTTCTTCGAAAAGTTGTCTCCTTTACTAATGCTAAGAATCTAGCAAAATAGTAGTCAAATTCAATTACTTTCACCCATGCTACTTCTTCTTCATATTCCGAAAAAATTAATTTTTAATATCTTTCAAAAAATCTTCTAGAACTCTTTTGACGGGTAAGCTAGCCTTTTCCAATAATTTTTGTGCTGTATCAATTACTCGACTATTGGATACTATCATCTTTTTATGTTCTTCAGAATTGAAAGACCTTAAAGAATCTATCGTAGTCTCAACAACTTCATCACTTTCATCAAGCATATTCAATAGTAATTCCAATCCATTTATTCCTAAATCATCATCAATGCAATAAGCCAGCCTAATTTTCCACTTATCATTTTTATCATTAATACTTTGAAATAATTTTCCCCAATCTTTGTCAGTAAAATCATTCAGCAGTTCTTGAGCATACATAAATCCATCATCATACCAAGAATCTTCTGAACTATTTTCGGATAATATTTCATTTAATTCTTCATACATTTCTTATTCCTCCTTTATTTCTAAAATCCAGATGGTGGTAATGCATTAGCTTTACCTGTCGGATAGGCACTAATAACACTATCTCCTTTCTTTATCACATCTATTTCTACACCATCAATAGTACCTCGATGCCAAGTTGCTCCGTCCCTAGCTCTAGTACTTATTAATTTAGAATTCCCGATATTCTCAACGCATTTTAGTATTTTTGTGTCACTCCACCCATCTGGAAATACTGTACTACTTTTTATTTTAGATAATTTACCATCTGGAAACTGAGTAGTATACTTAATGTTCTTTGTTCCATCTGGATTAATTTTAATTTCCTCTACAACATAGTTATGATGATTATTATTTATTCCAGAAGAATGTCCCCCAATAATCTCATTCTTATTAGGGTTTTTTCTTTGTCCCCACAGAATTTTTTCTTCCATTTCGGGTGTGATTGTGGAATTAGCTCCGCTGGTTTCATTACCATAATTATCCGTTTTTTTAGTTGCATTTCCCTCTTTATCAAGTTTACCATTCTCTTTAACTTTATTAACACGCTCACCAGAAGATGGGGAAGACTCGAATTTTTGAAGAGTATCCTTGGCATTTTGAATCGATTTATCCCAAACCAATCCACCGTGTACAACAGCACCAACACCAGCCGCTGTAGCAACTGCATCTAATGGAAGAACAATTGGTGATGCTAACCCACCACTTCCTACTTCTGCGACGAATGTTAAGAAATTAGCCCCACCTATGACTGAAATACCTTCAAAAATTTCTACAATAGATCCTGCCGTTGATATAACATGTCCAGTGAATCTTCCAGCTTGATAAATTGCTTTGCTTTCTAATTTATCATTATCAGGTGGTGTTAGTCCAATATAGTCTTCAGCTACTGCACTACCAGCGCCTTGTATAAAGTCCAAAGCACCTTCATAAATATCTTCGACACCATGTTTAAACGTATCTAGTAAAGATTCATCTTTTTTTTCACTATTTAATGGACCGCACATTGCTCCATCTTCAATTGAACTACCATTTAAAAGATTGTCGGCCTGACGCTTCCTATCTTCTTCAATCACCTGAATGGAAGTCGTCCATTCCATATTCAACCCTTGTGTGCTAAACGTCCCACTTGCGGGACTAAATCCTTTTCCACTTTGCACTTCAGCGAGTCCGGCTGTGATACTAGCTGCTAATTGAAGAGCAGTGCTGTAGTTATTACTGGATGTATAATTAAATTCATATAAATGTTCTAGTTTTTCTTCAAGTTTTTTTCTCATCGCAACTAAAACAACCACAATTGCTTCTACTCCAGGCATTGGTGTAAGTACCTCTATTGCTTCAATACTTGCAATTGTTTGGTTGATTTCTTGGATTTGTTCTTTTATTTCTTGTTCGATAACATCTGTCGAAGCAACTTTTGCTTGAAATTCATTTGGAAACGCATCGTTTTGACGAATTAATTCTTCACATAAGTATATAATGCCTTGCGCCAAAGGCCGAAATGTTTGGACAAGATAGGCTTTTGCACTGCTATATGTTTGTCCTTGTAACACAGTATCCATTGCAAAAGTGTCAATCGACTGAATCGCTTGTTCCATAGCTTGAATGGTAGCCGTACATACAGCATTCATACTTTGTGTTTGGGCATGTACTTCCCCTAAATACATGTTTAAACTCAAAAATCTCCCCCCTTTTATGTGAACAAGTAAATCATACCAATTAAAGGATATATATGTAAATATGATGCTGTAGTAAACTCAATATCAAAGTAGGACTTTTCCATTTAATTACTACAGTACCGTCGAATTCGTTTTATGGGTACCTGTGAAGAATATGGTATACAAAATAAATTTACAGCTTGTGAAATGATTATATAATAGAAGAAAAAAGAAATATTTATATTGTTATCACCCTGTTGGCGTCAACCTCATGCGCCTAATGGCCACAAAAAACATCTACTTCGTCCCATTCGGCCAAGACGCACCAGAGAAAAAACCGAACTCAATGGTAGCTCGTATGGAGCTACTGGAAGATACAGTATTAGAAGCGCTACAAGGAAAACAATTGCAACCGGTTGTCGTAGAAAAATTCAGATATATGAATTAAAAAACGAAAAAAAACGGACAATTTTTGATGAAACCATCATTCTTACTGTAGAATATGATAAAATTAACGTTATTAAGATTAGAAGGGGTATTGTATACTCCTTCTAATTCTAAGTTATAGAAGGATTGGTATCTAGAAAGGGGCATAGTGATGGAAAAGCAAAAAACTTTTCATGTCGCTGTAGTTGGAGCAACCGGCGCAGTTGGTGAACAAATGTTAAATACTTTAGAGAAACGAGAATTTCCAATCGGGAAATTAACGTTACTTTCATCTAAACGATCTGCAGGTAAGAAACTTGTATTTAAAGGTGAAGAATTTACAGTTCAAGAGGCGACTCCTGAAAGTTTTGAAGGAGTAGATATCGCACTATTTAGTGCTGGTGGATCTGTATCGAAACAATTAGCGCCAGAAGCAGCAAAGCGCGGTGCGATTGTTGTTGATAATACAAGTGCATTCCGTATGACAGAAAACGTGCCACTTGTTGTACCTGAAGTAAATGAAAACGACTTAAAAGAACATAATGGTATTATTGCAAATCCAAACTGTTCTACAATTCAAATGGTAGTAGCTCTTGAGCCAGTTCGTCAGCAATATGGTTTAAAACGAGTAATCGTTTCCACATATCAAGCTGTATCAGGTGCTGGTGCGGCAGCGATTGAAGAACTTCATGAACAATCACAAGCAATTTTAAATGGCGAAGAAGCTAAGGCGAATGTTTTACCTGTATCAGGTGATAAAAAACATTACCAAATTGCTTTTAATGCGATTCCACAGATTGATAAGTTCCAAGATAATGGATTTACATTTGAAGAAATGAAAATGATTAATGAAACGAAAAAAATTATGCATATGCCTGAATTAGAAGTAGCGGCAACATGCGTACGTTTACCAGTTGTATCAGGGCATTCTGAGTCTGTTTACATCGAAGTAGAAAAAGAAGGCGTAACAGTAGCAGAATTAAAGAGCTTACTTGCAAATGCAGAAGGTATTGTTCTGCAAGATAATCCAGAAGAGCAGTTATATCCAATGCCAGCTACTGCAGTAGGTAAAAACGAAGTATTCGTTGGAAGAATCCGTAAAGATTTAAATAACGATAAAGGATTCCATCTTTGGGTCGTATCTGATAACTTATTAAAAGGCGCTGCATGGAATTCTGTTCAAATTGCAGAGCGCTTAGTAAAATTACAATTAGTGTAAACGGCTAAGAGAAGGTGCAAAATATGAAAATAATTGTTCAAAAATTTGGTGGCACATCAGTACGTGATGAAAATGGACGTAAGCATGCGCTTCATCATATAAAAAAATCGTTAGCTGCTGGATATAAAGTAGTTACTGTCGTATCTGCTATGGGCCGTAAAGGTGAACCGTATGCAACGGATACGTTATTAAGTCTTGTAAATCAAGAGGAATCTACTATTTCTAAACGTGAGCAAGATTTATTATTATCATGTGGAGAGTTAATCTCTGCAATTGTTTTCTCTAATATGTTGAATGAGAACGGTATAAAAGCAGCGGCATTAAATGGTGCACAAGCTGGTTTTGTAACAAATGATGACTTTACGAATGCGAAAATCGTTGAAATGAATTGCGATCGTATACATGAAGAATTAGAAAATCTAGATGTAATCGTCGTTACAGGATTCCAAGGGCAAACGAAAAAAGGTGATACGACAACACTTGGACGCGGAGGTAGCGATACTTCAGCTTCAGCATTAGGTGTTGCGCTTCATGCTGAATTTATTGATATCTTCACAGATGTAGAAGGTGTTATGACTGCGGATCCTCGTATTGTAAAAGATGCACGTCATCTTCAAACGGTAACGTATAACGAAATTTGTAATATGGCTTACCAAGGTGCAAAAGTCGTTCATCCACGTGCGGTTGAAATTGCGATGCATGCAAAAGTACCGCTTCGTGTACGTTCTACGTATTCTGATAGCGAAGGTACGCTTATTGCAGCATACGATGGTGCTACAAAAGGGCAGGATGTAGAAGAACGTCCTGTTACAGGTATTGCCCACGTATCAAACGTAACGCAAATTAAAGTACTTGCAAAAGAAACGGCATATGATTTGCAACAACATGTATTTAAAGAAATGGCAAACGAAGGCATTAGTGTTGATTTAATTAACATTTCTCCTACTGGTGTAGCTTACACAGTAAATGATAATGTATCAGCTCGTGCTGTCGAAGTGTTGAAACAACTTGGATATGAGCCAATTGTGACAGAGCATTGTGCCAAAGTATCTATCGTTGGAGCTGGAATGGCAGGAATCCCAGGGGTTACTGCGAAAATCGTTACAGCTTTAGCAGAAAAAGGTATTCAAATTCTGCAATCGGCAGATAGTCATACGACAATTTGGGTTCTTGTAAAAGAAACTGATTTAGTGGAGGCTGTAAATGCATTACATAGTGCGTTTGAGCTTTCAAAAGAAAAGCAACTGGAACAATAAGGAGTGAGACCATGATAGATTTTGGGACAATTGCAACTGCGATGGTAACACCGTTTGATATAAACGGGAATATCGATTTTGCAAAGACAACGAAATTGGTAAATTATTTAATTGATAACGGTACAACAGCAATCGTGGTAGGAGGAACGACAGGTGAATCTCCTACATTAACTTCAGAAGAAAAAGTAGCGTTATATCGCCATGTCGTATCTGTTGTCGATAAAAGGGTGCCCGTAATCGCTGGAACAGGTAGCAATAATACACATGCCTCTGTTGACTTAACTAAAAAGGCAACAGAAGTTGGTGTTGATGCAGTTATGCTAGTAGCGCCGTATTATAACAAACCGAGTCAAGAAGGAATGTATCAGCACTTTAAAACGATTGCTGAAAGCACGCCACTTCCGGTTATGCTATATAACGTTCCAGGACGATCTATTGTACAAATCTCCGTTGATACAGTTGTTCGTTTATCAGAAATAGAAAACATTGTTGCGATTAAAGATGCAGGCGGCGATGTACTAACAATGACAGCAATCATTGAAAAAACAGCGGACGACTTTGCAGTATACAGCGGTGATGACGGTTTAACGTTACCGGCTATGGCGGTTGGAGCGAAAGGTATCGTTTCAGTAGCATCTCATGTTATCGGAGATGAAATGCAAGAAATGATTACAGCATTCCAAGCGGGAGAGTTTAAGAAGGCGCAAAAATTACATCAATTACTTGTAAGAGTAACGGATTCATTATTTATGGCGCCAAGCCCAACGCCAGTAAAAACAGCGTTACAAATGGTTGGATTAGATGTAGGTTCTGTACGTTTACCGCTTCTTCCATTAACAGAAGAAGAAAGAGTAACGTTACAATCTGTAATGCAATCTATTCCTCGTTAATAAGAAATGACCTAGTGTGAAACTAGGTCATTTTTATTTAGATTAAATATACGTGAGTGGTAAAAACAGCATAGTTAATGAGGTGTAATAAGAAGGGGACGGCATAATATTGGTTAGAAATTGATTATAGAGATCATGTGTTTTTAGTGAATAGTGCTTTATATTTATATACAGAACACACATGTATATTTTTCCATTAATATCTTATATAAGTAGAAAAAATAATAGGTAGTATGTGGAAAAAAACCTCGCAAATTACAACCTCAATTTAGCTTCTTATATAGTCTTTCATATAATTTAACTTGTGTTCTATTTCTTGTATCAGGTATAATATGGCTAAGTAGCTTAGTACGGGTATGCTTAGCAAAATTGGAAGAAATTATAATTTAATTAAATTTTCATATCATATCGAATAAGATATTTGATTTATATAATGAAAGAGAGGTGAAACCTGGTTTAAAAAATATACAAGGACATGATATCGCATAACGGTAAGGACATTCGTCTTGGACGGTGAATATATGGTGGTTGTAGAGTTTCCCCTGGTGTCTCTACAATTTTAGTGAAATCAGTGTTTGCAAGATTTTTAAACCAGGCAACAACATGAAGAGAAAAGAGAATGAGTCTGTTAAAGTATTTGCTCTTGGTGGAGTAGGTGAAATCGGGAAAAACATGTACTGTGTTGAAATTGATTCTGAAATCTTTATTGTAGATGCAGGATTAATGTTCCCAGGAGATGAAATGTTTGGGATTGATATCGTTATTCCTGATATTACATACTTAGTGGAAAATCAAGAGCGAGTAAAAGGTTTATTTATTACTCACGGTCATGAAGATCATATTGGTGGAATTGTTTATGTACTTCGTAAATTATCTATTCCAGTGTATGCAACGAAATTAACGGTAGGACTTATACAAGAAAAACTTGGTGAAGCGGGCATGTTAGGCCGTGTGGACTTAAAAACAATCGATTCAAATTCAACAGTAGAGTTTAATACTACAACAGTGTCATTCTTTGGAACGACACATAGTATTCCGGATTCTGTTGGTGTTTGTTTCCATACATCAAAAGGTGCTGTAGTGTATACAGGAGACTTTAAATTTGATCAAACTCCAATTGGAAATAATGGAGCAGATCTTGGGAAAATGGCACAAATCGGAAATGAAGGCGTACTTTGCTTATTATCTGATAGTACAAACGCTGAGCGTCCAGGCTATACAGGTTCGGAAAAAGAAGTTGGTGTAGAAATTTCTAAAGTGTTCTACGGTGCAGAAGGTCGTATTATCGTTGCTTCATTTGCATCGAACGTACATCGTATTCAACAAGTATTTGACGCGGCTGCCGAAACAGGAAGAAAAGTAGCGGTAGTAGGACGTAGTATGGTGAAAGTAGTAGACATTGCAAGACGTCTTGGTTATTTAGATGTTCCAGAAGGTATGGTTATTTCATTACAAGAAGTAGACAACTTCCCAGAGAAAAAGGTAGCTATTTTAACGACAGGTAGTCAAGGGGAACCGATGGCAGCACTTTCTAGAATGGCGAAGCAAGCTCATAAACAAATTTCAATTCGTAAAGGTGATACTGTTATTATTGCAGCTTCTCCAATTCCGGGGAATGAAATATCTGTATCGAAAATTATTGATTTGTTATTTAGAGCTGGAGCTGAAGTTATTTATTACGGTGAAAGAAAAGTTCACGTTTCAGGTCATGGTAGTCAAGAAGAATTAAAACTAATGTTAAATTTAATGAAACCTAAGTATTTTGTACCCGTACATGGTGAGTTTCGTATGCAAAAAGCACATGCATATTTAGCTGAAGATGTAGGTATTACAAGAGAAAATATTTTTATCGTAGAAAAAGGCGATGTAATTGCTTTTGGTGATAATGAAGCAAACTTAGTTGGTAAAGTGCAAGCTGGTAATGTCTTAATTGATGGATTAGGTGTAGGTGACGTTGGTAATATCGTTCTTCGAGATAGAAAGATGTTATCTCAAGATGGAATATTAGTAGTTGTTGTAACACTTGGTAAAGATGAAAAGAAAATTATCTCTGGTCCAGAAATCATTTCACGTGGTTTTGTATATGTTCGTGAATCAGAAGCATTAATTGAGCGATCTACAGAGATTGTACGCATGATTGTTGAGCAATCAATTAAAGAATATTCAATTGAATGGTCTATGTTAAAACAAAATATTCGTGAATTATTAGGGCAGTTCTTGTACGAAGAGACAAAGAGAAAACCTATGATTTTACCGATTATTATGGAAGTGTAAAAAAGATCACCTTTACGGGTGATCTTTTTTCTTTTTAAACCCTATCGAATGAAATTTATAACTTAAGAAATAATAGTTATATACGAGTGAAAGGGGATGCGATATGACAGAACGTGATCGTTATACAAATGAAGAAAAAGAAGCTGGGCCGAAAGAAGTTCCGAAAGAAGCTTCAATAGTGGAGAAAATTCAACAGCTTGGACAAACGAATGTGCCGCAAATGAATGAATCACGTATTCATTGTTTAACAATCATTGGACAGGTGGAAGGTCATGTTCAGTTGCCACCGCAAAATAAAACAACAAAATATGAGCACATTATCCCGCAAATTGTTGCGATTGAGCAAAATCCGAAAATTGAAGGTTTGCTTTTAATATTAAACACAGTTGGAGGAGACGTTGAAGCAGGGCTAGCGATTTCTGAGATGGTAGCTTCGCTTTCGAAACCGACGGTATCTCTTGTTTTAGGCGGAGGGCATTCGATTGGTGTACCAATTGCAGTTTCGACTGATTATTCATTTATTGCAGAAACAGCGACGATGACGATTCACCCAATTCGTTTAACCGGTCTTGTTATAGGTGTGCCGCAAACATTCGAGTATTTGGATAAAATGCAAGAAAGAGTCATTCGATTTGTGACGAAACATTCGAAAGTAACGGAAGATCGTTTTAAAGAACTTATGTTTGCGAAAGGGAATTTGACTCGAGATATTGGGACGAATGTAATTGGTGGAGATGCAGTGAAGTATGGTCTTATTGATGATGTGGGTGGCATTGGGAGTGCACTTCAAAAACTAAACGAATTAATAGAGGCTCGCGCAGATGATAATGCAGAAGGAACGATGCTACAATGATTCTATATACAATTATGCCAGAGCAACTTGTATACCCTGCCGATTATTCGCAATGTGAAAGTCAAAAAGTTGTAAATATACATGGTGTTGAATTGATGGTTTCTGAAGAGGAACATGGGTGTTATTCTATTGTGCGTGTGTTAAGTACGAATCCATTTCACTACTTAGAGTATGAGCCTGGTCAGAAAATAACCTTTTAGCAAAAAGAAGGATTTTGTTCAGAAGCTATGGTATAATATAAAAAACAAGACGGTTGAGCAGCCATGAGTAGGGGGCTGCTTTCTTCTGTTTATTTAACATTTTACAAGAAGTGTAAAAATAGAAGAGATAAAGACCTGAAAGAATAGAGAAAACAGACATATAAGTAGAGTTTTTTTAGAGGTTGTCCTTATTTATATGTAGAACACGAGGTGAAGAAATGGCAAAACAAAAGCAAAGAGGGACGAAGGCAAAGGCAAGACGTACGATAAAGCCAACTCTATATTATGAAATCGTCGGTTTGGCTCTTTTTGCACTTTCAATCATTACGATTTTACAGCTAGGCGTTGTAGGGAAATCGTTTGTGTTATTTTTTCGCTTCTTCTTTGGTGAGTGGTACATAATTGGTGTGTTAGGTGTAATAGCTTTATCGGTTTCGTTTGTTATAAAACGTGGATGGCCGAACCTTTTAAATAAACGGTTAATCGGTTTTTATTTAATTGTATTGGCGATATTAATGTTCAGTCATATTACATTATTTAACCTTCTTACGAAAGATGGAGCAGTGCAAAATACTTCTGTTATTGTGAGTACGAAAGATAACTTCTTTCTTGAAATGAAAAAAGGGCCAGATAGCGTTCACTTAGGCGGTGGGATGTTTGGTGCGCTCATGTTCGCAACATGTTACTTCTTATTTGATGAAGTAGGAGCCTATATCATTGGAATTATTTTAGTTATTCTTGGAATACTTTGTATAACAAATAAGCATATTGGAGAAGTTCTTGCCCCGGTGGGTAGAATTCTTAGAAGTCAATTTCAAGTTATGCAAGGGGATTATAAAGATTGGCGATCAAAAAGGATTGCTGAACAAACAGAAAAGAAAAAAACAACAAGAAGTTCAAGACACGCACGTGCTGTGGAGCAAGAAGAAGTGATTGAGCCGATGGAAGAGATGCAAATTGATCCCCCCATTATTTCAAATTTCACTGAGAATTATCCTGTAAATGAAGAAGAGGATAAACGGATGGAAGAAGAACATGTAACAGATCCAATTACTTCACCGTTTATTGAAGAAGCTCCACCTATTGAAGAGCCTAAGAAAAAGCGTGGAGAAAAAATTGTGGAATCTTTAGAGGCGGAAACAAGTGCCCCACCGATGCAATTTTCAAATGTTGAAAATAAAGATTATAAGCTTCCTTCGCTTGATATATTAAAGTTCCCAAAAAATAAGCAAGTTACAAATGAAAATGCGGAAATTTATGAAAATGCTCGTAAATTGGAACGTACATTCCAAAGTTTTGGTGTGAAAGCGAAAGTGACAAAAGTACACAGAGGTCCTGCAGTTACGAAGTATGAAGTGTATCCTGATATGGGAGTAAAGGTGAGTAAAATTGTTAGTTTAAGTGATGATTTAGCGCTTGCTTTAGCTGCGAAAGACATTCGTATTGAAGCGCCTATTCCCGGGAAATCAGCTGTAGGGATTGAAGTTCCGAACTCAGAAGTTTCTATGGTAACACTTAGGGAAGTGCTGGACTCTAAGGCTAATAATCATCCAGAAGAGAAGTTGTTAATTGGTCTTGGACGAGATATTACAGGTGAAGCTGTATTGGCCCGTTTAAATAAAATGCCCCATTTACTAGTAGCCGGTGCGACAGGTAGTGGGAAAAGTGTGTGTATTAACGGGATTATAGTTAGTATTTTAATGCGTGCAAAACCGCATGAAGTAAAATTAATGATGATCGATCCGAAAATGGTAGAGTTAAATGTATATAATGGTGTGCCCCATTTATTAACACCAGTTGTAACTGATCCGAAAAAAGCATCGCAAGCTTTGAAAAAGGTTGTAAGTGAGATGGAACGCCGTTATGAGTTGTTTGCTCATAGTGGTACGCGGAATATTGAAGGGTATAACGATTATATTAAAGCGCATAATAATCAATCGGAAGCGAAACAACCTGAATTACCGTATATTGTAGTAATTGTGGATGAGTTAGCAGATTTAATGATGGTTGCTTCGTCGGATGTAGAGGATGCGATAATGCGCTTGGCACAAATGGCTCGTGCGGCTGGTATTCATTTAATTATTGCAACGCAGCGCCCATCGGTTGACGTTATTACAGGTGTTATTAAAGCGAATATTCCATCACGTATTGCATTCGCTGTATCTTCTCAAACGGATTCTCGTACAATTCTTGATGGTGGTGGCGCAGAGAAGCTGCTAGGTCGTGGAGATATGCTATTTATACCAATTGGTGCATCAAAGCCTGTTCGTGTACAAGGTGCATTTTTATCAGATGATGAAGTTGAGAGAGTTGTAGAATATGTTATTGGGCAGCAAAAAGCACAATATCAAGAGGATATGATTCCACAAGATGTCCCTGAGACAAAGCAGCAAGTTGAAGATGAATTATACGATGAAGCAGTTCAGCTCGTAGTGGAAATGCAAACAGCGTCTGTTTCTATGTTGCAACGTAGATTTAGAGTAGGTTATACGCGAGCTGCTCGTCTAATTGATGCAATGGAAATGAACGGTGTAGTAGGTCCATATGAGGGTAGTAAACCGAGAGAAGTGCTCATTAATGATGTACAAGAAAAAAGTTCTTAAAAAAAGCCTAATTGTTTTTGCAATTAGGCTTTTTTATATACTGTTTTTGTTATATACTATATTCAACAAGAAAGAAAGGGCTTACATTCAAGTCGATTCTTTAGAATACGAATGCTATGAGTGTGCCTTTTTATAAATGTTCGATATTCATTGTAGAAAAATGTTAAATTTTGTTGACACGTATGAGAGCAAGTGGTAAGATTACTTCGAAAAGAATCACTGCCTCATATAATCTTGGAGATAAGGTCCATAAGTTTCTACCTGGCAACCATGAATTGCTAGACTATGAGGGGAAAAGTGTGTAACAAAGGATGTAAGGGATCTTTGTGCCGAACTTTTTCTCGAAAAGAGGAATGTTTATGGTGCAAAGTTTTTTTTATGCAGTAAAGAGTGAAAATTTTATCTAAAAAAATTATTAATATTTATTCGACAATTGTGTTTATTTTTAGTGATTAGTCATGTTTACTATGTTGTAAGTTGAAAAAAGAGAAAAGAAGTCTTACATCAGAGGTCGAATAATTGAAATGCGGGGGAGTCTTATGTCAGTAAAATCCGATAGTCGTCACCTATATTTACGGGTGATTGATCACATCAAAGAAAAAATTAAAGATGGGGCTTACAAAGAAAGACAAAAGCTGCCATCAGAGTTTGATTTAGCGAAAGAACTTGGCGTAAGTAGAGCTACTTTAAGGGAAGCATTGCGTATTTTAGAAGAAGAAAATGTTGTCATTCGTAGACATGGTGTAGGGACGTTTGTAAATGCAAAGCCATTATTTTCTTCTGGAATAGAACAACTTTCTAGTATTACAGATATGATTTCTAGTGTGGGGAAAACACCAGGAACAATCTTTTTATCATCATCTACAACAACTTTAACCGAAGAAGAAAAAGAGAAGTTTAATAGTGAAGATGGTTTTAATGCAGTGATGATTGAGCGTGTGCGTACAGCGGATGGGGAACCTGTTGTATATTGCATTGATAAACTTGCAAAAGAAATATTGCCGGATTTATCGGGCTACAATGAAGAATCATTACTTACAGTGATACATAATAACACGCATAAGCGCATAACGTATGCGGTTGCTCATATTGAGCCGATTGGTTACCATCCGAAAATCTCACCGATTTTAGAATGTGAGCCTGAAACAGCACTGCTTGTATTAAAACAAATGCACTATGATCAAAATGATGAGCCAATCTTATATTCTATTAATTACTTTAGAGCTGATAAGTTTAGCTTCCACGTATTAAGAAAACGTATGTAAGTAAGTTCCTTTTTAGGGAGGTGACAGCAAGAAGTAAGGGACAGCAGCGTAAGAAGAAATATATATCATTTTAGGAGGGGTTTCTAGTATGAAGAAAAAAGCAGGTCTTTTATTATCATTAACATTAGCAGCAAGTACAGTTTTAGGTGCATGTGGTAACTCGGATAAAGCGAGCAGTGACAAGAAAGACAGTAAAGACAATAAAGATTTCAAAGTCGGTATGGTAACAGATGTTGGAGGCGTTGATGATAAATCATTCAACCAATCTTCTTGGGAAGGGCTAAAAAAGTTTGGTAAAGATAACGATTTAAAGGAAAAGACAAATTATCGTTACCTACAGTCTGAAAAAGAAGCAGATTATATTCCGAACTTAAAGAAATTTTCAAAAGATAAGTATGATTTATCTTTCGGAATTGGTTATAAATTAGAAGGTGCAATTAAAGAAGTAGCAAAAGAATCTCCAAAACAACAATTCGCAATCGTTGATACTGTTGTAGATGCACCAAACGTAACAAGCATTACATTTAAAGATCATGAAGGCTCATTCCTTGTAGGTGCGGTAGCAGCTATGTCAACGAAATCGAATAAAGTAGGATTTGTTGGTGGAATGAAGAGTGATTTAATTAGTAAATTCGAAAATGGATTTAAAGCTGGTGCAAAGGCAGTAAATCCAAATATTGAAATCGTATCTGAATATGCAGAAGCATTTGATAAACCTGAAAAAGGTACAGTTCTTGCTTCAGCAATGTATGGTCAAGGCGTAGATGTAATTTATCATGCTGCTGGTGGTACAGGTAATGGTGTATTCACTGAAGCGAAAAACCGTAAGAAAAAAGGTGAAAACGTTTGGGTAATCGGTGTTGACCGTGACCAAAACCAAGAAGGTATGCCTGAAAATGTAACATTAACTTCAATGGTAAAACGTGTAGATATCGCTGTTGAAAAAGTAGCACAAGAAGCGAAAGACGGTAAATTAAAAGGCGGTAAAATAGAAGCGTTTGGCTTAAAAGATGACGGCGTTGGTATTGCAAAAACAACTGACAACGTGAAAAAAGTTAACCCTGAAATTTTAACAAAAGTAGAAGAGTTTGAAAAGAAAATTACAGATGGTGCAATTAAAGTACCAGCTACAGATAAAGAGTATAAAGAATATGAAGCTTCTCTAAAAAAATAAATAGAGAAATAGCAAAGGTTAGTTCATAGAACTAACCTTTGTATGTATAAAACTTCCGAATTGCTTAATAAGTTAATAGTGTAATAGGGGAATGTTCCCTGTTAAAAGGAGGAACACAATGGAATACGTAATTGAGATGAATAACATTACGAAAGTATTCCCAGGCATTGTAGCGAATGATGATATTACGCTGCAAGTAAAGCAGGGAGAAATACATGCTTTACTTGGAGAAAATGGTGCAGGGAAATCCACATTGATGAATGTACTATTTGGTTTGTACCAGCCAGAACAAGGTGAAATTAAAATTAAAGGAAAAACTGTAAAGATTACAAATCCGAATATAGCAAATGACCTTGGTATTGGAATGGTACATCAGCACTTTATGCTTGTTCATAATTTTACAGTTACAGAGAATATTATTCTCGGAAACGAACCGAAGAAAAAAGGGAAAATTGCTGTTGAGGAAGCTGCTAAAGAAATTCAAAAACTGTCTGAACAATACGGTTTAGCTGTAGATCCATATGCGAAAATACAAGATATTTCTGTCGGTATGCAACAGCGTGTTGAGATTTTAAAAACACTTTACCGCGGGGCAGAAATTTTAATATTTGATGAACCGACAGCTGTGTTAACACCACAAGAAATTCATGAGCTAATTCAAATTATGAAAAAGCTTGTGCAAGAAGGGAAATCTATTGTTCTTATTACACATAAGTTGAAAGAAATTATGGAAGTTTGCGATCGTTGTACGATTATTCGTAAAGGAAAAGGGATTGGAACGGTTGACGTTGCAAATACGGATGAAAATAAACTTGCAGAATTAATGGTCGGACGTCAAGTGAATTTTAAAACAGAAAAAATAGACGCGAAGCCAAAAGAAGAGGTACTTTCAATTGCAAACCTTGTTGTTCACGATGCACGTCAACTACCTGCTGTAAAAGGCCTTGACTTAACTGTTCGTGCGGGGGAAATTGTCGGTATTGCAGGAATTGATGGAAACGGACAAAGTGAATTAATAGAAGCAATTACTGGTTTACGAAAAGTTGAGTCAGGTTCTATTGCAATTAAAGGGAAAGAAATAACAAATTGGCCTGTTAGAAAAATAACAGAAGAAGGAATTGGTCATATTCCAGAAGATCGTCATAAACACGGACTCGTTCTTGATTTTTCTGTTAGAGATAATATAGTTTTGCAAACGTACTATAAAAATCCGTTTTCAAAGAAAGGGATTTTAAATTTCAGCAAAATTACAGAAAAAGCAAAGGCACTTATTGAACAGTTTGATGTACGTACACCTAGTGAGCAAACGTTAGCTCGTGCACTATCTGGGGGAAATCAGCAAAAGGCAATTATTGCACGTGAAGTAGACCGTGATCCAGATTTATTAATTGCAGCACAGCCGACACGTGGTTTAGATGTAGGGGCAATTGAATTTATTCATAAGAGATTAATAGAGCAAAGAGATAAAGGAAAAGGTGTATTACTTTTATCACTAGAGTTAGAGGAAATTTTAAATGTTAGCGATCGAATTGCTGTTATTTATGAAGGAACAATTGTAGCAATAGTTGATGCGAAAGAAACGAATGAACAACAGCTTGGATTGTTAATGGCTGGAGGAACAAAGAAGGAGCAGGTGGGTACAAATGGCTAAAAAACTTTTAACAGAACGAACGATAAATATTTTAGTCCCAGTACTATCCGTTATTTTTGGCTTACTTGTAGGAGCGATTGTAATGCTAGTTAGTGGCTATGACCCAATTGTTGGTTATAGTGCACTTTGGACAGGCATGTTCGGCAGTCCAAGTGCGATTGGTGAAACACTTCGTACAATGATACCGCTTATTCTTGCTGGTTTATCGGTGGCGTTTGCATTTCGTACAGGTTTATTTAATATCGGGGTAGAGGGTCAATTGTTAGTTGGTTGGCTTGCAGCGGTTTGGTTCGGTTATGCAGTCTCGCTACCAGCTGTTCTTCACATTCCATTATCTATTTTATTCGCAGCGTTAGTAGGCGGAATCTGGGGTTTCATCCCTGGATATTTAAAGGGAAAGTTTCAAGTTAATGAAGTTATTGTAACAATTATGATGAACTATATCGCGTTATATGTAACATATGATATTATTAAGCGCTTTTTACACGAGGGTAATGATAAAACGTACGACATTAAAGAGAGTGCGTCATTATCTTCAGACTGGCTTGCATCCATTACTGACGGTTCACGCCTTCACTGGGGAATTATTGTAGCAATTTTAATCGCTATTTTAATGTGGTTCTTATTAGATCGAACAACTTTAGGTTATGAATTAAAGTCAGTAGGATTTAATCAACATGCTTCTCAATATGCAGGGATGAAAGTTTCTCGTAATGTAGTATTTTCCATGACAATTGCTGGTGCGTTCGCAGGGATTGGTGGAGCGATGGAAGGATTAGGAACATTCCAAAGCATGACAGCGATGTCCTCCTTTACAGGGGTAGGGTTTGACGGGATTGCCGTAGCCTTACTTGGAGGAAATAATCCGTTTGGTATTATCCTTTCAGCTTTATTATTTGGTGGTTTGAAAAGTGCTTCCCCTCAAATGAACTTTGAGGCAGATGTGCCATCAGAGCTTATAAACGTAATTATTGCATGTATCATCTTCTTTGTTGCATGTAGTTATGTGTTAAGATGGGCGCTTACACGCATGAGCAAGGAGGGGAAATAAATGAGCTTTTTAGATATATTAGCCATTCTTGTGACGGGTACGTTATATACATCGGCACCTATAATTTTCACAGCACTAGGTGGTGTATTTAGTGAACGATCGGGTGTTGTAAATATCGGATTAGAAGGACTAATGCTATTTGGTGCATTTATTGGAGTTGTTACAAACTTATTAATGGGTGATACTTGGGGAACGATGACTCCGTGGATTGCGTTATTGTTTGCGGCAATTGGTAGTGGTTTATTTGCATTACTTCATGCAGTAGCATCTATTACATTCCGAGCGGATCAAGTTGTAAGTGGTGTAGCAATTAACTTCTTATCTCTTGGTTTAACAGTATTTGCAATTAAGAAGATCTTTGATAAAGGGCAGACTGACTTTATTCAGTACCGTATTGAAAAGATTGATATTCCAGGTCTTTCGGATATTCCGGTTATAGGGAAAATATTCTTTTCAAATGTACCAATAACGTCGTATATTGCGATTGTTTTAGCATTTGTTGTTTGGTATGTTATTTATAAAACACCGTTTGGTCTTCGATTGCGTGCTGTTGGTGAACACCCAATGGCAGCGGATACGATGGGGATTAACGTATATAAAATGCGCTATATCGGCGTTTGTATATCAGGGGTGTTTGCCGGAATTGGTGGGGCGATTTTTGCAATGTCCATTTCTAATAACTTCTCAGGAGCAACTATTACAGGACAAGGTTTCTTAGCTTTAGCTGCTATGATCTTTGGGAAGTGGAATCCGCTAGGCGCACTGGGTGCAGCTCTATTCTTTGGCTTTGCTCAGTCTCTTAGTGTAACGGGTGGAACAATTCCTGTATTAGACCAGATTCCAAGTGTTTTATTAACGATATTACCGTATGTATTCACAATATTAGCACTTGTCGGTTTTGTAGGTCGTTCTGAAGCTCCGAAAGCATTAGGAACTCCTTATGAAAAAGGAAAACGATAAGTAATTTGTAAGTAGAAAAAAGCTCGCACATTAGTGTGAGCTTTTTTACATAGAATATATGTAATACGAAATTTTACTATGTTCCTTACATATTATAGTTTTTAGAAAAAGTCATTTGTAAGCATAATAAGGAAGAAAAATTGGTTTTTTATTTCTAAAAACTGTATATTGAAGAGGAATATTCCTATATACGTAAAGGAGGGCTATAAATGAAACTAATGGAACAACAATTACATGAGTTAGGTGGTTTGCGAGTACATATTATTCCGACTGATAAATATAAAACAAATACCTTTGTATTTCGTTTTAAAGCACCTTTAAATGAGGAGACGGTGACAGAGCGTGCCCTATTGCCATACGTATTGCAAAGTGCGACAGAAAAACTTCCTTCTGTAATTCGTCTACGTCAATATTTAGAAGAATTATACGGATCTTCTTTGGGAGTAGATGTAAGTAAAAAAGGGGAAGACCATATCATCTCCATTTATGTAGACATTGCAAATGAAGTATATTTACACGATGCACCACCGTTATTTGAAAAAGCGCTTTCTATGTTATCGGATATTGTTTTACATCCAGCAACAGAGGGAAATAGTTTCCTACCTTCTATTGTAGAAAGTGAAAAAAGAGCGCTTTTGCAGAGAATTGAAGCTACTTATGATGATAAAATGCGCTATGCAAATGAGCGTTTAATCGAAGAAATGTGCAAAGTAGAACCGTATCGATTAAGTGCAAATGGAAAAAAAGAGAGTGTTACTTCTATTACAAATGAAAGTTTGTATCAATATTATCAAAAGGTGTTAGCGGAAGATGAAATGGATCTATATATTATTGGTGATATTTCAGAAAACGCAGTTGATCTTGTAAGTAAGTATTTTTCTATTACAGCGCGTCCTGTGAGAGAAAGAAACGTACTCCTTCATAAGCGAAATAATGAAGAAAAAGAAGTTGTTGAAAAACAAGAATTAAAACAAAGTAAATTACACATTGGTTATCGTACGTTTGTCACATATAAAGATGAAGATTATTTTGCACTGCAATTGTTCAATGGGCTATTTGGAGGTTTTTCTCATTCGAAGTTATTCGTAAATGTCCGCGAAAAGAATAGTTTAGCGTACTATGCAGCATCAAGATTTGAAAGTCATAAAGGCTTGTTGTTTGTTATGTCAGGGATTGAAGCAAAAAATTATGAAAAAGCAGTTGAAATTATTAAAGAACAAATGCTTGCGATGCAAAATGGTGATTTTTCTGAAGAAGAGATGCATCAAACGAAAAGTGTCATTCAAAATCAAATATTAGAAGCAATTGATACGCCACGTGGATTTGTGGAAATGCTATATCATGGTATTATTTCAGATCGTACACGTCCAGTTGAAGAATGGCTAACAGGTATAGAAAGTGTGACGAAAGAAGAGATTGTGAAAGTTGCTAAAAATATTGAACTAGATACAATTTACTTTTTACAAGGAACGGAGGGAGAATAAATGGAGAAGATTGTTTATGAGCAATTAAAAGAGACGCTCTATTATGAAAAACTTCCGAATGGATTAGATGTATATGTTTTACCGAAGCAAGGATTTAATAAAACATTTGCAACGTTTACGACAAAGTATGGTTCTATGGATAATACATTCGTACCATTAGGTAAAGAAGAAATGATTCGTGTACCTGACGGAATTGCGCATTTTCTTGAGCATAAATTATTTGAAAAAGAAGATCACGATGCTTTTCAATTGTTTAGTAAACAAGGAGCATCGGCAAATGCTTTCACATCCTTTACAAGAACAGCTTATCTTTTTTCATGCACATCAAATGTAGAACAAAATTTAAATACGTTGTTAAATTTCGTACAAGAGCCTTACTTCTCTGAAAAAACTGTTGAAAAAGAAAAGGGGATTATCGGACAGGAAATTCAAATGTATCAAGATAATCCAGATTGGCGCTTATACTTTGGATTAATTGATAGCTTGTTTGTAAAGCACCCCATTAAAATTGATATTGCAGGGACAATCGAGTCTATTAGTAAAATTACGAAAGACCTATTATATGAATGCTACGAAACATTTTATCATCCGAGCAATATGTTACTATTTGTTGTTGGTGCAATTGATCCAGAGGAAACAATGGACTTAGTGCGTGAAAATCAAGCGAAAAAAGATTATAAAAATCAGCCGGAAATTGTACGTTCATTTGAAGATGAACCAAATGAGGTAAATGAAAAGAAGAAAATCATTTCAATGCCTGTACAAACACCGAAATGTTTAGTCGGTATTAAAGCGACAAATTTAAAAGAAAAAGGGAAAGCTCTTTTAAAACAAGAAATCGCGCTTACGTTACTTTTAGATTATTTATTTGGAAAAAGCTCGGTTCATTACGAATCGTTATATAATGAAGGGCTTATTGATGATTCGTTCTCGTATGATTATACGGAAGAGAATAACTTCGGTTTTGCAATGGTTGGCGGTGATACGAAGCAACCGGATGAATTGGAAAAGCGTTTGAAAGATATTTTATTAAACACAAATTATGATCAATTAGATGAGGCAGCATTAGAACGAGTAAAGAAAAAGAAAATTGGTGGCTTTTTACGCTCGTTGAATTCACCGGAATATATTGCAAATCAATTTACGCGATATGCGTTTAATGAATCTAGCTTGTTTGATGCATTGACTGAATTAGAAAGTCTAACTGTTCAAGATTTACAAGAAGTAGCGAAATTATTATTATCAGAAGAAAAAATGAGCGTTTGTCAAGTTTTACCGAAAAAATAAAATTTAAAAGATACCCTCATCTTATCATTGATAAATTGTAAGATGAGGGTATTATTTAGTTATATGAAAAATGAGCTTGTAGAGATAAGAGAGGGTAATTATGAAAAAGTATGCATTAGTAACTGGAGGGAGCGGAGGGATTGGCTCTGCTATTTCAAAACAATTAATTCAAGATGGATATACTGTATATGTTCATTACAATAACAGTGAAGACAAGGTAAATGAGTTACAGAAGGAATGGGGTGAAGTGATTCCTGTTCAAGCGGATTTAGCTTCTAATGATGGGGCAGAGCAGTTGTGGGGACAAATTGAACATCCTATTGATGTTATCGTATACGCAGCTGGGAAGAGTATCTTTGGATTAGTGACAGATGTAACAAATGATGAGTTGAATTATATGGTAGAACTTCAAGTTAAGAGTGTATATAAATTACTATCAAAGGCACTTCCACCTATGATTGGGCGGAGAAGTGGAAATATTGTAGTTGTTTCATCTATATGGGGGCAAATAGGGGCTTCTTGTGAAGTGTTATATTCAATGGTAAAGGGAGCACAAAATTCATATGTGAAAGCTTTAGCAAAAGAGGTTTCTTTAAGTGGATTGCGTGTGAATGCAGTAGCACCAGGTGCAATTGAAACGGAAATGTTAAGTGTCTTTTCTGAAGAAGATAAGATTGGCATTGCTGAAGAGATACCATTAGGCAGAATAGGTTTACCAGAAGAGGTAGCAAAGACAGTTTCATTTCTCGTATCACCAGGAGCATCTTACATAACTGGACAAATTATCGGTGTGAATGGTGGCTGGCATTGTTAAAAAATTCTTACATAAAAAATGAAAAGTTGCACAAATTAAGCATGATTTTATTACTCAATAGTGAGGTGCTTAATTATGTCAGTGTTAGATAATTTTGATCAGTGGAAGAGCTTTTTAGGAGAACGTTTAGAACAAGCGGAAGGAAAAGGGCTTAATAATGGTGCCGTATCAGATATGGCATTTCGTGTTGGCGATTATTTAGCAAATGAAGTAGAAGCGCGTAACGATCAAGAAAAATTATTGTCTGAGCTTTGGAAAGTTGCTGATGAACAAGAGCAGCATACAATCGCAAATTTAATGGTTAAGTTTGTACAACATAAGTAAAAGTAGAGAGGAGATTCTCCTCTCTACTTTTTTTGTATAATAATTACACGGGAGAGATTATACATTTAGCTTCCCTATTAAGGTGAAATCATATAATATAGTACGTAGGTGTAAAGTAAGCAAGGGGAGTGATCTTGGATGATTGAATGGTATTTTGAATATGAAATACATAAAAACCGACCTGGCTTGCTTGGTGACGTTTCTTCGTTAATCGGTATGCTCGGCATTAATATTGTCACAATTAATGGTGTTGATAATGCACGACGTGGGTTACTCCTTATGTGTGATAATCAAGAGCAGATCTCTAGACTTGAATCAATTTTAAATACGATGGATAACATAACGGTAACGAAATATCGTCCGCCAAAGCTAAGGGATAAACTAGCGGTTAGACATGGTAGGTACATACAACGAGATGCAGATGATAAGAAAACATTTCGTTTTGTGCGTGATGAATTAGGATTACTTGTAGACTTTATGGCGGAAATCATGAAAAAAGAAGGCCATAAACTAATTGGGATACGAGGAATGCCTCGTGTCGGAAAAACAGAATCCATTGTTGCCGCAAGTGTTTGTGCAAATAAACGATGGTTATTTGTATCATCTACTCTCATTAAGCAAACTGTTCGTAGTCAATTGATTGAAGATGAGTATAGCGATGACAATATTTTCATCCTAGATGGAATTGTGTCAACAAAGCGTGCCAATGAAAGGCATTGGCAACTCGTTCGTGAAATTATGAGATTGCCTGCAACGAAAGTTGTGGAACATCCTGATGTATTTGTGAGTCAGTCAGAATACACATTGGATGATTTTGATTATATTATCGAGTTACGTAACGATTATGATGAAGAAATTCAATATAATTTAGTAGATGAAATTGAGCAAGGTACGCAAAATAATTTCTCTATGTTCGACTTTTAAAGAAATATTGAGGTGTTAGTAGTGACAGAATTAGGACAAAAGCTGAAAGAAGCAAGAGAAGCAAAAGGCTTGTCTATTGATCAGCTGCATGAGATTACAAAAATTCAAAAACGCCATTTAGTAGCGATTGAAGAAGGCAATTATGACGTATTGCCAGGAGCTTTTTATGCACGTGCATTCATTAAACAATACGCAGATGCGGCTGGATTAAATGGAGAGGAACTGCTTGTAGAATATCAGAGTACGATACCACAATCTGAAAATCGTGATGTTCCACAAGTATCAACTGGACAAAAAACACAAGAAACAATGCAAAAATCTTCATCATTGCCAATGGCAGATCATATGCCGAAAATCTTAATTGCATTGTTAGTAATCGCATTTGGAGTCGTAGTTTGGTTTGTTATTCAAGCACTGACTGGTAAAGATGACGGACGAGTTCCGGCTACTCAAAGTGAGAAAATTGAAGTTAAAAAAGCAGAAAATTCTCCGCTAGATACGAAGAAAGATGAAGCGAAAGCGGAAGAACCAAAGAAAGAAGAACCAAAGAAAGAAGAGCCAAAAAAAGAAGAGCCAAAGAAAGAGGAACCAACTGGACAACAAGAAGTAAAAGTAGTTGGAACAAGTGGTAAGGTATCTACTTTGGAAATTCATAATAATAAAACATTAGAACTGGAAATTTCAGCGAAGGGTACAAGTTATGTAGATGTTAAGGACGATGCGGGTAATGAAATTCTAAACACTACAGTACAAAGTGGTCAAACAGAAAAACGTGATTTATCAACAGCAAAAGAAGTGCGACTTAATATTGGAAATGCAACGAATGTTGAAGTTAAACTGAATGGCCAAGTGGTCGCTTACCCATTGGATCCAGAAAAAGAACTTCACCAAAGATTGGTGATAAAAAACCAAGGGGTAGAGCAACCTGCACAATAACAGTCATCGCTTCGATGACTTTTTTCAATGAACAAATGTTTTTGATATGATGGAGGAATAGCTGTGAATTTACCAAATAAAATTACAATATCTAGAATCTTCTTAATCCCAGTTTTTATGGTAATTATGTTAGCACCCTTTGATTGGGGTTCATACACAATTGGTGATGTAGATCTACCAATTCAACACTTAGTAGGGGCGCTTATCTTTATTATTGCCTCAGCTACAGATTGGATTGATGGACATTACGCAAGAAAGTATAATCTTGTAACAAACTTAGGGAAATTCCTTGACCCGTTAGCAGATAAATTACTTGTTTCGGCAGCACTTATCACATTAGTCGAGATGGGATCTGTACCAGCTTGGATCGTTATAGTAATTATAAGTCGTGAGTTTGCTGTGACAGGTTTACGACTTGTACTTGCTGGAACAGGGGAAGTCGTTGCAGCGAATCAATTAGGGAAAATTAAAACATGGACACAAATTATTGCGATTGCAGCGTATTTATTACACGATGTACCGTTAAATTTAATCCATATTCCAGTTGCTGATATCTTTATATGGATTGCATTAATTTTTACTGTTATTTCAGGATGGGATTATTTCTGGAAAAATAGAGCTGCTTTTGTAAACTCAAAATAGAAGTTTATGGGGGAATTGGGATGAATGCTGAAATTATTGCGGTTGGAACGGAATTATTACTTGGACAAATTGCAAATACAAACGCCCAGTTTTTATCTGAAAAGTTAGCTTCAATTGGCATTAATGTGTACTACCATACTGTAGTTGGAGATAATAACAAACGATTACAGCAGGCGATTGAAGTTGCAGAAGAACGTGCGGACATGCTTATTTTTACAGGTGGATTAGGCCCGACAAAAGATGATTTGACGAAGGAAACAATTGCGTCTAGCTTAGGGGAAGAGCTTGTATATGACAAAAATGCATTAGCATTAATAAGCGATTATTTTAAGCGTACAGGTCGTGAGTTCACTGAAAATAATAAAAAGCAGGCACTCGTTTTGAATGGAGCAACTGTATTTGCAAATGATCACGGTATGGCACCTGGTATGGGTTTAAATAAGAACGGAAAAGTTTATATTTTATTACCAGGACCACCGAAAGAAATGAGGCCAATGTATGTAAGTTATGTAGAGCCTTTTTTACGTAACTTTACAACAGGAGAAAACATTTATTCTCGCGTGCTTCGCTTCTTCGGAATTGGGGAATCTCAATTAGAGGTGAAAGTTCAAGATTTAATTGATGGACAAACGAACCCGACAATCGCCCCGCTTGCGAATGATGGAGAAGTGACATTACGTTTAACTGCGAAGCATCAAAATGCTCATGAAGCGGAGAAACTCATTCAGCATATGGAAGATTTGATTTTAGAAAGAGTAGGAGAATTTTTCTACGGGTATGACCAAGAGTTTCTGCACTATAAGGTGATAGAGTTATTGAAGAAAAAAGGATTAACTTTAGCGTGTGCAGAAAGTTTATCAGGTGGTCTCTTCGGTAATCAAGTAACAGAAAGTGCTGGTGTGTCTTCAGTATTTAAAGGCGGTGTCATTTGTTATCATAATGATGTGAAGCAACATGTTTTACATGTACCTGAGGAAGTGTTGTCTACTGACGGTGCAGTTAGTAAAGAATGTGCTCGTTATCTTGCTGAAAATGTTAAAGAATTATTAAAAGCGGATATCGGAATTAGTTTCACTGGGGTAGCAGGACCAGATGCTTCAGAACATAAAGAGCCGGGAACAGTATTTGTTGGATTGGCGATTAAAGATGAACCAACTGTAGTCTTTCCTCTAAATTTAAGCGGAAGTCGTCAACAAATTAGGGAACGCTCAGCAAAATATGGGTTTTATCATTTGTATAAAAAGCTAGAAGAGATATAAGTCTCTTTTAGCTTTTTTTAATGGTTAAATGCAGTTTTATGTAATGGAAAATAAAAAAATCGAATAAATGTTCGATTTTTGTTGGCAAATTGAATTGAAAATAGGTATAATAAGATTAGCAATTCAGTTAAGGAGGAATTTTGAATGAGTGATCGTCAAGCGGCATTAGATATGGCGTTAAAACAAATAGAGAAGCAATTCGGTAAAGGTTCAATTATGAAATTAGGAGAACAAGCTGAGCGTAGAATTTCTACAATTTCAAGTGGTTCTTTAGCACTTGATGTGGCACTAGGGGTAGGCGGATACCCACGTGGCCGTATTATTGAAATTTACGGACCTGAAAGTTCAGGTAAAACAACAGTTTCATTACATGCAATCGCTGAAGTACAGCGTCAAGGTGGACAAGCAGCGTTTATTGATGCGGAGCATGCAATGGATCCTGTATATGCACAAAAATTAGGCGTTAACATAGATGAATTACTATTATCACAGCCTGATACAGGGGAACAAGGACTAGAAATCGCAGAAGCACTTGTACGAAGTGGCGCGGTTGACATTATCGTAATTGACTCTGTAGCAGCTCTTGTACCGAAAGCAGAGATCGAAGGAGACATGGGTGACTCACACGTAGGTTTACAAGCACGTTTAATGTCACAAGCACTTCGTAAGCTTTCAGGTGCAATCAATAAATCAAAAACAATCGCAATCTTTATCAACCAAATTCGTGAAAAAGTTGGGGTTATGTTCGGAAATCAACTACAAGTTGCTTAATCAAAGTAATGTACTTGAGTCTTTATTTGTCTTCTTCGACTAAGTCTTTATAAGGGATTTCTTATAGGGAGAGATTAAAGTGGCAGTGACAATTGGAAATAGAACTTATCGAAACATAGAACAATGGCAAGTGGATTTTATTGTGACACATGCGGATAGCAAATTGAAAGATATAGGTAAAGAAATTAATCTTGATGAAAGGCGAGTAGGTGAAATATTAAAGTTACTCGGAATTAAAAGAACCAGATATAGAAAGATTTACTTGCCTAAAACCGCAGAAGTTGAACAAGAATTGAAAAATCCATATTTATCACATGTTGAAATTGCTATTAAGTATGGCGTATCCGATACATGTGTTGCTAAAAGGAGAAAAGAGCTTAATGTAAAGGTCAGAAAGAAAAATTATGATACTTTACTGGAACAACAGGTTGAACAGATGTTGTTAAGTTTAGATCTGGCGTTCATTAAGCAAAAAAGAATCGATAAGTGGTCTATTGATTTCTACTTAGGTAGAAAATATTGTTTAGATGTCCATGGGAAATGGGCACACTCACTCAAAAAGATAAAAGAACGAGATAAAAGAAAACTTTTATTTATGGAAGAGGGCTGCTATAAATATCTTGTTATACATGAAGAAGAGTTAGCAAATAAAGAAAAAGTCTTGCAAAAGATTAAGGAGTTTACCATGGGTTTCCCTTGCTAGTGATAGCATGTAAAAAAACCTTGTGAACCTTATTGCCTAAGGGTGTAACTATCCATATAGTTGCTAACGGTGAAGCCCACCATTATTTAGGGTAATACCGTGCCAAGCTCCATAGTGATATGGGGAAGGTGTAGAGACTACCGAAAAGGACTTTTAGTTAACTGAGTAGGGTACGGCAGATGATAGGCTACTGCTGGAAGTGCAAGGCTCTCTGTAAAGAGATGAAGAGATAGTCCGGACTATAGAGATGGAAAATCTATAGATAGTGCCAGAAACAACTCCAGGTGGTCGTGCGTTGAAATTCTATTCAACAGTTCGTCTTGAAGTACGTCGTGCTGAGCAATTAAAACAAGGTAACGACATCGTTGGTAATAAAACGAAAGTAAAAGTAGTGAAAAATAAAGTAGCACCACCATTCCGTGTTGCTGAAGTTGATATTATGTACGGAGAAGGTATTTCAAGAGAAGGTGAAATTTTAGATATGGCTTCTGAACTTGATATCGTTCAAAAGAGTGGTGCTTGGTACTCGTATAATGAAGAACGTTTAGGACAAGGTCGTGAAAATTCAAAACAATTCTTAAAAGAGAATACGGATTTAAGAGAGGAAATTGCCTTCTTTGTTCGTGATCATCACGGAATTGGTGAAGACTCAGGTGTGGAAGACACGGAAGATTCAACTCTTCAAGATTAAAAAATAAAAGACACGGTCCCGTGTCTTTTATTTTTTTACCTTCTATTAAAATCGTGTATATCGCAGTAGTTAAAAAAATTTTTTTTGACTCAAACGGGATGTGTAAAGAGGGATATTCATATGTTTTAAGGGAATAAAATGGTATTTACTAAGGTTTTCCAGGATAATATGCTATCAATTTTTCAAATTCAGATAACATTCAGGACTGAAGGTAAAGAAAGTAAAAGTAGACAACGCTTGACAATGAAAATTCCGATAGATACAATGAGAATGTATATTTTTTCTTATATACGATATACTCTTCTCAAGAAGAGAAGTAATATTCGGAGTAAGGTTTAAATCTTGCCGAAATAATAATATGACATTTTAATTGTGAAATGAAGAAAGTCCCTTAAAAAAGCGGGACGACGGTCTTTGCTGTATGTTGTAATTCAATGTACATGCCGACAGTCTTTTTTCATTCATAGCAAGGGGAGGTGAAATCATGACGAGTACATTTTGGATACTCATCTCCATTTTGCTTGCAACAGCAGTCGGTGCAGTTGTTGGCTTTTTTGTTCGAAAGTCTATTGCTGAAGCGAAGATTAATGGTGCAGCTAATGAAGCGAGACGTATTTTAGACGAAGCGAATCGTGATGCAGAAGCACTTAAGAAAGAAGCGCTTTTAGAAGCAAAGGATGAAATTCATACACTTCGTACAGAAGCTGAATTAGAAATTCGTGACCGTAGAAGCGAATTACAAAAACAAGAAAATCGTTTAATGCAAAAAGAAGAGAACCTTGATCGTAAAGACGAAACGCTCGATAAGCGCGAGCAACAGTTAGAGAAGAAAGAGGATTCTCTTGTAGCGAAACAACAACAGATTGAAGAGTTGGAAAGCAAAGTGGGAGAGTTAGTTCAAAAGCAACAAACAGAATTAGAGCGCATTTCCAATCTGACACGCGAACAAGCGAAAGCAATTATTCTTGGTAAAGTGGAAAGTGAAGTTTCTCATGAAATTGCCGTTATGGTAAAAGAAAGTGAAATTCGCGCGAAAGAAGAAGCGGATAAGAAAGCAAAAGAGATTTTATCTCTTGCAATGCAAAGATGTGCAGCTGATCATGTTGCTGAAACAACCGTTTCGGTTGTAAATCTTCCAAATGACGAAATGAAGGGACGTATTATCGGGCGTGAAGGTCGTAATATTCGTACGTTAGAAACGTTAACGGGTATTGACTTAATTATCGATGATACACCAGAGGCGGTAATCCTTTCTGGATTCGACCCAATTCGTCGTGAAACAGCTCGTATCGCTCTTGATAAACTAGTACAGGACGGACGTATTCACCCAGCGCGTATTGAAGAGATGGTCGAAAAATCAAGACGTGAAGTGGACGAGTATATTCGCGAAGTCGGAGAGCAAACAACGTTTGAAGTGGGTGTTCACGGATTACATCCAGATTTAATTAAGATTTTAGGTCGTTTGAAATACCGTACAAGTTACGGACAAAACGTCTTAAAACACTCTATGGAAGTTGCATATTTAACTGGACTTATGGCAGCAGAGCTTGGTGAGGATGAAAAACTAGCAAGACGTGCAGGTCTATTACATGATATCGGAAAAGCGATTGATCATGAAGTAGAAGGTAGCCACGTTGAAATTGGTGTTGAACTCGCGACGAAATATAAAGAGCATCCTGTAGTTATAAACAGTATTGCATCTCACCATGGTGACACAGAACCAACTTCTATCATTGCAGTTTTAGTTGCAGCAGCAGATGCATTATCAGCTGCAAGACCGGGAGCTCGTAGTGAAACGCTTGAAAACTACATTCGTCGTCTTGAAAAGTTAGAAGAGATTTCAGAGTCTTATGAAGGCGTTGAAAAATCATTCGCAATTCAAGCAGGACGTGAAGTTCGTATTCTGGTAAAACCAGATACAATCGATGACTTAGAAGCTCATCGTTTAGCTCGTGATATTCGAAAACGTATTGAAAATGAACTGGATTACCCAGGACATATTAAAGTAACTGTTATTCGTGAAACACGTGCAGTGGAATACGCAAAATAAAGTGGTGAAACACCACTTTATTTTTTTGTGTTGGAATTGGATAAAATAAAGAAAATCAAGTGAAACAAACTTATAATAAATTTGTTGTAAGGAAATTGCTTGAAGTTATAGTAATAAAAAATGTAGTACATAGAAAGGGTAAGACATATGAGAATATTATTTGTTGGGGATGTAGTAGGATCTCCTGGTAGAAGTATGATTCAACAATACGTACCGGCGTTAAAGAAAAAATATACACCTACAGTAACAATCATTAATGGAGAAAATGCAGCAGGTGGGCGTGGTATTACAGAAAAAATTTATCGAAACTTTTTAGAGTGCGGCGCACAAGCGGTTACACTTGGAAACCATGCTTGGGATAATCGTGAGGTATTTGAATTTATTGATGATGCAAAATATCTTGCAAGACCAGCTAACTTCCCAGAAGGAACACCGGGAAAAGGTCTTATATTTGTGAATTGTAATGGAACAGAAGTTGCAGTTATTAACTTACAAGGGCGTACGTTCCTTCCTCCGATTGATTGTCCATTTCGAAAAGTGGATGAATTAATTAACATTGCGAAAAAACGTACGAATATTATCTTTGTTGATTTTCATGCGGAAACTACAAGTGAAAAACAAGCGCTCGGTTGGTATGTAGATGGTCGTGCTACAGCGGTAGTAGGTACACATACTCATGTACCTACAGCAGATAATCGTATTTTACCAAGCGGAACAGCATACATTACAGATGTTGGTATGACAGGCCCGTATGACGGAATTTTAGGTATGGATAGAGAAGCGGTCTTGAAGAAGTTTTTAACAAACTTACCGGTAAGATTTGAAGTGACGAATGGTAGAACACAATTAAGTGCAGTGCTAATTGATGTGGATCCGAATACAGGAAAAGCAAAGAAAATTGAGCGCATTTTAATTAATGACGATCAACCATTTTTCGAGTAAATCTCCGTAAAGATTTAGATAAGTTATTATATTTTAATTTTTTAGAAAAATTACGAAAATTTAGCAGGAATACGCGCCATTCCTCGTGAATATAAGTTAAAGTGATATAATTGCTAATACTTTTTAAAGAAACGAGGAGGAAACGCGGAATGGAAATATTAAAAGTTAAAGCAACGTCGGTCCCTAATTCTGTAGCTGGTGCACTTGCAGGTGTTATTCGCGAACGCGGAACAGCAGAAATTCAAGCTATTGGTGCAGGTGCATTGAACCAAGCGGTAAAGGCAGTAGCAATTGCAAGAGGGTTTGTAGCGCCTAGTGGTTTGGACCTGATTTGTATCCCAGCGTTTACAGATATTATGATTGATGGGGAAGAGCGTACAGCAATAAAATTAATTGTAGAACCTCGTTAAGTTTAAACAACCTGTTTGCAGTATGCAAACAGGTTATTTTTATAGTGGAGGAATGAAAATGAAAATTTTTGATGCTCATTGTGATGTACTCTTACAGTTATGGATTGCAAAGGGGAAAAAGAATTTTAAAAATGATTCACAATTACATATTACATTTGAACAATTAAAGAAAAGAAAAGGAAGTATACAATGTTTTGCTATATACGTGCCAGAAACAGTAGCATATGAAAAACGTTTTGAAGCGGCATTACAAATGATAGATATTTTTTATAATGAAATTTTATCGCTACCAGGTGTGAAGTTGATCCGAACGAAAGCTGATATAAGTATGTTAAAACAGGACGAGATTGGAGCTCTTTTAACATTAGAAGGATGCGAAGCAATTGGAAAAGAAGCGATGAAATTACGTTTGTTTTATCAATTAGGTTTACGTTCCTTTGGATTAACATGGAACTATGCGAATTTGTTAGCTGATGGGGCGCTAGAGACACGTGGAGCAGGCTTAACTACTTTCGGTAGACAAGTTGTACAAGAACTTAATACGTTGCATTTATGGACCGATCTGTCCCATTTAAATGAGAGAAGTTTTTGGGATGTGGTAGAAATTGCAAATAATCCTATTGCATCTCACTCAAATTGCTATAAACTGTGTGACCATCCACGTAATTTAAATGAGGAACAAATTCAATTCCTTATAAAGCGAAATGGCATGATTGGTGTCACTTTTGTACCTCAGTTTCTTACAAATGAAAAACAAGCGAATATTACAGATATAATAAAACATATCGATTATATTTGTTCGCTAGGTGGAGAAAACAACATAGGGTTTGGTTCAGATTTTGATGGGATTTTAGAAACAGTTGCAAATGTATCGGTGTATGAAGATTATGAAAATGTAATTAATGAACTATATAAACACTATGCTGCATCAACTGTAGAACGATTTTTGTATGATAACTTTGTTGAACATATAAGTTTTTAAGTGTTTTGTTTTAAAAATTCAGAAAAATTAAAATAAATTCAATTGATATTATTGCTTTTTTTAGGACCTAATACTAGAATGAAAAACGAAATAGCTTTATACTTAAGATTCAGGGAAATCAGAAGAGGCATAATTTGCGTCCGTTGTAGTTTATTTGCATAAAAAATGCTAAACTAATACTGTAAAAAAATACACTACAATGAATGCAGCCAAAAGGGGTGTAGGAGATGATTAGTCAACTTTCATGGAAAGTTGGAGGCCAACAAGGTGAAGGAATTGAAAGTACAGGGGAAATCTTCTGTATAGCATTAAACCGATTAGGATATTACCTATACGGTTACCGCCACTTCTCATCACGTATAAAAGGCGGCCATACAAATAATAAAATTCGCGTAAGTACAACAGAAGTACGTGCGATCTCAGATGACTTAGATATTTTAATTGCTTTTGATCAAGAAACAATTGATTTTAACTTCCACGAACTACGTCCAGGCGGAATTGTCGTTGCGGATGCGAAATTTAATCCAACAATACCTGACAATACAGATGTAAATTTATATGTGATACCGTTTACAGATATTGCTTCAGAATTAGGCACATCATTAATGAAAAACATGGTTGCTGTTGGAGCATCAAGTGCGGTATTAGGTTTAGACGAAACAGCTTATTTGGATGTTGTTGAAGAAATCTTTGGTCGTAAAGGAGAGCAAGTCGTTCAAAAGAATATGGACGCAATTAAACGCGGCTCTCAATATATGAAAGAATTGCTAGGTGAGAAAGTTAACATGATGCAGCTTGAAAAAGCTAATGGTAAGAAACGCATGTTTATGATTGGAAACGATGCAATCGCATTTGGTGCGGTAGCTGGTGGCGCTCGTTTTATGTCAGCATATCCAATCACACCTGCATCTGAAATTATGGAATACTTAATTAAAAAATTGCCTAAAGTCGGCGGAACAGTAATCCAAACTGAGGATGAAATCGCAGCTTGTACAATGGCAATTGGCGCAAACTATGCTGGTGTTCGTACATTAACAGCATCTGCAGGGCCTGGTCTTTCTTTAATGATGGAAGCGATTGGGTTAGCAGGTATTACAGAAACACCGCTAGTAATTGTTGATACGCAACGTGGTGGTCCAAGTACGGGGTTACCAACGAAACAAGAGCAGTCTGATTTAATGGCGATGATTTACGGTACGCATGGTGAAATTCCAAAAATCGTAATGGCGCCAAGTACAGTGGAAGAAGCTTTCTATGATATTGTAGAAGCGTTTAACTTAGCTGAAGAATATCAAGTGCCTGTTATTTTCTTAACGGATTTACAGCTTTCTTTAGGTAAACAAACTGTAGAACCGCTTACGTTAGATAAAGTGGAAATTCGTCGCGGTAAGCTGGATTTAGAAGCAGAATTACCAGAACGTGAAAATAAAGCATACTTCAAGCGTTATGAAGTAACAGAAGATGGCGTTTCACCACGTGTTTTACCTGGTATGAAAAATGGTATTCACCATGTTACAGGTGTAGAACATGATGAAACTGGTAAACCATCTGAATCGGCAATAAACCGTAAAGATCAAATGGACAAACGTTTCCGTAAAATGGAGAACTTGAAGTTTAATACCCCTGTTTATAAAAATGTTAAGCATGAGGAAGCAGATGTATTGCTTGTTGGATTTAACTCAACTCGTGGTGCGATCGAAGAGGCAATGGAGCGTTTAGAACAAGAGGGTATGAAAGTAAACCATGCTCAAATCCGTTTAATTCACCCGTTCCCGAAAGCTGAAATCGATCCACTTGTGAAAAATGCAAAACGTGTTGTAGTTGTAGAAAACAACGCGACTGGTCAGCTTGCTAACATTATGAAAATGAATCTTGGTAGTGGTGAGAAAATTTCTAGTCTTTTAAAATATGATGGAAACCCATTCTTGCCAAAAGAGATTTACAACGAATGCAAAAAAGGGGTTGTATTAAATGGCAACATTTAAGGACTTTCGTAACAGTGTAAAACCAAACTGGTGCCCAGGTTGCGGAGACTTTTCGGTGCAAGCTGCAATTCAGCGTGCGGCAGCTAACGTTGGCTTAAATCCAGATGAACTTGCTGTTGTTTCTGGTATTGGTTGTTCAGGTCGTATATCAGGTTATATTAATTCATATGGTGTGCATAGTATTCATGGACGTGCCCTTCCGATTGCACAAGGTGTGAAAATGGCAAATCGTGATTTAACAGTTATCGCATCAGGTGGTGACGGTGATGGATTTGCGATTGGTATGGGACATACAATCCATTCTATTCGTAGAAACATTGACATTACGTATATAGTAATGGATAACCAAATTTACGGATTAACAAAAGGCCAAACTTCACCACGTAGTGAAGCTGGATTTAAAACGAAAAGTACACCACAAGGTTCGATTGAACCATCATTAAATGTTATGGAAATGGCATTAACAGCTGGTGCAACATTTGTGGCGCAAAGCTTTTCAAGTGATTTAAAAGAATTAACGCAAATTATTGAAGCTGGTATTAACCATAAAGGGTTCTCATTAATTAATGTATTTAGTCCATGTGTTACTTATAATAAAGTAAATACGTACGATTGGTTCAAAGAGAACTTAACGAAACTAAGTACAGTAGAGGGATATGATCCATCTAATCGCATGATGGCTATGCAAACATTAATGGAAAATAACGGATTAGTAACAGGTTTAATTTATCAAAATACTGCGCAACCATCATATCAAGAACTTGTAAAAGGCTATAGTGAAAAGCCATTAGTACAAGCTGATTTAAATATGGATCAGAAAATGTTTGATGAGCTTGTTGCTGAATTTATGTAACGATTAAAAGGTTGCCATTTGGCAACCTTTTTTTACTGAATAAAAAATATAGGATAGCTTTGTTTACTTAGAAAATTCAGAATGGTAAAATAATATAAGGATCGTTGTATGGAAATGGCAAGTTCATTGCTTATGAAATGTAAGATAAGGCAGGTCCTATTCCTTGTCAAAATTGGCTAAACGCTTCATACTATGGTAATGTGTATAGGGATAAAGCAATATGCTTTTGGGTAGGACAAGATGAAATAATAAAAAGGGAATGTCTATTTGTGTGGGGAAGACTTCATTCTTACGGATGATTAGATCGATTACTCAAGTTTCAAAGGACAAGTTATCTCTCAATCAAGCTATCTAACCATTTTTAAGGTGGGTCTAAGCGCATTAAAATAGACTACAGAGTGTGTATAGTTAAGGGTGAAAGGAGATTACCGATGAACGAGCAACAACGATTAGCAAGTCAACAAGCAAATTCCTCTACGAAAAAAGAAGAGAAAGATTATAGCAAATACTTTGAAAGCGTATATCAACCACCTTCCTTAAAAGATGCCAAAAAGCGTGGAAAAGAAGAAGTTAAAATTGAACGGGATTTTGGCTTACCTGAAGAGTTTCGTAATTTTGGTGCAGGAAGAAAGTTTTATATTCGTACATATGGGTGTCAAATGAATGAGCATGATACGGAAGTAATGGCAGGTATTTTCACAACACTTGGATATGAACCGACATTTTCAACTGAAGATGCAGATGTAGTTTTATTAAACACTTGTGCAATTCGTGAAAACGCTGAAAATAAAGTGTTTGGTGAACTTGGTCATTTAAAATCATTAAAACGTAGAAATCCGGACCTTTTAATTGGTGTATGTGGTTGTATGTCTCAAGAGGAATCTGTTGTAAATAAAATCATGCAAAAAAATCAGCATGTAGATATGGTATTTGGCACGCATAATATTCATAGATTACCGTACATTCTAAAAGATGCAATGTTCTCGAAGGAGACGGTAGTTGAAGTTTGGTCAAAAGAAGGAGACGTAATTGAAAACCTTCCGAAAGTACGTCGTGGCGATATTAAAGCTTGGGTAAATATTATGTATGGCTGTGATAAATTCTGTACATATTGTATTGTACCGTATACACGAGGAAAAGAGCGAAGCAGGCGTCCAGAAGATATTATTCAAGAGATTCGTCATTTAGCTGCGAATGGTTATAAAGAAATTACGCTACTTGGACAGAACGTAAATGCATATGGTAAAGACTTTGAAGATTTAGAATACGGTCTTGGCGATTTAATGGACGAACTTCGTAAAGTTGATATTGCCCGTATTCGTTTTACAACGAGTCATCCACGTGATTTCGATGACCACTTAATTGAAGTGCTTGGAAAAGGTGGAAATCTAGTGGAACATATTCACTTACCAGTTCAATCTGGAAGCACAGATATGTTGAAAATTATGGCACGTAAATATTCACGTGAACATTATTTAGAACTTGTAAGAAAAATTAAAGAAACAATTCCGAGCGCAGTATTAACAACTGATATTATCGTCGGTTTCCCAAATGAAACAGATGAGCAATTTGAAGAAACGATGTCGTTATATCGTGAAGTAGGATTTGATACTGCATTTACATTTATTTATTCCCCGCGAGAAGGTACACCAGCTGCAAAAATGAAAGATAATGTGCCTATGGAAGTAAAGAAAGAACGACTACAACGATTAAACACACTCGTAAATGGGTTGGCAGTTGAAAAAAATAATCGTTATAAAGGTCAAGTTGTAGAAGTGTTAGTTGATGGGGAAAGTAAAAATAATCCGGAAGTACTTGCAGGTTATACTCGTACGAATAAACTTGTAAACTTCGTCGCTTCAAAATCTTTAATTGGTCAGCTTGTGAAAGTAAAAATAACGGAAGCAAAAACTTGGTCTCTTAACGGGGAATTAGTTGAGGAACCGATTGAGGTGAAATAATAGATGAAAGTATATACGAAAGACGAAATTGTAGAGCAAGCGAAAGAATTAGCGAAAATGATTTCTGAAACAGAAGAAGTTGATTTTTTTAAGAAAGCAGAGGCGCAAATTCATAAAAATGAAAATGTAAAGCACGCAATTGATGAAATTAAAGCATTGCAAAAACAAGCAGTTAACTTGCAACATTACGGGAAGTGGGAAGCTTTGAAAAAAGTAGAAGCTGAAATTGATGCACTTCAAGATAAGTTAGACAATATTCCAGTTGTGCAGGAGTTTAAATCTTCACAAACATATGTAAATGACTTACTACAGTTAGTTGCGAGTACCATTTCTAATAATGTTACAGATGAAATATTAGTTTCAACTGGCGGCGATGTACTTAAGGGTGAAACTGGTGCGGCGGTAGAAAGTAAAAAAGGAAATTGTGGTTGTTAAAGAGATGTCATATTGACATCTCTTTTTTTTTAGTGGATTAAACGTAAGTTCTTCCCAAAAAAAGAATGACACATTCCGCTATTGTCACGCATATGATTAAGTGAATAGTGATTGAGGAGGGTTACGAATGTCCGAATTTAGAGAGATTATTACAAAAGCAGTGGTTGGAAAAGGACGTAAGTATACAAAGTCAACGCATACATGTGAATCGAATAATGAGCCAACAAGTATTTTAGGGTGCTGGGTAATTAACCACTCGTACGAAGCGAGAAAGAATGGAAAACATGTAGAAATTGAAGGTTTCTATGATGTGAACACTTGGTATTCGTTTGATGGCAATACAAAGACTGAAGTTGTAACAGAACGTGTGAACTACACTGACGAAGTAAGCATTGGTTATCGTGATAAGAACTTCTCTGGTGACGATTTAGAAATTATTGCTCGTGTCATTCAACCGCCAAATTGTTTAGAAGCTCTTGTATCGCCAAATGGGAATAAAATTGTTGTAACTGTAGAACGTGAATTTGTAACAGAAGTAGTTGGAGAAACAAAAATTTGTGTAAGTGTAAATCCTGAAGGTTGTGTAGAATCAGATGAGGATTTCCAAGTCGATGATGATGAGTTTGAAGAATTAGATCCGAACTTTATCGTTGACGCAGAAGAAGAGTAATAGAAAGCTAGGGAGAAGTTCTTCCTAGCTTTTTACTTTACATAAGTGGTGCTGAATGAACATGAATCTTTATGAAATATGTTATAATGAAGAAAGACTCCTGAAATAGGAGAGATGGATGTCCGTGAAGTGTGACATATTTAAAGTGAAACTTTAATCAGTGGGGGGATCCCCACTGATTATTAGTTGAACCAATCGGGATTTTACGGGCAGTTGATCTCCCACCTAACTTCTTTGTTCCAGCCGATTTTTGAGGTGGGAATCTTACTGCCCGTTAATGCGGGATGAATATAGATTATTATGTAAAAATTATGGAGGAAAGACATGACGCAATATACGCCTATGATACAGCAATACTTAAAGGTTAAGGCAGACTATCAAGATGCCTTTTTATTTTTCCGATTAGGTGATTTTTATGAAATGTTCTTTGAAGATGCGGTTAAAGCAGCTCATGAACTTGAAATTACATTAACGAGCCGAGATGGTGGTAGTAGTGATCGTATACCGATGTGCGGTGTACCGCATCATGCAGCTAAAAATTATATTGAACAACTTGTTGAAAAAGGATATAAAGTAGCTGTTTGTGAGCAAGTGGAAGATCCAAAAACAGCTAAAGGTGTAGTACGTCGTGAAGTAGTACAACTAATTACGCCAGGAACGATGATGGAAGGGCGTACAATAGACGAGAAAGAGAATAACTTTTTAGCAGCATTAACACATTTCGAAGATGGATCTTATGCGCTAGCTTGTAATGACTTAACGACTGGACAAAATACAGTGACGTTGTTAACAGGTTCAGTAGAAGATATTTTATTAGAGGTGTATGCAACTGGTTCGAAAGAAATTGTTGTAGATTCTACATTTTCAAAAGATGAATTAAATAAATTAACTGAAACATTAAAAATGACGATTTCGTATGAAGATGCAACAACGATTCCGGAAGGGTTAGAACATCTTGTGAAAAATGTTTCACAAGCAAAGTTACTTAAAGCGATTGGACGCTTATTTAACTATGTGATAAGAACACAAAAACGTTCGTTAGATCATTTGCAACCAGTAGAAATTTATTATACAAATCAATTTATGAAAATTGATGTGCACTCAAAACGTAATTTAGAGTTAACTGAGACTCTTCGTACGAAAGAAAAAACAGGCTCACTATTATGGCTATTAGATAAAACGAAAACAGCTATGGGTGGCCGTATGTTAAAACAGTGGATGGAACGTCCGCTTATCCAGAAAGAGAAAGTGGAAGAACGTTTAGAAATGGTAGAAACATTTGTAAATGATTACTTCTTACGTGAAGATTTAAAAGAAAAGCTAAAAGAAGTATATGATTTAGAGCGTTTAGCAGGGAAAGTTGCATTTGGTAATGTAAATGCACGGGACTTATTACAGTTAAGACGTTCTTTACTTCAAGTACCAGCTATTTTAGAAGCGATTAGTCTTTTAGATAATGCTTATGCAGCAAGGTTAATTCAAGGTGCGGATCCATGTGAGAGCTTAACTGAATTACTAGGAAGAAGTATTCAGGAAAACCCACCACTTTCTATTAAAGATGGAGATATTATTAAAGGCGGTTATAATGACAAGCTTGATCAATATCGTTACGTGAGCAAAAATGGGAAAACGTGGATCGCGGAGCTTGAAAAACGAGAGCGTGATATTACAGGGGTTAAATCATTAAAAATTGGATACAACCGTATTTTCGGCTACTACATTGAAGTGACGAAGGCGAATCTTGCAGCGCTTCCAGAAGGGCGCTATGAGCGAAAACAGACGCTTGCTAATGCTGAGCGTTTCATTACAGATGAACTGAAAGAAAAAGAAACGTTAATTTTAGAAGCAGAAGAGAAAATTGTACAACTGGAATATGATTTATTTACAGCACTTCGTGAAGAAGTAAAAGTATTCATTCCGAAATTACAACATTTAGCGAAAGTAATTAGTGAATTAGATGTACTACAAAGCTTTGCGACTGTAAGTGAAGAAGAGCAGTTTGTAAAACCTGTGCTAACAACGAAGCGTGAAATTTTTATTAAAGATGGTCGCCATCCTGTCGTTGAAAAAGTATTGAACGGGAAATTGTATGTACCAAATGATTGTATTATGCCAGAGAAGATGGATGTCTTTTTAATTACAGGACCGAACATGTCTGGTAAAAGTACGTATATGAGACAATTAGCACTTGTTACTGTTATGTCACAAATTGGTTGTTTCGTACCAGCGACAGAAGCTGTATTACCTGTATTCGATCAAATCTTTACGAGAATTGGTGCAGCGGATGATTTAATTTCAGGTCAAAGTACATTTATGGTTGAAATGTTAGAAGCGAAAAATGCGATTGCAAATGCGTCAGAAAGAAGTTTAATTTTATTTGATGAAATTGGACGCGGTACATCAACGTATGATGGTATGGCGCTTGCACAAGCAATCATTGAACATATTCATGACCAAATTGGTGCAAAAACATTATTCTCTACGCATTATCATGAATTAACGGTGCTAGAAGAAAGTTTAGATCAACTGAAAAATGTACATGTTTCAGCTATTGAAGAGAATGGAAAAGTAGTCTTCCTTCATAAAATTCAAGATGGAGCAGCCGATAAAAGTTACGGAATTCACGTTGCGCAACTTGCTGAGCTTCCAGATAGCTTAATCGCTCGTGCAAAAGAAGTGTTAGCGCAACTAGAAGGACAAGAAGAAATTATTATTCCAAAGCGTGTAGAAGTAAAGGTACAAGAAGTTGTTCCAGAACCTGTAGTTGTAAAAGAAGAATTGGCAGAAATACAAGAAAAGAAAGAAGAGACTGAAGAAGAGTCACAACTATCTTTCTTTGGAGGAGACCAATCTTCAAAAAAACAAGACAAGCCTGTGCTTGATCAAAAAGAAAGCGCAGTACTTGCGCAAATTAAAAAAATTGATTTACTAGATATGACGCCTTTAGAAGCGATGAACGAACTGTATCGCTTACAGAAAAAGTTAAAGAAAGGATGAGTAAGTAGATGGGAAAAATTCGCAAACTCGATGACCAACTCTCTAACTTAATTGCGGCAGGGGAAGTAGTAGAGCGCCCTGCCTCAGTCGTAAAAGAACTTGTGGAAAATTCTATCGATGCGAATAGTACATCTATTGAAATCCACTTAGAAGAAGCTGGTTTATCAAAAATTCGCATCATTGATAATGGAGATGGCATTGCCGAAGAAGATTGTATCGTCGCCTTTGAACGACATGCGACGAGCAAAATTAAAGATGAAAACGATCTGTTCCGTATAAGAACGCTCGGATTCCGCGGTGAGGCATTGCCAAGTATTGCCTCAGTTAGTGAATTGGAATTAATCACTAGCACAGGTGAGGCGCCGGGTACCCACCTTATCATTAAAGGTGGAGACATTATAAAACAAGAAAAAACAGCGAGCCGAAAAGGAACGGATATTACAGTACAAAACTTATTCTTTAATACACCAGCGCGTCTTAAATATATGAAAACAATTCATACAGAGCTTGGGAATATTACAGATATCGTGTATCGTATTGCAATGTCACATCCAGAAGTATCGTTAAGACTGTTTCATAATGAAAAGAAATTGCTTCATACATCCGGAAATGGTGATGTAAGGCAAGTACTTGCATCAATTTATAGCATTCAAGTTGCGAAGAAGCTTATTCCAATTGAAGCTGAATCTTTAGATTTCACAATTAAAGGGTATGTAACATTACCAGAAGTAACGCGAGCGTCTCGTAACTATATGTCAACGATCGTAAATGGCCGTTACGTGCGAAATTTCGTATTAATGAAAGCAGTTCAGCAAGGATACCATACATTACTGCCAGTTGGACGATATCCAATCGGCTTCTTATCGATTGAAATGGACCCAATGCTTGTTGATGTTAACGTACATCCAGCAAAATTAGAAGTTCGATTTAGTAAAGAACAAGAATTGCTAAAGCTTATCGAAGAAACATTGCAAGCTGCATTTAAAAAAATACAGCTCATTCCAGATGCAGGCGTAACAACGAAGAAAAAAGAAAAAGACGAAAGTGTGCAAGAACAGTTCCAGTTTGAGCATACAAAGCCGAAAGAACCACAGATGCCAAACATCGTTTTACCGACTGACATGGATGAAAAACAAGAAGAACGAACAACTGTGAAACAACCAGCGCAGCTTTGGCAACCGGCGAAGCGAGAATGGCAACCACCACAGTCGCTCGTAAGAGAAGAGCAAAGTTGGCAGCCATCCTCTAAACCGATAATCGAAGAACCGATTCGAGAAGAGAAATCGTGGAACAGTAACGATGACGACTTTGAATTAGAGGAATTGGAAGAAGAGGTCGGGGAAATAAAAGAGATTGAAATGAACGGTAACGATTTACCACCGCTTTATCCAATTGGACAAATGCACGGAACATATATTTTCGCTCAAAATGATAATGGGTTATATATGATTGATCAACATGCCGCACAGGAACGTATTAATTATGAGTACTTCCGTGATAAAGTAGGACGAGTAGCGCAAGAAGTACAAGAACTACTTGTACCGTACCGTATTGACCTATCTCTTACTGAATTTTTACGTGTCGAAGAGCAACTAGAAGAACTTAAAAAAGTCGGCCTATTTTTGGAACAATTCGGCCATCAATCTTTTATTGTTCGCTCGCATCCAACGTGGTTCCCGAAAGGACAAGAAACAGAAATCATTGATGAGATGATGGAGCAAGTTGTTAAACTAAAAAAAGTTGATATTAAAAAGTTGCGTGAAGAAGCAGCCATTATGATGAGCTGTAAAGCATCTATCAAGGCAAATCAATATTTAACGAACGATCAAATATTTGCTTTACTTGAAGAACTTCGTACAACAACAAATCCATACACATGCCCGCACGGGAGACCGATTCTTGTACATCATTCTACTTATGAGTTGGAGAAGATGTTTAAGAGGGTTATGTAGGGATACTAAAATTAGATATTAAAAGGGAGCAACAGTAAATGTTGCTCCCTTTTAATATGTAGAGTTAATTGTTAAACGAAAATAAGGTGGATTGATTTTACAGTTTATTTCTAGACTAAGTAAGCTTTAATTTATCTATGTATAAAAAAGCGCCGTATATCAGCACTTTTTAAAGGTACGTAAATTGTATAATAAAGATTTCTACATTATTAAACATATAACTATGCATGGCCAAATATTGATTCTTATTTGGTTAATTGTTATAAGGATCTATAGGATTATTTGTTTTTATTATTATTATTATTAATTTTTTCAGTATATAAAACCTGCTCTTTATAATGCTTTTTAATTGGGAAGTTATGTGTACCTGTGCCGTTCTTGAATTTTTTATCAATGGGGTTCTTTAGAGGGACTGTTGTAGTTTCAGTAAATTCATATGGGTAATTTATTTTAGATTTATCTTCAAACATGAAAATGCCTCCTTTTTAGGATTTCCTGAATTCTTTACTATAACATGATATGCATATAGAGTTTTTTTGGACTAGTTATTTATATAGGTTAGAACAATTTAATTACATAACTACTGAAATATTTTAAAGGAAAACAATTTGAGAGAGGTATTGTAATGATAGCCGTTCACTATTATTGTTGTTTAAGTTATCGTGGTGTGTTTGAAATTCTGAAAGGACGTAGCATATTGGTCTATCTAATAACCATTATGTGGTGAGTTTTTTTATTTATCGGTGAAACAAACAATGCATATATATTCGTTATAGATTGTTTTTATAATGTAATATATATATAGTTTTCCTGATAATATAATGCGGAATATTATAGTGTTATTAGGTTATTAGGAACACTTAATGTTGTTTCACAACTGAAAGGGAATTGAAAAAGAACTGAAACTTTTCTCATAAAAATTCAATCTTACTTGAAAAATGAAAGGAAAATGAAATTTTCCAAAAGAAATTCTTTGTTAAGATAAAAAGCATACATAAAAAAAGTATTGACATATCTTAAAAGTGTGTTTTCAAGATATAGTGGGGGAAAAGATGAGAATAGAAAAACAATTAATAAAAAAGATGTATTATGAAACATTCCTAATGGAGAATGAAACAAAACCACCTCTTGACGTACTTGGGGAAGTTTATGTAAACGAAGAAAAACATGAAATTTCCGATGGGTCTTATATTCGTTTTGCACAAGGTGAATTTTATTATCACCATCAAGATTTTGAATCAGCTATTTTCAAATGGGAGAAAGTTGGCAACGAACTAGCACCATGGGCACAAAAAAACATTGCGGATGCTTACTTTGAACTAAACCGACTATCAGTTGCTGAAGAGGTTTATACTTCCATTACTACTGATAACAAAATATTGATGACTGAAATTGGACTGCAATTACTTTCTCTTTACATCGAGCAAAATAATTTTGACTCAGCTTTCGCTGTAATTAAAGAGGCGGTTTCTTTAAATCCCGATTATCCGAATGTCACCAAAATTGCCCGTTCTTTTTATGAAGAACAGCAAGATTTTGATAGTGCAGTAGAGCTTGCTGTGAATGAGCTGGTTCGAACAGAATCTTATCCTTGGTTTGAGGTGCTAAAAGGGTATATCGATAAAGGATTTACTAAAAATATTTCACCAGACTATTTTCATGAAGTATTAGTTACATTAAATCATGTAGATCAAGTGCAATTTACACAAATTGTATCATCACTTTGGAACAGTTATAAAAATGAACAAAATTACTTATTATGGCTTAACACAATAAATGAGTTTTTCTTACATATCGAAATACATTCGTCCGATATATGGGACAAAATTTCTTCTCTTTACGAAGAAACGTATTTTGAATTAATTCAAGGCCAATATACGCTTAGACAATTACATGATATCATTCCAAATCTGTTAACAAATTGGTTAAAGGTAGTCAATTCTTCTTATGCTGTATTTCCATCAGCAGCTGTATTGGCATGGGATGAGATTTTCCCTTCCAAAATAGATGCAGCAAATATAAAAAATGCAGAAAACCTACTGTTGTATTCTATTAATCATGTGGATGGCTTAGAGTATAGTTTACATCTTTTTGAATCTATTACACAGTGGGCACAAAAGCATGATATAGAAATGGGTCACCGATTTAGATGGTTAGTTAGCGAACTTGCAGATTTAAGAACAAATCGTATTTTAGTAACGGGCACTTCAGGAAATGGAAAAACTGCATTTATTAACTCTATAGTAGGAGAAAATATATTAGAAAACTCAATTTCAAATGTAGTGGTTTTAAAAAATGATGCTCATACAGAAATTAACGCTATAACAGACTCAGCAATTACAACAACTGAGAATTTCTCTGATTACCATGATATGATGTCTTTACACCACCAAACGTATAGAGATAGAGCGTGTGTTGAATTTAAACTACCATGCAAATTTTTAAGTGAAAATAAACTTACATTTGTAGTTACACCTGGCTTTAATAGAAATAACGATACTAGAGATGAGATATTTGAATACCTGAATTCTGTAGACGAATTATTGTTCGTATTGAATGCGGATTCACCTTTTACTGACAAAGAACGTGACATTCTATTAAGTATTCAAGAACATACACCAAATCTACAAATTCATTTCTTATTAAATAAAATCGATAACATTTACAGTGAAGCAGAAGTAAAAAGAGTTTTACATGATACGCAAGCGAGAATAAACGCGTATTTCCCGCAAGCGAGACTTTTCCCTTACTCTTCGTTATATACAAGTAATCAACAACTAAATGATTTAACTGAGTTTATTCGTTTTAACTTTAACTATAAAAATATCGATGCAGATCGTACTGAAAAGCTATTGTTTTTCATTCGAAAAACAATTACATACCTTTTAGATAAACGCGTTGAGAAGGAAAACAATCTAGTGGATGCTATGAATTGGAATGAAGATATGTTAGTTAAATTAAATGGTAGTATTAATAATCTTACTGCTTTTGAGAGGGAAAAAATTCATATCATTACACAATCGTATCGTACAATGAAAACAGAAATTACGAATGGTCTTACTGAACATATTCCGAAGCTACTGCAGAGTTGTTCTGATTTAATCAGTGAAGAAAGCGATTTTGGAAACATTGAAATGGAACTAAATACAGCAATGAACGAAAGAGTACACAAATATTTAGAACAAACTGTATTACCTAACTTTGCTCGTTCTATGCAAAATTGGATTGAAACTTCTAATAATGAGTTACTTCAAAGTCAATCGCACTTAGAAGAACTCAGTGAAGGACTTAATTCTTTATTTGGAGAAAATCGAATACAATTAGAATGTGACTTTAAAGTGCTTGATGACTGGCGCAGAGATACTGATAGAATGACGACTAGAATACAAATGGAAGAAGTAAATATTTTACGCCGATTTACGCCAGCGCAATTTTTACTGAAAAGTGCCGGTAAATTATTTGGGGTTCTTCCAAAGAATAGATCTATGCTATATAACAAATATAAACAGTATATAGAAAATGAAGATTATACAGAAGTAACGGCTTCTATTGTGAAGAAATTTTTCTTGCAATTTGAGCTGTTTGAAAATACACAAGAGCGGGATATTAATATGTTCTTTAGAAATCCATTTAACTCCTTGAAACAAGCTGTAGAAAATACGCAGTTAGAAATACAAGAAAAACAAGAGATATTACATAAAATGAAATCAAATCCTGAAGTGTATCATGATTCTATAACGCTCTTTGAATTGAGATTACGTCAATGTGAAGTAATCTTAAATATAGGTGAGTATAATGCCTATACAGATTTAAATTTAGAAACAAGCATAGAATAAACGTAAAACAACTCCAAAAGTGGATTTTGGAGTTGTTTTTTTGTTTATATCCGTTGTTATAAGAGGGGAAAAAGGGAGCAACCGTAATGAGTTGCTCCTTTCGCATATATAGATTATTTTTCAGTTTCTTTAATTTTAGTTTTTACTTCGCCAGTTTTAATTTTATTACTTTCTGAGAAACGTAATAAATCGCCTTCAATAATTTTGTCAGACATACGTAATTCATTTTGTGCACGGTTAATGAGTGCTTGAGCTTCTTTTTTTGGTAAATCTACAATTTCACCTGTTATGCGGTCATAAAAAGTGTTGTTTTTGTATGCATATTTGTCTGTAACGAAGCTACCATCACGTAAAACAACAAATCCTGTATATTCATCTGAAAACATATCGTGACCAAAACGGATATCGTTCGTAGTATCAATCCCTAATAAATTTAGAATAGTAGGTTTCACATCAATTTGTCCCGTAGGCTTTGAAATCGTTTGACCTTTTGTTTGTCCAGGGATATGAATATATAAAGGTGTACGTTGTAAATGTAAAGTATCAAATTCTGTTATTTGATCTTTTTCTAAAAACTGCGCCATTGCACGGTTATGTTTTTCAGAAATGCCATAATGATCACCGTATAATACAATAATAGAATCATCATAAAGCCCCTCGGCCTTTAAACGCTCAATAAAGTTTTTAATGGATTCGTCTAAGTAACGTGATGTTACGATGTAACGATCAAATACGCCATTACCAGAGTTATATGGTTCAATGAATTTTGTGTCTTCATCATACGTAAATGGATAATGGTTTGTTAAAGTAAGGAAACGAGCGTAAAATGGTTGATCAATCGTTTTTAACATATCTACTGATTGATCAAAGTATTCTATATCTTTTAATCCCCAATTTAAATTTGTTTCGGGCGTGATTTTGTAATCAAGTTCATTATAGTAACGATCATAACCAAGAGCTGAGTACATAATGTTACGATTCCAAAATGTTGCGTTATTCGCATGGAATACAGAAGTGAAATAACCTTGTTCACGTAAAATTTCTGGAGTTGCAGTATAATCATTGTTTCCGTGTGTGAAGAATACAGCTCCACGGTTTAATGGATACAACGATGTATCTATTAGAAATTCAGAATCGGATGTTTTTCCTTGTCCAGTTTGGTGGAAAAAGTTATCAAAGTAATAGCTTTCATTTATGAATTCATTCAAGAAAGGTGTAACTTCTTGACCATTGACGGATGCTCCTATTAAAAAGGTTTGCAAGGATTCAAGAGTAACGACAATTACATTTTTTCCTTTCGCTGCGCCAAACATATTAGGATTTGGTTCACTTTGGGTTGCTTTTACGTAGTTTTCAGTTTCTTGTAATTTACTACTATCAGCGAGTGCCTTTTGTGATCCTGCTTTTGCTTGCAGCGTTAAATCATATATTTGGTGAGTGTATAGTCCTAAATTTTTGACAAGCATTACTCGGTCGAAGGATCTCGTTAATAATTCAGGGCGTTCTTTTTCTGCAAGATGCAGATTTGCAGAAAATACAGCAATTGTTAAGACGAAATATAGTAAGCGTGTAGAATGTGCTACACGTTCTGTTTTAAAGACCAATGTCTTCTTTTTTAATAAAATAAAGAAGAAAATAATGTCTACGAATGCGAGTATAATTTTGTAGTTCAATATTTCTATAATACTACCGCCTAATTGGCCAAAGTTTGATGTTTGTCCGAGTACTGGTAACGTAACGAAATCACTATAAAAATCATAGAACATTACATTTCCGACAAGTACGATCGTTAATAAGAAATTAATACATAGCGCTATATAATTGCGCTTTTCACCAGTTGCAAATAATGCTAATCCAACAAATGCTAACGATGCAGCGAGAGGACTAATAAACAAAATAAGCTCTTGTGTAGAAGACTCAATTTTTAAATCAAAACTGAATCGCGTAATAAGATATGTTTTTAACCATACTGCTAAAGCAATTATGATAACAAAGCTTATATTTTGCATTTGTAAATTTATTTTATTCTTCATTTTTACACCTTCTTTATAAAATTTATTTAACTAAGGTTATATGTTATATTTTTATAACTATTATAGTAGGGTGAACCATTTAAATGATGTTTTCTAATGGTAATAATTTGCAGTGTTCCTATACATACAATGGGGAATTTAAATGCGAAGCAGAAAAAGTCATATTTGTAGTGAAAGTGACTTATAGACATCCTAACATATTAAACACTATGATGATGTTACAAAATATCGAACAAATGAAAGTGAAAAGGAATAGACGCTTTTTAAACTATTGACATTCAATGAGTTGGAATTTGAATAAAAGGTGAGTTTAAAGTAAACGGTTATATGAATGAGTAGAAAACTACATTCTACATAGAATGTAGTTTTTCATATATCCCGTAAAATCATGCTTCTTTGTAGGATAATCATTTCATTAAGTAAAGTGGTGGTGAAACGTAAAACGTTTGACTAGTAGTGTAATGAAAGAGTTCACATATCAGATAAATATTTTCCAACATATAGACCACTTGCAGCTGCTTGAGATAATGAATGAGTAACACCTGAACAATCTCCAACTAAAAATAGCCCATTCATACTTGTTTCAAAATGGTTATTGATTTTTATCGTAGGGGCATAGAACTTTCCATCTATTCCATATAATAAAGTATCTTTATCGATAGGTTCTTGGATAAAATGTTCTAAGCGTAATAAAAATTCTTTGAGTCCGTCAATATATAATGGAGGAATTTCTTTATGCAAATCTCCATAATCTCCGTGTAGTGTAGGGTGTATACGATTATGTTTCATATCTTTTTCCATTGTAGGTTGTTTCTTTAATAAGTCCTCTAAGCGCTGTATAACAATCCGATCTCGTCCTTGGTTAATGCCTTTAATAATTGAGTTTGCATATATATTGGCTTCTTTAAGAGTTGGGAAATAGCGCGGGATAAACAAAGTGAAATTTAAGTTAGGAGTGCCAGTTCCTTGCTCTCGAAAATTTTGACCGTCAGGCATAACTAAACCTTCTTCGTACTTTCGAATAATGCGTCCTTTTGGATTCATACAGTAAGTAGTTGCTGTGAAATTTTCACCTTGATAAGAAAGTTTCGTTTCAAAGGTATCTTTTAATATAGAACGTAATTGATGTTCTTTCATTTCTACTCTAATCCCTAAGTCTACACGTGTTTGTTCCTGAGAAATATTTAGAGAAGTGCACATTTCTTTTAACCAATCTGCTCCAGAGCGCCCCGTTGCAAATACGAGTTGCTTAGATTGAACTGTTCCTTGATTTGTAGTTATATTAAAATGATCTTTCTGTTTCATAATATGCTCTACATCTATATGAAATTGGATATTTATTTTCGGAAGTAAAAATTCATAGAGTTGCTGAAAAATGGTACTGGAAAGTGTAGTACCAAGATGTCTTACTTCTGTTGTTAACATTTGTAAATCACAAGTTGCAGCTTTCTTAGTGAGATTTACATTTTCTGTAGAATATTTTGAAACTGAATTTCCACCAAACTGACATAGAATTTCATCTACTTCAGCCATGAGTTGCATAAAACCTTCTTTACCTACTCTTTGTTCGAGTTCTCCTCCAAATCCATTTGTATAATTAAATTTTCCTTCAGACTTTCCTAAGCCACTAAAACCGAAATATTTATCACATATGTTACAGTCACACGTTTTTCCTTGATCTAAAGGACAATTTCGATGTTCTAGCGGTTTACCTTTATCAAGAATTAAAATGTTTTTGTTACTTTTGGCTAATGAATAAGCCATAAAAATGCTACTTACTCCAGCGCCGATAATTGTAACATCATACATATTCTTTCACCTGCTAACGAATAGTTTGTTTACTATTTTCCTAGTGTATAACACTTTTATGAAGTTAAGAAATAGCTTTTATGAATAAAGAAAAAGTTTTTGAACTTTATACTTTTTCAATTTCTCTAAGTGGTGGATGAAGTATAAATGTTTTTATTTGAACGGAGATATCGTTTTAAATAATCACTTTTTCGTATGATTCATAAAAGTCTACATATAAAAAGAACAGACCTTTTCAGTAAAAAGGTCTGTTCATCATTTGAAAAAGTTGTTAAGTGCATAAATTAGAAGGGAAGTATAGTTTTATTTAGCGAAGGTATGGTTACCGATTACTGCTACTGTTTGACGTGTCGTAATCCATTTGTCTGTTGATGTTTTTGGGTTGTAGAAATAAAGCCAATCAGAATGTATTCCCTTTGTGGAGATAGCCTCTTCTACAGCCATTTTTGCTTCAGTGCTTGCAGGCTGATTAATTCTTCCATCTGTAACAGGAGTAAATGCATATCCGTATTTAATAGGTTCATAAATAACGCCTGTTATTGTATTTGGAAACCCTTTTGCATTTACTCGATTTAGGATAACTTTTGCTACAGCTACTTTTCCTTTATATGATTCGCCACCAGCTTCAGCGGTAACTAAGCGTGCCATTAAGTCTTTTTCTATTTCGGAAATACTGGAATTAATTTTCAAATGTTGCCCTGTATAAAGCTTGTTACCGATTGTGTTGTTAATTTGTTTTATAGATTGAACGGTTACGTTGTAGCGCTTTGCTATCGTTTCTAATGAATCTCCCGGTTGTACTTGGTAAATAATTTGTCCAGAAGTGTTCGTAGTTTTTTCGTTTTGATGAACTGTAATCGCATTTGATTTCATAGATCCTGGAATATGTAACTGTTCTCCAATAAAAGCTTGATCGTTTCCTTTATTATTCGCTTGTTTAATGGCTTGTATGGAAACTCCATATAGTTTACTAATGCCCCAAAGTGTATCATTCTTTTTTACTGTATGAATGGTGGAAGCTTCAGCTGTACTTTGATTACATACGAATGTAAGTGCTACTGCAGATAAAGGAATTATATGTTTTAGTTTTAATAATTTCATTGTAAATCCTCCTAAAAAAGTAAGGTATAACTGTTGCGTAATGTAATTCAGAATATAAAAATATAAATATTTTAATGTAAGTATATTAGCACATATAAAATAAATAATCATTATAAGTTTTTTATTTACATCCATATAGGATTCAAATATGAAATATTGCATATGAAAATACATTGAAGTTCATATTGCTGCTTACTATAATCTATTTAGTAGAAAGGTAATATGTTATAGAAATAAAATCATTATAGATTAATATATTGATTATTGATTGTTATGAGTTAGGAGGATTTATGTAATGAAAATGTTTCAAAGAATAGGTGTTTCAGCTGTGATCGTCTCAACATTTTTAGGAATAGGGGACAATGTTAATATTGTAACTGCTGATTCTATAGAACAGCAGAGTAAATTAGGGATAGAACAAGAAACAGATAAACAAATCATTGTAAAATTCAGTGCAGATTTGAAATTACCATATGAAGATGGTATTGAAAAGCAGATACAATCTGAAACGAACGATAAAGTATTAGAAGATTTTTTGGCAGAATATCCAGATGTAACATTTACTCGTCTATTCACATCTGTAAGTCCGGAAGAAATACAAAATCTTGAAGTGAAAGCACCTAATAATGTATCTACAAGCTTATTAAACTACTATATTCTTCAAACCAAAAATGATGGGCGTGAAGAAACACTAGTAGATAAGTTAAAAGCATCTTCTTTAATAGAAGATGTGTATATGAAGAAACAAGAAAAAATAATACCGCCTGAAGTGAAACAATTAAGTGTATCTCTTACTCCTAATAATAATCCTAGATTTAATAAACAAGGTTATCTTGAAGCAGCACCATACGGTATTAATGCACCCTTCGCCTGGGGCGTTCAAGGCGGTAATGGAAATGATGTAACCTTTGTTGATATGGAATATGGTTGGTTATTAAATCATGAGGATTTAGTACATCGAAATATTGAATTGATGTCTGGAAGAAATATAGATCAACATGTCGGTCATGGGACGTCTGTACTAGGAATTGTATCATCTGAAGATAATGAAGTAGGGAATATTGGGATTGCACCAAAAGCGAAAGCAAAAGTGATTTCTCAAATAAGAGATAACGGACAGTATAATACAGCTGATGCAATATTAAGTGCTGTAAATCATTTAGAAGCTGGGGATGTTTTATTATTAGAGGCACAAGCTTCTTTTGATGGATATGGTGATAAATATTTACCTGTTGAAGTACAACCAGATATCTTTGATGCAATTCGTGCGGGTACAGATAAGGGTGTTGTAATTATAGAGGCTGGAGCAAATGGTTGGAATGATTTAGATCAATTTAAAGATAGAAATGGTAAACAAGTTTTAAATCGTAATAGTAAAGATTTTAAAGATTCGGGTGCAATTATGGTAGGAGCGGGTTCTTCATCTTTCCCTCATGAACGTATGTGGTTTTCGAATTATGGAAGCCGTATTGATTTGTATGGCTGGGGAGAAAACGTAGATACAACTACAGCTGAGCAAAGTAGAAGTGCTGTAAATCTTTATACATCCAGCTTTAGTGGCACGTCTAGTGCTTCGCCTATTATTGCTGGAGCAGCGACTTTAGTACAAAGTATTGCTAAAGAAAATGTAGGACAACCATATAGACCAAGTGAATTGAGAACGATATTAAGTAACCATAACACTGGAACGAAGTCTAAAGATCCATATTCAGATAAAATTGGTGTTTTACCGGATTTGAAGTCTATCCTAGTAAATTTAGGGTATGAACGAAGAGAACTAAACGGTGGGAATGAGTTACAAGTAACAGAAAATGAACCAAATAATGAACCTAAACAGGCAAATAAAATTAACTTTCATACACCAATGAAAGGGACACTACATAATCGTGATAACGTAGATGTATTTACTTTCCAAATTGACTCGCCAGAAACTATTAATATCTCTCTACTAAATGAAAAAAATATTGGAATGACATGGGTACTTCATCATGAATCGGATGTAAATAACTATGTAGCATATGGTGAAAATGAAGGAAATGTAGTTAAAGGAACCTATAATGCAAAGCCAGGTAAATATTATTTATATGTCTATAAGTATGAGAATAAAGATGGTTCATATGTATTAAATATAAAATAATCGAAAGGAACTTCAGATGAAGTTCCTTTCGATTATTTTAATTCAGGATACGTGAATGTTTTTTTACTTTATCTCGCAATTTGTCGGCAGTAAGAATTCCACCTCGTATTCGTCCGATTAGTTAAACGTTACTTCTATGCAATATTTCATATTTATGAAATGTCATTTATTTTTTACTCACCAGATTATATTATATTCAATAAGTTTGATGTAAAACAGAAAAGGGAGGAATAATAATGAACAATAAGAAGTTTATTTTGAAGTTATTCATATGTAGTATGGTACTTAGCGCCTTTGTATTTGCTTTCAATGATAAGAAAACCGTTGCAGCTAGCTCTATTAATGAGCTTGAAAATTGGTCTAGATGGATGAAACCTATAAATGATGACATACCGTTAGCACGAATTTCAATTCCAGGAACACATGATAGTGGAACGTTCAAGTTGCAAAATCCGATAAAGCAAGTGTGGGGAATGACGCAAGAATATGATTTTCGTTATCAAATGGATCATGGAGCTAGAATTTTTGATATAAGAGGGCGTTTAACAGATGATAATACGATAGTTCTTCATCATGGGCCATTATATCTTTATGTAACACTGCACGAATTTATAAACGAAGCGAAACAATTTTTAAAAGATAATCCAAGTGAAACGATTATTATGTCTTTAAAAAAAGAGTATGAGGATATGAAAGGGGCGGAAAGCTCATTTAGTAGTACGTTTGAGAAAAATTATTTTCGTGATCCAATCTTTTTAAAAACAGAAGGGAATATAAAGCTTGGAGATGCTCGTGGGAAAATTATATTACTAAAACGATATAGTGGTAGTAATGAATCTGGGGGATATAATAATTTCTATTGGCCAGACAATGAGACGTTTACCTCAACTATAAATCAAAATGTAAATGTCACAGTACAAGATAAATATAAAGTGAGTTATGATGAGAAAGTAAACGCTATTAAAGATACATTAAATGAAACGATTAACAATAGTGAAGATGTTAATCATCTATATATTAATTTTATAAGCTTGTCTTCTGGTGGTACAGCATGGAATAGTCCATATTATTATGCGTCCTACATAAATCCTGAAATTGCAAATTATATGAAGCAAAAGAATCCTACGAGAGTGGGCTGGATAATACAAGATTATATAAATGAAAAATGGTCACCATTACTTTATCAAGAAGTTATAAGAGCGAATAAGTCACTTGTAAAATAGTAAATATGGTCATAGTAAGAAGCGGTGAAATACGTCGCTTCTTATTGAAAATACAGTTTTTCTTGTAAATGGAACAATTTTCGAGCTATCGCAATCAATGTTTCATTATGAAAAGACGAAACTTTTAAATCGAATTCATTTCAAGTGAAAAATGAATACAAATAACCTTTTGAAAAAGCGACTGATCTAAGTGATTAGTTGCTTTTTATTTTGAAGTGGATGAGCAAAAAAACATAAAAGTGGTTGGTCCGTTTTTTACAAACATCCATTATGATAGGAGAAGAAAGGTAGTATTTTATTGATGCTTTAAAGAGGAAGTTTTTTATTGAAGTTCTTAATTAAAATAGACTAGCCTTAGAGAGGTGAAAATACAATGAGTTTTGCAATTTCACTAGTAGTTATTATTGTAATTGTATCGCTGTTTGGGACCGTACTAGTTGCACGAAATGTGGAGGAGAATTACGGCAAGTCTACAAAGAGAAATGTGAAAAACTTATCGACTATCTATATTATCCTTCTTTTCGTTCTACTTGTTGGGGTAACGTGGTATGCGGTAGTGATTTAATAACTTTTTAAAGGAACACATTTACATTGTGTATGATGGAGGAGTAGCACTTTGATAAAAAATGAGCGCCACGTTTTAACTGTTTTTCCGCATCCAGATGATGAATCATATTGCGTGGCTGGAACAATTTTAGCTTATGCTCAGCAGAATGTTCCTCTTACGTATGTTTGTTTAACGCTTGGCGAAATGGGGAGAGCGATGGGAAACCCTCCTTTTGCAACACGTGAATCATTATATGCTATAAGAGAGAAAGAACTAAAGAGCGCAACTAATATTTTAGGGATTAAAGATTTACGTATGATGGGATATCGTGATAAGACGCTTGAATTTGAAACTCCTGGAGAATTAAGAAGTGTAATACAAAATTGTGTGGAAGAATTGAATCCTTCGTTAGTCATTTCTTTTTATCCGGGATATGCAGTTCATCCAGATCATAATGCAACAGGAGAAGCAGTAGCCAGGGCGTTAGCTAATATTCCGGAAAATAAGAGGCCAACATTTTATGCTGTAGTTTTTTCAAATAATCATGAAGCAGAAATAGGGCCACCAAGTTTTAAAAATGGGGTAAAAGAATATGTTCCCAAAAAGTTGGACGCATTGCAAGCACATGCATCACAATTTGCGACTAAGGTAGCGGAACTGAAAAGAGAGTATGAAGATGGTGTTCCGGAAACAGTCGAGTGGTTAGAGAGAGAACCGTTTTGGATATACCCGTTCAAAGATAAAAATAAGTGATGCTATAGCTGAAGGTGATGAATATGTATTTTGAATATAAGATTCGAAAGGTTTTTTATAATATAGAAGGATCGGGTCCCGTCATATTGTTTTTACACGGTCTTGGAGGAAACGCAAATAATTGGTTATATCAAAGGCGATATTTCAAGGGGAATTGGACAGTGATTTCAATAGATTTACCTGGGCATGGGAAATCTGAAGGACTAGAAATTAACTTTAAAGAATACGCAAATGTTTTGTATGAGTTATGCAATTATTTAAAGCTACAAAAAGTAGTCATTTGTGGTCTTTCAAAAGGGGCTAGAGTAGGAATTGATTTTGCTATACAATATCCAAGCTTTGTTTCTAGCTTAATTGTTGTAAATGCATTTCCTTATTTGGAACTAAAGGATCGTAAAGAGCGACTTGAAGTATATGATTTACTTAGCTTACAGGATAACGGAAAAACATGGGCGGATACATTATTGAAGGCGATGGGAGTAGCAGATAATGAAGGGATTGTCCGGGGATTTTATCAATCTTTACAGTCTATTAACCCATTGCATATTCAAAGATTATTTGCTGAATTAGTTGATTATGATCAGAGACCGTTTCTTGCAAATGTTTCATGTCCTGTTTTAATAATAAGAGGGGGAAATGATGATTTTGTCCCTGAGAAATATGTAAGAGAGTTTGAAATACATTTAAAAAATACGACTTTCATTGAGTTTGAAAATAGTGGACATTTACCTTATTTAGAGCAGCCAACTAGCTTTAATATGACGGTAGAAACATTTTTAAATCATGCGCTTAATTAATACGATTGTTACAGTAAATACTGTTATTAATGAGTAAAGGATAGTTCGTTTTGAGAGGAGGGAACTAGATGGAATGGAAACCAAATCGTGCAGATAAGACACCCGTATATAAACAAATTGCTGATTATATTGAAAGGGGTATTTCTTCAGGTGAATTTCCTTCTGATAGCAAGTTACCTTCTGAGCGTATGCTAGCAAAGGAATTACAAGTGAACCGGAGCACAATAGTAGCTGCATATGAAGAGTTAAAATCACTTGGAGTAGTAGAACGGCAAAAAGGAAGCGGAACTCGGGTGAATACAGACATATGGGGTGTGTCACATAAACGAATACCGAACTGGGGGAGGTACGTTGAGGATGGATCGTTCTTACCTAACGTACCACTTGTTCAACAAATTCGAACGGAAACACAAAAAGATGACTTAATTAATTTAGCGAGTGGAGAATTGTCACCAGAATTAATTCCGAGCGATAGATTTCGAACGATTTTGTCGGAGAAAACATTTATGGAAAACCTCGGTTATGACCATCCACTTGGAAATGAGATGTTGAGAAAAACAATTGCAGTACATGTTCAGCAATACAAACAAATTGAATCAGAATCAAGCTCGATTCTGATTACATCTGGAGCACAACAGGCACTTAATCTTATCGTTCAATGCTTATTAAAACCGGGCGATGCCATTGCAATTGAAGATCCTTCGTATTGTTTCTCGCTTCCCATGTTTAAATCGGCCGGTTTAAATATATTCCATTTACCTGTTGATGAGCATGGAATGAATCCAGATGACTTAATCGATTTGCACAAAAAGCATCGTATTCGTATGGTGTTTTTGAATCCGGATTATCAAAATCCGACGGGCACTGTGCTTTCGTTAGCGAGGCGTAAAAAGATTTTAGAACTGTCTTCTGAATTCGGTATACCGATTGTAGAGGATGATCCATATAGTTTAACTTCTTTTAATGGAGAAGTGAATCCAACATTAAAATCAATGGATCAGAATGGGAATGTTCTTTATATAAGTTCATTATCAAAAATTGTTGCGTCAGGATTACGTATTGGCTGGGTAATTGGTCCTACGCGCGTAATAGAACGTTTAGCAGATGCGAAGCAACAAGTTGATTTTGGTCATAGTGTATTTACACAGTGGGTAGCAAATCAATTTTTAGAATCAGAAGATTTTCATACGCATATTACAATGCTTCGTGGACAATTGAAACAAAGAAGAGATGAGTTAATTAGAAAGCTTGAAGAAATATTAGGGGACCGCGTTGAATTTTTTGTTCCAGAGGGTGGAATACATGTATGGTGCAAAGTACAAGGAACGTTTGATGAATATCATTTATTAGGTGAATCTATACGGAATGGTGTAGCATTTGTCCCTGGAAGTGTTTTAGGTTCTAAAAGTGAATATATTCGTTTTACTTTTGGGAGAGTAAATGTAGAACAAATCCAACTTGGAATTACGAGGTTTGTAGAAACGCTAAACGAAATTTCATAATAGTGATGCGTAATATTGGAATGAGGGGAAGAAATGAAGTATGTGACGCTTTTACTTCAAGTAGGCGTGCTATATGTGTTTAGCTTAGCTGGTACGTGGATTCAGGGAATATTCCATCTATCGATGCCAGGAAGTTTAATAGGAATGTTAATGCTGTTTCTACTCCTTTCTACTCGTATTTTGCCATTAAAGTGGTTTGAGTTAGGGGCAGAAAAGTTAATCGTATTTTTACCGTTATTTTTAATTCCTTCGACAACAGGATTAATGGAATATGGATCTTTTCTTTTAAGTAAAGGAAGTATTATATTCCTTTTAGTTGTTGCAAGTACGGTAGTAACATTGATTGTTTCAGGGTATGTAAGTCAATTATTAGTAACATTCAAAAAATAAAATCGACAAGGTGCACGATTCAAATGGTCTTAATACTTATTACTGTAGTCATATATTTATTTGCGACAAAGCTGTATAAAAAATATACGTTTCCATTTATGTTACCAGTATTAACAGTTACAGCAATTATGATTTGCTTATTTCTGATGTTTGGCATTTCTCATCATGAGTATAAGGAAAATGGTGGGGACGTTCTTTCAGGCTTTTTGAGTCCTGCAATTGTAGCGTTAGCCATACCTCTATTTAAAGAACGAAAGATACTTATGAAAAACTTTTTATCGATACTTATTGGCGTATTGATAGGTATAGTGGCTTTAACGAGTATGAATGTAGTGATTGGTGGGATTTTGAATATAGATAAGGAATTTATATTAACAACTCTTCCGCAATTAGCGACAATGCCAATTGCCATTTCATTAGCGGATCAAATTGGTGGTATTCCAACTATGACTTCTAGTTTTGTAGTTGTTGCAGGAATAACAGGTGCTATTATCGGACCGACAGTACTTAAGTTTTTCCGGATAACAAGTACGATTGGAAAAGGAGTGGGGATGGGTTGCGCATCACATATTATCGGTGTGAGTCGACTCGTGAAGGAAGGCGAGAAAGAAGCGACTATCGGTTCAGTAACGATGATTGTAACAGGAATACTCATTAGTATATTAATACCTTATGGAACGAAATTTATATTTTAAAAGTTGTAATAAGAAGTATAATGCTACTTATTTTAAAATGTATGGAGATGATAAAAGTGACAACATGGTTTATAGTTACATTATTTATTTTTGGTGCCATTAAAGTTCTAGTTTCTAGTATGCCAACTTCTGTTGTAGAATCCATTATTAGTAGATTTGAATTACATCAAAAACTTGATGAAGAACATACGACTGTATCGCTAGATGGAAAGAATATAGAGGGCGAAATGAAACTGCAAGTTATAAATGATTTTAACGAGGCTTTATTTTTAGATAAACATTATTTTCCGCCACAAGGTGAAGGCACGCCGATAATCATTGAAACGAAAAAAGGAAAAAGAGTAATTACGTTATCGATATATAGTTATGAAGAACATGTTGATGTAATAAGGCAATATAAGAAGAAAGTTGTTGCCTATCGTTTACGTTCTAAAAGTCTTCAAACGTTTGCACCATTAGCAGTAACTGAAGAGTATGCTTAAGAAGAGACCTATAATGGTCTCTTTATTTTTGTATCCAATTATATACTTTCCAAATAAAAGAAAGGAACACCATATAACCAAATAAAGAATATGTATGGTTCCAGTCTGCACTATGTATAAATAAACCTAAACCTTCAGCAACTTGTTCAAAAATGCTAGCACAAATACCTATGGAAATAATAAATATAGTTCTAGAAACGGCAGATAATGTTTTTGAAATTTGTATGAAAATGATTGTTAAAATCGGTAGTACAAACAACGTAAAGCCAATGTTAACTGAGAATATGGATGGGAAGGGCCTAACTGGAAAGAAATATATGTGCTTATGGACAAAGAAAGCATCTAAGTAAGTTCCGATAATTGAAGAGAGTAAGATTGTAACTGCTAATGCTAGAAAATTATTCTTCTTCTCGAAGGAGGACATTTTTCTTTGCGAGAATTGCCAGTTCAATTTTTTCGAGTGTTTTGCAGTAGTCTTCTGTAATTTGTCCATTCATATTTTCCTCCTTATCCACTAAGTAATTTACAACTTGCCAGTCCGTAAACCAATCTTCACTTTCAACTTCTTCATGCTTCATATCTCGCCATGCATAGATGAGTGCAGGGCTGTATATACGATATGCGCCACTACGCAACTGGCATTTCTTTATTCGGCGTTTATAAAACTCACGGGAAAAAGATTCATTTACACTTGAAAATAAATGAGGCCAGTAATCTTTCCTTGAGCCTGTATGTGGATGATGCTCGGCCCAATATATGATTTGAGATAAAATATGTGTATCTCGAAATAATAATGAATACAACCTTTTTCCAATTAAGATTCGTTCATGCAAGGAAGTAAAATGTTTCATTGTATCGCCAATTAATAAAGTTTTTTGATTTGTATTATTTTCGTAGAAAGGGAAAAGGATATGATTAAACTGAAAGAAATCAAAGAGTTTAAATCCGATACTATTGAGTACGGTCTTTTGAAAGTGTGCATTTTGAATCACTCTTTTTTCTAAGTAGTTTTGCTCATTAATAATAGTTGCGATTGCTAATGTTTTTTTGTTCCCAGTTTTCCAAAAATCGTTCCACATCGTTTCCATAAATGTAGAAACATTTAGGTGAGGGAGAAGATGAAATAGCTTTTTTGCTTTTTTAACACTTTGTTCATAAAGTAAAAATTGAGGATATACATCTTGAAAAATGAGCCAATTCCCTCTTTCTAAAAAAGAAAAAAATGTAATTTGATCTTTCTCTGATAAAAGTTTCGTATATAAGTCTCCTTTTAAATCAGTCATATTCCAACCACCGTTACGTGATACCATATGCCCAAGTAGTGCCCAATGTATTTCTGGATATCGAATGTAAAATTGGTAGTATGCGCGTGTTCTCGTAACATTATTTTTATTTAGTTGTTCTGTCTGTATTTTTATATTGTTGATGATGAATTGTTCTTCTTTCGTTAATGTATACATGGTGTCAGAATGAATGAGTTTGCTTTTTTGTTTCAATTCATTTTTTACATCAAATAGGGAGAGAGGCAGTGCTTTGGAAGGTCCGTTATATGTATGATTTGAATTGCTTCGGTCCATTCCGTTACCTCCCTTCTTCATAAGTTTAAACGTGATTATTGGCTATGAATCATTCTATTTATCCCGCTATTTGCCGGGCAGTAAGATCCCCACCTCAAAATTCAGTGGAAGCAAAGAAGTTCAGTGGAGGTCGGGCTGCCCGTAAAAGCCCGATTGGTGAGGGCTGATAATCAGTGGGGGATGAACCCCCCCCCACTAAATAAAGTTTCACTTTATTTTATTACAAGTATAAGAAATAAATGAGCGGTGTTTTTTACAAGGAATTTATTTATCATGCAAATAGTATAAAAAATCTTACCGTTATGAAGCGAAAAGAAAAACAGAAACTATGCTTAATAGTTTCTGTTTTTTTATTTTGTCAATTTAATGTAACAAATGACAATTATGATTTGAATCAATTGAAAATAATTCAATAGCTTTTAATAAATACAATTTTTATGAAATGTACAGCAGGAGGAAAAGAAATGCTTAATAAAATAATTTTAATTACTGGTGGTACAGGTTCGTGGGGACATGAACTTATAAAACAATTATTAGAAAAATCACCGAAAGAAATTAGAATTTTTTCAAGGAATGAAACGGTTCAGTTTGAAATGCAGCAACAGTTTATAAATGAAACTAGATTAAAATTTATCATTGGAGATATTCGTGATAAAGACCAACTCGTTTATGCTTGCCAAGATGTACATTATGTATTCCATCTTGCAGCATTAAAACATGTTCCAGTATGTGAGTATTATCCTTATGAAGCTATAAAAACAAATATACATGGTACGCAAAATGTAATTGAAGCATCTATCCAGATGCAAGTTGAGAAAGTTATATATGTTTCAACAGATAAAGCAGCGGATCCATCAAATACGTATGGGATGACAAAAGCAATTGGTGAAAAATTAATGGTTCATGCGAATGTGCAAACGAAGAAAACAAAATTCATTTGTGTTCGTGGAGGAAATGTTTTAGGGACGAGCGGAAGTGTAGTGCCGCTTTTTAAAAAGCAAATTAAGAAGTCTTCACAAATAGGAATTACCGATGTAAATATGACTAGGTTTTTCTTAACGATTGAAGATGCTGTTCGGTTGTTATTTAAAGCAGCATTTGACGGAAGAGGAGGGGAGATCTTTGTCATGAAAATGCCGGCATGTAAAATCACAGATTTAGCAAAGGTGTTGATCGAAGATTCGAAAAAAGAAAACGTGAAGATAAAAGAAGTAGGGATAAGGCCAGGTGAAAAATTAAGTGAAATGCTTTTATCTGAAGTAGAGAGTAAAACAAGTATAAGTTTTGATCAAAATTATTTTGTGGTACTACCGACTATTCCTATAGAGGGACTTCAAGAATATTATGCTAGTTATCCGCTTGTGGATGTGAAGAGTTTTAGTTCTCAACAAGACTTACTTGCAAAAGATGAGGTGAAACAAATGCTATTAAAAGGAGGATTTCTACGATGAAAAAAAATGCAAGCCTTTTAATAACTGGTGCAAATGGTTTCACAGGTCGACATGCTTGCCAATATTTTTTAGAGCAGGGCTTTCATGTAATTCCTATGTTTCAAAACCGTCCACATAGAGAAAACATCGGAAATAGTATTACTTGTGATTTAACTAATAAGAGCGAAGTAATGAAGGTAATGAAACAAATAAAACCAGACTATGTATTGCATTTAGCAGGAAGAAATTCAGTTATAGAATCTTGGACAGCTTCTCTTGAATACATGGAGGTTAATGTAATAGGGACTTTGTATTTATTAGAAGCGATTAAGCAGGAAGCTTCGCATTGTAAAACATTAGTTATAGGATCTGCATTGCAAGCAGATAGTATGAATAACATAAAAGTTTCAAATCCATATAGTTTAAGTAAAACGATGCAAGTCATTATTGCAGAGGCTTGGGGCGGATTAATGGATTCAAATATTATCATTGCAAAGCCCTCAAACTTAATTGGTCCAGGAGAATCGAATGGCATTTGTTCGATTCTCGCAAAAAAAATGATAGATATAGAATCGGATAGAAGTAAAGCGATTATTGAAGTAAACAGTTTGAAAGATAGTAGGGATTTTCTAGATGTACGTGATGCGGTTAAAGCGTATCATGTGTTATTACGTAATGGTATAAATGGGAAACAATATAATATTGGATCAGGAGTGAGACGATCTTTATTAGATGTACTAGAACAATATAAAAGATTAACACAGCTCCATTTTACTATAAAAGAAACAGAGAATAGTGGAAGCAGCTCAAATGAGAGCTTAGTAATAGAGGATATAAAAAAGTTAGGTTGGATCCCAGAAATTCAATTTCATCAATCATTAAAAGATGTACTTGAATATGCGAAGTGCAGTGACATCTGCATGCAATGAAAAATAAAAAAGGGTGTAAGAAGTATATGAATGTGAATGGTTATGAAGCAATAAATAATCAAAATACACTATTTCTTTCGATTGTCGATACGCTGGATTGGAAAGATGAAGAAGCGCATGTTTTGCACATCTATGAGGCGATAAATAAATGTCGAGCATACGTGGAAAAGGTTAATCGGAAAAATCCAGCAGTAGAGACGGGAATTAGGCCTGTAATCCAAGTCTTTACTCAGTGTGAATGTAGTGAGTATGGAAATGATTTTTATGAACTTATCAAAGATCTTTTGCAAGATATGGGATTTGAGTTAAATATTTACAAATAGTAAGTTTACTTACATGTAATAGGTTGATATAAAGCAAGATTTTTAATGATAAAGGTGGATATAAGTTATGAATAAAAAGATTCTCTTTACTGGGGGCGGTACAGCAGGACACGTTATGATTAATATGGTATTGATTCCTAAATTTATGGAAAAAGGATGGAGAGTTGAGTATATTGGATCTCAAAATGGAATTGAAAAGTTATTAGTTCAAAATGTTAAGTACAATAGTATTTCAACGGGGAAACTTCGGAGATATTGGGATTGGGAGAACTTTAAAGATCCTTTTAAAATTATAAAAGGCTGCTTACAAAGTTATAAATTAATTAAGAAAGTGAAGCCAGACGTTATCTTTTCGGCAGGAGGATTTGTTTCAGTTCCTGTAGTTATAGGGGCATGGTTAAATCATGTACCAATCGTAATACGTGAGCCAGACAGTACGTTAGGGTTAGCAAATAAAATAGCATTGCCTTTTGCTACAAAACTATGCACAACATTTCCTCATACAGGGGAGAGTGTAAGTAACGAGAAAAAAGTTTATGTAGGACCAATTGTAAGGGAAGAAATTGAGAGAGGTAACGTATTACGAGGAAGAAGTTATTGTGAATTTCAGCAAGATAAGCCAGTATTGTTAATTATGGGTGGGAGTCAAGGTGCTAAGTGGATAAATGATATGGTAAGGAAAAGTTTAGATACATTATTATTAAGTTTTAATATTGTTCATATGTGTGGTAAAGGAAAGGTGGATTCATCTATTGGCATGGAAGGTTATATGCAATTTGAATATATAGGGGAAGAATTGCCGCATATATTGAATATGGCAAGTGTTGTCGTTTCCAGAGCGGGTTCTACTGCTATTTCTGAATTGTTATTTTTGAAGAAACCGATGTTGCTTATCCCGTTAACTAACGGTTCCAGTAGAGGGGATCAAGTTTTAAATGCTGACTATTTTTCTAGGCAAGGGTATGCGGAAGTTTTACTTCAAGACAGAGCAAGTAATAGTACATTTACACATGCAGTAAACCGGCTATATGCAAATAAGGAGAGATATGTTCAAAACATGAATGGATATAAGAAAACAAATGATGAGGGGATTCATCATTTAATAGATTTAATAAATGAAGTGGTGAAATAATAGAAAGTTAAATAGAAAAACAAAAGGAAAAAAGGTATCTTCTTTCCTTTTGTTTTTCAAATTCATTATTATGTAGCCTATTATATTCTGTATAGAGCTATATACTATAGACGAATACCGTTTTTTAACAGCTTAGTAAATGCATTAGAATAAATAGGTTTACTGTAATAGTAACCTTGAATAAACTGACATTTATTTTTTTGAAGGAAATTCACGTGTTCTTTCGTTTCTACACCTTCAGCGATAACCGACATCTCTAATGTATGTGCTAATGTGATGATTGTTTTAATGATTTCCATTCCATCTTCACACGTTTCAGACATTGTCATAAATTCCCTCGGGATTTTTAAAGTATCGATTGGATATAAAGGTAAGTAAGCAAGCGAAGAATAGCCTGTACCAAAGTCGTCGATTGAAATGTGAATTCCTAAATTTTTTAGTGTACGTAGTTTTATTAATGTTTCTCTTTCATCCATCATTGCAATTCGTTCTGTTAATTCAAGATCGAGAGAACTTGCTGGTAAGCCTGTAGTTGCTAAAGTAGATGAAATAGACTTTACAAAATCTTCTTGTTCAAATTCTTTAGCAGATAAATTTACTCCTATTTTTAAATGAGAATACCCGAGTGCATGCCAACGTTTCATTTGCTCACAAGCTTGTTGTAATGTCCATTTTCCTATTGGAATAATTTGTAGTGTTTCTTCAGCAATAGGAATAAATTCGTATGGAGAAATAACACCTAATTCGGGATGGTTCCATCTGATCAAAGCTTCAGCACCGATAATTTTGTTAGATTCACTGTCAACTTGAGGTTGATATAAAAGGAATAATTCTTCATTTTGAAGTGCGTTTGGTAAATCTTTCTCTAATCGTAATCGTCTTTCGATTTTTTTAGCGATTACATCGTCATAAATAGAGACTGAATTAAGCTCTTTTTCTTTCGCATCATACATTGCGACATTAGCGTTTTTCAAAAGTGTAGAGGCATCGATTCCAGAATGTGGATAAATAGCGATACCAATACTAAGTGATACATTTAATTTTTGTTCATGTATGACAAATGGTTTTTTCATACTTTCAAATAATTCGTTACATAACTGAAATAAGGAATCATGGTCAGTATAGTTTTCAATTAAGATTGTAAATTCATCGCCACCGATTCTTGATACATAAGTATGTGATGGAAGACATGATTGGAATCGCTGTGCCACTTCTTCTAATATGTAATCACCTGACGAATGCCCAAGTGTATCGTTAATTGCTTTAAAGCGGTCTAAATCTAAATATAATAATGCAAACTCACTATTTATTGTTTGAGCATTCTTTATAACTTTTCTTAATTTCTTATGGAAATAGGCTCGATTCCCAATTTTCGTTACAGTATCGTGGAATGCTAAATATTTTATTTCTTCTTGTTGTTTTTTTTGTGCGGTAATATCCTTTACCATAATATAGCTTCCTGAAATTTGTCCATCTATCATAATAGGGACGATGGTAACGTATAAAAAATAAATAAAACCATCTTTATATTGAGAACTAAGTTGTAAGGATGCCGATTTTTGTTGTTTAACTTTTTCTAATGCAGTTAACAGTTTGTGTTTATCTTCATCTAAAATGATCGAGAAACATGTCTCACCGAGTAACTCGTTTGTTGGTGCTCCGAGTAGGACGCTTCCTGCCTTATTTACATTTAAGAATACTCCATTTAAATCAATTGTAAAAATGGGGTCAGGATGATATTCATATAATGATTCGAATTTTTGCTGTTTCTGAGATAGAGCCTCTGACTTATGGACTAAATCAGAAGTCCTTAAAGTAACTTTATCTTCTAGTTGAGCATTAAATGCTTGTAGACGTTTTGTTAGAGTAGCATTTTGCATACCCACAATAGAATGTCGAATAAGTACAAAAACAAAAGCGATACAATTTCCTGTAATGAGAGTGGAAGATGATGTTTGTTCTTTTAACGTAAACCCGATTAGTATTGCGACGGCCAGATAGGGAAATACGACTAAAATCTTTTTCCCTAATCTAGGGTGTACAGTAAAATAATTTTTATTGTTATTATAATCGTCTGAAATGGAAGCAGCTATTGCGATAAGTAATATAGGTACTCTATATAAAAGACGTAATAGCGTTATAGTATCATTTGCTAAATAGCTATATAGGTAGAAATAAATATAGTTAAAAGTTGCAGAACTTATTAATACAAAAATAAAAATATAAATTTTCCGTTTGGAATTAAAAACAGTTGGACGGAAAAAGAGACTAACACTTAGTAGAAGAAATAATAGGTCTGCAATTGGATATAGAAAGGAAAGAAAAATATCTCCCAGTGAAAGGGAAAATATATTTAAATCTGGCTGATTAAATAAATACCATTCTAATGTGAATACGGAAATGAGTACTATGCATAGATCACAAATAAAGAATGCCTTTTCCCATTTGTTGCATTCTTTTAAGATTTTATAGCAGAAAGCGATAAGGCAGAAGAATAGAAAAAACATGTAAAATACATCAGAAACAGTAAAACGATATATTGGAATCTCAAAAAAGTTATCTTGATACGTATATACTATTTTTCCTAATAAAAAACTACCAATTGCTATTGTGATACATATCCAAAAAGGATTTGAACTAACCTTTTTAGAATATATAGAGTAAATTAGTGATACAAATGTAATGGCTTCAATGATGAGTGAAGCGAAGCGTACATTGAAATTTGAAAAATGAGTAGGGAACAGAAAGAAAAACATAAAATAGATTGAATAGCATACTAACGTTGTAATTAATATGCATAGTTGTAAATTTTTATTTAATTTCAATAAAATCACCTTCTTTAATTATGCACTATATTCGTAATATCTATACATAATAATATTACTTAAGGATTGTATCAGATTTCCATATAAAAAGCATGCTAATAAGAAAAGAATTGAAGAGTGTAATACTTCTTAAAATTGAAAAAGTATTGCGTTCAATAATTTTTAGTTTATAAGGAATATAGATAGAATTTGTATATTTAGTCATCCTTTAGATTTTAAAGGTTTTTTAGTGATTTGCAAGCAGAGATGCAACATTACATATAAAATGACAAGGGACTTCCTTCTAGGTTATAAAACGAAAGGGAAGACTTGCTGTTTTATAATCTGAAAATTTATAATTGAAAATCAGTTCCAGAAAGTAATAAGATAAGAAGGTATGATTTTGTGGGTTTGATAGTGTTGCCATTAAAACTATAAAAAGAGGGTGAACTTTTAATGTTATGTCGAATTAAAGATGTAGAAATATACTACGAAATTGTTGGAGAGGGGAAACCAGTCCTTATTATACATGGCTGTGCCCCTGATCATAGGTTAATGCAAAGATGTATGGAATCAGTATTTCAGAAATATGAAGGATATCAAAAAATTTATATTGATTTACCTGGCATGGGAAAATCGAATGTTCCAGATTGGATAAATAGTTCAGACCATATATTAGAAGTACTTATTGCATTTATTGAGGAGATTATTTCTACTGAAAAATTCTTATTGGTAGGAGAATCGTACGGAGGGTATTTGGCTAGAGGGATACTCTCAAAGATGTCTGAGAAGGTGAATGGATTATTGTTAGTATGTCCTGTTGTTGTAGCACAACCAAAAGAAAGACTTTTACCGGATAAACAGGTGCTTGTACGAGACGAGGAGTTTTTAAATACGCTCACTTCTATCGAAAGAGAAGAATTTTGCGATTTGGCAGTGGTAGCAAATGAATATACATATACACGATTCAAAGAAGAAATTAAGCCAGGATTAGATGTTGCTAATTATGAATTTATTGAAAGGTTGCAAAAGAATTACCCTCTTACTATAGATTTTCACCGTAAGAAATATGAGAAACCCGTTCTTTTATTAGCTGGAAGACAAGATATAACGGTAGGGTATCAAGATATTATAGGAATGATTGAAAATTATCCAAGAGCGACATTAGCTGTGTTAGACACGGCAGGACATAATTTGCAAATTGAACAGCCTGAACTATTTGAGAGTTTAGTAGGAGAGTGGATTAGAAGAACAACTTAGCAAAGTGTATAAAGTATATTAAAGGGGAATAAATTAATATTGCGATTACGCCTAAGTTTTTGGATGGGACAGATTAACGTGATGTATAAACAATCTTAAGGAGGAATTATGAGTACATTTATTTACATGGTTAGACATGGTGAATCACTTAAAATAGAGGGGAATGAAAGAACACGTGGATTATCTGAGAAAGGAAATTTAGATACTCATAGAGTAACTGAGATATTAAAAACAGAGGGAATTGATACTTTCATTTCAAGTCCGTATAAGAGAGCTATGTTAACGATAGAAGAGGCAGCTAATTTCTATGAAAAAGAAATAGTAGTATATGAAAATCTTAAAGAGTGTCGATTTGCAAGTGAGGATCAGATTATATTAGACAAAGAGGTGTATCCACTTGTAAAGAAGATGTTCTCTAATCCGGACTTTGCACGAACGGAAGGAGAGTCATATGCGGATTGTCAGAGAAGAGTAGTGAAAGTATTAAAAGAAATCTTAATCGATTTTCAAGGGGGCAAAATTGTAATTGGTACACATGGGCTTGCCATGACATTGATGATGAACTATTTTGATAAGCAATATGGGCTTGAATTTTTAATGAATACAGCAAAACCGGATATATATAAGATGGAATTTAAAGAAGAACAATTAATGAACGTAGAGAGATTATGGAAAGCGGAATAAAATTGGTTGCATGGATTTTGCTGTAAAAGTTACTTTTATAGCAAAATCTTTTTTATTTGAATAGAAAGCATCTTTATCAACTATTTTTAGAATGTTACATCAATAAGTAATTATTCAGTATTTGAATAAATTATGGGAAAATTGGTTTAAGGAAACCATTTTAAATATGACAAAACTCCAAACATTGGATTTATATTCAATAGAAGAAAAAGATGTAGAATTTTGTCTTGTTGTACGTGTTTACTTTTTATTCCGTTACATATAGGCTTTGTGGTGTAAGGGGGAGACATCGCCTTTGCGCTACATTTAGAAGGAGGTCATTGTGATGAAAAAGATGAGAAAATTTGCGGGAGTAGCTTTAGCGGGGACAATTGGATTAAGTGGACTACTTTTTTTAGAACCAAGTATAAGTGCTGCAGAAACATCGCAAGTGCAAGAGGAGAATTTTAATGCGATTCATGTAAAGATGAATCAAAGTGAGCAGTATTTATTGAGTGGTAGAAGTATTGATGTTCTTTCGGGAGATAAAGAAGCAATTCAGTTAAATAAATACACAATTAGTTTTAGTAAACCTGGCGAGTATGTGATTAGGGTAAATGGTTGTGTTTATGACGATATCTATACTTTTACTGTGAGTGAGTAGTATATACTCTTATATTGTGAGATAAAAAAAGAAACACCCTATTTGCGGTGAGAATCGTAAATAGGGTGAATTATTTGTTAGAAAGTTAATGAAAAGAGCAATAGGTATTTAGTTGTGTTTTATATATTTTCATTAATTTGCTCTTTATTTTTGTTATGTAAAGTGTGTAAAAGTGTTTGAAATACTGTAAATGATTGCTGAAAGATTGGACTTTGAATAAAAGTGTATAGAAACGTTACGATGAAAACAGGACCTCCTAGCATATATCCAATAACTAATACAACGCATTCTACTATGATTCTAGCACGGCTAATAGACAGTCCCGTTTTGTCGGAAATAGTAAGCATGAATCCATCGCGAGGTCCAGCACCAATTCCAGCCGCAACATACATACCTCCCCCAATACCTGTGATTGCAATACCGGAAAATAAGATGAGTAAGTTTATCCATAAATAATGAGTAGCGTTTGGAAGGATATTTGATTGTAAGAAAAAGTCCATAATAGGACCGATAAGCAGTGCATTTAAAAATGTGCCTACGTTTATATATTTTCGATCTACTAGTAAAGAAATGAGAACGAGACATAATCCACATATGACACTCCACGTACCAATGGTCCATCCAAATCTTTGGTAGAGGGCCATATTTAAAACTTCCCAAGGATGCAAACCGAGAAATTTAACTTTGACTGCAAGAGCGTTTCCAAGGCCAAAGAAAATTAATCCTAAGAAAAAAAGAAAATAGCGAAAGAGAGTTAGCCTCATCTTTAAAACCTCCCATATTTTATAATTATGTATGTTACCTGTTACGGTTTTAATGTACAAATATTATGCCTTTTTAGCATTCGTTTAAAATTGTTAACAATGTAAATGAAATATACATCTTCACAGTCAAAACAGTTAAAATATTTCGTTTTAAGGATTATAATGGAGAGAGAAACAGAAAAGGGAGTGAACGAACTTGAAACAAGAACTTATTGAAAGATTTACGAGATATGTAAAAATTGATACCCAATCAAATGAAGAAAGCCATACAGTGCCAACAACACCTGGACAAATTGAATTTGGTAAATTATTAGTTGAAGAGTTAAAAGAAATTGGGTTAACAGAAGTAACGATGGATGACAATGGTTATGTAATGGCAACACTTCCCGCTAATACGGACAAGGATGTGCCTGTAATCGGATTTTTAGCCCATTTAGATACGGCAACAGACTTTACGGGGAAAAACGTAAAACCACAAATTTATGAAAATTTTGATGGTCATGCAATTACGTTAAATGAAGAGCTAAATGTTGTTTTAACACCAGAGCAGTTCCCGGAATTACCATCATATAAAGGACATACGATTATTACAACTGATGGTACAACACTTCTAGGTGCAGATGATAAAGCTGGTCTTACAGAAATTATGGTTGCAATGAACCATTTAATACATAATCCGCAAATTAAGCATGGGAAAATAAGAGTAGCATTTACACCGGATGAAGAAATTGGTCGTGGGCCAGCGCATTTTGATGTAGAAACGTTTGGTGCATCATTCGCTTACACGATGGATGGAGGTCCATTAGGTGGTTTAGAGTATGAAAGTTTTAATGCTGCAGGTGCTAAGTTAACGTTTAACGGAACGAATACACATCCTGGAACAGCGAAAAATAAAATGCGTAACGCAACGAAACTTGCTATGGAGTTTAACGGGCATTTACCAGTAGAAGAGGCGCCAGAATATACAGAAGGCTATGAAGGGTTCTATCATTTACTTTCTTTAAATGGTGATGTTGAGCAAAGTAAAGCGTATTACATTATTCGAGATTTTGATCGTGAAAATTTTGAGACACGTAAAAATAACGTTGAAAATATTGTGAAGCAAATGCAAGAGAAGTATGGGCAAAATGCGGTCGTTTTAGAAATGAATGATCAATATTATAACATGCTTGAAAAAATTGAACCGGTAAGAGAAATTGTTGATATTGCATATGAAGCGATGAAAAGTTTAAATATCGAACCGAACATTCACCCGATTCGCGGTGGAACAGATGGATCACAATTATCATATATGGGATTACCGACGCCAAATATTTTCACTGGTGGTGAAAACTACCACGGTAAATTTGAGTATGTTTCGGTAGATACTATGGAAAAAGCTGTTCAAGTTATTGTAGAAATCGCAAGACGATTTGAAGAACAAGCTTAGACAAGAACCAAGTAGTACGAATGTGCTACTTGGTTCTTTTTAATATAGCACGCGCCACAAATAAAAAGTTGCATAAGATTCCCAATTTGTCCAGTTTGCCGCAAAGTCTTTTATTTCATTTTTAGTCGGTTTATTTTCGGAACATGTAATAAATTTAATTGCATTATGCAGACCAACATCATCAATTGGAAAGGCTGAAGGGAAGCGTAAACAGCGCATTAAAACATAGTGGGCAGTCCACGGTCCTATACCATGGATAGCGGTTAATTGTTTTTCAGCAATTTTTACATCTTGTGTTTGTAGTAACGATTCTTTTGATAGTTTCCCTTCTGTAATAAGCCTCGCAATACCGATTAAATATTCACATTTTCTAGTCGTCATTTTAAATTTTTTAAGATCCTCTACATGTAAATTTGCAATTGTTTCAGGTGATGGGAATATCCTATGTTTTCTATCGTTCCATTTTACGTAACTTCCAAATTGTTCAACTAATCTTCTTTTTAGCGTATAAGCATATGCGAGGTTAATTTGTTGACCGATAATTCCCCAGGAAAGTGCTTCAAATAAATCTGGAATACCTAATGTGCGAAGCCCATAATAATCTTGAATAGGGCCTTGAAGGAGTGGGTCATGTTTAGCTAATGTATAAAAAGGAGCTAAATCGGTAGTGAAATCAAACCACTCTATTACGTAGTTAGCTACAGCATCACATACCCATTTTTCAGAGTTATAGGATTCTCCTAAAAAACGTATTTGAATATTTCCGTCAGTATTTATACTAATTTCAACTAAAGGGTTTACATGTTCAACAGGAATGACTTTATAAATTTTGTTATCTTCAATGTGAAACATACATTCATTGTTAGAACGTGATAGATAGCGTAAGTTTTCTTGGAAATTAAATTCTTTTGGAGCTGCTAAAGTCAATGCGTTATTATATTCTGCTGTCATATGAATTCCACCTGTAATTTTTCTAATGTGAGCAATTCTTTTTTCATTTCTAATCCGCCTCTAAAACCAGTTAGTTTTCCATCTTTTCCTATAACGCGATGGCAAGGAATCGTAATGAGAAGAGGGTTGGCGGCAATAGCAGAAGCAACGGCACGCACAGCTGTAGGTTTTTGAATTCTTTCTGCAATTTCTGAATAAGAATAGGTCTTCCCGTAAGGAATTTCACGTACCGTATTCCAAACGGATAATTGAAAAGCAGTTCCGTAAGCATCGATAGGGAAAGTAAAAGTTTCACGCTTGTTTTCTAAATACTCGATAATTTCTTTCGTATATGTTTGCATGTAATCTGGATTGCAAGTCAATATATGTTGGGGCTTTTTTTTTCTAGCCCATATATTTAATTCTTCAAAGTTTGCGTCTTGTGATCCAATAAAACAAATTCCATTTTCAGTTGCCGCAATATGAAAGCACCAATTTTTATGTGTAAGTAGCGTCCAATATATAGATTTATTTTTGTAGGAATTCATTATTGTCTCCCTCTTTCATTACGTTCTTTTTTCGATATTCAGTAGGAGTAAATCCAGTTTTCGTTTTAAATAAAGTTGCGAAATACTCTTGGTTTTCTATCCCGACAGCAGTACTAATTTCCTTAACGGATTGCTTTGTATGTGAAAGATATTCCGTCGCTTTCACAATCCTGAATTGCTGTATATATTCCATTGGGCTAATTCCTGTTATTCTTTTGAAAGTGCGTTGTAAATGAAAGGGACTACCGTGGCACATTTCCGCCAGTATGTCGAGAGTTAATGCTTCGTCAAAATGCTTTGCAATATACTCTTTAATTTGTACTACCCACTCTTCATTTGGTAAAGTGATCCCATTTGGTTTACAACGTTTGCACGGACGAAAATTTTCATGCAATGCTTGTTCTGCATGAAGAAAAATTCGTACATTGTTTTGATTCGGTATTCTTGATTTACACGATGGTCGGCAAAAGATACCAGTTGATTTCACAGCATAAAAGAATTTGTTGTCATAGGAAGAATCATTATGAATAATTGCTTGCCAATACTCACTTGTTAACGTAAATCCTTCATTGTGCAAAGAACATCACCTCTGAAATTAGTATAACCTGAATAAAGTGCGTATGTACGTATTCAAAAATGTAAGAGCAAGATTACAAAGATGAAAATATGATTGTTTTTCTATTTTGTGATAGCATGAACTTTGAAAGTGAACAGCAAGAGGAGGATTATAAGTGAAGTTAATTTCATGGAATGTAAATGGTTTACGTGCAGTTATCGCAAAAGGTGGATTTTTAGAATACCTTGAGGAATCTAATGCAGATATATTTTGTCTACAAGAAATTAAATTACAGAGTGGACAAATTGATTTAAATCCAGAGGGATATTATACATATTGGAATTATGCTGTGAAAAAAGGCTATTCAGGAACGGCAATTTTTACGAAAAAAGAACCGCTTTCTGTTACGTACGGTTTAGGCATTGAAGAGCATGATCAAGAAGGGAGAGTCATTACTTTAGAATTCGAAGATTTTTACATGATAACGTTATACACGCCAAACTCAAAACGAGGATTAGAGCGTTTAGATTACAGAATGGAATGGGAAGATGATTTCAGGACTTATATAAAGCAATTAGATGAAAAGAAACCAGTTGTTTTCTGTGGAGATTTAAATGTTGCTCATAAAGAAATAGATTTAAAAAATCCAAAAAGTAACCGTAAAAACCCTGGATTTTCTGATGAGGAAAGGGAGAAGTTTACACGTATTTTAGAAGAAGGATTTGTTGATACGTATCGTCACCTTTATCCTAATCAGGAAGGCGCATACTCTTGGTGGTCCTATCGTATGGGAGCAAGAGCGAAAAATATCGGATGGCGTTTAGATTATTTTGTTGTCTCTGAAAGAATAAAAGGGCAAATAACAGATGCGAAAATTAACAGTGAAATAATGGGATCAGACCATTGCCCAGTTGAATTACATATAAATTTCTAAAAAAAGAAGTATCTCGCTAATAATAGGCGGATACTTCTTTTTAATTCAGTTTGTTAAAATTTTTCAAATCATTCTTGAAATAATTGCATATTAAATATATACTTAGTAACGATAATCATTATCAGTGAAAAGGGTTATCAATGGATGAAGTGTGAAAGAATTATAGTTTAGGGGAAGTGAACGAGAATGAGTTCCGGATAAAATTATTAATCTAATGAATTATATGCATGGAACAAGTTTCATGTAGTTAAGTTTTTATATAAAAATAATCTATTTACAGGTTTCGAGAGGAGATATATAAAGATGAACAAGAAGTTATTTACGTTAGGGATGGTTACAGTTTTAAGTGTAGGGTTAGCGGCATGTAATAGTGCGGATAAAACTTCAGGGGAGCAAAAGCAACAGACAAAAGCTACGGAAACGAAAAAAGACGAAAAGCGAAAAATTACATATTTAGGTAAAGAATATACAGTGCCAGCAAAAGTAGATAAAATTGCGACAGCTAGTTTAGAGTCAATGGAAGATGCGGCCGTACTTGGAATTAAACCAGTTGGTGCGATTACTGTAGGTGGTAAATTACCAAAGTATCTTGAAAAAGATTTAGAGGGTGCAAAATCTGTTGGTGAGAAAATGCAACCGAATTTTGAAACATTACTTCAATTAAAACCAGATGTTATTACATCAAGTACGAAATTCCCAGCAGAAACAGCTGAAAAGTTTACAAAAGTAGCTCCGACGTTCCCGGTATCACACGTTTCAACAAATTGGGAGGATAACTTAAAGTTAATGGGAGAATTAACTGGTAAAAAAGATAAAGCAGAAAAGATTATTAAAGATTACAATGCGGACGCTGAAAAAGCAAAAGCAAAACTAGGAGATAAGTTAAAAGACAAAAAAGTACTTGTCGTTAGACTAAGAGCAAACGAATTATTCCTATATCCTGAAGGTGTATACTTTAACCCTGTCATTTATAAAGATCTTGGACTAACTGCTCCAGAACAATTGAAAACTGTAAAAGCACAAGAGAAAATTTCATTTGAAAAACTTGCTGAACTTAACCCGGATTATATTTTCTTACAATACGAGGCAAGTGAAAATAAAAACCCGAAAGTACTAGAAGAAATTGAAAGCAATCCAATTTGGCAAAGTATGAATGCTGCGAAAGAAAAGAAAGTATTTGTAAACGTTGTGGATCCAATGGCACAAGGTGGTACAGCTTGGAGTAAAACAGCATTCTTAAAAGAAGCAGTGAAAAATTTATCTAAATAATACAATAAGTAAGGTGCGTTGAATGATATGCAGAAAACAAATGCAGTACCAGTAACTATATTATGTATAGCACCCATACTCATCTTAGCTACAGTTATACTTTCTATTTTGTATGGTGCGAAAAGTATTGATGCTGAAACAGTGTGGAACGCATTATTTCATTTTGATTCAAGCGATGTAAATCATAATATTATTATTACTTCACGTTTACCAAGGGTAGTTGCAGCTCTTTTAGTCGGAGCATTTCTAGCCATATCAGGAGCACTTATGCAGGGGATGACAAGAAACTATCTTGCATCCCCTTCTATTATGGGTGTGACGGATGGTGCAGCCTTTGTTATTACACTATGTATGATTTTTTTTCCAGGAATGTCATCAATCGGTATGGTTTTATGTTCAATGATTGGTTCTGCACTAGGGGCCGGTATCGTGTTTGGTTTTGGCTCACTTCTTCAAAATGGCTTATCTCCTGTTAGGTTAGCAATTATAGGGACAGTTATTGGAACATTTTTAAGCAGTGTATCAGCTGCGATGGCTTCGTATTTCCAAATCTCTCAAAATGTTAGTTTTTGGTTTAATGCAAAGTTAGACCAAGTGGACCCTAATATAATTAAAATCACGATACCTTTTGGGATAATTGGGATAGTTTTAGCGCTGTTAATAGCGAAATCTATTACCATTCTTTCTTTAGGAGAAGAAGTTTCTATTAATCTAGGGCAGCGTACAAAACTAGTAAAAGCGATGGCAATTTTATCAGTAATTTTTTTAACAGGAACAGCAGTTGCTTTAGTAGGAAAAGTTGGTTTTGTAGGCTTAATTATTCCACACATTACTCGCTTTATTATTGGGGTAGATTATAAGTGGATTTTACCATGTGCGGGTGTTATTGGTGGAGTTTTCTTAGCTTTATGTGATGTATTAAGTAGATTTGTAAACTATCCATTTGAAACGCCAATTGGAGTCGTTACATCTTTAATTGGGATTCCTTTCTTCCTTTATTTAATCCGTACAAGAGGAGGAGAGAGACATGCTTAAAAGTTCAAGTCAACGTTTTGGAATGACGATGGGGATTATTATATTTTTAATACTATGTGCCATTTATATTAGTTTAACGAATGGAACGTTTGATATTACGATTACAGATGTATTTAAAACACTTTTTAGAATAGATCCGTTACCAGAGCATGATTTAGTTATTTTTGAGTTTCGTCTTCCGCGCATTGTAATTGCTGGATTAGTAGGATTAGGATTAGGCGTTGCGGGTGCTGTAATTCAAGGGATTACGAGAAATGGTTTGGCGGACCCAGGTATTTTAGGAGTAAATGCCGGAGCAGGTACAGCTATCGTCATTTTTATGTTTTTCTTTCAAGGACAATTAAAGAGCACAGACTGGATTTCTATAATGATGATGCCGATGTTTGGCCTAGTTGGTGGATTAGGTGCAGCCATTATAATCTATCTGTTTTCTTGGAAAAACGGTAAGTTAGATTCGCAGCGACTTTTGTTAACAGGGATTGCAATCGGTTCAGGGTTTGGCGCATTCTCTATGTATTTATCACTCAAAATGAAATCATCTGATTTTGAGATGGCTGCAGTTTGGGTGTCTGGAAGCATATATAGTGCAAACTGGAAGTATATTATTGCTATGTTACCGTGGCTTATCATTTTAATTCCACTTATACAGAAGAAAGCTTATTTATTAGATTTATTTCAATTGGAAGAAACGAGTATTACGAGTTTAGGTGTTTCAGTAGAAAGAGAGAAATCAATTTTACTATTAAGTAGTATCGGACTTGTGAGCGCATGTGTTGCTGTTTCAGGAAGTATTGGTTTCATTGGACTAATGGCACCGCATATAGCGAAAAGACTTGTTGGTATTCAGCATAAGCATATCATTCCTACGTGCGGAGTAATCGGAATGTTTCTTGTAATTGCTTCAGACTTTATTGCAAAAACAGTTTTCAAACCTGTAGAGTTACCAGTTGGAATCGTTATTTCTATTGTCGGTGTACCGTATTTCTTATATTTACTTTATAAGGCGAAAGCGTAAGAGGAGGAATAAAAGTGAGTATTTTAAGTGCAAAAAATTTAGAAACGAGTTATGAAAAACTTACAGTGTTTCGCGATTTAAATGTGGAAATACAAGAAGGAAAAGTAACGACAATTATAGGGCCAAACGGGTGCGGTAAATCAACACTATTAAAAACGATGGGACGAATTTTAAAGCAAAAAAGCGGAAAAGTTTATTTGCAAGGACAGGATTTAAATACAATTCCAACGAAAGAAATTGCCAAGCTGTTAGCCTTACTTCCGCAAACTCCGATTGCACCAGGAGAGCTTAAAGTAGAAGAATTAATTTCTTATGGACGCTATCCACATCGAAATAACGTAAACAAGTTAACCTCAAAAGATAAAAAAATGATTGATTGGGCATTAGATATAACGAAAACTTCAGAATTTAGAACGAGACAAATTGCAAATTTATCAGGTGGTCAACGACAAAAGGTATGGCTAGCGATGGCTTTAGCGCAAGAGACAGAAGTGTTGCTATTAGATGAACCGACTACATATCTTGATATGTCTCACCAATTAGATGTATTGCAAATTGTAGAAAAGTTAAATAGAGAACATAATTGTACGATTGTAATGGTATTGCATGATATTAACCACGCAGCAAGGTTTTCCGATGAAATTATTGCAATGAAAGATGGGGAAATTGTTACAACTGGTAGTCCAGAAGAAATTATTACAAATGAAGTATTAAAAGAAGTATTTCATATTGATGCGCGTGTCATGATTGACCCGTATAATGGGGCTCCTGTTTGTTTCGGTTATGATAGTGTTGTATCTCAAGAAGAAAAAATAGAAATATATGTAACGAGTTAAAAGGGGGAGATAGGGTGAATACTACTATTGAAAAACAGCAGATTATTACATCTAATACAGAACAGTGGAAAATGTATTCAAAAGTAGAGGGTAAGGAATATCAAATTCATATTTCAAAGCCGAGGCAACCAGCACCGGATTCAGGATACCCTGTCATATACGTATTAGATGGCAATGCCTTTTTTCAAACATTTCATGAAGCGGTTAAAATACAATCAGTAAGGGCTGAAAAAACAGGTGTTTCACCAGCCGTTATAGTAGGTATCGGTTATCCAATTGAAGGAGCATTTTCAGGAGAAGAAAGATGCTATGATTTTACACCTAGCGTAATTTCAAAAGATGCTCCTTTAAAACCAGACGGTAAACCGTGGCCTAAAACAGGAGGAGCACATAACTTCTTTACTTTTATTGAAGAAGAAGTTAAACCGCAAATTGAAAAAAGTTTTGCGATTGATAAAGGAAAACAAACGTTATTTGGGCATTCGCTAGGTGGCCTATTTGCTTTACACATACTATTTACAAACGTAAATGCCTTTCAAAATTATTTTATTAGTAGTCCATCTATTTGGTGGAATAACCGATCTGTACTTGAAAAAGAAGAGAACCTTATAAATGAATTAAACAATGCTAAGTTTGAAACAGGGGTATTCCTTACAGTTGGGTCACTAGAACGAGAGCATATGGTTGTAGGTGCAAATGAATTATCAGAGCGACTTCTCCAAGTAACACATGATAAACTTAAATTTAAGTTTTATGAAGCGGAAGGGGAGAATCACGCATCTGTTGTCCCAACGTCTTTAAGTAAAGGATTGCGATTTATTAGTCAAGTGTAGAAGAAGTATATGAAAAAAGGTAAGCGATTGCTTACCTTTTTTCATTATTGTTTTATTGCTACGTATCCATCAATTAAAAAGCTAGTGAAAAAGCGATTGATTTGAGTAAATCCACATTCCTCCATAATAGCAAGTAGATTATTTTCGGAAATAGGAAATATGTCTGTTTCAAAAGAATTTTCAAATCGGTCCCAATCTTCTAATGGAATTTGATTTTGTATCATGTAGTTTTGCCAAGCATTCAATTGTGCACAAAACATACTTGTATGGGGTACACCATTTATTGTAGAGAGAAAGAATGGAGCACCAGGTTTTAAACGCCTACTAATTTCATGAAGAAGCTCTTTTTTCTCCTCAATAGTTGGGATGAAATGAAGAACAAGCATACAAGTAGCGGTGTCAAATAACGAATTTGGTAATAATGAATGGACAGTTCCATGTACGAAGTGAATTTGATTCTGTACGCCTTCGTTTTCAATTCTTTTTTTAGCTAACTGTATCATGCTTTCAGATGGATCAACACCTGTAAAAGATAAATTGCTATTTTGTTTACCTATTGAGAGTATTTCTTGTCCACCTCCAGCACCTATAACTAGTAAATTCGGATTGATATGTTCTTTAGGGAGTGTAGTAAACAAGAAATGATTTATCATGTCGTATAGGGTGTAGTAGCTTGGGATTTTTAATGGAATTCTTTGTTCATATGAACTTACGGTAGTATCATTCCAATTCATTTTTGACCTCCTTAGTATATGTGCTATAGCTTTATTATGAAATAAATGTATGAAGGTGAACAATCCCATAAATCTGGGGGGAAGAGGATGTATGAAAAAACAACGAAAGAAATTACAATGGTAGCGAATCGTATAAGTTCTATAAGGACATTTCAAAAGTCATTTCTCCACTTGATTCGTAAAGTCATTGATTTTGAAGCCGCTTGTTTTACAATTATAGACCCAATTTCTTTTTTATCTACTGGGGCATTTACGGATGCAAGTGTTGAAAAGATTCATCCACAATTGTTTATGAATGAATTTCTAGAAGATGATTTTAATAAATTTAAATATTTATCAGAACACTCACCTCATGTTGCTGCTCTTAGTATGGCGACAAATGGTGAGCAAAAGAAAAGTTCTAGATACCGAAATATTTTACAACCAGCAAGTTTTGGAGATGAATTAAGGGGCGTTTGTATAAGTAAGGGGAAATGTTTTGGGCATCTTAGTTTATTTCGAGGGAGTACCAGTCCCGTTTTTCATATCGAGGATTGTAAGTACTTAGCAACGATAGTCCCAATTGCTGGAGAGGCTTTAAAAAAGGCATTTTCTATACCTTTTTTAGAAGAGAAGGTGATAGGGACAGGCGCGATTATATTAAGTGAGGATTTTAATTTATTATATTCGAATCAAGATGGCAGCGATTGGCTCTCAAATCTTAGAAAGTATGAACAGTTAAATTTAAAAGAAATACCAAGGCCAATACGAGCAGTTTGTTCAAAAGTTAAGGCTACCGAATATAATGTAGATTGCATACGGAGAGAAGAAAAAGTTTGTATACCTTTAGCCTATGGACATTTTCTAATCATTCGGGCCAGTAAGTTAGAATGTACAAGTAGTTTTCAGGGTGGTTATGTTGTTCTTTTCGAAAGAGCAAGACCAGAAGAAATCTTTCCACTTATTATGGAAGTTTATAGTTTTACAACACGTGAGAAGCAAGTAATACGTAAAATTCTTACAGGTATGTCGACAAAGGAATTAGCCCAAGAACTGTGTATATCTATATACACAGTACAAGATCATTTAAAATCCATTTTTGAAAAGATTGGGGTAAGTAGTAGAAATGAACTTGTGTGGGAGGTTTTTTCGAAATTTTGCTTTGATGTTGATAAATAAAAATAAAACAAGTCTACTAAAACCACATGAAGTACGGTGGATGAGTTATAAAATAGGGCTGAAAAAAGGTTATGGATGAAACATTCCATAACCTTTTTTCATAAGTAGAATTGTCCTTTTGAAAGTTTTGTTTCAACTTTTCGTCTAAAGAGACAAAAAGTTGTCACATTTTCGTCACAATTAGCATAAACATAAAATAGACGAAATGAACTTATTTCCAAAAAGGCTTGATTCATTTAAATCAAGAGGAATAGAGCTGAAAAGGCGCGGATTAAAAGTTCACTATATTCTCAAGGAGGTAGATCGTATGAAAACTATTCTTGCTATCGCTGGACTGATTTGGGTTCTATCACATGGCATCCCAATTTATGAAGGAGAACAAATTCGCAGTGCTCTGAATAAAAATTTTAATGAATATCATATCATTGATCGGCAAGATAATGTTGTGACAGTTCGAGTGAATGATTGTTTTCATACGGTGACCGTTGAAGGAACTTCAGTAGTGAATGATACAAAAGTATGTGATCAGCAATAACTATATATAGGAAGAAAAAAGTCTCAATTTAAACGTGTGAAGATTGAGGCTTTTATATTTGTAGGCGAATAATAAGCGGGGATGGACAATCCCCGCTTATTATTGTTTCAATTTATCCCGCTATTTGCCGGGCAGGCTACCAGTAAAAGCCCGATTGGGGAGTGCTAATTAAAGTTTCACTTTATTGGATTTTGATTGGAGATATAATGATTTTTTTACAAAAAGGAAAGGGTATAATAAAAATTGAGACTGAGAAGCTAATAATGTGTTAAGAATAATCATAAAGTGGAAATATACTCATATGGGGTATCATACATAGATATTTAATGCTATAATTAGTATACTCATAAAAGCAATTGTTTTATTGGATGAAGAGAAATTTTAAGAAGGTGATAATATGGATCATAAAGAGCATGAATCAGTAACACATAGATCAGAAAAAGAAAAAGAGCAAATTATAAATAGATTGAAGAGAATCGAAGGACAAGTTCGTGGTATTCAAAATATGATTGAAAATGATCGTTATTGCGTTGATATTTTAGTGCAAATTTCAGCGATTAATGCAGCGATGAAAAAAGTAGGAATGGGTGTCTTAAAAAATCATACGAGTCATTGTGTTTCAGGAGCTATTAAAAATGGAAATGGTGACGAAGCAATTGAAGAATTAATGACAGTATTTGAACGTTTTTCAAAAGCGTAAAAACAAGCTAGTATGTAACTGGCTTGTTTTTTTTGTTTACCCGTATATTGGATTTAGGTGTATTGTAGTGAAAAAGTGTGTGTAAAATAAACGTTTAGAAAATAATTGAAAAATCATGATACAAAACCATTGATTACCTTAGGGGGGTATGGTAAGATGTAGTTGTGATTAACAAACAATGAAGAAACAAGAGGAGGATTTTAAATGGAACAGTTAACATTAAAAGTTGAAGGTATGTCTTGTGGACATTGTGTAAACTCTATCGAAAGCAGTGTGAAAGAGCTAAACGGTGTTGAACAAGTGAAGGTTCAATTAGCAGAAGGAACTGTTGAAGTTACTATTGACTCATCTGCTATAACATTAAAAGATATCGTTGCTGTAATCGAAGATCAAGGATACGATGTTCAATAATTATTTTTAGATATGGAAATAAATCGTACTTTAAACGAAGTACGATTTATTTTGCTAATAATTATACCTTATAAGGGTATATAGAGGTGAGAGACATGAATGAACAAAAAGAGGCCAATCTTCAAATATCAGGAATGACATGTGCAGCATGTGCCAATAGAATTGAAAAAGGTCTGAAAAAAATAGAAGGTGTTCATGATGCAAATGTAAATTTTGCACTTGAAAAAACAAAAATAATGTACGATCCAACTAAAACAAATCCGCAACACTTTAAAGAAAAAGTTGAATCGTTAGGATATGGAATTGTAAGTGATAAAGCTGAATTTACTGTTTCAGGAATGACATGTGCAGCATGTGCGAATAGAGTTGAAAAGCGTTTAAATAAGTTAGATGGTGTGAACAAAGCGACGGTTAATTTCGCTTTAGAGTCGGCAACGGTAGACTTTAATCCTGATGAAGTCAGTGTAAATGAAATGAAGAGTACGATTACAAAGTTAGGATATAAATTAGAAGTGAAATCAGATGAGCAAGATGGATCAACAGATCATCGCTTACAAGAAATTGAACGACAAAAGAAGAAATTTATTATTTCGTTTATTTTATCATTCCCGTTATTGTGGGCAATGGTGAGTCATTTCTCATTTACATCGTTTATTTATTTACCTGATATGCTAATGAACCCTTGGGTACAGCTAGCCCTTGCAACTCCTGTTCAATTTATCATTGGTGGACAGTTTTATATTGGAGCTTATAAAGCGTTACGTAATAAAAGTGCGAATATGGATGTTCTCGTGGCACTTGGAACGTCGGCCGCTTATTTCTATAGTGTATATTTAAGTATTCAATCTATTGGTTCTTCGGAACATATGACAGATTTATATTTTGAAACGAGTGCGGTACTTATTACATTAATTATTTTAGGTAAATTATTTGAAGCAAAGGCAAAGGGACGTTCATCAGAAGCAATTAAAAAGTTAATGGGATTACAAGCGAAAACAGCTACAGTTGTGCGAGATGGAACAGAAATGAAGATTTTAATCGAAGAAGTGGTAGCTGGTGATATCGTTTATGTAAAACCTGGTGAAAAAATACCAGTTGATGGAGAAATTGTAGAAGGAAAATCTGCGATTGATGAATCGATGTTAACGGGTGAAAGTATTCCAGTTGATAAAACAATTGGAGATGTAGTAATTGGTTCTACAATAAATAAAAATGGATTTTTAAAAGTTAAAGCAACTAAGGTAGGTAGAGATACGGCATTAGCTCAAATTATTAAAGTAGTAGAAGAAGCGCAAGGATCGAAAGCGCCTATTCAACGGGTAGCTGATCAAATTTCTGGTATTTTCGTACCGGTTGTAGTTGTAATTGCTATTATTACATTTGCAGTGTGGATGATATTTGTTACACCTGGTGATTTTGGCGGAGCGCTTGAGAAAATGATAGCAGTACTTGTTATCGCTTGCCCATGTGCGTTAGGTCTTGCGACACCTACATCTATTATGGCTGGATCAGGAAGATCAGCTGAGTATGGTATTTTATTTAAAGGTGGAGAGCATTTAGAAGCAACGCACCGATTAGATACGGTTATTTTAGACAAAACGGGTACTGTGACAAATGGGAAGCCAGTGTTAACAGATATAATTGTAGCAGATGGATTCCATGAAGAAGAAATACTACGTTTAGTAGGAGCGGCAGAAAAAAATTCTGAACATCCACTTGCAGAAGCGATAGTAGAAGGAATTAAAGAAAAGAAAATTGATATACCAAGTTCGGAAACATTTGAAGCAATTCCTGGGTTCGGTATTGAATCGATTGTTGAAGGGAAACAATTATTAATTGGTACACGTCGATTAATGACGAAGTTTAATATTGATATTGAAGAAGTTTCTAAATCGATGGAAGAGCTAGAGCGAGAAGGAAAAACAGCAATGTTAATAGCGATAGATAAGGAGTATGCTGGAATAGTTGCTGTTGCGGATACTGTAAAAGATACTTCAAAAGCAGCTATCGCACGGCTTAAGAAAATGGGTCTAGACGTTGTTATGATTACAGGGGATAATACACAAACTGCTCAGGCAATTGCAGGGCAAGTTGGTATTGATCACGTAATTGCAGAAGTATTGCCAGAAGGAAAAGCAGAAGAAGTGAAAAAACTGCAAGCGCAAGGTAAGAAAGTAGCGATGGTTGGAGATGGAATAAATGATGCTCCTGCTCTTGCTACAGCAGACATTGGTATGGCAATTGGAACAGGAACGGATGTAGCGATGGAAGCAGCGGATATTACGTTAATCCGTGGTGATTTAAATAGTATTGCCGATGCAATTTTTATGAGTAAAATGACGATTAGAAATATTAAGCAAAACCTATTCTGGGCGTTAGCTTATAATGGCTTAGGGATCCCAATTGCAGCATTAGGTTTCTTAGCACCTTGGGTTGCAGGGGCGGCGATGGCATTTAGCTCGGTATCAGTCGTATTAAATGCACTAAGATTGCAAAGAGTGAAATTAAAATAATAAAAATTTTAATTTATAGAGTAATTGAAAATGCTTTTATACAAAAAAACAATACTTTGAATAAGTGTTGTTTTTTTTGTTTGTATAAAAAGAAAAAAGGTATAATAAAGCAGCAATATTGAATCTTATTATAGTAGAAAGCCGAGTGTTAGTTTAGTAAGGAGACTCATATATGTTAACGGATATTATAATTAGGACATTCCAGAAAGAGGATTTAGAAACAGTATTACAATTGTTCTATGAAACAGTTCATACGGTGAATGCAAGAGATTATAACGAGTTACAGCTACAGGCATGGGCGCCAAAGCGACTAGATAGAGAAAGATGGCTACAGTCTTTAGAAAAGAATATTTGTTACGTTGCTGAGTATAGAGGTGTGATAGTGGGGTTTGGGGATTATAATGATGAGCATTACATAGATCGCTTATTTACGCATAAAGATTATCAAGGAAAAGGGGTAGCTTCATACATATTACAGAAGTTAGAAAAAGAAGCAGTGAACTTAGGGCACGGGGATATATATACAGAGGCGAGTATTACAGCAAAATCTTTCTTTGAAAGGAAAGGTTTTATTTGCATAAAGGAACAAAAAAAACAGCACAATGGTCAGAATTTTATCAATTATGTTATGAAAAAATAGCCTTCTCATAAACGAGAAGGCTATTTTTTCATTATTTTACAGCTTCTTTTAGTTCTTTACCAGCTTTGAAAGCAGGTACTTTAGAAGCTGCGATTTGCATTTCTTCACCAGTTTGTGGGTTACGGCCTGTACGAGCAGCTCTTTCACGAACTTCGAATGTACCGAATCCGATAAGTTGTACTTTTTCACCAGCAGCTAAAGCGTTAGTGATTGATTCTACTACAGTTTGTACAACTACAGTAGCTTCTTTTTGAGAAATCTCAGCATTTTGTGCAACGTTTTTAATTAATTCTGTTTTATTCATGTTTTTCACCTCATATGTAAATAATGCTATTTAAGTTGTTATTATAACGTATAAAACATTCGAGAACAAGTGTACGTAGATATATTCACGAAAAAAATGAAATTTGTAATATTTTTTAGGCCTACTTTATAACCATTCCATTTAAGCGGATATAGATTTGTTCTGTATTTCAGTCTTCTCTTTATTTGTAGGTAGTTTCTTATTATAAGATATGAAATAAGGTAGTTCTACAAAATACATACCGCCTACTAAATTCCCAAAGAAAACAAGAAGTTTGGGAAATATTCAATCCAAGTTACATGACCGGTAAAAATTGCAGCTGGGATAACAAACATATTTGCTACAACGTGTTGAAACCCAAATTTTTTTCATGTTGTCACCTCAATGTAACAAAAGGATTTTAAACTACATCTAGAGGTGAAAACATGAATACGCATCATGTAAAAAAAGAACAAAAAAAATCAATCTTAAAGAAACTTATTATAAGTTTCATAAGTATAGTAATGATTCCAGTAAGCTTGTATTTCTATGCGACAGAAATAGAACGAAAACTAATAACAGTTACGTGGAATGAAATAGAAGCCCCGACGATTCCTAAAGAGTTTAATAATAAAAAAATATTGCAATTCTCAGATGTACATTTAGGACCAGAGTTTACATTGAAACAACTAGAAAATTTGGTTGAGAAGATGAATGAATTGCATCCAGATATAGTAGTTTTCACAGGAGATTTAATAGATAAGTTTGGATCTTATAGTGCGGAAAAAGATGAAGCGAAGGTTATTTTGCAGAAAATTAATGCTCCCTTAGGGAAATATGCTGTGTTTGGGAATCATGATAGGGGCGGGGGTGGTAGTGTGTTTTATAAAAAGTATATGGAGGAAGCTGGTTTTTCTGTATTAGTAAATGAAGTGCAGAAAATTAAAGTGGGAAACGGCAAATATATTACAATATCAGGTTTGGATGATTTCTTATTAGGGAAGCCGCAAATAGACGCGACTTTAAAACATGTAAGGCAACAAGATTTCAATATGCTATTAGTACATGAGCCGGATGTTGTAGACAAAGTAGCTTGTTATCCAGTTGATTTTCAAGTTTCAGGGCATAGTCACGGAGGACAAGTTCAAATTCCTTTTATAGGTCCATTAATTACTACAAAATTAGCTGAGAGCTATGTTGAAGGTATGTATGAATTAGAAGGGAAGAATAAGCCGTTACATTTATACGTAAATCGAGGTATTGGGACAACCCGAATGCCGGTTAGATTTTGGAGTGTACCTGAACTTTCAGTATTTGTGTTGAAGCAAAATAGTAATTAGACGATTCTAGAATAGTAGGAGGACTTTCAGAGAAAGTTCTCCTTTTTATTGATTAAATACAGAATGTTATGTAAATTAAATTTAAAGTGTTAAAAAAGAAAGGGGAATTTCTATGATAGAAACATGGCATAAAGAGTTGGAAAGTTTGTATAACCAAATGGTTTCGTGGCGAAGAGATTTTCATCAATACCCAGAGCTATCGTTTCAAGAAATAGAAACACCGAAAAAAATAGCTGCAATCTTAAAAAGTTTTCATATTGATGTGAAAACAGATGTCGGGGGAAGAGGAATCATCGGCGTAATTGAAGGTGGGAAATCTGGGAAGACAATCGCGTTGCGTGCTGATTTTGATGCACTACCTATTCAAGATGAAAAGAAAGTTTCATATAAATCAAAGGTTCCGGGCGTAATGCACGCTTGTGGCCATGATGGACATACAGCAACACTTTTAGGAGTTGCAAAAATATTAAGTGATCATAGAGACCAGCTTTCTGGAAAAATAGTTCTTATACACCAACATGCAGAAGAGAAAGAGCCTGGCGGGGCTATCGCTATGATTGAGGATGGTTGTTTAGAAGGAGTAGATGTTGTTTTTGGTACGCATGTATCTTCTCAAATGCCTGTAGGAATTGTTGGTGCGAAAGCAGGAGCAATGATGGCGGCAGCTGATTCTTTTGAGGTGAAGGTTCAAGGGCGAGGTGGTCACGGAGGTATGCCACATCATACTGTAGATGCTATTATTGTTGCAACACAAATTATTAACCAGTTGCAACTGTTAGTTAGTAGAAAAGTCGATCCACTTCAATCCGTAGTTTTAACAGTTGGTACATTCCATGCTGGTCAAGCGGATAATATTATTGCGGATACTGCTACGTTTACAGGAACCATTCGAACGTTAGATCCTGAAGTAAGAGAATATATGGAGAAGGAATTTAGACGAGTTGTTGAGGGGATTTGTCAGTCTCTTCAGGCTGAAGTTAATATTCAATATAAACGTGGCTATCCAATATTAATAAATCATGTAGAGGAAACGAGTCATTTTATGGAGGTTGCAGAATGTGATCTTGGAAGAGAAAGGGTCATTGAAGTGCCGCCGATTATGGGTGGTGAAGATTTTGCATACTACTTAGAGCATGTTCCAGGAGCATTTTTCTTCACAGGTGCGGGTAATGAAGAAATAGGAGCAACGTATCCGCATCATCATCCTCAATTTGATTTTGATGAACGTGCAATGTTAGTTGGTGGGAAGTTACTTTTAAGTCTCGTAAATAGCTATTTACGAAATGGAGATGAATCTCTTCGTACTGTAGATATGGATGTGAAAAAGTAATTTACATAAATAAAAAACAGCAATAGGTTACTTTATATAACCTATTGCTGTTTTTTATTATTTTTGCAAAGGAATAGCATCAAAATATGTTCTGTAGTTATTGGAGAATTCAAAGTTGTTTTTTGCATCCCAATTAATGGACCAAGACATTAGACCACGAAATGCAGGGTAGCCATTTTGATTAGAAAGCTTATACTTTCCTCCGAAAGGAACGCCTTTAATGATATAATCTAAAGCTTTTTTCATTTCAGTTGGAGAAATATACCCGCCACTTGGAGCTGCTGCTGGTGCCGCCGGAAGTCCAATCATTACTTGATCTGAACGAAGAGCGGGGAAAATATTATTTGGATTACCGCCTACAGGAAAGCCATGTAAGAGCATATCTGCCATCGCGACCTCGTAGTCTGCGGTTCCTTGATTATAATTATTACCGTCCATCCCAATGCCGCTACCAGCATTATAGTGTTGAACGTGAATATAAGTTAGTTTGTCTTTCACTCCGTAAATAATTGGTAAATATGCACCCCATATGCTTCCATATGCGCTATACCCGCCTTGAACATAAGCTGTTTCAGGGGCCATGCTTAATAGGAAATCTGGACCGTAATGGTCTGAAATCGTTCGAATTGCTGAGATAAGATTCACGATTTGAGGAGTTGTTGGGTTTTTAAAATTAGTGTCATTGCCGTTTAAGTAAATACCTGATTCAAGGTCAATATCTATTCCATCAAAACCGTATTTATCGATTAGAGATTGTATGGAATTAATAAAACGTTGTTTAGCGGCATTGTCAGGAAGTAAAACGACTCCATTTTGTCCACCTATTGAAAGAACTACTTTTTTTCCTTTACTTTTTAAATAGGAAATATCAGATTTGAACTCTGCATCTGTACCATACACAGGGGAAAATTCAACAGTGGAACGATCACCACCAGTTTCACCGAAAGATACATTTATTACATCCCATTTTGGTGAAACATCTTTTAATTTAATAATGCCAGTACCGTTATCAAAGTTATGCCAATATCCAACGAGTAATTTTGATCCTAAATTGTTTGCTGCTTTTGTTTGGAAGGGGGCTAGCGGTAGCAGTAAGAAAATTACTAACATACAACAAATGAATTTGAACTTGTTTAACATATCAACACTCCTATACACAAAGTTGTCTAGATGTATAATCTTGTTTCTTTAATGATATCTGAAAATTTTATCTTTTGTTAGGTTTAATAATTTTCTCAACAATTGTGTATGGAAAATTATTAAACCTAATGTAATAATTTATGAAGGAGGTGGATTTATAATTTTTAAATTCAGAATATTTTGATATATTAAGAAGTGTAAGACAAGGTTTTTTGCATAATACTCTTACATAAATTTCAAAATAAAGTTTGGAAGGGGATGTACAAGATTTGGATAAAAATCTTAAGAAAGACCTAAAAATACGCCACATTACGATGATCTCAATTGGTGGTGTAATAGGGGCTGGTTTGTTTGTTGGAAGTGGTGCAGTTGTACATTCGGCCGGGCCAGGTTCTATCGTTTCATATGCATTAGCGGGACTTCTAGTCATTTTCGTCATGAGAATGTTGGGGGAAATGGCAGCTATTAACCCGACAAGTGGTTCATTTGCAACATATGCACGAGAAGCTATTGGTCCATGGGCGGGGTATACAATTGGGTGGCTATATTGGTTTTTCTGGGTAATTGTTATTGCAATAGAAGCCACAGCAGGTGCTGGTATTATTCAATACTGGATTCCAGACATCCCACTCTGGTTATTAAGCCTAATATTAACGATTTTATTAACGTTGACGAATGTTTTTTCAGTGAAATCATTTGGAGAGTTTGAATATTGGTTTTCTTTTATTAAAGTAATAAGTATCGTCTTATTCCTTTGTCTTGGACTTGCTGTTATTTTAGGATTTGTACCAGGAACGGAAGCACCTGGCACTTCAAATTTAGTAGGACAAGGGGGATTTATGCCAAATGGGATAAGTTCGGTGCTGCTTGGAATTACCGTCGTTATATTTTCATTTATGGGGTCAGAGATTGTAGCAGTAGCGGCTGGTGAGTCTGCTGAGCCTGTAAAAGCAGTAAAAACAGCAACAAATAGTGTAATTTGGCGTATTCTCGTATTTTTCATTGGATCTATTGCTATAGTCGTTACACTCCTTCCGTGGAATTCAGCAAACATACTAAAAAGTCCATTTGTAGCGGTACTTGAACATATAGGAATACCAGCGGCAGCACAAATTATGAATTTTATCGTTTTAACAGCTGTACTCTCTTGTTTAAATTCGGGCTTATATACAAACTCAAGAATGCTTTTTTCGATGGCAGAAAGAGGAGATGCTCCAAAGGTGTTTTTAAAATTGAACAGTAGTGGTGTTCCAGTTCGAGCAGTTTTATTTGGAACTTTCTTCGCTTATATTGGAGTTGTTTTTAGTTACATATCTCCAGATAAAGTATTTTTATTTTTAGTGAATGCTTCTGGTGGGATCGCGTTACTCGTTTATCTCGTTATTGCAGTTTCGCATTTAAAGATGCGTAAAAAAATGGGAAAAGTAGAACAAAGAAATTTGAAAGTGAAAATGTGGCTTTTCCCATATGTAACGTATGTTACAATTGCTGCTATTATAGCAGTTTTAGTTGCAATGCTTGCAATTGAATCTTTGCGTCCACAAGCACTTTTAACGATGCTTGTTACTGTTCTTATAATACTTTCTTATTTTATTTTTAATAGAAATAAAAATAGCACAGTTTTGAAACCTAAAAGTAGAAATGAAGAATCCGTTCGATTCTAATTTATTGTTTTGGAATAGAGTTACACCCAATCATTGCTATAAAAGAATCATATATAAACATAGAAACGAGTAATTACTATTGTCATAGTGAATATAAACTTTTTTCTTGACTTTTTATACGAAGGCGAGCAAAATGGTAAAAAAGGAAGGGGGGATGATGATGGAAGAGTACGTATTAGAGCTGTATAACCTGTTATATACGACAGAATGGCAAGATATTGTTTCGTTTCTAGGAATAGTATTTTGCATGAAAATTGTAATTGTATATATGGAAGAGCAAGGTATGTTCTATTCCTTCTCATCCCCGTTCGATGTGCAGCGCGAGCCGTTGCTGAACTATGCCAAGGTGAATTACGAACAAATTCCTTTTGTTCTATTCTTTATGATTCGATTTATAACAGCAATTGTAAAGAAGAAAGAAAGTGATGATGAAGAGTGCCACGTAACTTGTAATATAGCTAACGTTTTTTAAGCTAAATACAAGGAGGAGATTTATATGTGGTTTCGATTTCTTATGATTGGTTTCTTTTCATTAACAGCAATTTCATTAATGGGATATCAAGTATCTGAAATTTTTCAAGCATATAGCAATACGTTTTTTAACAAAAACTAATTGCATTGCTATTTGAATAATAAAGCGATAAAATCCTTCTTAAGAAGTTTTATTAAGAAGGATTTTTTTCTTTGTCTTGTCTTACTGTGTCAAACTATTGTCACATTTACACTGTGAATAATATGTTAAAATAGTGAGGTTACGTATACATATTTGAAGGAAGAGGGAGTGACCATTTTGGTGGATCAATCAACAAATCAGAAAAGCTATGCTCCTATTGTGATAACGCTTTCTGTAATTGTAAATGCGATTATTTTATTTTTGTTCTTTGGACCTGTTGGCTATGAAGGAGAAGTACATTTTGATGTAACGATTTTACCAATGTTAAATGCAATTTTTAATAGCTTTACGTTCGTATTCTTATTAGCAGCTTTATACTCTATTATTAAAAAGAATGTGAAAATGCACCGTGGTTTCATTCTTGCGGCATTCACGACGACTTTGCTATTCTGTGTTTCGTATTTATCGTATCATTACTTGGCGCCAGCAACACATTTTGGCGGGGAAGGATTTATTAAATATGTGTACTTCATCATTTTAATTACACATATTATCCTTGCGGCAATTATTGTACCACTTGCATTGTTCGCACTTGTATTTGGTTTTACGAATCAATTAACACGTCACCGTAAAATTGTACGATGGACGATGCCAATTTGGCTATATGTAAGTCTATCTGGTGTTATTGTTTACTTAATGATCTCACCTTATTATCAATAAAAAATCTCAGCCCTAAAGGCTGGGATTTTTTTGTTAAGCAAATATTTTTGTGAAATGAAAAAAATATGGTATACAAAAGTATAGTTGCTTTTTAAATAGAAGGGATGGTAAAAAGATATGCAAAATTTTGTATTTCGTAATCCGACAAAACTTATTTTCGGTAAAGGACAATTAGAGCAGTTAAAAACTGAAATTCCACAGTTCGGTAAAAAAGTTCTTCTCGTATATGGAGGAGGCAGCATTAAAAGAAACGGTATATATGATAATGTAATTTCTATTTTAAAAGATATAAATGCGGAAGTATTTGAATTGACTGGTGTTGAACCGAATCCTCGTGTATCAACAGTAAAAAAAGGGATTCAAATTTGTAAAGAAAATGGTGTCGAATTTATTTTAGCAGTTGGTGGAGGAAGTGTAATCGACTGTACGAAAGCGATTGCCGCTGGTAGTAAGTACGATGGAGATGTATGGGATATTGTAACGAAAAAAGCATTTGCTAGCGAGGCATTACCATTTGGTACTGTACTTACTCTTGCAGCAACAGGATCTGAAATGAATGCAGGCTCGGTAATTACAAACTGGGAAACGAATGAAAAATACGGCTGGGGTAGCCCGGTTACTTTCCCGCAGTTTTCAATCTTAGATCCAGTTCATACTGCGTCTGTACCGAAAGATCAAACAATTTACGGTATGGTAGATATTATGTCACACGTATTAGAGCAATATTTCCATCATGGAACAAATACAGAACTACAAGATCGTTATTGTGAATCTGTTTTAAGAACAGTAATTGAAACAGCTCCTAAGCTTTTAAGTGATCTAGAAAATTATGAGCATAGGGAAACAATTTTATATTGCGGTACTATGGCGTTAAACGGCATTTTAGCAATGGGAGTAAAAGGAGACTGGGCAACTCATAATATTGAGCATGCAGTTTCTGCTGTTCATGACATACCACACGGCGGCGGCCTTGCAATTCTATTCCCGAATTGGATGAAGCATGTTATAGATGAAAATGTAAGTCGTTTTAAACAGTTCGCTATTCGTGTATTTGATATAGAAACAGATGGCAAAACAGATAAAGAAGTGGCGTTAGAAGGAATTGAGGCACTGCGTCAATTTTGGACTTCAATTGAGGCGCCAGTAGCATTATCTGATTATACTATTGGAGAAAATGAAATTGATTTAATGGCGGATAAAGCGATGGCTTATGGTGAATTTGGTAACTTTAAAAAATTAAATAAAGATGATGTTTTAAACATATATAAAGCTTCTTTATAAGTGAATCGAGAAAAGAAACCCATTTGATATAACAATCAAATGGGTTTCTTTTTTGTTGTCTATAACTGTTTTTGATTGTTTTTGATTGTTTTTGATTATTTATGAATGTATGTGGTTGATTTTTGTGATCGTTTTCATTATACTGTAATCAAAGAAGAGGTGAGTAAAATGTTAACTCCTGAACGTCATCAAATGATATTGCAACTTGTAAAAGAACAGAAAGTAGTTAAATTACAGCAATTAGTTGAAAGAACAGAAAGCTCTGAATCAACAATTCGTCGTGATTTAGCACAATTAGAAAAACAAAGGTTATTAAAAAGAGTTCATGGTGGTGCCTCTGTTTTAACAGCAAAGGGACAGGAGCCAACGATGATTGAAAAATCATCCAAAAACATTCAAATAAAACATCAAATTGCTAAGTATGCAGCTACTATTGTGGAACAAGGGGATTGTATTTATTTAGATGCAGGAAGTACAACATTTGAAATGATTCCATTTCTAATAAATAAAGATGTTACTGTCGTGACGAATGGACTTATGCATATTGAAGCTTTAGTTGAAAATAATATTCGTGCGTATTTACTAGGCGGAATGATGAAGAGTAGGACGAAGGCTTTAATTGGTGCGATGGCACAGGAAAGTATGCAGAAGTATCGCTTTGATAAATGTTTTTTAGGAGCGAATGGCGTACATGAACAGTTTGGTTTTACAACACCAGATCCAGAAGAAGCGCTTTTAAAACAAATGGCATTAACATTAGCGAACGAAGGGTATTTCTTAATTGATGAAAGTAAGTTTTCAGAAGTTGCGTTTGCGAAAATTGCCAATGTTGAAGATGCAAATATTATTACAAACCATTTAGAAATTGATTTAGAAAAATATAAAAGACAAACCAATGTAATTGAGGCTGATAAACAATGATCTATACAGTTACTTTAAACCCATCTATTGATTATGTAGTACAAGTTAATTCTTTTGATTTAGGCACAGTAAATCGAGCAGAGAAAGACATGAAGTTTCCTGGAGGAAAAGGGATTAATGTTTCTCGCGTTCTTCATCGTTTAGGTGTTGGAAATGTTGCACTTGGATTTACTGGTGGATTTACTGGTCAGTTTATGCAAGATGTATTACATGATGAAGGTGTAACAACAAATTTCGTCCAAGTAGATGAAGATACTAGAATTAATGTAAAGATAAAAGGGGAAGAAGAAACAGAATTAAATGGACAAGGTCCTATTGTGACAAAAGAGCAGTTCGGACAGTTAATGAACAAAATTGAAAGTATGCAACGTGGAGATTGTGTTGTACTTGCTGGAAGTGTACCGACTTCTATTCCAAATACTTTTTATGAATCAATTGCTGCGTTTGGAGCTGAAAAAGGTATTCGTGTAGTAGTGGATGCAAGTGGAAGTGCACTGCAACATGTAATTAAAAATAAGCCATTTTTAATAAAGCCAAATCATCATGAACTTGGTGAGTTATTTGGAGTGGAGCTTTTAACAGTAGAAGAGATTTTACCGTATGGAAGAAAATTAGTCGAACAAGGTGTAGAGAACGTTATTGTATCTATGGCCGGAGATGGAGCTTTATTATTTACGGCAGAAGGTATATATGAAGCAACTGTTCCAAAAGGTGTTGTTATTAATTCAGTTGGGGCAGGAGATTCTCTCGTTGCTGGATTTGTAGGTAAATACGAACAGACAAAAGATATTGAAAAGGCATTCCAATATGGTGTTGCAACAGGGAGTGCAACAGCATTTTCGGCAGATTTATGTAAAAAGGAAAAAGTAGAAGAATTATTGTCGCAAGTAATTGTAGTTAAGCGATAGGGGGAAGTAACATATGAAAATTACAGAACTATTAAAAAGGGATACAGTCATTATGAATTTGACAGCTTCAAATAAAGAAGCTGTCATAGATGAATTAGTTGAGAAATTAAGTGGGGCAAATCGTTTAAATAGTAAAACGGAATTTAAAGAAGCTATTTTAAAGCGGGAGTCCCAAAGTACGACTGGAATTGGGGAAGGCATTGCCATACCTCATGCGAAGACGAAGGCTGTTAAGCAACCGGCGATTTGTTTCGGTAGAAGTGTAAGCGGTATCAATTATGAATCGCTTGACGGACAGCCTGCACATTTATTCTTTATGATTGCTGCAAGTGAAGGAGCAAATAATACACATTTAGAAACGTTGTCCCGTCTTTCTACATTATTAATGGATGAAGGCTTTCGCAAGCAATTATTAGAAGCAAAGGATGAAGAGGAACTTCTTCGCTTATTTGATGAAAAAGAGAATGAAAAAGAAGAAGAAGTTGAAGTAGCGAAACCGGAAGGGGATGAACCATACGTATTAGCTGTTACAGCTTGTCCGACTGGAATCGCTCACACATATATGGCTGCTGATAGTTTGAAAGCGAAAGCGGCAGAGTTAGGGATTGCGATTAAAGTTGAAACGAACGGATCAACAGGTATAAAAAACGGTTTAACGAAAGAGGACATTGAACGTGCAACGGCCATTATCGTTGCGGCAGATAAACAAGTAGAAATAAATCGTTTTGCTGGAAAACATGTCATTCAAGTGCCGGTAGCTGATGGGATTAGAAAAACGGAAAAGCTTCTTAATCGAGCTGTCAAACAAGATGCACCAATCTTTAAAGGTGTAAAAGAGAATGGGAAGTCAGAGAGTATAGAGAATGAAAAAGGATTAGGAATTTATAAGCATTTAATGAGTGGTGTAAGTAATATGCTTCCGTTCGTTGTTGGCGGTGGAATTTTAATAGCGCTAGCGTTTTCGTTTGGTGGTATAAAGGCGGAAGGTCCATTAGCTGAATTGTTCATGTCTATTGGTGGAGGAAAAACAGGGGCGTTTTTATTCCTTGTACCAATTTTAGCTGGATTTATTGCGAGTTCTATTGCTGATCGTCCTGGTTTTATGCCTGGTGTTGTTGGAGGGTTTTTAGCGGCACATGCGAATGCTGGGTTTTTAGGAGGATTAATTGCTGGTTTCTTAGCTGGATATGTTGTTTTAGGATTGAAAAGATTATTTTCAGGATTACCAGCGCAGTTAGAAGGAATTAAACCTGTTTTGTTATATCCAGTCTTTGGATTGTTAATTACAGGAGTTGTAATGCAAAAAGTAGTAAATCCACCTGTAGTAGCATTGAATGAAATGTTAACAGGATGGTTAAATGGTTTGAACGGTACAAATGCTATATTACTAGGTCTTATTTTAGGTGGTATGATGGCAATCGATATGGGTGGTCCAATTAATAAAGCCGCATTTACATTTGGTATTGCTGCAATAGAAGCGCAGAACTTTGGAGTTCACTCTGCTGTTATGGCTGGTGGTATGGTACCGCCACTTGCAATTGCATTTGCAACTACATTCTTTAAAACGAAGTTTACAGAAGCGGAACGTAAATCTGGTTTAACAAATTATATTATGGGAGCATCGTTTATTACAGAAGGTGCAATTCCATTTGCAGCTGCAGATCCGATTCGAGTAATTGTAAGTTGTGTTGTTGGTTCAAGTATTGCAGGCGCGTTATCTATGTTATTCCAAATTACATTACCGGCACCACATGGTGGGTTATTTGTTATAGCATTAGTAAATAAACCGTTGCTATATATTTTCTCTATATTAGTAGGGACAGTTATTTCTGCTCTTATGATGGGGATTTGGAAAAAGAAGGTTAAATAATAAATGAAAAAGGAGTAGCTGCTATAAGCTACTCCTTTTTATTACAAAAAAAGAGATTAATAATTGGAGAATGATGTTTTATGGTAAAAGATGTAATGGAATATGATTTTTTTGTAACAAAACAGTAATACTGTAATTTTTTTTGGGAAAAAATTTTCATGCTTGTATGTGGAAAATATATGAAAAATATTGGGGTTTCTATTGAAAATGCATTTCATTAATATGGAAATTTATGTTACAACTCGTTAATCGTATATTACGAATGCTTTGTAATTGTGTGATTTCTAAAAAACTAAAAAATCTGTTGCTATAATGAAAATACGAAAACAAAGCAAATGGAGGCTATTCATGAAAAAATTATTAGGTATAGCAACAGCGGCAGTTTTTGGTCTTGGGATTTTTGCAGGTTCTGCGAAAGCAGAAACGATTGTAACAACAAACGTATTAAATGTGAGAGAAAACCCAAATGTAGAGTCAAAGCTTGTAGGTAAAATGTTAAGTGGAAATAAATTAGATGTTATAAATACAGAAAACGGATGGTCGAAAATTAAATTAGACGGTAAAGAAGCATTTGTAAGTGCTGAATTTACTAAAAGTACGTATTATGTAACTGCGAACGTATTAAATATTCGTGCTGGAGCGAATACTGACTCTGAAATTCTTGGTAAATTTAATAAAAATGATTTGATTGAAACGACAAATCAAGTTCAAAATGAATGGTTACAATTCGACTACAATGGAAAAGTTGCATATGTTCACGTACCATTTTTAACAGGAGAAGCACCTGTGATTGAAAAGAAAGAAGTTGTAACTCAAGAAGAACCGGCTAGAGTAAATCCGTCGGTTAAAAATAATACGGCAGTTAAGAGCAAAGAGTCTGTTAAAAATGTAGAATCAAGTAAGCCTGTAGCAAAGGAAAAGCCAGCTGCGAAACCAGTTAAGAAATCTGCTGAAACAAATGCACCTGCTGGCGGTCGTGAAATAACAGTAGAAGCGACGGCGTATACAGCAAATCCAAGTGAGAATGGTACGTATGGTGGTCGTGTGTTAACTGCAATGGGGCATGATTTAACAGCGAATCCAAATATGAAAGTAATTGCTGTTGATCCAAAGGTAATTCCACTTGGATCGAAAGTATGGGTAGAAGGATATGGAGAAGCGATTGCTGGAGATACTGGTGGTGCGATTAAAGGAAATCGCATTGATGTATTAGTGGGCTCAGATGGTAGTGCTAATAGCTGGGGCCGTAAGTCTGTAAAAGTGAAAGTTATACAATAGTGTATATGTATTAATTTAAAAAGCGATTGCTTACATATTTTCAAGCAACCGCTTTTTATGGATTATTGAAAGGGATAAATAGTTGTACCTGTAAGAATTTTATATGCACTGCAAAATTGAGTCTGCATATACTCTGTATTTTTATTTTCTAGATGTAATGTTGTTTCTTGGAGCGTAGAATGAAAAGAACGTAGCAAACAATTTAGAGCGAAGTATAATTCTTCTTGTGAACAGTTTTGTTCTTTTGTAGCAGTGGCTAAAATGAGGTCTTTTGTTAAAGATGAAAAATTGATGGTAGATTGTTTCATAGTCAACTCATCCTCTCAAAGCTATTTTTTATCATGTGTATGCAGAATTGGACAAACTATGTTCTTTTTTTATATGAAATTTCATGTACCAGAATGAAAGAACTTGCAATCGTACCGTTAAAATTGTTAAGATTGGATATAATCAATAGATGGAGTATATTACATAAAGAGAGTTGAATGATATGGGAGAAATGCAACGCGAAAAGGTTGCTGTCATCATTGGACCAACTGCTGTTGGAAAGACGAAGTTAAGTATTGACCTTGCCAAAGCGTTGAATGGTGAAATTATAAGTGGAGATTCCATGCAGATTTATCGCACGATGGACATTGGAACCGCAAAGGTGACAAAAGAAGAGATGGACGGAATTCCACATTATATGGTCGATATAAAAGATCCGGAAGATTCATTTTCTGTCGCAGAATTTCAAGAACGTGTTCGTAAACATATTCGAGAAATTACAGAGCGGGGTAAATTACCGATTATTGTTGGTGGAACCGGTCTTTATATACAATCTGTTTTATTCGATTATCAGTTTACAGATGATGCTGGTGATGCTATATACCGAGAGAAAATGGAAAAGCTAGCTCAAGAACGTGGTGTGGAATATGTACATGAAAAATTGCAAGAAGTAGATCCAGAAAGCGCGGAGCGTATTCATGCTAATAATGTGCGTCGTGTCATTCGGGCGTTAGAAATTTTCCACACGACGGGCGAAAAAATGAGTGAACAACTCGAAAAACAAGAAAACGAGTTATTATATGATGTTTCACTAATTGGCTTGACAATGGATCGAGAAATGCTATACGATCGCATTAACTTACGAGTGGATTTAATGATGGAACAAGGTTTATTAGAGGAAGTAAAAGGGCTGTATAATCGTGGGATGAGAGATTGTCAATCTATTCAAGCGATTGGGTATAAAGAGGTATATGATTATTTTGAGAATCGTGTCTCTTTAGAAGAAGCGGTATCACAATTAAAGACGAATTCACGTCGTTATGCAAAACGTCAATTAACGTGGTTCCGTAATAAAATGGATGTCACATGGTTTGATGTTACAGATGGTGAAAAAACGTCAGAAATTTTACGATACATAGAAGGAAAGTTACAACTAAAGTCGAATAATAGTAAGTAGAGAAAAAGAGGAGGATTCGACATGAAGCAATCAATCAATATTCAAGATCAGTTTTTAAATCAACTCCGTAAAGAAAATACGTTTGTTACGCTGTACTTATTAAATGGTTTCCAGCTTCGTGGATTAATTAAAGGATTTGATAATTTTACAGTCCTACTGGAAACAGAAGGTAAGCAACAGCTTATTTATAAACATGCAATTTCTACATTCGTACCACAAAAAAATGTTTCGATTGAATTAGAGTAGTAATGAATTATTGTACATAACAAAAAAAGAGCGAGTTTTGAAGTGACCCCTAAAAGTTGACACGGTTATTTCATTAGGCAGCTTGATCCAAATGAGTCCGGTATTGCACCGGGCTCATTTTTAATTTTACCTTTATCCGTTTCGTATTATAATAATCTACATATTTTTCTAATTCTATTTTAAAATGATCTACACTTTCAAACTCTTTTATGTAGAGGAATTCCGACTTCATGATCCCGAAGAAATTCTCCATTACTGCGTTGTCATAACAGTTTCCTTTTCGAGACATACTCTGCACAATACCTCTTGATTCAAGTGTCCGGGCATATTGTTTCATTTGATAATGCCACCCTTGATCTGAATGCATCAATAGTTGGTGATTTTCCGGTAAATGTTCTAATGCTGTCTCTAACATTTCTGAAACAAGTGAATACGTCGGTCTAAAGCCAATTGTATAGGTAATAATCTCACCATTATACAAGTCTAATACAGGTGATATATACAGTTTCTCTCCAAATAATTTAAACTCTGTGATGTCTGTTACCCATTTTTGATTCGGTGCATCTGCATGAAAATTGCGCGCTAAAATATTGGGTGCAGTTTTACCAACTTTCCCCTTATAAGACTTATATTTTTTCATATGCACAACACACTTTAATCCAAGCTCTTTCATAATGCGTTGAACCTTCTTGTGATTCACTTTTTGACCACGATTCGTTAACTCATCACGAATGCGACGGTAGCCATAACGGCCTTCATTTTCCTCATAAATCGCTTTAATTTCAGCTTTCAAATCGGCATCTAAATCCGGACGATTCATTTTCTTTACTAAATCATAATACGTGCTTTGTGGAATGTTAGCTAGCTCTACAAGTGCTTTCACCGAATATTTATGCCTTAATTCATAGACTACTTGTGCTTTGTCCTGTTTCGTGATTTTTCCTTGTTTTGAACTAAGGCATTCAACTTTTTTAAGTACTCATTTTCCATTTCAAGCTGTTGAATACGTGCTTCAAGTGCTTCGACTGAACCTTCAACTGGTGTTTGTTTTGATTGTTTATTTGAATCTTTTTCCATGGATGGACGCCCCTTTTTCTTTGATTGAAGGGCAGCGATTCCTTGTGTTTCGAATTGTTTTTTCCAAACAATAATCGTTGAAGGGGCAGGAATATTAAAAATAGCTGCCCCTTCAAATAAGGACGTACCGTTTTCAATCATAAAATTTAGTACGTCTAGTTTAAATTGTTGCGTGTAATTTGTATACCGTTTTAGAAAAGCTTCCACACCATTTTGTTTATATTGGTTTACCCAATTCAAAATTACGGTGTCTCTTATACCAACCGCTTTACTAATTTCTCGGTAACTTTCATTTCCGTTCAAATAACGTTGAACGATGTGTATTTTTTCATCAGCTGTAAATTTAACCATAGAAAAACTGCACCTCCAATTGTTAGACGGTGTCTAACAATTGGGGTGCAGTTCAGTTTCTCGCTCTTTTTTTATTTGTCATAAACAATACATAGTGAAATTTAAGCGATTCTAAATACAGTAAGGCGAATGTTAGTATTTCCTGTTGCAGGGATCGTAATCTCGTTAAGAGTAGATTGGACAGAGATGTTTGCACCAGCTGCTAACGTTTCAATTGTAGTAAATGAAAGTGAGTCACCTATTAAACTTGAAGAGAAGTTGTCAGTTGCGACTGCTCCATTAATTGAAATTCCTACTCCAAGTGGAGCACATCCTGGCGCAGTTGTAGCGATGGATACGCTAATTACATAAATGCCAGCGTTAATAACAGTAACTGTATTTGTGCCGTTAAAGATAATATTGTTTACGTTAATTGCAGTACTAAAAATAAAGTTATTAAATTGCAGTACTGTTTGTTGAATGTTATTTGTTACAACAATTGTTGCTACAGGGAAGCTAGGTCCAGTAGGTCCAGTAGGCCCAGTAGGTCCGCCAGATGGTCCAGTTGGTCCAGTAACTCCTATACCGGTAGCGCCGGTAGCACCCGTTGGTCCTTGGATGCCTTGAACACCTTGAGGTCCGGTAGCGCCTGTGTTACCTTGAGCCCCTTGAGGCCCGGTAGCGCCTGTGTTACCTTGAACACCTTGAGGTCCCGTGGCACCAGTAGCGCCCGTATTACCTTGAACGCCTTGAGGTCCGGTAGCGCCTGTGTTACCTTGAGCCCCTTGAGGCCCGGTAGCGCCTGTGTTACCTTGAACACCTTG